>NZ_JAMBPR010000043.1 GCF_024206475.1 Paraburkholderia sp. CNPSo 3274
GCCGGATTCACCACGTCGTTCGCACCGAGCACGAGCACGACATCGGTCTGGCCGAACTCGTTGTTGATGTCCTCCATCTCGAACACCATGTCGTAGGGCACCTCGGCTTCCGCGAGCAGCACGTTCATGTGGCCCGGCATGCGGCCCGCCACCGGGTGGATCGCGTAGCGCACGTCCACGCCCTTCTCCACGAGCTTGTCGGTAAGCTCCTTCAGCGCATGCTGCGCGCGCGCCACCGCGAGGCCGTAGCCCGGCACGATCACGACGCTTTCCGCATTGCCGAGCATGAACGCGGCATCGTCAGCCGAACCCGACTCGGAAAACCATGAAAAAGCGAGCCCCGAAGGGCTGCGCTTCGCAAGATTCTCGCTTTCTACAGCACTTTCTTTTCGCGCAGGATATCGATTTCCGATTGCGACATGTCCAGCACATCGCGAAGCACCGCGTCCGTATGCTGACCGAGCATCGGCGGCGCTCCGTACGAATCGATAGGCGTGCCCGACATCTTCACCGGATTGGCGACCATACGAACCGCCTCGTCGGTGAGCGGATGCGCGACTTCAACACACATCGCGCGCGCCTGCACATGCGGATCGGCGAACACTTGCTCCAGATTGTTGATCGGCCCCGCCGGCACCCCAGCGGCGTCGAGAGCCGCCAGCAGTTCATCGCTTTGCCATTCGGCGATCAGCGGCTCGAACACTTCGCCAAGCGCGCGACGATTCTTCACTCGCAGTGCAATCTCGCTGAATCGCGGGTCGCCGGCGAGTTCAGGATGCCCGAGGACCTGACACATCCGCGCGTATTGTTCGTTGTTGCCCGCCACGATCATGATGTCGCGATCGGCACAGCGGAACATGCGCGACGGCATGCCGCCGTTCCCCTCTGTACCGCGCCGGCTCGGAACCTGACCTGAAACGAGGTACTGGCTTGCATAGTGCGATGTGGCGGCGATCATCGCGTCCAGCAGCGCCAGGTCGATGTACTGCCCCTCCCCGCTGCCGCCTTGCGCCGCGTCGCGATGATAGAGCGCGGCGATGATCGCGGACGCCGCGTACTGGCCACAAAGGATGTCCGCGAGACTGGGCCCGGTTTTCATCGGTCCGCCGCCCGGCACGTCGTCGCCGTTACCCGTGACGCTCATTAGACCGCCCATCGCCTGGAAAATCGAATCGTATCCGGGGCGCGGACTGTACGGTCCGGTTTGTCCGAACCCCGTTATCGAGCAGTAGATCAGGCGTGGATTGACGAGCTTGAGGCTCTCATAGTCGAGCCCATAGCGCTTGAGGTCGCCGACCTTATAGTTCTCGAGCAATACGTCGCACTGCGCCGCCAGCGAGCGGATCAGCGCCTGGCCGTCGGGCGTCGAAATATCGCATGTGATCGACTTCTTGCCGCGGTTCGCGCTGATAAAGAACGTCGACTCGCGCGTGACCTTGCCCTCCCGATCCATGAGAAACGGAGGGCCGAACTGCCGCGAATCGTCCCCTTTGCCCGGACGCTCTACCTTGATGACCTCCGCGCCGAGATCCGCCAGCATCTGAGCCCCCCAGGGCCCCGCGAGAATGCGGCTCAGGTCGAGTACGCGAACCCCCGTCAACGCGCCTTTTGTCATATCAAACTGTCCTCTTGAATTCATGCCGGCCGCGCCGTAAGCCATGCATCAGCGTCCGACGAACTTCGCCGTGCGTTTTTCGACGAAGGACTGAACGCCTTCCTTTGCGTCTTCCGTGTTGTAGAGAAACTGCTGGGTCGACTGAATCGTCGCGTAGGCATCCTGCCAGCCTTGCCCCAGTGAGACGCGCGCGTTCTGCATCGTGGCCTGAACGGCGAGCGGCGCCTGCGCGGCGATTCGCTCCGCGATAGCGAGCGCCCGGTCGAACTCCTGGCCCGCCGGCACAACGTCCTGCACGAAGTTCATGTGGCGCGCCTCCTCTGCGGTGAACTCGTCGCCGGTGAGCAGCACCTTCATCGCGTTGCCCCAGCCGGCACGCTGGACCATCCGGAACGTCGCACCACAACCTGCCATGATCCCCCGCTTCACTTCAAGCTGGGAGAAACGGCAGTTATCGGCGGCCACGGCCACTTCCGATGCCAGCATCAATTCGACCGCGACCGTAAAGCAGATGCCTTTGAGAGCGATGACGACCGGCTTTGTGCGCAGCGGCGCGCGCAAGTTGAACGGATCGACCTCGCCCTCCGGAAGCAAGGGTTTGCCCTCACGGCGCAACGGCGCGATCTTCGGCATGTCGAGCCCCGCCGTAAAGTGGTCGCCTTCGGCATAGACCAGACCGCAGAACAGATCGCTGCTGTTCTCGAGCCGCGTGTAAGCGGCGGCCAGTTCCTTGAACATCTTCGGCGTAAAGCCGTTGCGCTTTTCCGGCCGGTCGATCCCTATCAAAAGCAGGTTCCCGCGTTGTTCAACGCGAATCTGTCCGTCCTCGTGACGAGTCGTCATGCACTGTCTCCTCGCGGTGTTTTCCGTTAGCAAATCCGACCATGGGCTCAATTGACAAAGCCGGGTCACACATTCAGAATCATAAACGTCGTTCACAAATTTGGCAACGCGCGGCACGACCCGACGCAGTCTGAATGGGGCGCCACAGCCAACGCAACTATGGCCGAGCAGATACCGATGCTGGCTTAAGTGTTCACCCTGATTCCCGCAAGGAAAGACCATGGCCTATGAGACGATCATCGTCGAAATTCACGGCAAGACCGGCTTGATCAAGCTGAACCGTCCGCAAGCCTATAACGCGCTGAACAACCAGCTGATGGACGAGCTGACGGCCGCACTCGACGGCCTCGAAGCCGATCCGGCCATTGGCGCGATCGTGCTCGCCGGCAGTGAAAAGGCGTTCGCCGCCGGAGCCGACATCAAGATGATGGGCGAATGGACGTACATGGACGTCTACAAGAATCAGTTCATCACGTCGAACTGGGAGCGCACCTCGCGTTGCCGCAAACCGGTCATCGCCGCCGTCGCCGGTCTTGCGCTGGGCGGAGGCTGCGAGCTGGCCATGATGTGCGACTTCATTCTGGCCGCCGACAACGCGCGTTTCGCCCTGCCCGAAATCACGCTCGCAACCATTCCCGGCGCTGGCGGCACGCAGCGCCTCACGCGCGTGCTCGGCAAATCGAAGGCGATGGAGATGATCCTCACCGGCCGCAAGATGGACGCTGTCGAAGCCGAACGATGCGGGCTCGTGAGCCGCATCGTTCCCGTCGATACGCTCGTCGGCGAAGCGCTGAAAACAGCCGACGAAATCGCGCGATTCTCGCAACCGGTCGTGGCGATGGCGAAAGAGTGCGTCAACCGTGCCTACGAATCGAGCCTCGCCGAAGGCATCCTGTTCGAGCGGCGCATGGCGTATTCGACTTTCGCCACCGAAGACCGCAAGGAAGGGATGGCAGCCTTCGCCGAAAAACGCAAGCCGCAGTTCCGCGATTGTTGAATCACTGAGAAAAAAGGCCACTTCTGCCGTGGCGAACTGAGCACGCCAGGCCGCGCGTCCAGCGCCCCTCTGGCACACACTTCCTACCCAAACTACGGGCACGCGATGAAACCCTACGTCAATCGCATTACTGAATTACTCGGCATTCAATACCCTATCATTCAAGGCGGCATGCGCTGGGTGGCGCGCGCCGAACTGGCAGCGGCCGTAGGCAACGCGGGCGGTCTTGGCTTCCTCTCCGCGCATACGCATGCAAGCGCCGACGCGCTCGCGCGTGAAATCGACAAAGTGCGTTCGCTCACGGACAAACCGTTCGGTGTGAACCTGACCGTTCTCGGCGCAAATGTCGGCCTCGACTATGACGCGTATGTGCGCACGATCGTTTCGCAGGGTGTGCAGGTCGTGGAAACGGCAGGCAGCAATCCCGCGAAATACATCGCCGAATTCAAGGCGCGCGGCGTCAAGGTCGTCCACAAGTGCGTCACGGTCCGCCACGCGGTGAAGGCCGAATCGCTCGGCGCGGACGCCGTCAGCATCGACGGGTTCGAATGCGCGGGGCACCCGGGCGAAGACGATATCCCGGGACTGATCCTGATTCCCGCCGCCGCCGACAAGCTGAAGGTGCCGATTCTCGCCTCCGGTGGCTTCGCCGATGGGCGCGGTCTGATGGCGGCTCTGGCGCTCGGCGCGGAAGGCATCAATATGGGCACGCGCTTTATGCTCACGCAAGAATCGCAGGTACACCCGGCGATCAAGCAACGTCTGCTGGAAGCGACCGAGCGCGATACGCTGGTGGTCGGCCGCTCGCTCGGCGATTCAAGCCGTGTGATCAAGAATAGCGTGAGCCTCGCCGCGCTCGAACTGGAGCGCAGCGGGCAGGTGACGCATGCCGACCTCTACGCGCTGACCGGAGCTAAGCGTTGGATGGACGCATTCGTCACGGGAGAAGTCGAAGGCGGCGCGTTCCCCGCCGGGATCGTGACCGGTCTCATCCACGACCTGCCTACCTGTGCGGAACTGATCGGACGCATCGTGAAGGAAGCTGCCGCGATCGCGCAACGCCAGCTCGGCTTCGGAGCCGCTCTCGCATGAAACTGACCGGTCTTCGCGTGGTGGATCTGTCACAGTTCATGCCGGGTCCGTTCCTCGCCGGCAACCTCGCGGAACACGGCGCGCACGTCATCAAGATCGAACCGGTCACCGGTGACCCCACACGCGGCGCACCGGGCACGGATGGCGCGTTCTTCGCCGCGATCAACCGCGGCAAGCGCAGCATCGCCCTCGACCTGAAGCATCCCGATGGACGCGAGGCGGCGCTCAAGCTGATGAACGAGGCCGACGTGGTGATCGAATCGTCACGGCCGGGGGTGGCCGCCCGCCTTGGCATCGACTACGACACGGTGAGCCGGACGAACCCGCGACTCGTTTATTGCGCGATGACCGCATTTGGACAGAATGGCCCGCTCTCTCAACTGCCCGCTCATGATCCGGTGATTCAAGCGCTTGCGGGAACGCTGCCGCGCGACAGCCGCGGGATGCCCGTTACCACAGGGCCGTCGCTCGCCGCGCTTGCCGGTTCGTTGACGGCGTTGTCCGCTGTGTTGATGGCACTACTGCGCGCGCGGGAAACGGGGCTCGGCGACTACATCGACATCTCGCTCTTCGATGCGGCGCTCACTGCACAGCCTTATCTGAGTGGCCGCTTGCTCAACACGCCGGACGTTTCATCCGAGGAGACGCCGGATGACGACAGCGGACTCGCACTGCTCAGCAGCTATGAGACTGCCGATTCGAAATGGCTCTGCCTCGGCGGCCGGGAGCGCAGCTTTGCCACTAACCTGCTTACGCCACTCGGCCGCCCTGACCTGGTCGGCGACGCCATCGGTCCGGCCGGCGAAGCTCAGACGCGGGTGTGCGCATTCCTGACGCGTACCTTCCTGACCCGCACGCTCGATGAATGGCTCGACTGGTTCGAGGGCCGAAACATCAGCGTCGCGCCTGTGCTCTCGCTCGCCGAAGCGCTCGACCATCCACATGCGCATGAGCGCGCGATGATTCAAAGCGATCCGTCCGGACGCAAACACGTTGCAAGCCCGATTCATTTCCGCACGGAGCCTGCAGCGCCGCCGCTCGCCGTTCCGCGCCTTGGCCAGCATACGGAAGACGTACTGCGCAGCATCGGATACAGCGAAGAGCGGATCGCGGAACTCATCGCTTCGGGCGCCGTGCGTGGGCAGTACGACGAGACCCATGCCGTTGCGCAAATGACTCAAACTACGCACTGACGCGAACAACATCATGCCCTTACTGCTAGAGGCGGACTCCGTCGACTTCGCATCCGTCGTTCGTTCTGGAGATACCGTTGCGTGGGGTCAATCGAACGCGGAGCCCCTCCCGCTCACGAGAAAGTTGCTAGAGCAACGGCACAGCATTGGCGCATTTCGGATTTTTTTGGGCGCCAGCAGTTTCGACACCTGCCGCCCGGAGCACGCGGACTGCATCGATTTCGTTTCGTACTGTGGCACAGGCGCCAACCGCGCTTTGGCCAAGGCTGGCGCACTCGATATTCTTCCGTGCCACTACTCGCAGTTTCCACAGATGATGGAGTCGGGCCAGTTTCCCATCGACGTCTTGCTGCTGCAGTTGGCGCCGCCCGATTTGCAGGGTCGCTATAGCCTGTCCATTGCGCATGAGTATCTGATTCCGGCACTGAAGCACGCGCGCGTCGTCGTTGCGGAAGTGAATGAGCAGGCGCCCTGGACATACGGCGAGCGCTACCTCCGCGACGACGAGATCGACTTCATCCTGCCGACGTCACGCGTTTTGCCCGAAAGTTCGCCCAGCGCAGCAAGCGCAACGGATCTGGCGATCGCACAGTACACGGCAAGTTTGATCGAAGACGGCGCCACGATTCAACTCGGTCTCGGCGCGATTCCAGAGGCGATCCTTGCGTGCCTCACCGATCGTCGAGACCTCGGCATTCATTCCGGCACGATCGGAGACCAAGTCGCCGATCTCATGCAAAGCGGCGTGATCAACAATGCGCGCAAGACCATCGACATGGGCAAGACCATTGCCGGCGTGATGATGGGCGGCCGTCGCATTCACGAGTTCGCGCACCGCAACGACGCCATCGAGTTTCGTTCGACCCGCTACACGCACGACCCGCACGTGCTCGCGAGCATCGATCGCTTCGTCGCCATCAACTCGGCGGTCGAAGTCGATCTGAGCGGGCAGATCAACGCCGAAATTGCCGGGGGAGTATACGTGGGAGCGGTGGGCGGCGCACTGGACTTCCTGCGCGGCGCGCGGCGCTCCCGTGGCGGCGTTCCCGTCATCGCACTGCCCTCCACGGCGGGTAAAGGCGCCTCGCGCATTGTCGCGTCGTTGAACGGCCCGGTCAGCACGCCGCGCAGCGACGCGGGCATCGTCGTGACGGAATATGGCGTAGCCGACCTGCGCGGACTGACGTTGCGCCAACGGCGCGAGTGCATGCTGACAATCGCGCATCCGGACCATCGTGGCGCGCTCGATCAGATGGCGGGCGCCCGGCCGTCCAATCGCTCCGGTAATGCGACGCTCGTCGCCTGAATCAGAACCTCGAAACCCTGCAAGGAAATTTCCATGAAACGCGCAGCCATTGTCTCCCCCGTACGAACGCCCGTCGGCACCTTTGGCGGTAGCCTGCGCGGCGTCTCCGTCGAAGAACTCGGCGCACTCGTTGCGAACGAAACGATCCGGCGAGCGGGCCTCGATCCCGCTCGCATCGACGACGTCGTGTTCGCACAATCGTATGCGAACAGCGAAACGCCCTGCGTGGGCCGCTGGATCGCGCTGCAGGCGGGCCTGCCCGTGGAAGTGCCGGGCATGCAACTGGACCGCCGCTGCGGCGGCGGCCTGCAGGCGCTCGCCACCGCAGCGATGATGGTGCAGACCGGCGCCGCCGAGGTGGTGCTGGCCGGCGGCGTGGAAAGCATGAGCAACATCGAGTACTACAGCACGGACATGCGCTGGGGCGCCCGTTCGGGCTCCGTCCAGTTTCACGACCGTCTCGCACGCGGCCGCGAGCGCTCGCAGCCCGAATCTCGCTTCGGCTATATCTCCGGCATGATCGAGACGGCGGAAAATCTCGCCACCGACTACGGCATCAGCCGCGAGGCCGCCGACGAATTCGCGTTGCGCAGCCATCAGCGCGCGGCGGCGGCGTGGGAGTCGGGCCGCATGGCCGAAGAAGTCGTTGCGGTCAGCGTTCCCCAGAAGAAGGGCGAACCGCTCCTCTTCTCCAAGGACGAAGGATTCCGTGCGGACGCCAGCATGGAAAGTCTCGGCAAGCTTCGCGCGTTGATGCCGGGCGGCACGGTTACCGCAGGCAACTCCAGCCAGCAGAACGACGCCGCAGCCGCTTGCCTCGTCGTCGCGGAAGACCGCCTCGAAGCACTCGGCCTCGAACCCATCGCCTGGCTGACGGGCTGGGCCGCCGCCGGCTGCGAGCCGTCACGCATGGGCATCGGACCCGTGCCTGCGGTCCAGAAGCTCATGGCGCGCACCGGCCTCTCGCTCGATCAGATGGATCTCGTCGAAGTGAACGAAGCGTTCGCATGCCAGGTGCTGGCAGTCCTCAAAGGCTGGAACTGGCACGATACCGACCGGCTCAACGTGAACGGCTCCGGCATCTCGCTCGGCCACCCGATTGGCGCAACGGGCGTACGGATCATGACAACGCTCTTGCACGAACTGACGCGCCGAAAGGGGCGTTATGCGCTCGAGACCATGTGCATCGGCGGTGGCCAGGGTATCGCCGCCGTATTCGAGCGCGCTTGACTCTGGGTGACGAAGCGCACGGCCTGGCGCCGTGCACGTGCCCAAACCCTCAGGCCTCCACCTCGACCATCACGAAGTCGGCCTTGGTCGCGCCGCACTCGGGGCATGCCCAATCATCCGGGATGTCTTCCCAGCGGGTGCCGGGCGCGACGCCCTCCGCCGGAAGTCCCGCTGCTTCGTCGTAGTAAAACCCGCAAAAAATGCATTGCCACTTTTTCATGATCGCTCTATGAGTCGTTGAGGTGGGGTTGTTTCAGGGCGCTACGTCCCAGGCGAGCGGCAGATAGAGCATGCCGTTGACGGAGCCCGAGCCGCACCGTGGCTTGTCGTTCTCGCGAATGCGGAAATCGGGAATGCGTTTGAGCCATTCCTGCAGGAACACCTTGATCTCCGTGCGCGCGAGAAACGAGCCCGGGCAGCGATGCGGCCCGTTGCCGAAAGCCGCGTGCATCACCGGCTTGCGCGTAAGGTCGACGGCAAGCGGGTTGCCGAACTTGCGGTCGTCGAGACCGAACAGAGAGTTCGGCAACTGGATCTGGTCACCCTTTTTGAACTGGATGCCTTTGTATTCCATGTCCTGAGTAATGAGCCGCGCGGTATTCGCCACGCCAAAGCGCCGGATCAATTCGTCGACCGACGACACCATCAGTTCCGGATTCTCGATGAGCTGCTGCCGGTGCGCCGGATTCTCGGCGAGAAAACGTGCGATGAAACCCATCATCGAGGCGACGGTATCCAGTCCGCCGAACAGCACGACGATGAACATGCCGAACATGCGCTCGGGGCTGATCGGCTTGCCATCGATCTGCGCGTTGACGATCAGGCTCACCAGATCGCCGCCCGCCTCCGCCTTGCGCTTTTCCACCCAGGAGGCGATATAGCCGCCGAGGCGGTGCTGGGATTCGATGCGCTCTTCGAGATTGCCGCGTACGGCCCACTCCGCCCATTCGAGCAACTGCTCGCGATCGCTCAACGGAAGATCCGCGAGACGCAGAAAAATCACGATCGGCAGGATCTTCGAGAACTCCGAAACGAACTCGCATTCGCCTCGCGGCGCGATCTTTTCGATCAACTCGATTGCGAGGCTGCGTACGTCGCTCTCGAGCGATGCGATTGCCTGCGGAAGAAAGGCCGGCGTGATCAGGTTGCGGTACGCAGTGTGCTCAGGCGGGTCGAGTTCGAGCGGCACGAGCCGCGACTCGTTGAGCGGCGGAATGTTGACGCTTTGATGCGAGAAGCGCGTATGGTCCTTCTGCATCGCCTCGATATCTTCGCCTCGCGTGGCGATCCAGTGGCCGCCATAGTAAGGGGACCATACGATGTCGGGCCCCGCGTGCAGCGACTTCCATGCCAGATGAACATCGTCTTGTGCGCCAGGCGGGTTCATATAGTCGAAATCGACCACGAGTTCTTGCGGAACATGGTCCGGCACATTCCAGCCTTTCGTATGATTCATCTTGCGTCTCCTTTCATTTCGTCGTCTTCGAATGGATGAATCGCCGCACTCTGCGTCAACGTGATAGCGTTCATATTATGCAACGTCGTTCAGTTTTGATATTATACCGAGGCGAGCTTTTCTACATCAACGCCTGTATCGAACGGAGACAAGAGTGAGCGATTTCGTCAAGGACAAGGTGGTAGTGGTAACGGGTGCGGGTGCCGGCATCGGGCGCGATTTCGCGCTGCAATTCGCGGCGAACGGCGCCAAGGTCGTCGTCAACGACCTCGGTCGCAACGCCGAAACCGGCGAATTCGCCGCACAGCGCGTTGTCGCGGAGATCAAGGAGGCCGGCGGACAAGCGGTTGCCTCGACGGACAGCGTCGCCGAATGGGATTCGGCGCAGAAGATCGTGCAGGCCGCGCTGGACACGTTCGGCCGCATCGACTGTGTGGTCAACAACGCCGGCATCGTACGTGACCGCATGTTCTTCAACATGAGCCTCGACGAGTGGAAGGCCGTAGTCGACGTCCACCTGAACGGGTCGTTTTTCGTGGCGCGTGCTGCGGCTCCGCATTTCAAGGCGCAAAACGGCGGCAGCTTCGTTCATATGACCTCCACGTCGGGTCTGATCGGCAATATCGGGCAAGCCAACTACTCGGCCGCCAAGATGGGTGTCGTCGGTCTGTCGAAGTCGATCGCCCTCGACATGGCCAAATTCAACGTGCGCTCTAACTGCATCGCGCCGTGGGCATGGACCGCGATGACGGCCTCGATTCCCTCGGAAACGCCCGAACAAAAGGCGCGCGTCGAGATTCTCAAGCGCATGGAATCGCGCAAGGTCGCGCCGCTCGCCGTGTACCTCGCCTCCGACCAGGCCGCCAAGGTTTCGGGTCAGATCTTCGGTGTGCGCGCCAACGAAATCTATTTCTTCAACCAGATCCGCATGATCCGCTCGCTGCATCGCGACGGCGGCTGGACGCCCGAAGCGATTGCCGAGCAGGTCATGCCGGCGTTCGAATCGAGCTTCTTCCCGAACGTGCCTTCCATGACGCTCACGCCGTGGGATCCGGTGTAAGCAAAGTCGGACCACGCCCGCGCCACATCATGCGGTGGCGGCGCGGGCGGTGCAGCGGTCGCCCCGCCGCACCTCTTACCCTTCGACTGAACCGCGCACGCTTTCAGTCAAACCGACGATACGTCTTGCCTTGAGCAAGACCGGCAAGTCCACCATCCTTCCATCCACGGACACGGCCCCGCCTTCAGCGCGCTCATACGCCTCGACGATTCGCCGCGCCTTGGCAATTTCGACTGCGCTCGGGCTGAACGCCGCATTGACCGCTTCAACCTGGCGCGGATGAATGCACAGCTTGCCGCCGAAACCCAGCGATCGCGCCTTCGACGAGTCATCCGTGAGCTGCTGCTGGTCATCGATCGCCACGGTTACGCCATCCACCGGAGACTGAATTCCGGCTACACGCGAGGCCAGCACGATGCGCGAACGCGCGTGCAGCAACGCGTCCCATGAACCGTCGCAATCCAGATCGAGCTCGAAATCCACGGAGCCGAAAATGAGGCGCTCGACACCGCGCATACGCGCCACATCCAGCGCGTTCCAGACGCCCACGGCGGATTCGATGATCGGCCAGACGGGCTTCGCCGTCGCGGCTGCGACGGCAGTCAACGCCGCCGAATTCTCCGCCTTGGGCAACACGATGCCGTCGATACCCTCGGACGCCGCAAGTGAGAGGTCCTCCTCGAACCACTGCGTTCCAGCACCGTTGACGCGCAATAGCACGCGAACTGGTGAGGCCAAAAATGTTCGCGCCGCATCGGCGACATGAGCGCGCGCGGATGCTTTTTCCGCGTCCGCCACGGCATCTTCAAGGTCCACGATCACCGCATCGGCGCCTGCCGCGAGCGCCTTGGCGAATCGCTCGGGCTTGCTTCCCGGCACAAAAAGAAACGAACGCATAATTCTCCAGTTCAGAGCCCGGGCCGCCTGCGATCAAACATGTTGGCAGACCGGATTCAACAAATCAGGCGAGCATGGCCGATGCTTCCATGCGCAACGATCGGTCGCTGCCCGAAATCCACAAAATCACCTTGCCCGGGTCCGATTCATCCCGCTTCCCGCAGACATAGAAAGGTGACGTGTCCAGAACGGGCTTGATCGCGCGGAACGAAAACGATCCCACCCGAGCACCCGGAAATTCGGATCTCAGCGAGTCCATGAGTAGCGTGGCAAGCAGCGGACCGTGCACGACGAGCCCCTCATACCCCTCTTCGCCGCTCGCATATGGCCGATCGTAGTGAATGCGATGACCGTTCATGGTAAGCGCCGAATATCGAAACAGCAGCACGGGATCGGGAATGACCTCGCGTGCCCATTGAGCGTCTGCGGGCGCGGCCTGTGACGCGGCCGGCCTTTCGCTTGCAGCGGGATGGTCGCGATACACGATATCCTGGCGTTCGACGATCGAGAGGCCGACCGCGTCACTGACCTCGTGCTTGACCTTGACGAACACGAGATCACCGGTACGCCCCTGCTTATGCGCAACGCTCTCGATGCGCGATAGACGCGTGATCGCGCTGCCGGCCTTCAGCGGCCGCAGAAACTCGAGTTGGCTGCCCGCCCACATGCGACGAGGCAAGTCGACAGGCGGGAGAAAACCTCCACGCTTCGGATGGCCGTCCGACCCAACCATCGACTGACGATGAACCGGCAGAAAATAAAGCCAATGCCACAACGGCGGCAGGTCATCGCCAGGTGCTGCGGGTGGGTCGTCGCGGTCAAGCATGGCGCTGAGCGCCGCCATCGGCGTGAGGGTGACCTGGTCCTCCACTTGCTCCGTGCGACCTGACCATTGCTGCAAATGCGCGATATCCGTGACCATTTCGGCGATCACTCCAGATCCAGCGCGTCGCGAATCGCAACGGCGATCGGAAGAAGTGGGTCTTCTTCCGGCGTGGTCGGGTTGAACAGCTTGTTATGGCAGATTGCCACCGCGAGCCCCGTATCCGGGTCTGCCCAGCCGATCGAATTGCCCTGGCCAGGATGGCACAACGCGCGCGGCGAACGTGCCGCCGTAACCGGCGGATGGTTGCCGCCAAACCAGAAGCCACCGATCGTGATCGGGATCGGAAAGCCGAACATCACTGGGTCCGGCTCTTCGCTGTTGGCGCGCGGCGTATTGAGCGTGGCCACGAGTTCCTTCGAGAGTATCCTCACGCCGTCCAACTCGCCGCCGCATGCCAGCATCGCCCAGAAACGCGCTTCACTACGCGCATTGAAGATGCCGCCAACACCCGCCACTTCCGCGCGCCGCACGTCCGGGCGCTCGAACACCTGTGGCGTCAATGCGACCTGTTGCGGCATCGAGCGCAGAAACAGGGGCGGCAGGTATTCCGCAGGTACCGGCACCATCGCATCGGTGAGACGTGCGATGCGAGGTTCCACTTCGTCAGGAATGCCAATCCACAAATCGGCGATATCGAGCGGATTCGCAATCTCTTCCTGGACAAAACGGCCCAGTGAGCGTTTCTTCGGATCGGCGCGCCGCACCAGCTCACCAACGATCCAGCCGAACGTCATCGAGAGGTAAAGCGTCTTCGTACCAGGCTCGGCGAGTGGTTCCAGGTTCGCGATGGCGCGCGTCATCCATTGCCAGTCGCACATCAGTTCCGGTGTCACGCCTTCCGGCATCTGCGGCACGCACGCGCGGTGAGTCAGGACATCGCGCACCGTCGTTCTATCCTTCCCGTGTGCAACGTACTCTGGCCAATAGCGCGTCACCGGCGCATCGTATTCGATGAGCCCGCGGTCCGCCAGGATATGCAGCGCGGTTGCCGCGACCGCCTTCGTCACCGAATAGACGTTGAAGAGCGTGTCGCCGTCAACGGGGCGCCCAGTGGACGGATCGGCCAGGCCGCTCCATGCGTCTATCACGAGCTTGCCGTTCAGATAGGCCGCCACCTGCACGCCGATCTCACCACCTTCCCGCGTGGCGCGGTCGAGCGCTTGCTGGACAAGCGCATTTCGCTCGGATAATGCTTGCACTGCGAGGTTCATATCGTGTCTCCCATTCGTGAACATGTCGCTTCGACGGGCTATGTCTTGCCAGACTGCACGGCAACACCGGCAAGCCCTTCAAGCGCGAGCCCGTAGCCCAGTTCGTCGACCATGCGACGCTTGAACGGCCCGCCATTCGTGTGCAGGCGCACCTGTAGAACGCCATCGCGTTGCTCGAATTCGATGTTTATAAAGCGCCCGCCATAGTCTTCAAGACGGCTCATCGTGCGTCCTCAAGGATCAGGCCGGCGGCGCGCCACGCCATTGCCATCATGGGGCCATTGGTGTTGCCGGAAATCATCGTGGGGGTCACGGAGAGATCCATTACGCGCAGGCCTTCAACGCCCCGCACGCGCAGCCGCGAGTCGAGCACGGCAAGCGGATCGGAGCCCATCTTGCAGGTGCCACAAGCGTGATAGCCGGACTGGCCCTCTCGGCGGTAGAGGTCGAGAATCTCAGCGTCGGTCTGAACGGCAGGGCCTGGACGCGTCTCTCCTTCCAGCAGGCTCGCGAGCGGCTCAGCGGCCAGCACGTTGCGCATGAGCCGGAATGCGTTGACGGCCATCCGCTGGTCGTACGGGTCGGCAAGGTAATTCGCGACGACTTCGGGCGGCACGCGATTATCCGCGGACTGAATCTTGACATGTCCCTCGCTGCGCGGACGCAGTGGATAGCTGAAGAGCTGCATGCCAGGGAACGTCTCGAAGGCATAGCTGGCGGCGCCGAAATCCATCGAGTACGGCGCCATCATCAGTTGGACGTCCGGACGCTTCGCATCGGGAGCGGTCTTCACGAAGCCACCCACCTGATACGAGCCGAGCGACATCACCCCACGGCGGAACAGGAAATACTGCATCGCGTTGCGCCATAGACGCAGGCCGCTGAACTGCCGGTTCTGCGAATCGTGCCAATGCTGCAGGCGCGCCTGCACCATATACAGATAGTGCTCGCGCATGTTGAGTCCAACACCCCGACTTGCCGCCACGACCGGAATGCCAAGCGACTGCAGATGATCGGGATCGCCAATGCCCGATAACTGTAAAAGCCGCGGCGACTCGATCGCTCCAGCCGATAGCACGACTTCGCGGCGCGCGCGGTAAGCGATCTGCTGCCCTGCGCTTTCGCATTGCACGCCGGCTGCGCGCGTACCGTCAAACACGATGCGCGCGGCCTGCGTCGCAGTGACGACCGTGAGGTTCTTGCGCGAACGAGCGGGTTTCAGAAATGCGTCGGCCGAGCTTTGCCGCTGCCCGTTGCGTATCGTGTAGATCAGATAGGCCATGCCCTCGTGATCGAGCCGGTTGATGTCCTCCACGCGCCGAATGCCAAGCGACCGGCACGCCTCGAGAACAGCGTCGCCAATTCGGTTGCGCTGCGCATATGGCGAGACTTTCAGTGGACCGCCCGAACCCCGCAGCTCGTCGGCGCCGAGCGCGTGATCCTCGATCTGCCTGAAGCACGGCGCCAGGTTCTGCCAGCTCCAGCCCTCCACGCCCAGCTCGCTCCATCCGTCGTAGTCCACAGGATGTCCGCGCATGTACACCATGCCGTTGATGCTGCTCGAACCTCCGAGCATCTTGCCGCGAAGCCAGATTTCATTGCGGTGCCCGTTGCCGTCGTCGGGCTGTACGGGGATGAACCAGGCGTGAGCCGGATCGCCCAGCAGCTTTCCGAATCCCTTGGGCATCCGGATCAGGGGACTGCGGTCCTCGGGTCCTGCTTCGATGAGCAGCACCGTATGGCGCCCGCTTTGCGAAAGACGGTTGGCGAGCACGCAACCCGCAGCGCCCGCGCCAACCACGACATAGTCAAACTCCGTCATCAATGCGTTCTCCACCGTCCGTGCGAGCTGGGCAACTCAACGCACGAGTTGCCCAGCGACGCTTGCCTTGTCGGTCGGCCTCGTGCACAGCACTTGAGGCCGGCTTTGTTCTGGTTAGCCGAAGACGACGGGAATCGAATGCGGAACGCGCATCATGATGCCGTTGATCTGCGGAGCCGGCGCGTCCGGATCGAGGCGAAGATTGGGCAGGCGGTCGAGAATCGCGTTGAGCGCACGCGTCATCTCCACGCGCGCGAGGTGTTGACCAATGCACACGTGAGGGCCGTACGCAAACGCGAAATGCCGGTGAGCCGGTTTGCGATAGATGTCGAACTTGTCCGGATCGGGGAAGCGGCTGGGATCGCGATTGGCGCTGCCCGCCAACACATCGAGAAATGCGCCCGCGGGAATCTCGACACCACCGAGCGTGACGTCACGCGCCGCCAAGCGCGACTGCATCAACACGGGGCCGTCCCAGCGCAGGGCCTCTTCGATCGCCTGCGCGACCAGCGTTCGATCGTTGCGCACCGCTTCGAGTTGCGCGGGATCGCGCAGCAGCGCGAGCAGCAACACGCTGGTTGCGCGATAGGTGGTGTCGCCGCCCGCATTCACGAGTTGGCGCAGGAACGAAATAACGACCTCGTCCGGCAGCAATTCGCCATCGACTTCCGCGGTGGCCAGCACGCTGACGAGATCGTCGCCGGGCTTGCTGCGGCGCGCCTCGACGAGTTGCGCGAAATAGGCGCCCAGCTTCGTCGACGCCTCCACGCCGTGCGCCACGTCGATCGAGACCAGGGTCTGTGCGATCGCCAGTTTGTGGAAGATCTTCACGTCTTGCGGCGGCAACGCCAGCTGGCGGTAGATGATATTGAATGGATAGTGGAGCGTGAACTCGTTGACGAGATCCGCATGCCCGCGATCCACGAACTTCGACATCAGTTCGCTCACGACAGGATCGACCAGCGTATCGCCCCAGGCGGCTACGGTGTGCGGCAAAAACGCCTTCTGGAAGATGCGGCGGTAGCGCGGGTGCTCGGGCGCGTCCATCGTCGAAATGCTGCGTCCGAAGCTGATGCCGATATTGCGCTCATAAGACTTGTTCGAGAACGTGGCCGGATCGCCCAGCACCTGCGATACCTCGTCGTAGCCGAATACGCAGTAGTGCGCGACATCGGACATCGTCAGATCTGCCGCACCGCCCATCAGCACACGATAGTCCCCCTCCTGCACCGCGCCCTTTTCGCGCATCTCGGCAATGCGCGGATATGGGTTGGCATCGGCTCCGTAAGCGAGCGAATCCTCGAAAAAGGGGTTGAACGTCGGATCGTCGAAGTCTTCAAGTCGCAGCGCGCCAGCCATGGTTCCAGTCTCCATTAGTCGTTCGTTTGCCGGTACCCAGCCTTGCCGAAAGTACCTATAGTTGAACTATGTTCGCTTTTGCACGATTGTGCAAGAACGTTCTATCATTCGCGTATAGGGGCCGCCGGCGCGTGGCCGGTTCGCGCCCCGCAATGAAAGGGAAACTATGCCGTCGAGGAATACACGAGCCGCCAGCAGCCCGGCGGCCGATATCAAGGAGCCGCACGCTTCGGCTCGCAGCACAACGCCCGAGCGCATTCTCGATACCGCCGAAAGGCTGTTCGCGATGCACGGTTACTTCGGTACGTCGATTCGCGACATCATGCAGGGCTGCGGCATGGAACTGAGCCTCGCGCGTTATCACTTCGGCAGCAAAGACGCCCTGTTTCAGCAGGCGATTGGCCGCCGCGCGGCCGTGATCAGCCAGCAGGTGATCGAGTCGCTGGAAGCGGCGCTCGCTCCGTTGCATGCCGAACGGCCCGATGTAGAAGCGATCGTGACCGCGCTTTCCGCGCCGGCATTCGCGCACCTGAAAAGCGGCGACCCCGGGTGGCAAAACTACCTGCGCCTGCTGACCCAGATTGGCTGCCTTCTGGAGCGCCCCGACCTCACGGCGCCGTTCTACGATCAATACGCGCCAGCGGCTGCGCGCTACCGCGACGCCTTCGCGAAGGCGCTCCCCCGCGCCTCACGGGAAACCGTCGAACTCGTGCAGCATTTCGTCGAGTCCGTGTTTCACCTGGTGCTCAACGAGCTGTACGCGAAGGAAGCGCGGTCCGGAACACGCGCACTCACGGCACAACATATCGAGCGTATGCGCACCTATTTGATCCGCTTTGCGGTTGGCGGCATCGAGGCGATGGTCAACTCCGCGCCGGCCCAACGGGGTTCGTGAGCGGGGTTGATTGGCATTGACAGCCGCGCCGACCGTCGTTCACAATTTAGAACATTATTCAGAATAACTGGGGCCGCGTGAAGTCCGCGGCCGTGCGAGACGGAGTTCGCTTTATGACAGCTATAGACGCAGAAAACACCGCGCTGATCGTCGGCGCGGGTCATGCTGCGGGAGAGTGCGCGACCGCGATTCGCGAACAGGGATGGACGGGGCGCATCGTGATGGTGGGCGAAGAGCCGCATTTGCCGTACCAGCGGCCGCCGCTGTCCAAGGCGTTCCTGTCGGGCGAATCGACCGCCGAGCAGCTTTACCTGAAACCGCTGTCGACATACGACAAGGCACGCGTCGAGTTCATACCCGAGACGCGCGCGGAGCACATCGACCGCGAGGCGAAACGGGTCACGCTTTCCAATGGCAGCGAAATCGGCTACGCGAAGCTTGTTCTGGCCACCGGCGGTCGCGCGCGGCGCCTCGCGTTGCCGGGTATCGAAGCTATCGAGAAGCTGCAGAACTTTCACTACCTTCGCACGCTCGATCACGTCGCGCGCATTCGAAACCAGTTTCATGCTGGCTCGCGTCTCGTGATCATCGGCGGCGGATATGTCGGCCTCGAAGTCGCTGCCGTGGCCGTGAAGCGCGGTTTGCACGTCACCGTGCTCGAAGCGTTGCCGCGCGTACTCGCGCGCGTCACGGCGCCGGAGCTTTCCACCTTCTACGAGAAAGTGCACCGCGAGGCCGGAGTCGACATCCGCACAAATGCAATCGTGAGCGGATTTGAACTCGACGCATCCGGTGACGCCGTTGCCGCCGTGTGCTGCGCGGACGGCACGCGCGTCGCAGCGGATCTCGTCATCGTCGGCGTGGGACTGGAGCCCGCCACCGAACTCGCGCAAGCAGCGGGTCTCACCGTCGACAACGGCATTGTGGTGGACGAGCATACGCGCACCTCCGATCCAGATATTTTTGCGGTCGGCGATTGCACCAACCATCCCAATCCCGCGCTTGGCCGCCGCCTGCGTCTGGAGTCGGTGCCCAACGCGCTGGAGCAGGCCCGCACCGCAGCAGCGTCGTTGTGCGGCAAGGAGCGTGTTTATAACAGCGTGCCGTGGTTCTGGTCCGATCAATACGATCTGAAGCTCAAGATGGTCGGGTTGTCCCAGGGCTACGACGAGTTCGTCCTGCGCGGCAGTTCCGAGACCCGCTCGTTTTCGGCGTTTTACCTCAAGGATGGCGTGATGCTCGCAGCCGATACGGTGAGCCGCGCGCCCGAATTCATGCTGGCAAAGCGGTTCGTCGCCGAGAAGATTCCGGTTCGTGCGGCCGATCTCGCCGACGAGTCGATCCCGTTGAAAAGTCTGCTTCCCCAGTCCAACTAATTTTTCAGAGGTCCAGAAGCCATGCCGCTCATTCGATTCATCCAGCCGGACGGCAGCGAAGCCAGCGTAAGCGCCAATGTTGGCGACTCGGTCATGCAAACCGCCGTGAACAACCAGGTCCCGGGCATTCTTGGGGATTGTGGCGGCAGTTGCAGTTGCGCCACCTGTCACGCCTACGTCGACGAAGGCTGGCGCGGCCACATGCCGACGGCCGAGTCCTACGAAGTCGACATGCTCACCTGCGCAATGGACGTGCGCGAAAACAGCCGTCTGACGTGTCAGATCTTCATGACGCCGGAGCTGGACGGCCTCGTGGTGCGTCTGCCCGGCTCGGCGGCTTGAGCGTCATGAGTACGAATACGCCCCGCACGACGCTGATCACTGGCGCCGCTTCAGGCATGGGCGCCGCGCTCTCCCGGCATTTGACGGTGCTCGGCGAACGGGTGATTGGCGTCGATCTGAGCAATGCGGAAATTTGCGCGGACCTCGCTGACCCGGCGCAACGCGCAGGGCTCCTCGCGCGCGTACAACAGATCACGCCGTCGATCGACGCGGTGGTCGCGTGCGCGGGGGTGTCTCCGCCGGTGGCTGGCGATACGCTGGTATCGGTCAACTACTTCGGCGTTGCCGATCTGCTGCCGCGACTGTTGCCGCTCCTGCATCGCGCAGAGCAGCCGCGCGCGGTGGTGATCTCCTCGCTCGCATCGCTTCATCCCGTCGACACACGCCTCGTCGAGATGTGCCTCAACGGCGACGAACTCGCCGCGCGGGAACAGGCCGCGAAAATCGGCCCGCAGTGCTATGCGTCGTCCAAACGCGCGCTGACGCAATGGATACGGCGCACGGCAGTGCTGCCCGGCTGGGCGGACCAGGGTGTGTTGCTAAACGGGATCGCGCCTGGCATCGTGAAGACGCCGATGGTCGCGCCGCTGCTGGAAACCGCCGAGGGCCGCGAGGCGCTTGCTGCAGGCGTGCCCACCGCCGTGCGGGACTATGCAAGCGCTGAGCAGATCGTTCCGCTCCTTGCGTTTCTCGGCAGTCCGGCCAACGGCTACATGGTGGGCCAGGTTCCGTTCGTCGACGGAGGCGCCGATGTGCTCTTGCGCGGGGAAGCGGCGCTGTAACACACTCGCGCAAGCAAGGCGCTTACGGCGCCTTCGTCAACGCGTCGATGGCGCGCTGTTCGCTCTTGCTCCAGAACGCCGCCCACGTCGGAAAGCCTTGCGGAAGACGCGGCTGGTACCGGTCGCCTTCATATTTGCCTGGCCAGTTTTGAAAGCGCGGCGCACCGGGACGTGAGAGCCAGTCCGTCGAATACCAGTGCTGCTCTTCACGGCGCTCGAAATACCATCGCCCGTCGCGCCGCACGTAGTGATCGAAATAGCAGATCGCCATCACCACCCATGAGCCGTTGTCCTCGTGCTCCGCGCGGCAATAGACGCTTCCGGTGGCATGGTCGGCATCGATGAAGTCGACTGCGTGGCCGCAGATCTGGTGAATGCTGCGATAAAAACCCCGCAGAATATGCTCGGAACCGTAGAACGTCTTCAACGCTGCGCGCCCCACGCCCCATCTGCCGCAATTGACGTCTTCGGCAAACAGTTGCACGAGGCTGTCCAGATCGCGCGAATCGACCGCCAGCGCGTAGCGTATCGGCAACTGTTGAATGGCAAGCTGCGCCTCGATACGTTCGATACGCGCAAGCAGAGCGGAATCCGTCGTCATGCCGCCCCCTTCGCCGCGTTGGCCGTGGCGGCCGAGCGTGCGCGGATTTCGTCGGCATAGTACGGCTGGTGCGAAAGCAATCCGCCGTCGACGTTGAACACCTGGCCCGTGACGAACGCCGCTTCATCCGAAGCGAGATACACGAGCGCGTGTGCAATGTCCTCGGGCAGCCCAAGGCGAGGCGTGAGATGGTGGCTCAGCATCATTTCGCCGAGCTCGCCCGCGTAGTACGCCTGAGTCACCGGCGTGACGATCAGCCCGGGAGCGATCGCGTTGCAGCGTATGCCCTCCTTGCCGTGCTGCGCGGCGATGTAGCGCGTCAAATTATCGATACCGGCCTTGCAGACGCCATAGGCGCTGTACCCCAACGCACCCGCCTGGGCGGAGCCCGAAGAGGTATTGATGATCGACCCGCCGCCGCGCGAGCGCATGAGCGGCAGCGCACGCCGCGAAGCCAGCATGGTGCCGCGAAGATTGATGCGCATCGTGTCGTCCCAGACGGCGACGTCGATGGCCTCGATCGCCGCATCGACCGTACTGGAGAGCGACGTGGCGGCGGCGTTGTTGTGCAGGATATCGAGGCCGCCCCACGTCTTGAGCGTGAGATCGAACAACGCATCGATCGAGCTTTCGTCGCCGATATCGACACGCGCCGCCACCGCCTGGCCGCCCGAATCCTTGATACGGCGAACCTGCTCTTGTGCCCCTTCGAAATTCAGGTCCGCCACCACCAGCAAGGCGCCTTCCTGCGCGAGCCTCGCGGCACAGGCAGCGCCGATACCGGATGCGGCCCCGGTCACAATCGCAATCTTTTCCTTCACGCGTTGCACGATCTGCTCCTCCCGGATCACGCCGTTACCGGTATCCGGTTGCTTGCCGCAACGCGGTCGAGATGAAAGTCGATATCGCCGAACATCTTCTCCATCATCGTCATCTTGCGGAAGTAATGGCCAACCGGATATTCCTCGGTGAGCCCCATACCCCCGTGCAACTGGATGCCCTGCGCGCAAACGAAGCGAGCGGCGCGCGCGGCAACCGCCTTGGCCGCCGAGATGGCGCGGCTACGTTCGGCCGCCGGACGGTCGAGATGCGCGATCCCGCAGTACAACATCGAGCGCGCCTCCTGCGTGGCGACGAACATCTCGGCCATGCGATGTTGCAACGCCTGAAACTTGCCGATGGGCTGGCCGAACTGCGAGCGCCCCTTGATGTACTCCGAAGTGATTGCCATCACCGCTTCCATCATGCCGAGGCTCTCGGCCACGCTCGCGAGAATGGCGAGCTCCGTTGCCTGCGTGAGCACCTCCAGCGCGCGCTCCGGTCCGACGATCAATGCATCGTCGCCGACCTCGACATTGTGCAGGTCGACATCCGCGGCACGTGAGCCGTCGAGCAAGCGATACGACCGGCACGTGACGCCCGCAGCCCGACGGTCGACAAGAAAGACGCCTACGCCTTGCGATGCGCTTTCCACTCGCGCGGTCACGAGCAGTTGATCTGCCGAGTCACCGGCCACCACCAGCGTTTTCGCGCCACTGATCACGTAACCCGTGGCCGTCTTGCGAGCATGGGTTCGTGCGTGGCAACCCACCTTGTATCGGCTGCCCGCTTCGCTATCCGCGAGCGAAAGCAGCAGCTTGCCTTCGATGACGGCGGGCAGCAGCGTCTCGCGCTGTGTCCGCGCATCGCCGCGTTCGATGATCGTGGCGCAAAGCAGCGCCGTTTGCACGACCGGTTCGAGCGCCATGCCGCGACCGAGCGCCTCCATCAGGATCGCCATTTCGACAAACGAGCACCCGAGGCCGCCGATGTCTTCCGGCATGGTCAGCCCGAGCCAGCCTAGCTCGGCGTAGGCGCGCCAATGCTCGCGGCTGAAGCCCTCCTGCTGCGCCGCGATGTGCGTGCGCGCCTCGAATCCATACTCCTGCTGGACGTAGCGCTCCGCGCCATCCTTCAGCATCAATTGTTCTTCGGAGAAGTTGAAGTCCATGGCTACAGTCCAAATGCGAGTTTGGCGATGATGTTCTTCTGCACTTCGCGCGCGCCCCCATAAATGGTGGATGCGCGAGCGATGAGATAGCCCGACGTGCGGCCGCCCACGTAGTCGGGCCAGCTTTCGTCGACCGCAGGATCACTATGCGCGCCGCTGTGGTCGTCGAAGCGCATCACGCGGGGACCCAGTGCATCCATCTGGAGTTGCGTCACACGCTGTTGCATTTCCGATCCGCTGATCTTCAGCGCGGACACCACGGCATCGAGATTGCGCTCGCTTTTCTCCTCGGCAAGGATGCGCAGCACGGACCACTCGAGCGCCATAAGATCCGCTTCGATATCTGCAACCTTGCGCGCAAACCCGGGTGTATCGATCAGCCGCACGCCATCGACCGTTTCCTGCGCCGCAATGTCCTTCGCGCGTTGCAACTCACGTTTGTTGAAATACAAAAACGCGCTCGTCGTGCGCTCCTTCTCGAGCAGGTACTTCGCATAGGTCCAGCCCATGCCGGCCTCACCCACGAGATGAGCCTTCGGTACACGGACGTTTTCGAGGAACACCTCGTTCAGTCCCCTGCCGCCCTCGATCGACACGATCGGACGCACGGTGATACCCGGCGTGTCCATCTTGACGAGCAGGAACGAGATTCCTCGCTGCGGCTTGACGGTCGTATCGGTCTTGACGAGAAAGAATCCCCAGTCGGCAATGGTCGCGTCGCTCGTCCAGATCTTCTGGCCGTTGATGACGTACTCGTCGCCGTCGAGTATCGCGGTGGTTCTCAATCCGGCGAGGTCGGAGCCCGCGTTGGGTTCCGAGAAGCCCTGACACCAGAACTCGTCGCCACACAGGAGCGGCTTCAGGAAGCGCTCCTTTTGCCAATCCGAGCCGAACGCGATGATGACGGGCGCGACCATATGCGTGGACTGCCAGCTATAGTCCATGGCGTCGGCGTTGTACAGCTCTTCCATGAAGATATGCTTGCGAAATCCGCTCCAATCGGTGCCTCCGTGCGCCGCCGGCAAATGCGGCGCCCCCCAGCCGCGCTCGAACAGAATGCGCTGCCACCTGCGAATGTCATCGCGCGCAGGTGGATGCACGCCCACCCGCCACCGGTGTGAAATATCGGCGGGCGCATGCTCCTTGAAGAACTGCCTCACTTCCTGACGAAACGATTCGTCTTCCTTGCTAAAATCAAAATGCATGCCTGACTCCTGAATCTCTTACGCTCTCGTATATCAGACTGGCCGGACGCGCCGTGCTCGCGCGAATGGAATGCTCCGCCTAGTGGCCCCTGAAGGCAGGCGCTCGCTTCTCTCTTGCCGCCAGCCGGCCCTCCGCCGCATCTTCCGAATTCACCGCGAGCGCTACCGCGTTCAGTTCCTGGGCCAGAAACTCCTCCATGCTGCCGGTGTTCAACCGGAACAACTGTTTCGTCAAGCCAAGCGAAAAGGTCGGGCCTGCGGCGAGTTCGCCGGCCAGCTTCGAGGCCGCCGCGTCGAGATCGCCGTCCTCGACGAAGTGACTGGCGAGACCCGTATCGAGCGCTTCCTTGCCAGTCAGCCTGCGATTCAAATACATGATTTCCTTTGCGCGAAACTCGCCGCAATGACGCGCGAGCAGATGCACCATGCCGCCTTCGGGCAGCGTGGCGCGCATCAGGAATGCGGGAATGAACTGCGCCGTATCGGAAACGATCAACTGGTCCGCACAAAGCGCGAAACTCCATGCGATACCCACGGCCACCCCTCGTACGGCCGCGACCATCGGCTTGTTCAGGTTGTAAAGCCTGAGCGCGATCTTCTGATAGATAGCCATCGACGCGCGCGCATGCGCGACGCTCATCTGCGCCGGCGCGGCGCCGCTGCCCTTGATGTCGGCACCCGCGCAGAAGGCACGGCCTGCTCCGGTGAGAACGACGGCGCGAATCTCCGCGTCCTGCTCAATGCGATCGAGGTGGCCGAGAATCAGCTCCAGCATCTCCGGCGTCAGCGCATTGAGCTTTTCGGGGCGATTCAGGCACAGCGTCGCAACCGCGCCATTCAATGTAAGTTCAACGTCCATGATGTTCGGATCTTCGTTCGAGTTGGGTTCGTCAACTGCCACGTGCATGCAGGCGGATCATTCCGTCACCGAAAGGCTCGTCGCGGCGCTTGAGCGCTTCCTTGAGCCCAACCGCTTCCATGTCTTCCTTGAACTGCGCGCGGCGCGGCCCCTGGCTCTGGTGAGCCCGCGAGTCGTTCTCCACCGCGAGCCGCTGAAGTGTGCGCGACCCTGCCAGCTCCAGTCCAATGTTCACGATGCGCTTGTTGGCCGCCAGCAGATCGGCATCGACAAAAGACAAGCGGCGTGCCAGTTCGCCTACCTCCGCTTCGAGCTGCTCCGCCGGCACCGCATCCATGACGAGACCGATTTTCGCCGCGTCGCGTCCGTTGAGCGAGTCTCCGGAAAGCAGCAGACGTTTCGCCCACTGAGGGCCGACGTGATAGAACCACATATGCGCAGGGGGCGAGCCGTTGGCGCGCGTGGCGGGAAAACCGATTCTCGCGTTGTCGGCAGCGATCACCATGTCGCATGCGAGCGCGAGATCCGTGCCGCCTGCAAGACAGTTGCCGTGAACCTGCGCGATGATCGGCTTGTGGATTTCGGCCATCAGATTGACCGTCTCCGCCTGCCGCTCCATCGACCAGCAGTCATCGTCGAAACTGCGAATCGTGCCGCGATACTCACCCGGATCGACAGCTTCCGCCGCCCGGTCCGTATACGTCGTCACGAGGTCGTAACCTGCGCAGAAGTCGCGGCCGGCTCCCGAAAGCACGATTACGTTGACCGACTTCAGGTCATCAGCTTCGAGCAACGCTGACTTGAGTTCCTGCAGAAGCGGATTGTTGATGGCATTGCGCTTGTCCGGGCGATTGAGCGTGATGCGCGCAACGCGCTCCGCGACTTCAAACTGCACGCACTCCGTACTCTTGAGCCATTTGGCCATAATCGATTCTCTCTGATTGAGGCGATTCCCGGTTCATCAGGCAAACTGCCTGCGCAGAATCACCTTGCTGATCTTGCCCGTCGGCAACCTCGGTAGTTCGTCGACAAATGCGATGGCTTTCGGGCACTTGTAGCTCGCGATCAGGTCACGACAAAATTCGATCAGCTCGGCTTCGCTCGCTTGTTCGCCCCGGCGCAGAACGACAATCGCCTTGACGCATTCTCCCCACTTCTCATGTGGAACCCCGATCACGGCCACATCTACCACTGCGGGGTGCTCCGCCAGTGCATCCTCAACTTCACGGCTGTAGATGTTTTCGCCGCCCGAAATGATCATGTCCTTCTTGCGGTCGACGAGGAAGATATAGCCGTCCTTGTCCTGGTAGCCCATGTCGCCGGAGCGATACCAGCCGTCTCGCAGTGCTTCCACCGTCGCGACGCTGTTGTTCCAGTAGCCGCTCAGTTGCGTCTGCGAGCGCAGCCATACCTCGCCCGTCTGACCTTGCGGCAAGTCGTTGCCGTGGTCATCGACGATGCGTAGTTCGATGCCGGGGCACGGCCGCCCGACCGATGCGAGACGCCGAACCTGTTCCGGGGAGCCGTGCGGCTTGACCTCGTGAGAAGGCAGCCAGCATGCGTTGCTCTCGGTCATGCCGTACTGGACCGAAAACACGGGGCCGAGCACCCGAATGCCACGTGAAAGCAGCGGCGGCGGCACGGGTGCGGCCGCAGTGACGATGTTCTCGATACTCGATACGTCGTAGCTCGACAGTTCCGGCACGTCGAGCACCGCCTGGAGCATGGCGGCCACCATGAACGTGAAGGTGATACGTTCTTCGGCGATCGTTTCGAGCATCTGCTTCGGCTCGAAGCCGCGATGCACGACAGTCGTGCCGCCCATCCAGGCCACCGAATTGACGAAACCAATTCCACCGACATGGAACGCCGGCGTCGTTTGCAGCACGCGCGTGTTGCCGGAGAACTCCGTAACGAGCGCGCAACTTTCCGCGGTGACGCACATGGCGTGGTGCGTGCGCACGACACCCTTGGGACGCCCAGTGGTGCCACTCGTGTACATCAGGTAAGCGTAGTCTTCCGGGTTCGAACGGATCGGCGGTCCTTCTACAGGGCCTTCGTCCATCACCGTTTCGAATGAAACACCCCACTGCGGCGCGTCCCCAATGCAGATGTACTGCTCGATTTCCGGCAATTGCGAACGCAGCCCATCCACGACATCGGCGTACTGCGCCTCGAAGACGAGCGCCTTGGGCGCCGCATCCTTGAGGATATAAAGAATCTCCGCAGGCGCCAGCCGGAAATTGACCGTCGCCAGAATAAAGCCTGCCCACTCGCATGCGCGATAACTCTCGTAGTACTCCGCGCAATTCATCGCGAGGATCGCAACCCGGTCCTGGCGCCGCAGGCCGCGCTCATACAGCGCTCCGGAAAACCGGCGCGCCCGCTCCGCTAGCTGAGCGTGCGTCAGACGGCGCTCGGCGTACACGAGTGCCGTGTGGTCGGCATGCAAGCGAGCGTTTCGCTCAATCATCTCGCCAAGGGTTCTCATCTCAGTCCCGTCGTTGTTTTGTCACGTCGTTTTTGAGCCCGCCAGCGCCTGCGGATCGGCCAGCACGGTCCCGATGAATGCGGCGAAGCGCGCCGCGTCGGCTCCGTTGATCACGCGATGGTCGTAGCTCAGCGAGAGGGGCAGCATCTTTCGCCAGCTAATACCGCCGTCTTCCGCGGGCGCAGCCGCGAGTCGCGTTTTGGTCACGCCGAGAATCGCCACTTCCGGCGCATTGACGATAGGCGTAAAGCCCGTACCCCCAAAGCCGCCAAGCGAGCTGATCGAAAAACAACCGCCCGACATCTCCGCCATCGAAAGGCCCTTTTCGCGCGCCTTCTGTGAAATCGCCGCGAGTTCGATTGCGAGTTCTTCAACGCTCTTCTTGTCGCAGTCGCGCAGCACCGGCACGAGCAGTCCGAAGCGGGTGTCGACAGCGACTCCAATGTGGAAATACTTCTTGAGGACGAGGTTCTTGCCATCGCCGTCGAGCGAGGCATTGAATTGCGGGAACTCCTGCAAGGCGCGCACCACCGCCTTGATGAGAAAGACGAGCGGTGTGAGCTTCACAGCCGCATTCGCTTCGTTGCGCGCCTTGCGCCAGGTTTCGAGCGATGTGACATCCGCGTCGTCGTGGTGCGTCACATGCGGAATCGTCAGCCAGTTGCGTGACAGGAAAGCCCCTGTGAGCTTCTGGATGCGCGAGACCGGCTTGACCTCCACCTCGCCGAATTCGGCGAAGTCGACCTGCGGCCAGGGCGGCAAATTGGCACCAAATGCGGGCGTTACGGGTTCGCCGGGTCCGGCATTCGCATTGGCCTGCGGCCGGTTAGCAACGGATTCGACACTCATCGCGGATGCCTCTCAAACAACCTTTAAGTACTTGACGGCGTGAAGCCGATCAGCCGATTTCCGCCAGCAGGGTGCCGACGGGATACACTTCGCCAACCTGCGCAACGATGCGCAGCGTGCCCGACGCAGGCGACTCGACTTCCTGAATCGATTTGTCGCTCTCTAGCGCGTAGAGAATCTGGCCTTCGTTCACGGTCGCGCCGTCTTCGGCCAGCCATTCGGCCAGCGTGCCTTCGTTCATCGAAAAACCCAGTTTGGGAAGCAGAACTTGTGTGGTCATGACCTTGCTCTATTGATAATGAAAATCCTTGGGGTGCGCCGCTGTTATTTCAGCGTGGCGCGAACCGCCGCTTCGATTTCGGCCACGCCCGGAACGAACGCGTCTTCGAGCGGCTTGGAGAACGGCACGGGGCAGAATTGCGCGCCGACGCGCTGCACCGGCGCCTTGAGTTCGCGGAAAAGGGCTTCGTAAATGCGAGATGCGATTTCCGCACCCACGCCGAACGGCTTGACCGCCTCATGCACGACGACGGCGCGCCCGGTTTTGGCAACCGAAGTCAAAATCGTTTCGGTATCCAAAGGAGAGACAGTGCGCAAATCGATCACTTCACAGGCAATGCCGTCCTTCGCAAGCGCCTCGGCCGCAACCATGACCTCTTGCACGCGGCGGCTGTAGCTGATCACCGTCACGTCGGCGCCTGCGCGCACCACGTTGGCCTTGCCAAGCGGAATCGCCACGCCGCGCTCCGGCGCATTGCCCGGATTCCAGTAGGTCGGCATGTTCTCGATGAAGAGGCACGGGTCGTCGTCGCGGATGCAGGACAGCATCAGGCCATAGGCATCGGCGGGGTTGGAAGGCACGACGACCTTGATGCCCGCAACGTGCGCGAACCATGCCTCCAGGTAGTCGGCGTGCTGGCCGCCCGTGCCGAATCCCGCGCCCGTCATGGTGCGAATGACAATCGGCACGTTGGTCTGTCCGCCGGACATGAAGCGCAACTTCGCGGCGTGATTGACGATCATGTCCATCGCGACCGTCGTGAAGTTCATCAGCATGATTTCCGCAACGGGACGCATGCCGACCATCGACGCGCCGATCGCCGCGCCAATGATGGCCTGCTCCGAGATCGGCGTCGAACGCACGCGCGACGTGCCGTATTTCGAAGAGAGTCCCTTCGTCACGCCGACAATGCCGCCTTCCTGACCATCGGCAACGTCTTCACCCAGCACGATCACATTGGCGTCGGAGGCCATTGCGTCGTCGAGCGCGTAGTTGACGGCCTGGATGGTGTTGATGTTCGTGGGTGCCTGGCTCATGCGATCACCTCGTCCTTGAAGATGTCGCGCCGAAGCTCCGCAACATCGGGATATTCGCTCGACAACGTGAATTCGACAGCAGCATCGATCTGCGCCTCGTGATCGGATTCCATCGCGGCCAGTTGCTCTTCGGTTGCGTGCTTCGCGTCGATGAGCCACTGCCGGAAGAGCGGCACGGGGTCCCTGGCGACCCAGGCCGCCTTTTCGTGCTTGTCCATATACGCGTCCGGGTCCCCGAACACGTGCCCCTGAAAGCGAAAGGTATTCGCTTCGATGAGCGTCGGCCCGCCGCCGTTGCGCGCGCGATCGACCGCCTCGTGTGCCGCCTTGTGCATCGCGATCGGATCGTTGCCGTTGACCGTTACGCCGGGCATCTGATAAGCGACGGCACGTTGCGCGATATTCGCCACAGAAGTGCCGTAGGCGTATTTGGTGTGCTCGGCGTAGCCGTTGTTCTGACACACGAAGATCACCGGCAACTTCCATACGGACGCCATATTCAGCGACTCGTGGAAGGCGCCGATATTCGAAGCGCCGTCGCCGAAATAAGCCACGGCCACCCGCGGCTCGCCACGAATCTGCGCTGCAAGCGCGAGACCGTTCGCAATGGGCATCGAACTGCCCACGATACCCGTGGTCACCATGACGCCGGATGCGGGATGGGTGACGTGCATCGGGCCGCCCTTGCCCTTACAGGTGCCCGTCACGCGGCCGCCGAGTTCGGCCCACAGTTCCTTGAGCGGCACGCCCTTGGCGATCATGTCGTGAACGCCGCGGTAGATCGTGCAGATGTAGTCGTCGTCCGTGAGGCACACCGACATCGCCGAGGGAATCACTTCCTGGCCGCGCGGCGAGTAATACGGCATGACCAGCCTGCCGGACTTGATGACAGCACGAAAGCGCTCATCGTTCTGCTTGATGAGTACCATGCGCCGGTATATATCGACCAGGACTTCACTGCTGGGCGGCTGATAGGCATTCATTCGTATCTCTCCTGTCTCACCAGATCTTTTGCGCGCCGCTAGCATGCAGCGCCGCGATATAACCGAATACGAACGACGCGCCGATACTGCTGCCGGCGCCCGGATAGCATCGTCCGACCACGGATGCCGTGCAGTTGCCGGTGGCGTACAGGCCGGAAATCTGCGAACCGTCGTCCCTGAGCACGCGAGCGTATTCGTCGGTCACGAGGCCGCCCGCCGTACCTACGTCGCCGGGGTACATGCGCACGGCGTAGAACGGTCCCTCTTCGATCGGCCCGAGGTTCGGGTTCGGCTTGATGGTCGGGTCGCCGTGACAGCGATCGAATGCACGCGAACCACGCCCGTAGTCTTCGTCGACGCCCGTTTCGCAGAAGCCGTTGAAGCGCTTGACCGTCTCGAGCAGACCGGCGCGGTCGATATTGCATTTCGCCGCCAGTTCTTCAAGCGTATCGGCCTTGATCATGTAGCCGCTGTCGAGCCACTTCTGTGGAATCTGCCCCGGCATGGCGGTGCCCCATGGGTAGTACCTGCGCTGCCGGCTGTCCATGACGACCCACGCGGGCACGGCCTTGCCGGTGTCCTTGTGGCGCTGGTACATGCGCTGGCCGATTTCCATGTAGGCACCCGCTTCGTCGCAGAAGCGTTCGCCATCCTGATCAACCATGATGGAAAACGGCAGCGAGAGATCGAGGTGATGCATGAACGGCAGCGGCGAACCGTCCGGTGCGCGTGCGCCCTCGGGCAACTCTTCGTTGGGGCCGAGTGACGTCACGACCCACCACGCTTCCTCCATGCAGTCCACGGCGCCGCCCAGCGCGATGGCGGCTTGCAGGATTTCGCCGGTATCGCCCGGATTCGCATTCGTCCAATCCGCTGATGAAGGCTGCGGCTGGTATTTGCGGCGCATTTCCGCGTTGTGTGAAAATCCGCCCGTGTTGAGCAGCACGCCTTCGCGAGCCTGGATGCGCATCTCGCGGCCGCTGCGGACCGCAACGATGCCAGTCACACGCCCGTCCTCGACAATGAGTTCACGCACCGGCGTGTCGGTCCAGATCGGCACGTTCGCGCGCAACGCCATCTGCAGCATGCGCCCCTGAATTGCCGCGCCGTTGGCGACCAGCTCTTTGCCCGTGATCTTCTGATACAGCATGCGGCCGCCAAGCTGCATCGCCTTGCGCTTGCCGCCCCACGTCCGCTTCATCAGAAAGAGTTCCGGATACTCGTCCGAGTTGGCCGGCATCGAAGGGCCTTTGTAGCGCGACAGGCGCGGCGCCCATTCGCCCAGCTCCTTCACGTCGAACAGCTTCGCCAGCAGCGAACGGCCACGCGGCTCGCCGCCGGGCAGCGTGTCGTAGTAGTCGGACCAGCCATCCGCGTACACGAACTGCATGCCCTGCTGCTCGAGAAACTCGGCCATTTTCGGGCCAGTGCGCAAATATGCCTCGCGTCGCGCCTCCGATGTGCCGGGGCCTTGATACGTCACCGCTGCGTCGAAATACTGGCGCGCGCGTTCATATGAATCACTCACGCCGTGGCGCTTCATCACGTGATTGTTCGGCAGCCACCACACCCCGCCCGAATAACCGGTCGAGCCGCCGACCTTCGGCAGCTTCTCGATGATGAGCGCGTCCTTGCCCACTGACTTGCATGCGAGCGCCGCGCACATCGAACCGCCACCGCTTCCGACCACCACGAAATCGTAGCTTGCGTCCCAGGTCCCCGACATCACTCCTCCTGCGCGATGAATTCGCGCAGCGCGCGATGGAAGTTCGACACCGACGTTTCCTGCAGCGGATTCGTGCGCGAACCCTTGAACCCGCGCGACTTCATGCCCTGCTGCACGTTGGTCATGTTCTGGAAGTCCTGCCACAGGATCAGGCCGAAGTTCTCCTGCGCGTTCTCCTTCCAGTCGTCCACGCCGTAATAAAACTCACGCTTCAAAGGCGGCTCCGCGCCCGGCGCGAAGCGCTGGAGCGACCAGATGTCGTAGATGCACGAATCGGGGTTGTCGCCGTCCGGCCGCGCGCGATAGAACAGCGCGCCGTCGGGGTACGGGAGAAACACGAGATTCGGAAACACGTGCCAGTCCGCACCGGCGCGACCGAGCTGCTCGAACGTGATCTCGGGCCAACCCGCGCCTTCGGCAATGGCCGCTTCGCGCTGGAATTCCATCGCTTTCCCAAGGACTTCGAACTGGTTGCCCGACGGCGACATTTCATGCATCAGGCGCTTCGCGGCTTCATAGTCGCGAGCGGTGTTGATCGCCTTGAGGGTCTCTTCCATGACACGGAAGAAGTTCACGAGCCCCTGGCGTACGTCCTCCGGCATCGGCTTACCGGTGCGCGGCGACGGCGCACCGATCATGCGCGTGGCCGTCGAGTACCCGAACATGCCGTGGCGGCCGTAGGCAAAGCTGCGCGTCACGTCGTCGCCGGCAATGTCGAGCAGTTGCGGATGCGTCGCCGCAACGTGATAGCCCTCGTTGAACGCCTCGAGCGCGACCTTCCAGTTGCACGGCAAGCGAATCGACTTGTACCAGCGGTAGCGCATCTTCTCGAACTCGAAGCAGTTCGTGATTTCCGGCACCGGATCGAGAAATTTAGCAAGCGGCTCGGCGTTCGGGTCCATGTTGATGAAAACGAAACCGCCCCACGTGTCCACCAGCACGTCGGTGAGACGGAGGTCGCCATCAGCCATTTCCGAACAGCCTTCCCAGTCTTGACGGTCGAGCACACGCGCCACGCTGCCATCCAGATTCCACTGCCAACCGTGATAGGCGCAGTGAAATTTCGCGGCCTTGCCGCAACCGTTGGTCAAGCGGCGCCCGCGATGCTGGCAGACGTTGAAAAAGGCCTTGATCTCTTCAGCCGACTTTCGCACGACGATGATCGACTCGCCCGCCACATCGAAGGTCACGTAGTCGCCAACGTTGGGAATCTCTTCCAGCCGGCAGGCAACCTGCCATACGCGCGGCCACAGGCGCTCGTTCTCCTGCTCGAGAAACTGCTTCGACAGGTAACTGTCCTTCGGGACGAAATCGAGTCGGACCGTGTGTTCACCCGAAGCGGGACCTCTGTTACCCATTGATATCTCCTTCGTGATATGGCCGGCGTAGGCGCCGGTTCCGGCTTTTTATGTAGCGGCCGCTCGACTTGCAGCCTGCTCGGTAGCCAATATGCAACTATTGGTGCAATTTCCGTGAACGGCGTTCAGATGCTAGGCTCGCGCCCGGATTGCTGTCAATCCGGGCGAACGTCAATCGGGCGAACGTCAATCGAGCGCCGCGGTCAACGCCGGCACCGCTTCGAAGAGATCGGCGGTGAGACCGTAGTCGGCCACCTGAAAAATCGGTGCCTCGCTGTCCTTGTTGATGGCGACGATGACTTTCGAGTCCTTCATGCCCGCAAGGTGCTGAATGGCTCCCGAGATGCCCACGGCGATATACAACTGGGGCGCGACGATCTTGCCGGTCTGACCGACCTGATAGTCGTTCGGCACGAAGCCGGCGTCGACCGCCGCTCGCGAAGCGCCGACGGCGGCGCCGAGCTTGTCCGCGAGCGCATCGAGCAGCTTGAAGTTGTCACCGTTCTGCATCCCGCGACCACCCGAAACGACGATGCTTGCCGCAGAAAGCTCCGGCCGGCTCGACTTCGTGAGTTCCTGACCGACAAAACGAGCCTTATCGAAGGCCGGTGCGGCGGCAACCGCGCGCGAGGGCGCAGCGCTAGAACCGGTGGCCGCTGTATCGAAAGCGGTCGGGCGAATCGTGATGACCTTGATGGCATCGGACGATTGCACCGTTGCGAGTGCATTGCCCGCGTAGATCGGGCGCACGAAAACATCGGGCGCCTTGATGGCGACGACATCGGAAATCTGCGCGCTGTCGAGCAACGCCGCCACGCGGGGCATGAAGTTCTTGCCCACGGCCGTGGACGCGGCGACCACGTGCGTATAGCTGCTGGCCACCGAAACAACGAGCGCGGCGAGATTTTCCGGCAGCCCGTGCGCGTATTCCGGCGCGTCCGCCACCAGCACCTCGGCGACGCCGGCAACGTTCGCTGCTTGTTCTACCACTGCCGCTGCACCATGGCCCGCCACCAGCACATGAATGTCGCCGCCCGCCGCGCCCGCCGCCGTGATGGCGTTGAGCGTGGCGCGCTTGAGGGTTCCATTGTCGTGTTCGGCGATAACGAGAATAGTCATGATCAGATCACCTTCGCTTCATTTCGAAGCTTTTCAATCAGCGCTGCAACATCCGTAACCATTACGCCGCCTTTGCGCGCCGGCGGCTCAGTCACTTCGAGAACCTTCAAACGCGGCGCGACGTCAACGCCCAGCGCCTCGGGGCTCAGCGTCTCAAGAGGCTTCTTCTTCGCCTTCATGATGTTGGGCAACGTCACGTAGCGCGGGCTATTCAGGCGCAGATCCGTCGTGACAACAGCCGGCAAATCGAGCGCGACGCGTTCGAGCCCACCGTCGATCTCACGCGTGACGAGCAATTGCTGCCCGTCTACTTCCGTCTTGAACGCGAATGTCGCTTGCGGCCAGCCGAGCAATGCGGCGAGCTTCTGACCGGTTTGGCCGGCGTCGTTGTCGATGGCCTGTTTGCCGAGCAACACCAGTTGCGGGTTTTCCCGCGCGGCGACGGCGCTCAGCAGTTTGGCGATTGCGAGAGGTTGCAGGTCGGCATCGCTTTCGACGAGCACTGCGCGATCCGCCCCCATGGCGAGCGCCGTGCGCAACACCTCCTGCGATTGCGCGGTCCCCGCCGATACCACGACGACTTCACTCGCGACGCCCGCTTCCTTGAGGCGCACCGCCTCCTCCACCGCGATCTCATCGAACGGGTTCATGGCCATCTTCACGTTGGCCAGATCGATGCCCGAACCGTCGGCCTTCACCCGCGGTTTCAAGTTGTAGTCGATCACGCGCTTCACCGCGACCAGTATCTTCAATTTGACGCTCCGAACGCTTTGTTGAACAATGTTCTATATTCTGAACTCATCTTTTTACGGCTGTCAACGAGAAGAATGAACAAGGCGTCGTTCGGCAACGAATTTGGCACCCTCGTTCACCACCATGGAGACGACGAATGAAGCTCTATCGATGCGAGCGTTTTGAGGGCATTTCAGGTCTGGCGCTACGCGAGGAACCCGATCCGCCGCCGCCCGGCGCTCGTGAAGTCCTCGTGCAGGTCAATGCAAGTTCGCTGAACTTCCGCGAACTGCTGCTGATGAACGGCGCATTTCGCGACTGGATGGCGCCCGACTTCATTCCTGCCTCAGACGGCGCGGGCGTCGTGCTTGCGGTAGGCCCGGGCGTTCGGCGCTTTAAGCCCGGCGACCGGGTGATGGCGAACTTCGCGGAAAACTGGCACGGCGGCGCGCGCCCGCAACACGCGGATATCCTGGGCCGCGGCGCGATTGTGGAAGGCATGCTGCGCGACAAGGCGGTGTTGAGCGAGGAAGAACTGGTTGGCGTTCCGGATCATCTGTCCGACGAAGAGGCTGCAACGCTGCCCTGCGCCGCCGTCACCGCATGGAACGCATTGTGCGAGCATGCGCCCCTTCTGCCGGGCCAAACCGTCCTCGTGCAAGGTACAGGCGGCGTATCGATTTTCGCGCTGCAGCTTGCGCGTCTGTTCGGCGCTCGCGTGATCGCCACCTCGTCGAGCGATGCGAAGCTCAAACGCCTAGCAGAACTAGGCGCCGACGCCACGATCAACTACCGCGAAACGCCGCAATGGGATGACGCCGTGCTGCACCTGACCGATGGGCTGGGCGTCGATCTCGTCGTCGAGGTGGGCGGCGCGCAAACGTTCGGCAATTCCGTTGCCGCCACTCGGGACGGCGGCCGGATCAGCGTCGTGGGGCTGCTAACCGGCGCCCCCTCTCCGGGCGAGGGATTCTTCACGCGTGGCCTGTCGATCGCGCCGATCCGCGTCGGTTCCCGTCAGGATTTCGAAGCGATGAATCGCGCGATCGGCGTGCACAAACTGCGGCCGGTCATCGACTCGGTTTATGACTTTGCACACGTACCGGATGCGCTGCGGCACCTCGAAAGCCAGCAGCATTTCGGCAAGATCGTCATTCGCCACCAGCAGGCAGCCGCTGCATGATCGATGGGAGTCAGACTATGAAACTGTTTTCACTGGAAGGACAGATTGCGCTCGTCACCGGTGCGTCACGCGGCCTTGGCTTCGCTATGGCAAGCGCGTTGGCGTCGGCAGGTGCGACCGTCATTCTTTGCGCGCGATCGCGCGAGAGCCTCGAAACCGCTGCGGAGTCGATCCGTAAGACGGGCGGCAGCGTCGACATCGAACCGTTCGATCTCACCGATCAAGACGCGATCAGAAACGGCGTGCGCAACGTCCTTGCGCGTCATGGACGCATCGACGTCCTGCTCAACAATGCCGGCATTTGCGAATGGAGCGATTTTCTCCAGTCGAGCGTCGAAATGTGGCAAAGGACGATGGATACCAACGTCACGGCCGCGTATTTGCTCGCGCAGGAAGTCGCACGTCCCATGATCGAACGTGGGCACGGACGCATCATCAACGTGGGCTCTTACGTTTCGGTGCTCGGCCGGGAGAAGCTCCAGGCGTACGTGGCCAGCAAGCACGCTGTCGCCGGGCTCACGAAATCGCTCGGCGCGGAGTTGGGCCGCCACGGCATTCGTTGCAACGGTATCTGTCCCGGCTATTTCCTCACCGATATGGCCGAGCCCGTTACATCGAATCCGCAAATGAAGGAGGTCGTCCGCTCGCATATCTCAGTTGGACGCTGGGGGAACCCGGAAGAACTCGGCGGCGTAGCCGTGTTTCTCGCCTCCGAGGCCTGCTCCTACATGAATGGCCAGATGCTGATGGTGGACGGCGGCGTCTCGGAGATCCTGAGCTTCTCGATGTCCGTGGTGTAGGCCTGCCCAGCACTGTCCGCCCCGACGTCTCCTGTCTTGCACGCAATTCGGCCCGCCATCTTCGCAGATGGCGGGCCGCTACATTCGCTCTGCGGGCATGTGCCGCGTAACGCGGCACATGCCACACGGTCACGACCGCAGTGTCGCCTCGCCGTTGCAGGCTTCGACCTGCGACGAACCCGCCGCCGCGGCTTTCGCCACTGCCTTGCGGGAAATCCCTTGCAAGAGGAAGTGCGACAGCGCCGGGATCAGGATCAGCGCGCCAATCATGTTCCACAGGAACATGAACGTGAGCAGGATCCCCATATCGGCCTGAAACTTGATCGGCGAGAACGCCCACGTCACCACCCCCGCGGCCAGCGTCACACCCACCAGCGCCACCACCTTGCCCGTGAACTGCACCGCGTGGCGGTAGGCCACCTTTAGCGGCTGCCCTGTGCGCTGGTACGCAAGCTGCACGCTCAGCAGGTACAGCGCGTAGTCCACGCCGATCCCCACCCCCAGCGCAATCACCGGCAGCGTCGCCACCTTCACGCCAATACCCAGCTTAACCATGAGCGCCTCGCACAGCACCGACGTGATGCCGAGCGGAACGACCGCCACAACCACCGCGCGCCAGCTGCGGAACGTAATGAAGCACAGCAGGATCACCGCCGCGTACACCATGAACAGCATCGTGCGGTTCGCCTTCGCAACAACCACGTTCGTCACCGCGTCAATACCTGCCGAGCCCGCCACCATCAGGAACTGGTGGTCCGCATCACTGTGCGCCTTCGCGAACTCCTCTGCCACGTCCATCACTCGCGAGAGCGTTGCCGCCTTGTGGTCCGTCAGATACGCAATGACCGGCGCCGTACCGCACGTCTGGCTGATCAGGTCCGGATGGTCCAGCAGGATCTGCCAGACCGTCTTGTTGATGATCGACGGCACACGGTCGATCGTGTACCACTTCGGATAGCCTTCGTAGAAGCCCGAGGTCATCCAGCGCGTCAGGCCACCCACCGAGGTCGTCGTCTGCACGCCCGGAACGCCGCGCAGTGCGGTCTCAAGGCGGTCCGCCTCCAGCACGAGCGGGAAGTTGTTCGCGTCGCAGGTGCCGTGCGACGACTTGCCGACCACCACGAACAGATCGCTCGACAGCCCGAAGTGCGCGTTGATGTACGCGTTGTCGAGGTTGTAGCGCGAGTTCGGGCGCAGCTCCGGTGCGCCGCTATCCAGGTCGCCGATCTGCAGGTGCTGGCTGATCGACCAGCCGACTGCCGTGAGCGCCGCCGCGCACACGATCGCGCCCACCGCCCAGCGGCGCTCGGTGAACCGGTCCAGCAGGTTCCAGAGCGCACCCGCGGACGACGTGCCGCGTTCGTCGTTCTGCTCGCCACGCACGCTGCGACGTGCCGCCGACGGACTCACACCCACATACGAGAGCAGCACCGGCAGCAGCAGCAGATTCGTGAAGACGAGCACACCCACGCCCACGCTCGCCGTGAAGGCCAGGTCCTTGATCACCGGAATGTCGATCGCCATCAGCACGGCGAAGCCGACGACGTCCGCGAGCAGCGCCGTGAGTCCGGCCAGGAAGAGCCGCCGGAACGTGTAGCGCGCAGCCACGTAGCGGTGCGTGCCGCGCCCGATGTCCTGCGTGATGCCGTTCATCTTCTGCGCGCCATGCGACACGCCGATCGCGAACACGAGGAACGGCACCAGCACCGAATACGGATCAAGCACGTAGCCGAGCGTGCTGATGATGCCCAGCTGCCAGACCACGGCGATGAGCGAGCAGGCCACCACCAGCAGCGTGCTGCGATAGCAGCGGGTGTACAGAAAGATCACGGTGAGCGCAATCGCCGCGGCGATACCAAAGTACATCGCCACCTGCTTCAGACCCGCGATCAGGTCTCCGATCAGCCTGGCGAAGCCCACCACGTGCACGCGCACCTCGCCCCGGCCTTCGGTCTTGATGACCTCGTCGATCTGGTGCGAGAGCTTCGCGTAGTCAAGCGCCTTGCCCGTATCGGCGTAGTGGTCCAGCAGCGGCAGCTGGATCATGCTCGAATGCAGGTCGTTGGACACGAGGCTGCCAACGATATTGGCCCGCGCCACGTTCGTACGCAGCTGTGTAATCGCCTGAGTCGAACTGTCGAAGCCGTCCGGCATCACGGGACCGCCCGCGAAGCCCTTCTCGGTCACCACGTTCCAGCGCACGATCGGCATCCACAGCGATTTCACACCCGGGCGATCAACGCCTGGAATCAGGAACAGGGCATCGTTGATGCGACGCAGTGCCGCAAGGTACTTCGGATCGTAGATGTCGCCGGAAGGATTCTCGACGACGATACGCAGCGAGTTGCCGAGTCCCTTCAGGTCCGCCTTGTTGGCAAGATAGTTCTTGATGTACGGATGCGAGAGCGGAATCATCTTCTCGAAACTCGCATTGACATCGAGCCGCATCGCCTGAAACCCGAGCACCGCGGTGATGATCGCGCAGATGATCATCAGCCAGGGACGCCGGTTGAAGATCAGCCGCTCGAGCGCATTGCCAGAACGCGAATCGAACTGGGCAAGATCCGCCACGACGGGCATCTTGTCGAATTGGGCATTGTTGCCGCCAGCCATGTCTGCTCCCCCTTATTGCGACTTCGCCAAATTGACCCGCGTCAGGCCGGCTGCGCCGGCCAGCACCGCGGTGTCGTCGCGCAGCGCCATGGCGAAGACCCCGCCCGGCTGGCTCGCGCCCAGTGTGTGAAACGTTGCGCCCTGATCGGTGCTCTCGAGCAGCTCGCCGGCCTGCGTGGCCAGCAGCAGACGACCATTCGGGAGCTCGGCTGAGGCGAGGATGCTCGCGCCGGTTGGCAGCGTGATCTTGCTCCAGGTGGCGCCGCCATCGGTGGAGCGGTAGGCGTTGCCGAGCAGGCCGTACACGACCATCGCGTTGCCAGCCGCGGCGAGTCCGAAGAGGCTGCCCTTCGACGGCGAGGACACCGCAACGAAGCGCTGCTTGTCGGGATCGAGTTTGAGCAGCAGGCCCTGCTCGCCCACGATATAGAGCGTCCCGTTAATACGCCGCATCGCATGCAGGTTCAGGGCGTCCGGGTTGTCGACGCGGTCAAACCATGGAACCCAGCTCTTGCCGCCGTCTTCGGTATGGAAAATGATGTTGAACGAACCGATGACCCAGCCCGAGCGCTCGTCGTCGAACCAGACGTCGAGGAAAGGACGTCCGCCCTGGTCGGCCACGAAGCGCTGGGCCTCCTCGCGCGAGGCCTTCAAGTCCGGCGAATCGCCCTGCTGCTTCGCGTAATAGTCGGTCATCAGCTTCGCGGCCTGCTCGCCGTCAAGCTGGCGCGTCCAGGTATTGCCGCCATCGACCGTATGGAGCACCTCCCCATCGTGTCCGACCGCCCAGCCCAGCGTCGCGGACTTGAAGGTCACCGCAACAAGATCGGCGCTCACTGGCACGTTCACCTGGCGCCAGTGCGCCGCGTCGTCGTCCGAGACGAGAATGACGCCGCGTGGCCCCACCGCGACCAGTCGCTGCCCGGCCTGGGCAACGGCCATCACGGGTTCGTGTGCAGCGCGTGGGTTGGTGATTGCCGGCGAGTGCATCGGGTCGGCAAACCCCGCATAAACCGCACTGCTCGCGAGGCCTGCTGCCGCCACCAGGGCGAGCCAACGAAACATGGTATTGCGCATTGCGTCTCCTTCACAGTTACTGCCGATCGACTCCGCGAACTGTCCTGGGCTTTATGTAATTTTGGCGTGCAGTGCCGGGTCGGACCGGCACTGCAAGTTTGCTGCGCTTACTGCTTTACCGCGTACTACCGGATACCGCTTGACTGCATGTGCTCTGGCGTAAAGAAGTCATGCGAAAAGCTGCTATTGAAGAAGACGCCTGGCGACTCGGCCGGATGGCTTCCGAAGATATACACACCGCTATTGAAGTCGTAGAACCAGTTGCCCAGCGAATACGGCACTTTGTAATCGTACGCAGGCACCGTAGTCTGGAAGCCCCCACGATAGAGCTTGCCCGACTGGTCGTACGCGTCCATCATTCCGCCGCCGCCGTCCTCGTCGAAGTACATCGTCTTCTTGCTGTAGATGTGGCGCGAGCCCGGCTTGAGCGTCAATTCCACAACCCACACCCGGTGCAGTTCCCAACGCACATCGTCGGGATTCACGAAATGCGGCGTCAGGATCTTGCTCGCAGGCGTCTCGTACTGTTGCTTGTAGTCGTTGTACGGGATGTACATCTCCTTCTTGCCGATCAGCTTCGCGTTCCAGCGATCGATCTTCCCGTAGAACAACTGAATGTCGTCCATCGTGATCGCGCCCGAGTAGCCGGGGTTCGGAGTGTCATAGGCCAGGTCCGGCGCCACTCGTACGCGACGCTGACCGGGGTTGTACTCCCACGATTGCTGGTCGTGATCCGCAGTGTCCGTGAAGAACCAGTAAAGCGTGGTATCACCAATCATTCGCGCCGGCGCTACGAAATCATTGTTGATGTACTGCCAGACGGCAGTGCCACCCTTCTTCTTGAATGCATCTTCCTGTTTGAGGTCGAAATACGGGTAGTAAATCGAACTCTTGAATTGAGCCGCGAGGATCGGCGTGCCGCTGGTGTCGACGAGCCACGTCTTTACATTGTTGCGCTGCGCCGTACCGACGTAGCGCAGTTCCCAGTCCCACATCGCTTCCTGCCCATTCTTGGGCACAGGAAACGGCTTTCCGCCGAATGCGTCTGCCACGAACAGACCGTTCTTTTCGAGCTTCGCACTCTGCGCATTCTTTTCCGAATTCGCCAGATACCAGTCCGGGTACGAGACGGAACGGTGCGTCGGGTAAACATCCATGCGGTACGTCGGGTAGCGCTTGAACAGCTCGACCGAACTGGCACTCAATTTGTCGGCGTATTGCTGGTAGTTTTGTGCCGTTATCTGCATCGTCGACTTCTCACCAGCAAACGGATCCGCCCACTTTCCCGAGTCGGGCTTAAAACCCGCCGGCGCCTGCGTAATTCCGCCCGTGTACGCAGGAATCGCCCCGTCCTTGCTGCCGGCAATTTGCGCGCCGAATGGCGTCATCCCGTTCTCAAGCGCGCCAGCCATCGGCGCCATGCAAACAGCCGCTGCAAATGCTAGCGCCTTCATCAACATCCGGGGCTTCTTCAAAGCCTTCACCATCCCTTTCCTGAATAACTCAGAACCAAAAGCAACAACGCTACTTTCGATACCCAACACCCATGTAGAACTTCGTTGCCGAAGCGTCCTGCCCGGCGGGGCCAGGCAGGACGCTACTAATTACCTCACCCCTACATCGGCAGGCAATTAGCGCACACCCGCAGACTGCATGCGTTCCGGTGTGTAGTAGTCGGACGGGAAGCTCACGTTAAAGAGAATCCCCGGCGTCTCAGCAGGGTGACTGCCGAAGATGTAAATGCCGCTATTGAAGTCGTAAAACCAGTTGCCGAGTGAATACGGAACCTTGTAGTCGTAGGCGGGCACCGTCGTCTCGAATCCACCGCGATAGAGCTTGCCCGACTGGTCGTAAGCGTCCATCATCCCGCCACCGCCATCTTCATCCAGGTAGAGCATCTTGCGGCCGTAGACGTGGCGCGCACCCGACTTGAGCTTCAGGTCAACGACCCACACACGGTGAAGCTCCCAGCGTACGTGATCCGGATTGACGAAATGTGGTGTGAGGATCTTGCTCGCTGGCGTTTCATACTGCTGCTTGTAGTCGTTGTACGGGATGTACATCTCCTTCTTGCCCACGAGCCTGGCGTCCCAGCGATCGATCCGTCCATAGAACAACTGGATGTCATCCATCGTGATTGCCCCCGAATAGCCGGGGTTCGGCGTATCGTAGGCGAGATCCGGCGCCACCCGCACACGACGCTGCCCCGGGTTGTATTCCCAGGACTGCTGATCATGATCCGCCGTGTCCATGAAGTACCAGAAGAGGGTCGTATCGCCAATCAAGCGCGCCGGTGCCGCGTAGTCGTTGTACACGTAATACCAGTTTGCGAGGCCCGCTTTTTTCCGGAATTCATCCTCCTTCTTGATATCGAAGTACGGGTAATAGAGGGAGCTCTTGAATTGCGCCGCAAGGATCGGCGTACCACTCGAGTCCACCAACCACGTTTTCACGTTATTGCGTTGGATCGTACCGACGTAACGCAACTCCCAGTCCCACAACGCTTCCTGCCCATTCTTCGGCACCGGAAACGGTTTTCCGCCAAATGCTCCGGATAGGTAAAGGCCGTTCTTTTCAAGCTTCGCGGTTTGAGCGTTCCTGGTGGAGTTCTCCAAATACCAGTCGGGATACGAAACGCTGCGGTGAGTCGGATAGACATCCATCCTGTAAGTCGGATAGCGTTTGAATAATTCGACTGCCGACGCACTTAATTTGTCCGCGTATTGCTCGTAGTTTTGTGCCGTGATCTGGAGAATGGGTTTTTCACCGGGAAACGGATCCGCCCATTTTCCTGAGTCCGGTTTGAATCCGGCCGGAGCCTGCGTGATGCCCCCAGTATAGGCAGGAATTGTCCCGTCCTTGTTTCCTGCGATCTCGGCGCCAAACGGCGTCAATCCGCTATCGGCGGCTAGCGTGTATGGCGAAGCCCAGATTGCCGCAAGAACCGCAAGCGTTTTAAGAAGCTTTGGGAATCTTTTCACAGCTGTCTCCATCTTTATCAAAACGTTGTCTGATACGTGATACCGAGCCAGGACTTGTCGCTGTAGGGCGCGCCGAGAGCCGTCGCGGCGCCCGCCGTCGAGTACCCCTTCTTGTTCATGTAATAGGTGTAGGTGATGTCCACCTCGTGCTTGTTGTAGATCGTGAAGTCGAGCCCGACCACGAACGTATTCTGGCCTTGCGCCTCGGCGGCCGGCGAGATAACGGACGAGTAGCCCTTCAGGTTCAGATTGACGAACAGCGGCATCGTCAGGTCGACCCCAGGGAATACCTGATACCACTGCGGGCTCGCACCGATGCCGAGACCGGCCCAGAAGCGCGTCGAGCAGTTATTGAATGCAGAATTGCCCGATGCCGAACACTGGCCCGTGGTGTCATAGCTGGAATTAGCGAAATTTCCCGCATTCGACTGCACGCTCAACAACTGATTGAACGAGAATTCCGCCTGCAGGAACATGTTGTCCCACAACGGCGACTTGCCGAACGACTGCGTAACGTTCAAAAGACCATGCAGCGTACGGCCAGTAGGCGCGTCGTTGACCGTCGTCGTGTTGACTGCATTGAGCGGCATGTTCCAGCGGTATGAGACTTCGCCAGCCACGGCGGCATTGCCGATAGCACTATTGAAGCCCAGACCGATCAGGTTGACGTCGTTGCCGTATTTCGCCGTGACGCCCGGCAGATTGGTGCCCGGGAAGAGTTGCGGCCCAGCGCCCGGCACGAGCACGGCCGCCCAGGGCATCTTCATGGCGAAGTGGCGATACGTCAATTCGTAGGTCGTCGCGATCGAATCGACACGCCACTTGCCGTCAAGACCGATATCACCGATCTGACCTTTGGTCGGCGGTACACGCGGAATCGCGAACGTGCCCAGTCCAGGAATCGTCGTGTAGCTGGCCACCGGCGGCCCATAGAGAATCGGATCCGCACCACCGAAATACGTGCCGCCTTCGGGCAGGCGATCGTGGTTCCACTCGAAGGTGTATTGTGCCCCGAGGGTGATCGTATCCGTAATGTTCGTCGTCACGTCAGCCTGAGCCGTCGGCAACACGATTTCCTTGAGCGAAGCGCTCGGGCTCTGCGTCAGCTTCATCAGGTCCAGCGGCGCCTGGCCGATCGCCACCGAGTTGGCGCCACCCAGCGTAGCAAACGCCGACTGGCCCCAGGTAACTGCCGTGCGGCCGAGCTTGACGTTGACGGAGTGACCGCCAAGGTCGAACGTGTTGAACACGAACGCATCACGCAGCTCCGCGCTTGGCCCCTGGTAGTACTTCTTGATGTAGCTTGTATACGCGTTGTCAGGATAGTTCGGCGGGAACGCAGGATTGCTCGTATTGTGATTCTTGAACGTCGGGTCGTACCACGCGTCCATACTGATGCGGAAGCCCGACGTATCCTTGTACTTGAAATCGAACTCGCTGTAGAGATTCAGCATCGCCTGGATCGTGCTGAACTTCGGCGTCGACAGATCGCCTTCGTCGTAGGTCGGACTGTTCGTGTAGAAGTGATCCGGGTTCTGAAGCCGAATGTCGTAATCCGCACGCACCGTGTTATCCCATTCCATGTCGATGTCCGGGTTCGGCACATCAAAGTGAAATGCATTGGCGTTCGCGCTCCACAACCCGCAAGCCGCCGCGATACAGGTTGCGTGCACGCCAAGGCTGATCGCACTTGGCTTCAGGCTCTTCTTTTTCATGCGTCTCCTCTTTTCTTTGTCGAACTGCCGCAGAAAAGGCCAAGGCCGTTGGACTGCCGCAGACTTTTAGCAATGAAGCGAAACCGGCCTCCCTACCTCGTCAGCATCGCGCCTTGGGGTCCCCCCAGCGCATCACCAGAATGCGAATGCTGTTCGCAAAGATAAACGCTCGAAACCTGACTGTCAACGCTCGCTCACCCCTATGGGGTACATTTTCTCGAACGCCGTTCACAAACCTGGGTAAACGAGAGTTCGATTTTTGTCATCGGCTTAACTCAGTACATGCATGCCTTGGCCAATGTGGCGCCGACTGCATACGGCGCGCGTTGTGCTAATGAGTGTTGGCGGCGCTTGCATTTGCGGGGCATCCGCCTCGCCTGCGCGGGTTGGCGACGCAAACCATGGGAGCTTTCGCGCAACAAGCCGGCGGCGGTTCATGAATCGACATGCAGGCCGGACGCGGCCAAGTATCGCCGCCCCAGAGCGGTACGTGGTACCGGTCATGGACGACGCGGCGTTTAGTCTTTCGATTCAATGGTGAACGGAGGAAGAACTGCGCGAGCGACCGAAGCGCTTACGGGACCAGGCCATCTTCCTTTGCAGTCCTTCCATATATGCCGGCTGTCGGCCGCGACTTTCGCAATCTGCTATCCCGTTCCTGCGCTAGCGTGCATTGCTGGTTTTCGGGGAGCAGGAGGGAACACGCGCCAGGCCCCATCGTCATGCCGAAAGAAGAATATCGAAAGGTCCCCCTTCGAGGCGGACGACCGCGCGAGCACACACCTCGTCTGGCTCGAATACGCGAAGGTACATCGGGTCACGTGCACCGGGGTGGTCGCAGTGGGTGCGAACCATTTTTCGATGAGCGCGCGCAAAGAACTTTCTCCAAGCTTCATGCCCTGCTCCTTCAACCGCTCTGTGCGCGCCTCTGACGATCACACTCACGAGTGCAAATGGAGGCACTACCCAGTCAGCCCAGACACCCGTGTTCCTCGTGCTCCGGTTGCCGTCGCAGGAGGATCCGTGTGATGCAGACGCAAATGTGTCTACTGACTAAATATTAGTAGTCAGTGGACACATTATCAAGATCCAACGGCACCAGGGGAAATGCCGGTATGGACAAAACCACCCTATTTTCTAGTAGCATGCGTGATGCTACGGGGCGAGAGCCGCATGTGATCTGGAATCAATTAGTCATCTGATTATTGTTTATTCGTCGCCTGACTAGCAGTATCATCAGATCAAACTCGCCGCCGTCCGATCGGAATCGGAAGACGTACATATCGGGGCGGGAACAGTTTCCAGTCTTATTCGTCTCGCCCTCACAACGCGCGCGCGAGGGACAGGAAACGCCAAGGAGAGCACAACAGATGAAAGACCTGACCATCTCATCGGCAGACCTCGACAAGCCGGCAGCGGATGCGCCTCGGCGGCGAGGGAACAGATCTACACGTGTGCCAGCCATCGTTGAAGTGGCGATCGAAGTCTTCGCATCGGAAGGCAACGCTGGATTCACGCAACGCCGCATCGCCAGCGATGCAGGCATCCGGCTGAGGACCCTGCAGCACTATTTCAGCACCCGCGAAGAACTATTGCGGGCCACGATCGAGGCATTCACGAATCGCTATTTCGAACACTATCAGGCGATCACGCAGGACAAACACCGGCCACCAGAGGCCCGGCTGGACATGATCGTCGAAGAGGCGTTCTCTGTGCTGACGGCACCCGGCGGCAATCGCGTTAGCGCCTTTGTTCTGGAAACGTGGAGCCTGGCTGAACACGAACCGTATCTCCATGCCCTGATGGCCAAATCCACTGCGGATTTCCAGGTTCTTCTGGCGGAACTGATCGCGGAAATCAACCCAACCTTGGCGTCGGCAGAATGTACGCTGCGTGGCGCCCTGCTTCTTTCCCATCTGCAAGGTCTGGTCGTCTTTCTTCGCCGGTCGGAGACGAACACACCTGAGCGGGATTCATTCCGTCACGCCATGAAGGTCGTCTGGCGTGCGCTGAGCAAAGCGTCTCCATGAACCTGAAGTTCAGGCGCGCGCAGCGTGGGTAGCAGTCTGCGCGCACCGCCTTCTGCAGATAGACGCTCAGCCGGCCACCTTCCACACAAGAGGCAAGTGGTACAGCGTGCCGTTCACCCCTCCGTGGACACCCGCCTTCTCACCCGGCTTGATCTGGAAGTCAGGAATACGCTTAAGCCATTCCTGGAGGAAAACCTTCAATTCCACGCGCGCAAGGAACGAGCCGGGACAACGATGCGCACCATTGCCGAACGTCGAATGAATCGGCGTGGGCCGGGTAAAATCGACAGTAAGCGGATCGTCGAATTTTCTCTCGTCGAGGCCATGCAACGTGGTCGGCATGATGATCATGTCGCCCTCTTTGAGCTGCACGCCCTTGTATTCGAAATCGTGAGTGATCCGCCGCCCCTGGTTGACCACCGGGAAACGCCGCAATAGCTCGTCAACGGCCTTTTGCGTCAGTTCGGGATTGTCGATGAGCTGCCTGCGGTGCGCGGGACTCCCGGCGAGAAAACTGGCGATGAATCCCATTGCGGACGCAACGGTATCGAGGCCGCCGATCAGCACGAGTCCGCACAGACCGCGAACCTCTTCGTCGGTCAAGGCACGCCCGTCGATTTTCGAATTCACGATCTTGCTGATGAGATCGTCACCCGGATTCGCGCGCCGTTCGGCGATCTTCACGCCCAGGTACTGGAAGATCGCGCCGAGCGCGCCCAGCTTCTCCTTGGCGTCCACCGGGCGCACCATCTTGTCGGCGAGGCTCAGGAGGTACTCGCGGTCCTCGGCGGGCAGCGCCACCATGTTCATGAAAATACCGATCGGCAGATGCTGCGCGAACCCGGAGACGAATTCCACTTCTCCCCTCGGGTAAAAGTCTTCGATCAACTCGATCGCCATTTCGCGCGCCTTTTCTTCGAGCTTGCTGATCGCCTGCGGCATGAACGCGGGCGCGATCAACGCGCGATACGCCGTATGCTGCGGAGGATCGAAGAAAATCGGCGGCAACGGCTGATGCTCGACCAGCGGCACGGTGAGCTGCTTCGACGAGAAGTTCTCGTAGTCCTTGAGGATGTGATAGATGTCGTCGCCGCGCGTTGCGATCCAATGGCCGCCGTTGCGAGGCGTCCAGAAAATGTCGGGAATGCCTTCGGCGTGCAGCTTCTTGAGCGAGAGATGGTAGTCGTCTTCTGCTCCGGGCGGGTGATAGATATCGATATCGAATACCCGTTCCGGCGAAACGTGCGCAGGTACCGGCGCCAGTTCCGGAGTCGCGCCATGGCCAGCTGCTGACATAAGGTTGTCTCCTTTCTTCGAATTGACCGCTATGGACGGCCGAATGAATCTTTCTTGTTACAGTGCGAGCCGCGGTTACAGGAACGCGCCGTATAGCTCGATATGGTGCTCGGTGTTTCCCCACGTCATGTCGATGCAGGTGAGGCGCTTCACATACCAACCCACCGCCAGCTCGTCCGTCATGCCCATCCCACCGTGAAGCTGCACTGCCTGCTGCGCGACGAAGCGCGCGCTGCGCCCGATGAGCGCTTTCGCGGCGGTCACAGCGCGATGAGCGGCAACGTCATCGTCTTCGCCGAGCTTGGCGGCCGCAAAATAGACGATCGATTTCGCCTGCTCCACCGCGGTCAAAATATCGGCAGCGCGATGCTGCAGCGCCTGGAACTTGCCGATCGGCGAACCAAACTGCTTGCGCGTGCGCAGATACTCGAAAGTCAGTTCGCTCAGGCGCGACATCGCGCCCACGGCTTCGGCGCACAGCGCGAAGACGCCTTGATCGACGGTCCATTCGAGCAACGGGTAACCCTGACCGATCGTGCCGATCATCGCCTGTTGGTCGACTCGCACTCCGTTCAGCACCACTTCCGCGACACGCTGGCCATCCAGTGCGGGAAACCCTTTGACACTCACACCCTGCGCGCGCGCATCGACAGCGAAAAGCGTGATGCCGTGCTTGTCCGCCTGCTCGCCTGCCGTGCGCGCCGAAACCAGCAGAATGTCCGCGCAGTCGCCGTGCAGCACGACGCCCTTGCGGCCATTGAGGACGAACCCGTCACGCGTTGCTTCGGCTCTCGTCGCTACGTTCCACAAATCGAAGTGCGCGCCAGGTTCCAGCGTCGCGAGTGCGGTCTTCAGGCTGCCGTCTGCGATACCGGCCAGCAGCTCCGCCTTGCGCGCCTCGTGTCCCGCGCGCCCGATGAGCTTCGCGCCGATCACAGCCGACGAAACGAACGGCTCCAGCACGAGTCCCCGGCCGAAGGCTTCCATCACGAGCATGGTCTCGACCGGGCCCGTGCCAAGCCCGCCGTGGTCCTGCGGCACGTTCAGCGCGAGCACGCCCATTTCGGCGAGCGTGGACCAATGCGCATCCGACCAGCCCTGCGGCGTGGCGGCGAGACGACGCCTCGCCTCGAAGTCGTATTCCTTTTCGACGAAGCGACCGACCACGTCGGCCAGCATCTGTTCCTCTTCAACCAGCGTGAAGTCCATGGCGTGTCCTCAGATGCCGAGCGCCTGCTTGGCGATGATGTTTTTCTGCACTTCGGTCGAACCGCCGTAGATCGAAATCTTGCGCCAGTCCAGGTAGTGCGCGGCCAGCGCGTTGAGCAATTCGCCGTTCGCGGTTTCGCCGCGCCAGTCCGCATCCAGCGCTTCGCTTACGAAAGGCACTGCATAGGGACCTGCGCATTCCATGATCAATTCGGTGAGTTCCTGCTGAATCTCCGAACCCCGGATCTTTAGCACCGAAGCCTCCGGTCCGATGGGACGCCCTGCGGTTTCGGCGGAGACCACGCGCAGAAGCGACCATTCGTGAGCGATCAAATCGATTTCCACCTTGGCGATGCGATCGCGAAAGCGCACGTCTTCGATAAGCGGCTTGCCGTGTTTGCGCTCGGTGCTCGCAATCTCCTTGAGACGCCGCATGAAACGCTTGCAGTTACCAAGTCCGGCAATATTGGTACGCTCGTGTCCGAGCAGATACTTCGCGATCGACCAGCCGCGATGCTCCTCTCCGACGAGATTGCTCACCGGCACTTCCACGTTGTCGAAGAACACTTCGTTGACGTCGTGACCGCCGTCCAGCGTGCGGATCGGCCTGACCGTGATACCGGGCGTCGACATATCGATCAGCAGGAACGAGATGCCTTCCTGCGGCCGGCCGCTCCCGTCAGTGCGAACGAGACAGAAAATCCAGTTCGCCCATTGCGCGAACGAGGTCCAGATCTTCTGGCCGTTGACGACGTAAAACGACTGGCCGTCACGCTCGATGCGCTCCGCACGCGTCTTGAGCGAGGCCAGATCGGAACCCGCACCCGGTTCGGAATAACCCTGACACCACCAGTCTTCCATTGATACGATGCGCGGCAGGAACCGTTCGCGCTGCGCGTCGGTGCCGAATTTTTGAATCACGGGTCCGACCATGGAAAGGCCGAACGGCATCTGGCGCGGCGCGCCGGCGGTGAAGCATTCCTCGTCGAAGATGTTGCGCTGTGCGGCATTCCATGCGGCACCGCCGAATTGCGCCGGCCATGCGGGCGCGCCCCAACCCTTCCCGGCAAGAATGCGTTGCCAACTCACGTAGTCTTCGCGCGGCACATGGCGGAAGTTCAGCACGCGCTCGCGAATATCGTGAGGCAGATGCGTCGCGACGAATTCACGCACCGTGGCGCGAAATTCCTTCTCGGCGGGGCTCTCTTTCAGGTCCATCTTCAGGCTCCAGTCGCGTTTTCAGGCAATTTCCACGATTCCGTTGTTCAGCACCGCCACATCGCGCGCATCAACGCGCGCGCGCAGATGCAGGCGTGTGTCGCTATCCCGCCAGAACTGGAAGCGCACTTCTTCGCCCGGATAAACCGGCGAAGTCAGGCGCAAGGCGAGCCGCTTCAAACGCGTGGCATCGTTGCCCGCGAAAGTGCGAATCGCGGCGTAGCCCGCCATGCCATAGGTCGCGAGGCCATGCAGAATGGGTCGGTTGAATCCCGCCTTCGAGGCCACCTCCGGATCCGCGTGCAGCGGATTGGCATCGCCCGAAAGGCGGTAGATCAGCGCGGCATGGGCGCCGGTGGAAAAGACGTATTCCGCGTCCGGCGCGCGCTCCGGCACCGGCGGAAGCGCTTCGGGCGGCACGTCGCTCACGCCCGATTCGGCGCTGAACCCTCCGTCGCCGCGCAGGAATGACACCTGCCGGACTTGCGCGAGTTGCTCGCCCGTCGAGGCGTCGACGATGTCGCGCAGAAGCTCGACGATCGCGCCCTTGCCGGCGCCTTTGTCCGAGATGCGGCTCACACGCGTCTTGCTGACGATGGTCGCAGCAACCGGCATTGGCCGCATGAAGCGCACATCCTGCTCGCCGTGCACAAGCTTCAGGTAGTCGATGCCCGTACGCGGGTCGCGCATCCACGACCTCGGCCACGCGAACGCGGCCGCGCAAGTCGGCATCGCCTGCAGGTCCTTCTCATACACGTAGCGCAGTTGGTCGGCGTCCAACGGGTCTCCGCCGAGGCCAAGGCCCAGCGAATACAGCATGACGTCGCGTTCGCTGTACGTCTGTGTGACGTCTTCGATAGGCCAGTTCTTGACGACTTCGTAGTTCAGCATGAGGGTGTCCTGTAGGTGCTCAGTAGTCCGTGAAGTTGGGCTTGCGCTTCTCGAGAAAGCTCGCCATACCTTCCTTGTAGTCATCGCACTGGTTGGCGATCGGCATGTCCAGCCCTGCGGACATCACCGCCTCGTGGGGCGTCTGGAACGGCACGTCCCAGACTTGCTCCTTCATGATGCGCATCGAGCGCGGCGAACAGTACTCCGCCATTTCCCGAGCGTAGGCGTAAGTCTCCTCGACGAGTTTCTCCGCCGGGATCGCTCGATTGACGAGTCCCATGCGCTCGGCTTCGCGCCCCTTGATCTTGCGGCCCGAGAGCAGCAGGTCGAGTGCATGCGCCTGGCCAACGTGGCGCGCGAGTATCCACGCCATGCCGTATTCGGCGGTCAGACCGCGGCGTGCGAACGCCGTGGTGATGGTGGCGTCTTCCGACGCGAACCGGATATCGCAAAAGAGCGCGTGAATCAGGCCAATGCCGACGGTCGCACCATTGAGCATGGCGATCACCGGCTTCGGAATGGCCGGGTAATACGAACAACGCGTCTGCCAGTCCGCGCGCTTGCGCATGTCGAACGGGCGCGGCAGCTTGGTCATGAGCGCGGCGGGGTCGCCACCGAAGCTGTGAATATCGCCGCCCGCGCAAAACGCCTTCCCCGCGCCGGTCAATACGATGACACGCACGCCGCGGTCCGCACCCGCCGCCTGCATTGCCTCGTACACCTCCGTCGCCACCTGGTCGTTCCAGGTGTTCATGTGTTCAGGACGGTTGAGCGTGATCGTCGCGATACGGTCCTTGACGTCGTACAGAATGGTCTCTAAGCGCATGAGATCCCCCTCGATGTTCAGAATGAACGCGGCAGGTCGAGCACGTGCTCGGCGACGTAGGACAGAATCAGGTTCGTCGAAATCGGCGCCACCTGATAAAGCCGCGTTTCGCGGAACTTGCGTTCGACGTCGTATTCGCAGGCGAAACCAAAGCCGCCATGCGTCTGCAAGCAGGCATTCGCCGCTTTCCACGAAGCCGTGGCCGCCAGATGCTTCGCCATATTCGCTTCCGCGCCGCATGCCTGATGGTTGTCGAACAGTTCGCAGACTTTGTAGCGCATGAGATCCGCCGCGCGCACGTCGATGTACGCCTCGGCGATCGGAAACTGGATACCCTGGTTCATGCCGATTGGCCGGTCGAAGACGATACGCTCGCCGGCATATTTCGATGCGCGCTCAACGAACCAGTAGCCGTCGCCAATACACTCGGCCGCAATCAGCGCGCGCTCGGCGTTGAGCCCGTCGAGGATGTACTTGAAGCCCTTGCCTTCCTCGCCAATCAGGTTCTCTTCGGGAATCTCGAGATTGTCGAAGAACAGTTCATTCGTCTCGTGATTGACCATGTTGGGAATCGGCCGCACGGTCAGACCGTTGCCAATAGCCTGGTGCAGATCCACGAGGAAGCACGACAGCCCATCCGACTTCTTCCTCACATCCGACAAGGGCGTGGTACGCGCGAGCAGGATCATCATGTCCGAATGCTGCACGCGTGAAATCCATACCTTCTGGCCGTTGACCACATAGCGGCCGTCTTTCTTCACGGCGGTGGTCTTCAGCTTCGTGGTGTCCGTTCCCGTGGTCGGCTCGGTCACACCCATCGACTGCAGGCGCAGTTCGCCGCTCGCGATCTTCGGCAGATATTTGCGCTTTTGCGCTACCGAGCCGTTACGCAGCAGCGTGTTCATGTTGTACATCTGGCCGTGGCAGAACCCGGAGTTGCCGCCGTTGCGGTTGATCTCCTCCATGATCACGGACGCCTCGGTCAGCCCGAGGCCGGAACCACCGTATTCCTGAGGAATCAGCGCAGCCATCCAGCCAGCCTTCGTCAATGCGTCGACAAATGCCTCCGGGTAGACGCGCTCGTGATCGATGCGGCGCCAGTACTCATCGGGATATTCCTTCGAGAGGTCACGCAGGGCATCGCGCAGTTCCTGATATTGATCGGGAGGGGTAATTCGGCTCATGAATGGTTTCCGTATACTTGGCTGGACGCTCGGCTCACGCTGCTGCATCGATCAGCCCGCCGGCATTGGCAAGCTGGGTCAGATGATGTTCAGTCGAGCCGAACTGGATATCGATCACGCTCAGGCGTCGCAGGTAGTGGCCGATCTTGCACTCCTCGGTCATCCCGATGCCGCCGTGCAGTTGCACGCCTTGCTGGCCGACGAAGCGGCCCGAGCGCCCGATCTGCACTTTCGCCGCGGACATGCTGCGATCGCGCTCCCCCGCATCCGGTTCCTCGCTCATCATGGTCGCGAAGAGCGCCATGCTGCGCGCCTGCTCCACCATGACCAGCATATCGACGGCCCGATGCTGGAGCGCCTGAAATGACCCGATAGGCACGCCGAACTGCTTGCGGACCTTGAGATACTCGATGGTTTCATCGTGCGCGGCGGCCATTGCGCCGACTGCTTCCGCGCTCACCGCGGCGATTGCGTGTGCAACGACCGTTTCGATGAGCGGGAACGCAGCACCCGCGACTCCCAGCACGTCGCTATCTGGAACGTGCACGCCCGACAACTCGACGTCTGCCGCGCGCAGCCGGTCTTGCGTCGGATACGCGCGCCGTGTCACGCCCGCCGCGTCGCCCCTGACCACGAACAGGCCGATGCCGTCACGCTCGCGCCTGCCGCCCGACACCCGCGCCGACACCACGAGGCGATCGGCGCCGCCGCCGTGCAGCACCACGCGCTTGGCGCCATCGATCACCCATCCGTCGCCTTCGCGCCGCGCGGTGGTCGCCACGTCCGCCAGGTCGTACCGCGACTGCGCTTCGCTGTGCGCGAAGGCCATCAGCAGTTCGCCCTGCGCAATCTGCGGCAGAATCGCCGCGCGTTGCGTCGCATTGCCGCCAAGGCGCACAAGCCCGCCGCCCAGCACGACCGTTGCGAGGTACGGCTCGACCGCGAGACCGCGGCCCAACGCCTCCATGACGATCATCGTTTCAACAGGACCGCAATTGCTGCCGCCGTATTCCTCGTCGAATGAAAGGCCCAGTAGCCCCATCTCGGCATAGCGTGCCCATTGCGCGCGGCTGAAGCCGTCCGGCTCCGCGAGGTACTTCGCACGCTGCTCGAAACCGTACTCGTCCTTGACGAGCCGCTCGACGCTATCCTTGAGCATGCGTTGCTCATCGGTGAAATCAAAGTCCATAGCCCATGCTTCTCCGCTGTTCGACCGTCGCTCAAAGTCCCAATACCGACTTGGCGAGAATGTTCTTTTGAATCTCGTTGGAGCCGCCCACAATCGAAACGTGACGCGCAAAGTAGTGGTTCGGCGCGATCGTAAGCGCCCATTCGGGCTCGCGAACCGCGTCGCCAAGACCGCGCAGGAAGTCGATATCGAGCGGCAACGCATCCGGGCCCGCCACTTCCAGCAGCAGTTCGGCAGAGAGTTGCTGAAGTTCCGAACCCTTGATCTTCAGGATCGAAGTCTTGGGGTCCGGCACATGGCTCTCTTGCGCACTGCTTTCGGCGATCACGCGCATCTGCGTCATTTCCAGCGCCTTCAACTCCACTTCCACGGCCGCAACCCGCTCCCGAAAGCGCGGGTCGTCCCAAAGCACGCCGTCACCGCAAGGCACGCGCTTCGCGAGATCCTTTGCGTGCCGCACGCGCATCTTCGAGACGCCCACACGCGCAATGCCGCTGCGCTCGTTGCCGAGCAGATACTTCGCGTAGTCCCAGCCCTTGTTTTCCTCGCCAATGCGATTCGCAACCGGCACGCGCACGTTGTCGAAGAACACCTCGTTGGTTTCGTGGTGGCCGTCGATCGTGATGATCGGGCGCACCGTCAGACCCGGTGTCTTCATGTCGATCAGCAGGTAGGTAATGCCCTGTTGCTTCTTCCCGCTCGAATCCGTGCGCACGAGACAGAACATCCAGTCGGCGTGATGCGCCGTCGAGGTCCAAAGCTTCTGCCCGTTGATGACATAGTGGTCGTCATCGCGAACCGCATGGGTTCGCAGCGCGGCCAGATCCGAACCCGCGCCCGGCTCGGAAAAGCCTTGGCAGAACCAGTATTCGAGGCTCGCGATGCGCGGCAGGAAGTGACGCTTCTGCTCTTCGCTGCCGAACGCGATCAACACCGGGCCGATCATGTTCACGTTGAACGACAGCGTCTCGGGCGCCGGAGCCATGTGCAGCTCTTCCTTGAAGATGTATTGCTGCACGGCGCTCCAGCCCGTCCCGCCCCACGCCTTGTCCCACGCCGGCGTCGCCCAGCCGCGCTCGTAGAGAATGCGCTGCCAGCGGCGCAGGTCGGCCGCCGAATAGCGCTGCCCCAGGGTTGCCTTGCGTCGAATGTCGGCGGGCAGCGCTTCCTTGAAGAAGGTTCTCACCTCATTGCGGAACGCCAGTTCTTCGTCGGTATATCGCAGATCCATGAGTGTCTCGTTTCGTTTTTTGGGGTCGCCTGCCGTGTGCCGCTCAGGCCAGCGTTCCCGCTTCTTTCAGCTTGCCAATGTGGCCCGGTTCGAGCCACGCGGCGAGCGCGGCGTCGACCGTTGCCGCGTCGGGCGCTTCGGGCGCCGTCGGCTTCGCGGGCACAGTGGCGGAAAAGCGCGGCGCCGGAGCAGGCTGCACGATGCCGTCGACTTCGACGAACGTGCCGCGCGCCTTCAGATGCGCATGCTCGGGCGCCTCCGTCCACGACAGCACCGGTGCGAAGCACGCGTCCGAATGCTCGAGCAGCGTGGTCCATTGCTCGCGCGTGCGGCTCTTGAACTTCAGCGCAAACACAGCGCGCGCGGCGGACCAATTACTTTCGTCGAGTTGGGCGCCGAGCGTTCGCGGGTCGATATCGAGCAGGCGTAGCAGTTCCAGATAAAACTTGTCCTCGATGGGACCGATGGTGATCCACTTGCCGTCCGCGCATTCGTATACGTCGTAGAAGTGTGATCCGGAATCCGTAATATTCGTCCCACGCCCGTCACGCCAGATGCCGGCGGCCTGCATGCCGAAGAACGTGGTGGCAAGGTTGGCCGTACCGTCGACGATCGCGGCATCCACGACCTGGCCTGCGCCACCATTACGCGCATGCAAAATCGCCGAGAGCAGCCCCATCGCGAGGTACAGCGAACCGCCCGCATAGTCGCCGATCAGGTTCAGCGGTATCGACGGCGGCTGATCGCGGCGGCCGATCGCGTCGAGCACACCGGTGATCGCAATGTAGTTCAGGTCATGCCCCGCGTACTGCGCGAGCGGGCCGTCTTGCCCCCATCCCGTGATACGCCCATAGGCGAGCTTCGGATTGCGTTCGAGGCAGACCTGCGGACCGAGCCCGAGGCGTTCCGTCACGCCAGGGCGGAAGCCTTCGATCAAGGCGTCGGCGCGCTCCGCCAGAGAGAGCACGAGTTCCACGGCCTCCGGGTCTTTCAGATCGAGCGCGATCGTCTTGCGGTTACGCAGCAACAGGTTGTAGCGCAGCGGGCGCTCGATGCCCAGCTTGACCGGCTGGCGACGCTCGATGCGCAACACCGTCGCGCCCAGATCGGCGAGCAGCATCGCGGCCATGGGACCCGGCCCGATGCCGGCCAGTTCGATGATTCGGATTCCTGCAAGCGGACCCATCTTTCAACCCTTGCGAGCATGGGTGCGCATGGCGTCCCACTGTTCGTCGGTCCAATCCTGCATGGCACGGAACGTCGGGCCGCCGACGCCCTGCATCCAGCGGCCGCCGTCGATCACGATCATGTCGCCGGTGATGTAGCCGGAGCCGTCCGACGCCAGATACGCATAGAGATCGGCAAGTTCCGTGTGATCGCCGAAGCGCCGCAGCGGGACGGAGCGCTCCTGCGGTTCGACCTGCGAGCCCGGCGGATACAACTGTTCCCAGGCTCCGGGCGTCGGGAAGAGCCCGGGCGCCACCGCGTTCAGTCGAATACCCTTCGGACCCCACTCGACCGCAAGGCTGCGGGTCATCGCCAGAACACCTGCCTTCGCCGCGGCGGAGGGCACCGTAAAGGCCGAGCCGGTCATCGTGGGCGTAGACACCGTGCTGATCACGTTGCCCGCGTGGCCCGCGTCGATCCAGCGCTTGCCCGCTGCGATCGTGCAATAGAAGCTGCCGTGCAGCACGATGCCGAGCACAGCGTCCACTGCGCGCGGCGACAGGCTCTCCGTGCGCGCGATGAAATTGGCGGCCGCGTTGTTTAGCAGCACATCGAGCGGCCCGTCCTGCCAGATCGTATCCATCATTGCCTCGACGGATTCCGCACTGCGCACATCCGCCTGCACCGTCGTGACGCGGGCGCCCGGCACGACGCCGCGAAACTCGTCGGCCGTCGCGTCGAGCACTTCCTTGCGGCGGCCGCAGATGACGAGATCGGCGCCCAGCTCGAGATAGTGTCGGCCGATACTTTTGCCGAGCCCCGTGCCACCGCCGGTGATCAGGATTCGTTTGTTCTTCAGCAGGTCAGGCGTAAACATTGGCATTGAACTTCCAGTAGAGACAGCAACGAAGAACGGCGGCTTCAGGCGCCCGTGAAAACCGGCTTGCGCTTTTCCATGAAGGCCTTCACGGCTTCCGTGTGATCGCTCGTTTGACGCGTCAGCGGGTTGAGATCGGTTTCCAGACGGCATGCGTCCTCGATCGAGTTGCCCGCGTTGACGAGGCTCGCCTTCAGGAGCGCCAGCGTGACCGGCGGATAGCTCGCAAAGCGAGCCGCGGCCTCGATCGCCGCATCGAGCGCGTGTCCGCTCGCGGCCACCTCGCTGGCGAGGCCGATGCGCCGCGCTGCGGTTGCATCGATGACATCGCCCTTGAGCATCAATTCACGCGCCTTAGCGCCGCCCACCTTTTGCGGCAGCGTCCAGAGAATCCCGGTATCGGGCAGTAGACCGACCTTGCCGAAGGCACACGAGTATTTCGCCGTCTCGGCGCTGACCACGACATCACAGGCAGCAGCCAGCGAGACGCCCGCTCCATAGCAACTGCCTTCCACTGCCGCGACGACAGGCTTCGTGCCCGTATAAATCAGTTTGAAGAGACGCACACCCACCGCAATGCGCTCACGCAGCGCGAGCAATGGCGGCGTGGTCGCGTGCATTTCGGACAGGTCGCCGCCCGCGCAAAAATGACTGCCGGCCCCCGTCAGCACGATGGCGCGCGTATCCGGGTCGTCGTGCATGAGCCGCTGAAACACCTCGGTCAGCGCGAGCCGCATCTTCATGGAGAACGCGTTGCGGCGCTCGGGATAGTTCATCGTGACAACGGTCACGTCGCCTTCGCGGTGCACCTGCACGATCTCGTCGGTGGCCGCCGCCTTTTCCTTCTGCTCGATACTCATCGCTGGGGTCCCCGCGCTCACTCACCGGTGAAGACCGGTGTGGTCTTTTCCATAAATGCCTTGCACGCAGCCTGATGGTCTTTCGACTGACGCAGAATGGGCTGATAGTCGATTTCGGCTCGCAGCGCGCCTTCCATCGTGGTCGCGGCGTTGGTGAGCGATTCCTTAAGCAGCGCCACGCCGAGCGGCGGCAACGCCGCGAGGCTCAGTGCAACTTCGATCGCCTTGGCGCGCGCCGCGCCCGGCTCGACCACTTCGTTTGCGAGGTCGATCGTCGCGGCCTTGTTGCCGTCGATCTCCGTGGCGAGCGAGAGCATCTCCCTCGCGCGCGCCATGCCGATGCGCTTCGGAAGCGTCCACAGAATGCCGGTATCCGGAATCAGGCCGACGCGCAAAAACGCAGCGCAAAAGCGCGCGGTCGACGCCGCGACCACGTAATCGGCCGCCACCGCGAGCGACAATCCGGCGCCAAAGGCCACGCCTTCCACCGCTGCCACGACGGGCTTCGGACCCGCCTGCATTTCACGCACGACCACGCACGATTCGGCCAGAATCTCGCGGCTTTGCAGGATCGTGCGTTTCGTCATCTCGGAGATGTCCGCACCCGCGCAAAAATGCTCGCCCGCCCCTGTTAGGACGATTGCACGCGATTCGGGGTCGTCGACCATGAGACGGTGCATCGTGTCGCGCAGCAACTGGCGCATCTGGCGCCCCATCGCATTGCGGCGTCGCGGATTGTTCAACGTCACGATCGCGACCGGCCCCTCGCGGGTCACCTCGATCAGCGATGCCGTTTCGGTTTCTGCGGTTTGTCTTTCGCTCATGTTGGCTTCCTCAGTCTGCTACGAACACCGGCTTGCGCTTTTCCATGAAGGCGCTCACGGCTTCCTGGTGTTCGCGGCTGCGGCGCAGGATGGGCTGCAGGTTGACTTCGGCTTCGATGGCTTCGTCGAGCGTTCTGATGCCCGTGGCGAGCGCGGCTTTCAGATGCGCGGTGGCCACCGAAGGCAATTCCGCGTACTGTTGCGCCACCTTCGAGGCCGCGTTCAGCGCCTCGCCGGGTTCGACAACCTGATTTGCAAAACCACTCTCACCGGCTTCGACACCGTTGAATTCTCGCGCGCTCAGCATGAGTTCACGTGCGAGGCCGCCGCCCACGCGTTGTGAGAGCGACCAGTAGAGACCCGTATCGGGCAGCAACCCGACCTTGACGAACGCACTCGCATATCGCGCAGCCGACGACGTGACGACGTAGTCGCAAGCCGCAGCGAGCGAGAGCCCGGCGCCAAACGCAAAGCCCTCGACAGCGGCGACAACCGCTTTCGGGCCTTCGACCATCAGTCTGAAGATATCGAGCGGCAGTTCGTTGCGCTGCCGGTATTCGAGCACCTTGCGTGTCTGCATCTCCGAGATGTCCCCACCCGCGCAAAACGTATTGCCTGCGCCGGTCAATACGATTGCGCGGCAACTTTCTTCGTGATGCATCAGGCGATAAAGTTGCGCGTACAACGTCTCACGCATCTTCAGTGAAAACGCGTTGCGCCGCTGGGGGTAATTCAATGTGACGATCGCGATTACGCCGTCTTGCTGGACCTGGACAATCTCTGTTGCGTCGCTGCCGGTCTCTTCGCTCATCTCCGTCTCCTGTCGATCAGAGTTGGCGCTTCAGCGCTTACTCTGATCCCATGCAAGGCTGTCGATCAGAGTTGGCGCTTCAGCGCTTACTCTGATCCCATGCAAAGCTGTTGACCGTGGCCCTGGCGGGCGCCGTGTCTTACAGCGTTTCCTCTGTTCCGAGAATCACCGTGGCCTGGCTCGAGAGCACGCCGCCGTTGCCGTGCGCGATGGCCAGCTTCGCACCGGGGATCTGGCGCTCGCCGGCACGGCCCGTCAATTGCCGCATCGACTCTTCGATCAGGAAAAGCCCGTACATGCCCGGGTGAACGCAGGACAAGCCGCCGCCATTCGTATTCACCGCGAGTCGGCCGCCCGGCGCGATGGCGCCGTCCGAAACGAAGCGGCCGCCTTCGCCCTTGGGGCAAAAGCCGAGGTCTTCGAGGAACAGAATCGTGTTGATCGTGAAAGCGTCGTAGAGCATCGCGACATCGATGTCGCCAGCCTTCACGCCCGCCATTTCATAAGCACGCCGGCCCGATTGCGCCGCAGCGGTCACCGTGAGATCAGGCATGCTGGCGATCTCGCGGTGCGACGTGGCCGAGGCCGCGCCGAGCAGATACACGGGCTGGTCGGTCAGGTCGCGGGCGCGGTCGGCGCGCACCATGACCACGGCCGCTGCACCATCTGTCACGAGGCAACAATCGCGCACGGAAAGCGGGTCGGACACGAGACGCGCACCCATCACGTCCTCGATCGACAAGGGCGTGCGCATGTACGCATCCGGATTGAGCTGCGCCCACTTGCGCGCGGCAACGGCCACCTCGGCCAGATGTTCGCGCTTCGTGCCGTACTGGTGCATATGCCGCGCCGCAGCAAGCGCATAGGACGACACCGGATTCATCGGCTTATACGGGCTCTCCCACGGCGAGGGACGCGACGACTGCACGAGCTTGCCTGCCGCGCTGCGCTGATTGCTGCCATAGGCGATCAACGCAACGTCGATTTGTCCCGTGCACAACGCCATCGCGGCAGTGTGTGCGTAGATCTCGAACGCCGAACCACCGCTTCGGTTGTTGTCGGTGAACTTCGGGTTAATACCGAGATATTCGGCGAACGTGAGACCCGAGAGCATGTCATCCGGCGTGCACACGAATAGCCCGTCGACATCGCCAGGGGTAAGCCCTACCTGGGCCAGCGCATCGACCGACGCGCGCGCAGCAAGGTCCATCGACGACAAGCCAGGTGCTTCCCCAATCCCAAAAGTGGCGCCTGCCACCAGTGCGGTACGCCCGCGCAAATTGAATTCCATTCGATCTACCTTTCAATCGGTGCGACCGGCTCTTGACGGCCGGCTGCGGGTTAGCGGGCGTCAGGCTGGTTCGAACACAAGCAGTGCCGCATCCCCCCGGTAGACGATCTTCGCCTGCACGGGCATGCCAATGCGCACGGCGTCCGGCTCGATGCCCTCCACACAGCTGAGCATGCGCACACCTTCTTCCAGGTCGATCACTGCGACGTTGTAGCTCGGCGTGGGCGACTTCTGGCGCACGACCGTAGTGGAATAAACCGTGCCTTTCCCACCGGCCTCGACCCACTCCAGATCGCGCGCCCCGCTAACCGGCTCGGCAACGCGCGGATAGAACACATAGCGGCCGCTGCTGCGGCTGCGCTGGATCATCAAGCGGCCCTCGGCCAGAAACTTCTGATAGTCGACTTCAGGACAAAGAGAGTCCATTCCCCGCTCCTCCATATCGTTTTGCCTCCGGCTCCCGCGAATCGAGCCACTACGTCGGGCCAAAATGGGACAAATAACCGAACACTGTTCTAAATATTAAACGCATCGGAAGCGTGCTGTCAACGTCGGAAAAGCCCTGCCATGCCCCGCTGCACAAGGCTGACACTACATCCCGGCGAATTCTCGGGCGCACCTCGGACAAACCCGCGGCAGCCGGTTTCAGCGCTTGACGGCCCCCAAGTCCATCGTTTACTTTATCGAACATTGTTCAATAATCTGAAGACGTCGGGGTGATTCGGGAGTGGTCAGCGGGGGCGACGATTCCCCACTCCGAAAGACGAATCCGGGCACGGCCTGGAAAACCGCTAGCAAGAGAGAGCGAAGTGACATACGAACTAACAGACGACCAGGTTCAAATCCGCGACCTCATCCGTCGCGTCGCACGGGAGCGCGTGGCGCCGCGCGCCGACGAGATCGACCGTACGGCCGAGTATCCGCACGACATGTACGCACTACTTAAGGAACTGGGCCTCTTCACGTTGCCGTTTCCCGAAGCGTATGGCGGCGCCGGCAGCGTGATGTCGTCGTGTATCGCAGTCGAGGAGTTCGGGCGGGTTTGCTACAACACCGGCTATTTGCTGGTCGTGCAATGGACGCCCTTCGGCGCCATTCTCGAAGGCGGCACCGACGAGCAAAAAGCACGCCTTCTGCCTGGCCTCGCCTCCGGCGACTTGCGCGGCGCACTCTCCATTACCGAAGCTCAAAGTGGTTCCGACGTCTCTGGCATTCGCACCACGGCGCGCCGCAAGAACGGCGGCTATGTACTCAACGGTTCAAAAATCTGGTGCACGAACTCCCATATCGCCGACTTCATTCTCGTCGCGGCGAAAACGCTCGATGAGGAAGGTCAGCCGCTGGGGATCAATCTCTTCATCGTGGATCGCAACACGCCCGGTCTCACGATCGGCAACGAAGAGGACAAGATGGGCGCGCGCGGCGTGGCGTCGTGCCCCCTCTACTTCGACGACGCCTTCATACGTGCTGAAGACCGTCTCGGCCCTGAAGGCGGCCAGGGATTCAAGGTTGCAATGGAAGCGCTCAACACGAGCCGTCCAATCGTGGCGGCGCGCGCAGTAGGCATCGCGCAGGGTGCGATCGATCATGCGGTCAAGTTCATTCAGGACCGCGTGGCATTCGGCCAGACCATAAGCAACTTCCAGGGTGTGCGCTGGATGATCGCCGACATGGTCACCCAGACCGAAGCCGCGCGCCAGCTCGTCTATCGCACGGCGTCGCTAGTCGACGCGGGCGTGAGCGGCCGGGAACTCGCCCCAATGGCCGCCATGGCGAAGATGTTCGCATCGGATGTCGCCATGAAGGTCGCGACCGACGCCGTGCAGCTATTCGGCGCGGCAGGCATCTCCAACGAGTACCCGATCAACCGCTATTTCCGCGACGCAAAGGTCGTGCAGATCATCGAGGGCACCAATCAAATCCAGCGCAACATCGTCGCGGACAACGTGCTGGGCCGCATCAAAAAGAACTGAAAACGACAGCTGAGCTAACAGGCGAGCGACAACAACAGAGGACAGGCAATGGAAGAAATCGAAACGGTTGGTTTGGGAATTCACTGGGAGGACTTGCCCGTTGGACGCAAGTTCAAGACCGTAGGCCGGACCGTGACAGAAACGGATATCGTCAACTTCATTTCCGTAACCGGCATGCTCGAAGTGCTGTTCACGAACACTGAGTTTCTCCGCGAGCAGTCGGCCATCAAGGGGCGCGTCGCGCCGGGCGCGCTCGTCTTCACGCTCATGGAAGGGCTGCTCACGCAGGCCACCATGCAGGGTGTCGGCTTCGCATTCCTGAACATGGAACTCGATATCAAAGGTCCGACCTACGTGGGTGACACTATTCATGTGGAATGCGAAGTGATCGAATGCCGGCCTAGCAACGGGCGCCCCGGGCTTGGCCTCGTGCGCACGCGGAACTGCGTGATCAAGCAGGACGGCACGGAAGTGATGGTCTACACGCCGCTCAGACTCGTGAAGGGCAAAGAATACAAGGCCTGAGCATGGAAAATCCACAACAACCCCTCGACCGGGCGACCGGCCCGTTAGCCGGCGTGCGCGTGATCGACCTGACCATCAACGTGCTCGGTCCAGTCGCCACGCAACTACTTGGCGACATGGGTGCGGACGTCATCAAGATCGAGCCACCCGAAGGCGACCAGAATCGCAAGAACGGTCCCGGCCGCAACCCAGACATGGCAGTGTTCTATACGATCATGAACCGCAATAAGCGGAGCGTGATCCTGAACCTCAAGCAGGCCGAATGCCGCGAAGCACTGCTCAAGCTCGTCGAGACGGCTGACGTCATTGTGCACAGCATGCGCCCAAGCGCCGCCGAGCGCCTTGGGATCGGCTATGAAACTGTGCGGGCGCGCAATCCGCGCATCGTGTACGCGTCGGGTGCGGGCTATCGCATCGATGGCCCCTACAAGGACCGCCCTGCTTTCGACGACGTGATCCAGGGCGAAAGCGGCATTGCCGCAATGAACCGCGACGCGGACGGCTCGCCGCGCTACTTCCCCACCGTTATCGTCGACAAGTTCTGCGGTTACGTGCTGGCGTCTTCGATCAGCATGGCGCTCTATCATCGCGAACGTACCGGCCTCGGTCAGCTCGTTCACGTGCCGATGTTCGAGACGATGCTGCAATTCAATCTGTTCGAACATCTTTGGGAAGGCGCGCTGGGCTCCAATGATGGCACCGGTCTTGGCTATCCGCGCATGTTTTCGCCGTATCGTCGGCCCTATGCGACAAAGGACGGCCATATCTGCCTGCTGGCGGTGAACAACGAACAATGGCGCCGCGTGCTGTGCGCGATCGATGCAGCGCATCTGCTCGACGACCCGCGCTTCTGCCACATGACCGAACGCATGCGCAACATTAACGAGCTGTACAGAATCGTCGGCGACGCCATCCGCAACAAGACCACGGCGGAATGGAACGCCATTTTCGCATCGGTGGACGTCCCGCACGGTCCCGTGCGCGACCTGAAAGACCTCATGCACGACGCGTACATCAAGGAGACCAGGTTCTTCCGGCGTTTCGATCACCCGACCGAAGGCGAGATGGTCATGACTTCGATCCCGGTGCACTTCTCCGAGTCGCCCGGCAACGTTCGCTATCTGCCGCCGAATCTCGGCGAGCACAGCATAGAAGTCCTGATCGAAGCGGGTTATAGCGTAAGCGAAGCCAGCGCGCTCGTTGCCCGTGCCACGGGAAAAGGCGAAGCCGTCACGGAAGCGCTGGGTAAAGACTAACTGGCGCGAAAGCGCCTCGCACATCACGGAGGGAATCAATGAAGGGGCTCAAGGAAAAGGTCGTCGTCGTCACAGGCGCCGCGGGCGGGATCGGAACCGCGATCAGCCGACGATTCGGCGAGGAAGGCTCGACCGTCGCGCTGTTCGACCTGAACGAAGAAGGCGCTGCGCGTGTCGCGGCGGAAATCGAAGCTGCGGGCGGCAAGGCGCGTGCGTATCGCGTCGACATCACGGATCACGAAGGCGTACATGCCGCAGTGGCCAAAGTCGAGGAAGAACTCGGTCCGATCGAGGTTCTCGTCAACAACGCGGGCTGGGACATGGGTTCGTTCTTCCTGCAAACCGAGAAGCCGTTCTGGGACAAGGTCGTCGCGATTAATCTGTACGGACCGCTAAACATGCACCATGCCGTACTGCGGCGCATGGCCGAGCGTGGCCGTGGCCGCGTCGTGAATATCTCGTCGGATGCGGGACGCGTGGGCTCTTCGATGGAAGCCGTGTACTCCTTCTGCAAGGGCGGTCTCATCGCGTTCACGAAGACGATGGCGCGCGAAATGGCGCGCCAGCATATTCCCGTCAATGTCGTTTGCCCTGGCCCCACCGCGACTCCGCTTCTCGACAACCTCGCGCAAGGCGAGAAAGGCGAGCGCATCAAGGCCGCGCTCGTGAAGGCCGTGCCTTTTGGCCGCATGGGTGAGCCGGGCGATATCCCCGGCACGGTTGCCTTCCTCGCTAGCGACGACGCCGCATTTATTAGCGGCCAGGTCATCAGCGTGTCCGGCGGTCTGACGATGGCCGGTTAAACGGCGACACAAACCTGTTCAACAACCAACGACATCGGAACACGACATGGAATTCAAGGACATTATCTACAAGGAGGCGGATGGCGTCGCGACGATCACCATCAATCGCCCCAGCGTCTATAACGCATTCAGCGCCAACACCTGCGAAGAACTCATCAAGGCCTTCGGTCTCGCGGGCTGGAACAAGGAGATCGGCGTCGTGGTGCTCACCGGCGCCGGTGAAAAAGCATTCTGCACGGGTGGCGATCAGTCCGGCGACGGCTACAACGGCCGCGGCACGGTGGGCCTGCCGATCGAGGAACTTCAAAGCATCATCCGCGACATTCCGAAGCCGGTGATCGCGCGCGTGAACGGCTACGCCATCGGCGGCGGCAACGTGCTCGTGACGATCTGCGATCTCGCGATCGCTTCCGAAACCGCGATTTTCGGCCAGGTCGGCCCGAAGGTGGGTTCGGTCGATCCGGGCTTCGGCACAGCATATCTCGCGCGCATCATCGGTGAGAAGCGCGCGCGCGAAATCTGGTACCTGTGTCGCAAATATAGTGCCAAGGAAGCGCTCGACTGGGGCCTCATCAATGCGGTCGTGCCGCCCGAGCAACTCGACGCCGAAACGAAGAAGTGGTGCGACGAAATCCTGCAGATGAGCCCCACCGCAATCGCGCTGGCGAAGCGTTCGTTCAATATCGACACCGAAAATATCCGCGGTATCGGCGCGTTCGCGATGCAGGCGCTCGCAATGTACTACGACACGGACGAATCGAAGGAAGGCGGCAATGCGTTCCGCGAAAAGCGCAAGCCGGAGTTCCGCAAGTACGTGAAGTAAGCGGAAGAAATGCATGCGGGGCTTGCCTTTGATGTCCATGCCGTTCGCTTCGTACCAGCTGCAGTCGTCGGGCGTCCAGGTCACATGAAAGCGGTTTCCAGGCGCCTGGGGATGGCTTCGCCAGTGGATACGCCCCTCTTCGAGCGATCGCGTGAAACCGTCGTTCGGCACGGATTCCTTGCCTACGGGATGCATATGCATGCCGTCGTCGTGGCCAAGCGTCGTACACAGGTAAAAACGCCGGCGCGTGTCCTTCGCGTCGGTATTCAGGCCGGCGGGAATCCGCCGCATCGGACAGTAGATCTCACCGTTCTCGTCGCGTAACGTTCCCCACTGATAGAGCGCCTCGGGCGGCATGCCGAAATAGGCGCGACTCGACAGCATGTCCTCGATGGTGGGCTCGAAGGCGCTGACGAGAGGTACGCGTGAGATTGTAGCCCAGAGGCTACACGCGCCGGAGACCCCCGGGCCGTTGCGCGCTCTATCGCCGCCGTGGTGAGTGTCTACGTCATCAGTTTGCCCAGCCGGTTCGACGAGGCCACCGCGTCGTCGATCATCTCGTCGAAGATTGCTTCGACGTTCCTCACCGCATCGGCAAAGACTGCAGCATGGCCGTAGTCGATCATACCCTTGCGCGTGTCCCCGGTGACGTAGGCATCGTGCGCGAGTGCGCCCATCACGTGAGGACGAAACCGCTCGAACTCGGTCACCTGTGCGCGATCCAGTTCCAGCACCGCCTCGGCACTCTCGTTGCGCAGCACGCGGTGGTGATCGCGAATCGCTGACTTGACCACGACGCTCTCGCTGCCGTCGCCCGCCACGACCTTTGCCTTGACATCGGGATGAATCCACAACTCTTCTGCAACCATCATGCGCGTGCCCATGATGACGGCGTCGGCACCCATCGCCAGCACGCCTGCCAGTTGCCGCCCGGTACCGATGCCGCCGCCGATCACTACGGGCAAGCTGATTTCACGCGGCGCCTGCGCGGCCTGCACGATGCTGCCGATCTGATAGATGCCTGGGTGGCCGCCGCATTCGTTGCCGACGACGATCACACCGTCAACGCCCATCCGCACCGCCGTATGCGCGTAACGCACAGCGGGAACCTTGTGCAGAACCTTGATCCCCGCCTCTTTCAGCAGCGGCACAACCGCTTCCGGACTCGCACCGGCCGTCTCGACACAGGCGACCTTCTCTTCGATCAGAATGCGGATCTGTTGCTTGACGCGCTCCACCCCGCCCGCTTGCCGCGAGATGTAGAGATTGACGCCGAAGTTCTTCGCACCGCTGAGTTCGCGACAAGTGCGCAACTCGTTGCGAAATTCGTCGGCATCGGGAAAGCCAGCGCCGACGATGAACCCCATCCCACCCGCGTTGACGACGGCCGCGACATATCGGGCATCGGACACACGTGGCCCGAGACCGCCGCAAAGAATGGGGTGGCGAATGCCAAGCAGATCGGTGATTCGCGTCTTGAACATCTGGGGGCGCACGATGTGGCCTCCTCGTCGAGGTTAGCGAAACGAGATCGTGTGGCCACCGTCCACCGCGATCGTCTGACCGTTGATATAACCGCCCGAGGGTGAAGCCAGTAGCACGGCGAGCCCGGCAATCTCCTCGACCTCGCCGAAGCGCTGCGATGGATTGCGGCCACGGTACCATTCGACCATCGCTTCGTCTTCCCATTGCGATCGCGCCATCTCGGTCTTGAACGTGCCTGGCGCAATGCAATTGGCCGTGACGCCTTTCGCGGCGAACTCCATCGCGAGGTTACGTACCAGTTGCATGTCGGCGGCTTTGGTGAGCCCGTAGGTTCCCGTCACGGCATCGCCGAACAGGCCGACCACCGATGCCACCGAGATGAAGCGCCCGTAGCCGCGCGCGATCATGCCAGGCATGGTCATCTGCGCGAGCCAGATGTTGCTCTGCACGTTGACCTGCATGAACTTGTTGAATGTTTCGTCCTGCAGATCGAGGGTGGACCCGATCCACGGGTGAATTGCCGCGTTGGCCATCACGATATCAACGCTGCCCCACTCGCCATTCGCGGCATCCACGAGATTTTGCAGCTCGGCTTTGCGCCCGATGTTGCAGGCGAACGGCATGGCCAGGCGGTTGCCGATCTTTTCGTTGATCGCTTGCGCGGCAGTTTCGCAGGCGTCGGCATTGCGGCCGGAAATAATGACCTTCGCGCCATGCTCCGCCATGCCAAGCGCGCTGGCGTACCCAATGCCGCGGCTCGATCCGGTGACGATGGCGACCTTGTCAGTCAAGTCGAAAAGCGAAGAGCGCATGCATACCCCACATAAAAATGGTGTGCCGATGAAAGAGATTCACCGTGCAGGATCAGTCTTTGTTACGTTTCTGCTGGGCAATGAACGCTGAGGCGATCTCGTGATGCTCATCGCTGAGCGTCGCCGCCAGTTGTCGCGCAAGCGTCGTGTCGAGCATCTGCGCCGCGCTGCGATGGAGGTGAAGATTCATCAGTTTCTTGGTCTCGCGCAGCGCGTGACGCGGTTGTTTGAGCAGCTTTTCGGCAAGCGCCAAGGCCTCGTCCATCAGTTTGCCTGGTTCCACGACGCGGTTGGCGAGTCCGTATTCGACCGCCTGCTGCGCAGTGATGCGGTCGCCCGTAAAAATCAGTTCCTTCGCTCGCAGCAAACTCGTGTAGAGCGGCCACGCTACGGAAATTCCATCGCCGACGACAAGACCGATGTTGATATGCGGTTCGGCCAGAAACGACTTTTCGGACATCAGTACGATGTCGCACAGCGTGGCCATCGTCGCGCCCCAGCCCACCGCGGGGCCGTTGACCGCCGCGATGATCGGAATCGGCACATCGATGAAACCGTGGATGGTCTGGCGTGCGTTGTCTTGAACGCGCCGGGCAAACTCGGCGTCGTCGAGCGTCTTGACGAAGTGATTCATGTCTCCGCCCGCGCTGAATGCCCGTCCCGCGCCGGTAAGAATGCCAACACGCGCTTCGGGATCTTCGGTCAGCGCAGCGAATAGCTTTGGATAACTAAACAGCATTTCCGTGGTCGACGCATTCAGATCGTCTGGCCGGTTGAGCGTGATGATGCGCAGGCCGCCGTCTGCCCTCACTTGAATGTCGTCTGGAAGGCCGTAGAGATTTGTCATGTTAGCCGCCATATGGCGAAGTCGTTGAATGAGTCGCCGCTGCCGCGCCCGCGTGACGCGCCTGCTTCGGCAGACCGGCTATTTCTGGACCTGCCATGCCATGCCGCCGCGTTGCTTTCGTTCTGCCAAAGCCGCCTTCTCGATACGCAAGGCTTCTTCGAGCGTCGATTGTGCACCCTGATCGATCACGTGCTTGACCGTGGCGACGAGATCGGGACGGCGGCTCGCGATCGTCTTCGCTAGCGCCGCTGCGCGCTCCATCAACCGATCGTGGGCGACCACCTCGTTCACGAGGCCAATCCGCAAAGCCGTCGTCGCGTCGATTGGGTCGCTCGTGAAGCAAAACTGCTTGGCCCACCTCGGGCCCACGATATGGGGCAGACGCGCGGTCATGCCGCCTCCGGCGAGCGCGCCGATTTTCGTGTGCGTGTCGGCAAAACGTGCGCGCTCGGACGCAACGATGAAATCGCATCCCATTGCAAGTTCGAGCCCGCCGGTAACGGCGGCGCCATTCACCGCCGCGATCACCGGCTTCGCAATGCGCGGCCACATGTCGATCATTTCCGCGACTCGCGCGCGCGGCGCATCGGGTGCGGAGAAGTCGTTCAAATCGAGACCCGCGCAAAACGCGGGATCAGCGCCCGTCACGATCAGCACGTGCAGGCTTTCATCGGCTTCGAACCGGTTTAGTGCGTCGACGAGCACTTCAGTCAATGCAAGGTTCAGCGCGTTGCGAGCCTCGGGCCGGTTCAGTGTCAGCGTGAGAACGGCGTCCTCACGCGTCGTGGCTAGCAAATCGGCTCTCGTAGCGTCCATGACAGTGCCTCGTTAGGGAATCAAGCCGCTGCGGCCAATGCCTCGTGTTGTATCTGGCGGGCGTAGCGATTCAGGTGATAGTCCATATTGCCGAACAACGCGTCGAGCACGAGGTGGCGGCGATAGTGATGGCCCACCTTGTATTCGTTCGTGATGCCATACCCGCCGTGCAACTGGATGCCTTGCTGCGTGACGAACTTCGCGCTGCGAGTAGTCTGCGCCTTGCAGCCCGAGATCTCCACGCTTCGCTTTTCGCTGTCCTCGCTGAGCGCGAGCAATGCACGATGGAGGGTTGCGCGAGCCTGCATCGCGTCGATCGCCATGTCGGCCATGCGGTGTTGCAGAGCCTGGAAGCTGCCGATCGCTACGCCGAACTGCTTGCGCGTTTTCAGGTAATCCGAAGCAAGTTCGATGGCGTCTTCCATATCGCCCACCAGTTCCGCGCAGAGCGTGACGATCGATTCGTCGACGGCGGCCTGCAATCCTTCGAATGCGCGGCCCACTTCGCCCACGACACCGGAATCCGCCACGATCACGCCTTCGAGCACCAGGTCGGCCGACGGCGTGCCGTCGAGCAGGGCGCACGTCTTGAGCGTCACGCCCGCCTGCTTCGGATCGACGAGGAAAATACCGATGCCGTCCTTGTCACCGGCCGCACCCGTGGACCGAGCGACGACGAGCAGGCGGTCGGCAACGGGCGCGCCAACCACGAGCGTTTTGTAGCCGTCCAGGCGCCAGGCGCCGTCTGCCCTCTTCTTCGCCGTGGCCGTGACGTAGTGCACCTGGCCTCGCGCCTCGCGTTCGCTATGCGCGACCGCATAGACGGCTTCGCCGGAGACGATTTCCCCAAGCAGGGTTTCGCGCTGCCCTTCGCGCCCGCAGCGCGTGACGAGCGATGCCGGAAGCACACCACACATCACGTAAGGTTCCAGCACCAGTGCGCGCCCGATCTGCTCGGCCACGATGGCGCTCTCCACAGGCGAAAAGCCGAGGCCGCCCATCTCCTCCGGCACCGCGATACCAAGCCAGCCCATCTCTGCGAGCGTGCGCCACGTCTCGCGCGAAAAGCCGCCCTCTTGCGAAGTCAGACTGCGGCGGTGTTCGAACGTATAGCTCTTTTGCACGAAGCGTTGCGCGCTTTCCTGCAACATCCGCTGTTCGTCGCTCAACTCAAAGTCCATGCTGCACCCTCTCTCTACCGGCAATTGATGCGATCACCCGTAACGGGGACCGACAGATGTTCGTGGATCGACGCAGCGTCACAGATCGAACATCGCCTTTGCGATGATGTTGCGCTGAATCTCGGCCGTCCCGCCATAAATCGAGCAGGCGCGCCGGTAGAAAACCTCGGCAGCGAGGCCCGGCGCGTATTCGGGCCCGATAAACGAGGCGTCGCGCAGCTCGTGCTCTTCATTCGGATCGGGATAGAACACTGCGCCGTAGTCGCCAATCACCTCCAGCAGCATCTCCGTGAGCTTCTGGTGGAGTTCCGAGCCTCGCACCTTGAGCATGGAGCCGACCGCCATGCCGCCGCTGCGCTCGTCAATTCCTTGATGGAGGATCTTCTGCACTGCCATATCGATTGCCCGAACCTCCAACTCATGCTGCGCGAGACGCGCCGCAAACGTCGGGTCCTCGATCAATGGCTTGCCCGCCATGCGCTCGCGCGACGCGTAGTGCCGGATTTTGCGCAGATAGCGCTTGAGCGCCGGCGCTTCGGCGCCGAGGAACGCGCGCTCGTTGAAAAGCAGAAACTTCGTATATCCCCAGCCCTTGTTCACTTCGCCGATCAGGTTCTCGGCAGGCACGCGCACGTTGTCGTAGAACACCTCGGCCAGGTGGTGACAGCCGTCGAGCGACCCGATGGGTCGCACGGTGACACCCGGCGAAGCCATGTCGAGCAGCAGAAACGAAATGCCCTTTTGCGGCTTCGCTTCGCTGTCCGTGCGCACCAGCACGAAGTTCCATTGACCATAGGCGCCGAAGCTCGTCCAGATCTTTTGTCCGTTGACGATGTAGTGGTCTCCATCGCGAACCGCCGTCGTACGCAGCGACGCGAGATCGGAGCCCGAGCCCGGCTCCGAAAATCCCTGCACCCAGAACACTTCCCCCCGCTGAATCGGCGGAAGAAAACGTCGCCTCTGCTCTTCATTGCCGAACTCGCAAATCACAGGTCCGACGAGCGACACGCCCGCCTGATTCTGTGCGGGCGCGCCCGCCAGATAGCACTCTTCTTCGAAGATGTAACGCTGCATCGCGGTCCACCCCGTGCCGCCGTCGGCAACGGGCCAATGCGGCGCCGACCATCCGCGCGTCTCGTGCAGAATGCGGGTCCAGCGCTGGGAGTCGTCATCGCCGGCGAGAAAGCCCTGCTGCCCGCGAAACGCCATATCTGCCGGGAGGTGCTCCTTGAGGAAAGCCCGAACTTCTTCGCGGAACGCAATGTCTGCGGGGTCTACGCGAAAATCCATAGTGTTTAGCTTCCAGCGTTTTCGGTGCGTTGAATTCGATCTGCTTCGGCTGCGCCGGCATTGCCGACTAGCGTGCGCGGCGTGGGCGGCGTGCGATAAAGCTCATCCACGACGCTGCGGCGCCGCTCGAGCACGTTGCGCTGGCTGATTGCACTCTTCGCGCTCAACTCACCGTTGTCGAGTGTGGGCGGTTCGCTTTCGATCACAATGCGCGCGATACGGGCTGAACTGCCTCCGGCGCGCGCAGCGAGCTTGTCGACGCCCCTCTGGAAGAACGCCAGCACACCACGGCTGTTGACGATCTGATCGACAACCGGCGTCGGGTCGTGAAGGTCGTCGCAAAGCGCGCGGCACGCTTCGACGTCGGGGAATACGAGTGCGGTCAGGTAATCGCGGTCGTGACCCGCAATGACGATGTCGCGCGCATACGGACCGAAAATGTTCAGCGCATGCAACCGCAACTCGGCAACGTTGACCCATGTGCCCGTGGACAGCTTGAAATTTTCAGCGATGCGGCCATCGAAGCGCAGGCCGAGTTCGATACGCTGCGGGTCAATGAACGTTGCAGCGTCACCGGAGCGGAAATAGCCCTCCTCGTCGAACGAGGCGGCGGTACGCTCAGGATCTTTCCAGTACCCCGGCGTCACACAGTCGCCAAAGAAGCGGATTTCCAGCTTCGCGCCGACCGGCGCCACCTTCACTTTGACGCCGGGCACAGGCAAACCCGCAACCGCCTCGCGCCGTGGATCCCAGGCAGCCGACATCGGCGTGGGGCCTGCTTCGGTGCCGCCGATCCCCGACATGATGAGCACGCGCTGGCCGATAGTGCGTACGGCGAGTTCGTCGAGTTCGGCCCAGATGTACTCCGGCAGACTTGCGCCGCCGTAGTAGATCAGCGCGAGCTTGCTGAAAAATTTCTCGCGCAGTGCCTTGTCGGCTCGAAGATGCGGAATGAGCGAGGCCAACCCCTGAGGCGTGTTGAGGTAGACCACCGGCGCGACTTCACGCAATGCCTGCACGGTCGGGCCGATTTCCTCCGGCGTTGGCTTGCCAGGGTCCAGGTAGTATGTGCCCCCGCCGTACAACACCATGCCGAAGTTATGGGTGCCGCCGAAGGTGTGATGCCACGGCAGCCAGTCGACGAGATCCGGCGGCCCGTCCTGGAGAAACGCGAACACCTGTGCGACCTGTTGGCGATTGCTGCACAACATGCGCTGAGGGTAGATCACACCCTTTGGTGCGCCTGTCGTACCCGAGGTGAACATGATCTTGCCCACGGTATCCGGACCGACCGCATTGAACGCCTTGTCGACATCGGCGGTCACCGGCGTCTTCAGCCACTCCGCTACACGCGAACTGGCACGCCCCTCTGGCAACGGACCGACGACGACACACTCCACTTCGCCGAATACCTCGCGCAATGCGCGGCCATACTGCGCACCGTCATCCGCGAAGACGAGGCCAGGCGTACACACGGCCGCGAGTTGCTTGAGCTTCGAAAAATCCTGTGACAGAAGCGAATACGCGGGCGTTACCGGAATATAGGGAACGCCGACGTGCAATGCGGCAAGGGCGAAGAGCGCGTGCTCGAAGCCCCGGTCCGAAAGAATCATCAACGGACGAGACGGGGACAACCCTCGATTGAGCAGCGCCTGCCCCAGTGCACGCGCACCGTCGAACGCCTGCTTATAAGTAAGCGACTCCCACGACTTGCCGTCCGGCGTGCGCCGCGCGAGCAAAGCGCGCTCGGGCGTGACGCTCGCCCAGTGTTCGAGCCGCTCCGTCAAGCGGACGGGATAGGGTTCAAGCGCTTCCTTCAGTTCATACACCACGCTTCCGTCAGGCCTTCGCTCGACGATGGCATCCATGCTGCCGAGGCGTATCGGGCGAAACGGCACATCCATCAGCGCGTCGTGCGAAGCCGTACCTGCATCCATCTGAATCGTCCTGTTGTTATCTGGCAAGCCATGTCCCACTAACGCTTGCATCGCCTTCCGGCAGCTAAAATTTTGCGGGCCAAGTAGACTAATAATTGAACGCCGATCATCATTGTGAACCAGCATAACGTGAAATCGAACGCACGTCTATCGGTTGTGACCCACCAGGATCGCCTGATGCCGAACTCCGGATCCGGCACGAATGACCCGCGAAATATGCAGGACACTCGCAACCTTGCGCACTGCACAATAACGTGGACACACAGAAAAAAATGCGCTACTTTGTGAACGTCATTCACATTGTAAAACACTACACGTAGATCGTAACCGATCTCCAGAACAAGGAGCCATCATGTCGGATGAGGTTGTCGTCACCGCTGCCGTTCGCACGGCTATTGGAGATTTCGGCGGTGCGCTCGCGAGCGTTCCGCCGACGCAGCTAGGCGCGACAGTCGTACGTGCCTTGCTCGACCGCACGAATCTGCCGGGTGGCGACGTTGGCCACGTGGTGTTCGGCAACGTGATCCATACCGAGCCTCGCGACATGTACCTCGCGCGCGTCGCCGCCCTCGAGGGCGGCGTCAGCGCGGACGCTCCAGCGCTGACGCTCAACCGGTTGTGCGGCTCCGGCCTCCAGGCCATCATTTCCGCCGCCCAGGCTATCGCGCTCGGCGATACTGAAATCGCCATCGGCGCAGGCGCAGAAAGCATGTCGCGCGCAGCCTACGTTGCCACCGGAGCGCGTTGGGGCTCACGCATGGGCGACATCCGCCTGATCGACATGATGGTCGGCGCACTGACCGACCCGTTTAGCGCCTGCCATATGGGTGTGACCGCGGAGAACGTCGCGACGAAGTACGGTGTTTCCCGTGACGACCAGGACCAGCTCGCCGTCGAGTCGCACCGGCGCGCCGCACGAGCCATTCACGATGGCCGCTTCCGCGAACAAATCGTGCCTGTGGCACTCCGCACCAAAAAGGGCGAGAGCGTTTTCGATACCGACGAGCATGTTCGGCCCGGCACGACCGCCGCCGATCTCGGCAAATTGCGCCCTGCATTCCAGAAGGACGGTACGGTCACCGCCGGCAACGCGTCGGGCCTCAACGACGGCGCCGCGGCAGTCCTGCTGATGGCGCGCCGCACCGCCAAGCAACGCGGCCTTCGTCCACTTGCGCGGCTCGTTTCCTGGGCCCACGCCGGCGTCGATCCTCAATACATGGGCATTGGCCCGGTGCCTGCAACACGCAAGGCATTGCAGCGCGCGGGCTTGACCGTGGCGGATCTCGACGTGATCGAAGCGAACGAAGCATTCGCCGCGCAAGCTTGCGCCGTCGCGAAGGAACTGGAATTCGACAGCGCGAAGGTCAATCCAAACGGGTCGGGCCTCTCGCTCGGTCATCCGATTGGCGCAACGGGCGCCGTCATTGCGGTGAAAGCGATTCACGAGTTGCACCGTTGCGGTGGCCGCTATGCGCTCGTGACGATGTGCATCGGCGGTGGCCAGGGCATCGCGGCTGTCTTCGAACGCCTTTAGCAGGTTGCGGAAATACATCCCCGGCGGAAGCGGTGCGCCTCGATGTACGCGCCCGCCAGTCGCAAACTTTCGCATTGTGCAATCTCAACGCGAATTCAACGTTCTTTCGGCGGCTTGAGGCCGACTTCTGACCTCCTTGCCACGCTTTCCGCCACTTATAAGCGGATTTGTGCCAGTGATCGCATGCGCACGAGGTTGTATGCCGCCATGTTCAACACGAACATCTGGTCCACCTTCTTCAAGCC
>NZ_JAMBPR010000044.1 GCF_024206475.1 Paraburkholderia sp. CNPSo 3274
GCCTAAGCGGGGCCGCCGGGGCGGAGTCGTCTGGTTGGAGCCAGAAGGCGCGCCAGGGGCCGGGCGGGCGCTATTGTACAGCGTCGCAGGAAGGGCTCGCCGGGATTCCGGCAGCGCAGCCCGTGCCCCAATACTTTCAACCTGATGACAGAATAATCACGCGGCCACTGGCGGCAGGCGCTTTATCTTGAGGCTCGCGAGCCCGATGCCGGCCACCACGCAGGCGAGCGCAATGCCGTGTGCGGGCGTGGGGCGCTCGCCGAGAAACGCGATGCCGTACACGGCCGCCGCCACCGGCAGCACGGCCGTGAACACGCCGGCGATGCTGCCCGGCACGTGGCGAATGCCCATCATCCAGAGACAAAACGAGAACACGCTCGCCGAAAGCCCATACCAGAGCGCGAGCCACCAGATGCCCGCGGGCACGCTCGCGAAATCGAACGACAGTACGCTGGGCAGCCCCACGGGCAGCATCAGCAGAAGCCCGAACAGGTGTGTGTATGCGCAGATGTCGAGCGGCGCGAGCGTTTGGGTGAGACGGCGCGAAAGGATCACATAGAGCGATTCGCAGCACACCGCGCCGAGCACCATCAGGTTGCCGATGGACGAGCTCGCACCGGTATCGCCGCTGGCGCCTGCGTGCGCGAGATTGATGACCGCGATGCCCGCAATGGCGAGCACGATGGAAGCGAGCGCGCGCGCGTCGGGGCGCTCGCGCAGGAAGAGCCATGAGAAGAGGGCGACCACGGCGGGAATCGTGCTCGTGATGACGCCTGCCGCGACCGCGCTCGTGCGATGCACGCCGCCGAGCATCAGCAGCGTAAACCCGAATGTTCCAAACAGCGCCTGGAGGAACAGATTGATCCATTCGCCACGCTTCACGTGTTGCATTTTGGAGCGACGCAGGAGCGGGCCGAGCACCGCGAGGGCGATCACGAAGCGCAGCAGCGCGAAGAGTGGAACGGGAATGAAGACGACGATCGACTTGCCGATGCCGACGTTGCTGCCCACGAGCAGCATCGAGGCAATGAGAAACAGAGAATAGCGATTCAAGCTGGAATCCGGGTGCGCAGTTCAGTTAGCATTCTAAATGCCTGCTTACTTGCGTGCCATGGCGCGCCGCTTGCCTTATCTGCATGTGCGCGCGTAAGTGGCCGGTAAGTTGCTACGCTTAATCTTGCTGGCATGGGTGGTTTGGAAGATCGCGCACGTTCGTGCCTGTATCGCGCGCCCATGCATGCTGCGATGCCACAATGGTGGCTCCCAGCGCAAGCCAATAGCGCCGCGCCCGCATGCGGGCGGCGGCGCACGGAGACGGCGCGCACGGGCATTGAAGATGCCCGTGCGTGTCCACGAGTTTGACGTTTCATCTTCACCAAGGGGTTGTCGATGTCTGCGATTGAATCGGTTCTTCAGGAACGCCGCGTCTTTGCGCCTTCCGAGCAAACGGTGGCTGGCGCCACGGTGTCCGGCATGGACGCATACAAGGCGCTGTGCGCCGAAGCCGAACGCGATTACGAAGGCTTCTGGGCGCGCCTCGCGCGCGAAACCCTGAGCTGGCAAAAGCCCTTCACGAAGGTGCTCGACGAATCGAAGGCGCCGTTCTACACGTGGTTCGAAGACGGCGAACTCAATGCCTCGTACAACAGCCTCGACCGCCACGTCGAAGCGGGCAATGGCGAGCGCGTCGCGATTGTCTTCGAAGCCGACGACGGCACCGTCACGAACGTCACCTACAAGGACCTGCTCGCGCGCGTATCGCGCTTCGCCAATGCGCTGAAGAAGCGCGGCGTGAAGAAGGGCGACCGCGTGGTCATCTACATGCCGATGTCCGTGGAAGGCGTCGTCGCCATGCAAGCTTGCGCGCGCATAGGCGCAACGCATTCGGTGGTGTTCGGCGGCTTCTCGTCGAAGTCGCTCAACGAACGCATGGTCGACGTGGGCGCGGTCGCGCTCATCACAGCCGACGAACAGATGCGCGGCGGCAAGGCGCTGCCGCTGAAGAACATCGCCGACGAAGCGCTCGCCATGGGCGGCTGCGAAGCGGTGCACAGCGTGATCGTCTACCAGCGCACGGGCGGCAAGGTCGCATGGCACGAAGGCCGCGACCAGTGGATGCACGAACTTTCGGCGGCCGAGAGCGACACGTGCGCGCCGGTGCCTGTGGGCGCGGAACACCCGCTCTTCATCCTCTACACGTCGGGCTCGACGGGCAAACCGAAGGGCGTGCAGCACAGCACGGGCGGCTACCTGTTGTGGGCCGCGCAGACCATGAAGTGGACCTTCGATCACAAGCCCTCGGACGTGTTCTGGTGCACGGCCGACATCGGCTGGATCACGGGCCACAGCTATATCGCCTATGGCCCGCTCACGATCGGCGCGACCCAGGTCGTGTTCGAAGGTGTGCCCACGTATCCGAACGCGGGCCGCTTCTGGGACATGATCGCCAAACACAAGGTCACGGTGTTCTACACCGCGCCTACGGCGATCCGCTCGCTCATCAAGATGTCCGAAGCCGACGCGAAGGTGCACCCGAAGAGCTATGACCTTTCTTCGCTGCGCATTCTCGGCACGGTCGGCGAGCCGATCAATCCCGAAGCGTGGATGTGGTACTACGAAAACGTGGGCGGCAAGCGCTGCCCGATCGTCGACACCTGGTGGCAGACTGAAACAGGCGGCCACATGATCACGCCGCTGCCGGGCGCGACGCCCCTCGTACCGGGCTCGTGCACGCTGCCGCTGCCGGGCATCATGGCCGCGATCGTCGACGAAACCGGCCAGGACGTGCCGAACGGGCAGGGTGGCATTCTCGTCGTGAAGCGTCCGTGGCCCGCGATGATCCGCAACGTCTGGGGCAACCCCGATCGCTACAAGTCGGGCTACTTTCCCGAAGAACTGGGCGGCAAGCTGTATCTGGCCGGCGACGGCAGCGTGCGCGACAAGGACACGGGCTACTTTACGATCATGGGCCGTATCGACGACGTGCTGAACGTCTCGGGCCACCGCCTCGGCACGATGGAGATCGAGTCGGCGCTGGTGGCGAACCCGCTCGTGGCCGAAGCCGCCGTGGTGGGCCGCCCCGACGACACCACCGGCGAGGCCGTGGTGGCCTTCGTGGTGCTCAAGGCCACGCGTCCGCAGGGCGACGAGGCCGTGAAGCTCGCCAACGATCTGCGCGCCTGGGTGGGCAAGGAGATCGGGCCGATCGCCAAGCCCCGCGACATTCGCTTCGGCGAGAACCTGCCGAAGACGCGCTCGGGCAAGATCATGCGCCGTTTGCTGCGCTCGCTGGCCAAGGGCGAGGCGATCACCCAGGACGTTTCCACGCTGGAAAATCCGGCGATTCTGGACCAGCTCGGCGAATCGCTCTAAACGCTGAGGTTCGCGCGGCGCCTTGCCTGGCGCCGCGCGCAGCATTGATCCCCGCATTGCCCCGGATTGCCGGCCATACGCGTTTTTGCTACACAAGCGCATGGCCGCGCCACACACTACCCCGCAGAACAATCTCAATCCATTGCCTGAGCCACCCCCGGTGAGCGAGGCGATGGCGCGCGCGCATCGGCGCTACTGGCGCTTCAATCTCGCGCTGATCGCCGTGCTCATGACGATTGGCTTCCTCGTCTCGTTCGTCGCGCCGCTCTTTGCGCGGCCGCTCGCCGACCTGCGCTTCGCGGGCTTCAGCCTGCCGTTCTACCTCGGCGCGCAGGGCGCGATCCTGATCTACGTGTTGCTCGTCGCGATCTATATCGTGTTGATGCAGCGCGCAGACCGCGTGCTGCAAGCCGCGCTCGAAGCCGACGTCGCCATTCGCGAGGCGAGCAGGGCCCAGCAACGATGAAGCTCGCGCACCGGCTCATTCGCTCCTACGCGTTGTACACGCTCGGCTTTCTCGCCTTCGTGTACGTGATGTGGCGTATCGAGCTTGCTACCGGTCCCGGCATGTGGATCGGCTATGTGTTCCTGTTCGTGCCGATTGCGGTGTACGCGGTGATCGGGCTGCTTTCGCGCACCTCGGACCTCGTCGAATACTATGTGGCGGGGCGGCGCGTGCCCTCGTTCTTCAACGGCATGGCGACAGCCGCCGACTGGCTTTCCGCGGCGTCGTTCATCGGCCTTGCGGGCTCGCTCTACGCAAGTGGCTACGACGGCCTGGCTTACCTGATGGGCTGGACGGGCGGCTATTGCCTTGTCGCCTTCCTGCTCGCGCCGTATGTGCGCAAGCTCGCGCGCTACACGATTCCCGACTTCCTCGGCACGCGCTTTTCGAGCAACCTCGTGCGTGCACTTGCCGTGCTCGCGACCATCCTCTGCTCGTTCGTCTATCTCGTCGCGCAGATCCAGGGCGTGGGGCTGATTGCCACGCGCTTCATCGGCGTGGATTTCGCCATCGGCATTTTCTGCGGGCTGGCGGGCATCCTCGTGTGTTCGTTTCTCGGCGGCATGCGCGCCGTAACGTGGACGCAGGTCGCGCAATACATCATTCTCATCGCGGCCATCCTGATTCCGGTTTCGCTGATCGCGCACCGCGACGGCCTGGGCTGGCTGCCGCAAATCGACTACGGCAACGCGATGCAGCGCGTGGAAGCGCTCGAGCACAACGTGCGCGGCGCGAGTACCGAAGCCACCGTGCGCGACGCATACCGCAAGCGCGCCGCGCAATGGCAGACGCGGCTCGACACGCTGCCGCAGTCGTACGTCGCGGAGAAGATGCACCTCGTCGAATCGCTCGCGGACCTGCGCCGCCACAACGGCCCGCTGCGCGATATCGATTCACTGGAGCGCGAGCTCAACGCCTTCCCGCGCGACGTGGACGCCGCGCGCATGGTGTGGACGCACCAGCGCGACGACCTGCTCGAGCGCGCCGCGCCGCCCGTGCCGATGAACGAACCGTTTCCCGCCGCCGACGATGCCGAGCGGCGCATTCATCAACGCAACTTCCTTTCGCTGCTCTTGTGCCTTTCGCTTGGCACGGCGAGCCTGCCGCACATACTCACGCGCTACAACACGACGACCTCGGTGGCCTCGGCGCGGCGCTCGGTGGGCTGGACACTTTTTTTCGTCGCGCTCTTTTATCTGACCGTGCCGGTGCTCGCGGTGCTGATCAAGTTCGAGATCCTCACGCATCTGATGGGGCAGCGCTTCGACGATCTACCGCATTGGGTCATGCAGTGGCGGCGCGTCGAGCCGTACCTCATCAGCATTGCGGATATGAATGGTGATGGCGTGGTGCGCTGGAGCGACATCCAGATGCAGCCCGACATGGTCGTGCTCGCCGCACCGGAAATCGCGGGATTGCCGTACGTGATGTCGGGGCTCATCGCCTCGGGTGCGCTCGCGGCCGCGCTTTCGACCGCGGACGGCCTGCTGCTCACCATCTCGAACGTGCTCTCGCACGACGTGTACTACCACATGGTCGATCCGAGCGCGTCGAGCCAGCGGCGCGTGACGATGTCGAAGATCATGCTGCTAGGCGTGGCGCTATTCGCCTCGTATGTGGCGTCGCTCAACGCGGGCAACATTCTTTTTCTGGTGGGGGCGGCGTTTTCGCTCGCGGCGTCGAGTCTCTTTCCCGTGCTCGTGCTTGGGGTGTTCTGGAAGCGCACGACGCGCCTGGGCGCCGTGGCGGGCATGACTGCGGGGCTGACTGTGTGCGTTTATTACATCGTTTCGACTTACCCGTTCTTCACGCAGCTTACGGGCTTCGCAGGCCCGCGATGGTTCGGCATCGAGCCCATCAGCTCGGGCGTATTTGGTGTGCCCGCCGGCTTTCTCGTGGCGATTGGCGTGAGTCTGTTCGATCGCAAGCCGGACGCGTATACGGTTGCGTTGGTGGACTATATCCGCCACCCGTGAGGGCAGGGACCTGATTGCCGGTGTGCGGTCGAGCACTTAAAAAACGGGCGGCCGAGGAGATACTGAAGTCCTCTCGTTCCCGCGCCGGTCCTCGAAGCAGTACGCGGGAATTCGACGTCGGGCCGCGGCCCGACGTCTTTTTCTGTTGCCTGATCTGATCGACTCCGCCTTCCTTCCGACGTTAAGTGTTCAACGACTAGCGGCGCTACCGTTCTCTTTCCGCTCATCAAGTCATCCGTTTTTTGTCCGATAACTAACGGGAGCATGCGATGCAGCGCATCCAGCGCATCCGGTAGATCGCCTTGGCGGCTACGGTACAATTTCGCGCGCCGCCGGCTTGGGATTCGCGGTGAATCGAGCCAGAAAAAGGGCGTTTTCTCGGGGAAGTCATTGAAGCGCATTGCACTCAGCCTCATCATTTTCTGCGCCTTTGCGGCGCCTGCCGCATTCGCCAAATGCTGGGGCAACGACGCCTTCCAGAATTGCGTCGACGAATCGGGCAATTCGTACACGGTGCAGCGCTTCGGCAACACGTCTACGGTCAACGGGCATCAGCAGAAGCTGCCGGGCGAGGCCTGGGAGCAGACCGGCGCATCGATTGGCGACACGACGTTCATCACGGGACAGGCCGCGGATGGGTCGACGTGGACCGAGACGATCACGAACTACGGCAACGGCACGCGAACGATTTCGGGCATGGATGGGAAAGGGCTCGTGTACAACAAGTATTGCACTTCGAGTGGGTGTAATTGAGGGTGCTCGGGTGCGCTTCAACTGGCGAGACAGGGATTCGCCTCGCGCAGTACGACTGCGCTTGGCAGCGTGCGCTGAAGGCTTTTGCTGCTGGGGGGATTTCCAGGCTTGACCAAGCGCGGAAGAAAAGTGGCGGAGAGACGGGGATTCGAACCCCGGATAGGCTATTAACCTATACACGCTTTCCAGGCGTGCGACTTAAACCGCTCATCCATCTCTCCGGCGGGAGGCGAATTATAGCAGAGTCCGCGCGCGGGAGGAAAGCACCCGCGCAGCGCCTGGCACGATCTGCACTTTGCAAAGTCTCTCACACCCCGACGCACCGCAGAAATTGTTCGTTCCCCGCTTGCCGGGCATTCCGTAACGTTGCCGCACCGGCCTTGCAACCGCCTCGCAAGGACCGCGCCGCGACAACCACCCACGCAACGGAACGCTCCGCATGAACAACAAAAACGCCTCCCTCACACGCCGCCCGCGCACCGTCTCTCTCGCGCTTGCCTTCGCGGCATCAGGCGCCACTATCGCCACGAGCGCCCACGCGCAAAGCAGTGTCACGCTGTACGGCATCGTCGACGCCGGCCTGGCCTACGTGCACAACGCTCAGGCCGCGAACGGGCAGAACCAGTCCACGCTCGTCAAGCTGAGCAGCGGCAATCTCTCGGGCAGCCGCTGGGGCCTGCGCGGCACCGAAGAACGGCCTCGCCGCCATCTTCCAGCTCGAAAACGGCTTCAACGTGGGCAACGGCGCGCTCGGGCAGGGCAGCCGCGAATTCGGGCGCAAGGCCATCGTCGGCCTCGCCAGCACGACGTGGGGAACGCTCACGCTCGGCCGTCAGTACGATCCGCTCGTCGATCTCGTGCAGCCGCTCACCGCAGACGGTCCGTTCGGCGGCGTGTTCGGCACGCCCGGCGACCTCGACAACTACGACAACAGCCTGCGCGTGAGCAACTCGGTCAAGTACGCGAGCCCGCTCGTCGCAGGCCTGCAGTTCGAAGCGCTGTACGGCTTCGGCGGTGTTGCCGGCGCGACCGGCAGCGGCCAGACATACAGCTTCGGCGCCGCATACTCGAACGGGCCGCTCTCGCTCGCGGCCGGGTATTTCTTCGCCAACGGCGGCAGCACGCTCACTTCCGGCGTGCGCACCTGGACGAGCAGCTCGGATAGTCTCTTCAACACGGTCATCAATCAGGGTTTCGCGAGCGCAAGCTCCATCCAGATCGTGCGCGCTGGCGGTAGCTATTCGGTGGGCGCATTGAGCTTCGGGCTGGCCTACTCGAACACGCAATACGGAAACGATGCGTACTCAACCTTCCACCAAACCGCCAAATTCAACAGCGGCTCGGCGTTCCTGAACTACCAGATCACACCGGCGCTGCGCGCGGGCGCGGGCTACAACTACACGTCGCTCACGGGGCCCTCGTCCGCGCACTACAACCAGGTGAACCTCGGCAGCGACTACTCGCTGTCCAAACGCACGGATCTCTACGCGCTCGCCGGTTACCAAAAGGCGAGTGGCGGCACGCTCGACGCAAAAGGCTCGAGTGTCGTTGCGCAGGCTTCGATCGGCGACTTCGGCGTGAGTTCGGGCGCCGACAATCAGGCGCTCGTCGTGGTGGGGATCCGTCACAAGTTCTAACGCAAATTCGCGCCCGTGCAGCGAGCGTCGGCAGTTGCGCGGGGGATCGCCGATAATGATTCGTCGATTTCCCGAGGAGAGTCTGCTTGAAGGTCAGCGAAGCCGTTACCAGCCGCAAGTCCGTGCGTCAGTTTTTGCCCGATCCAGTGGATCCCGCGATCATTCGCCGCGTGCTCGATGCCGCTGCGCGCGCGCCCTCGGGCGGCAATCTGCAGCCGTGGCATGTTCATGTCGTGGGCGGCGACTCGCTCGCGAAGCTCAAGGCGATCATGGCCGATCGCATTGCACAGGCGCCTGCGGGCGAGCAGATGGAGTACGACGTGTATCCGCGCGAATTGAGTTCGCCGTATCGCGAGCGTCGTTACCAGGTCGGTGAGGATCTTTACCGCAGCATCGACGTTGCGCGCGAGGACCGGCCGGGCAGGCTGCGCCAGTTCGCGCGCAACTACGCGTTTTTCGACGCGCCGCTTGCGCTCTTTTGCAGCGTGGATCGTCAGATGGGGGCGCCGCAATGGGCCGACCTCGGCATGTTCCTGCAGACGGTGATGCTGCTCCTGCGCGAAGCCGGCCTCCATAGCTGCGCGCAGGAATGCTGGGCGCGCTATGCGCAAAGCGTTGGCGAGTTTCTCGCCTTGCCGCGCGAACGCATGGTGTTCTGCGGCATGGCGATCGGTCACGAAGACCCGGGCGCGCCCATCAACCAGTGGCGCTCGGCTCGCGCACCGCTCGACGAATTCGTTCAATTCGACGGTATTTGAAACTTAAGCGCCGCCCACGCCGACGATTACATATCGCTTACAGCGCGGCGCGAATGCGCGCGGCCAACGTTTCGAGTTGCGCCATGTCGGCCATTTCACGCGCATGCGGGCGCAGTTCTTCGCCCGCGCGGCGCGGAATCACGTGAAAGTGCACGTGCGGCACGGTCTGCCCAGCGGCAGCGCCGTTGAACTGCGCGATCAACAGGCCTTCGGGCGCAAGCACCTTGCGCACGGCGGCCGCCATCTTCTGCACCGTCGCCATCGCGGCGGCGCCAGCTTCCGGCGAAAGATCGTAGATGAATTCGGCGCCTTCCTTCGGCAGCACGAGCAGGTGGCCTTCGGATTGCGGCATGACGTCCATGATCGCGAGTGTCGCGTCGTCCTCGTACACCTTGATGCAGGGTGCTTCGCCGCGAAGGATGCGCGCGAAGATATTTTTCTCGTCGTAGGCCATGGTCTGTCTCTCCAGTTCGGGCGCGCCGTTTGCTCGCGCCGGGGCGATGGGTTGAGTCGAGTTTGCGATTATGGCCCGCCCTGTATGGGCTGTGCGTGTTCCTGCACGTTTTTTGAAGTGGGTGCATCATAGCGTTTCTCGCAGCGCGCGCGACGACGAACGTCTTGATTGCAACCTCTTGAATGGCATCGGAGCAAGGTATTAAGGACCCAACTCCAGCCGCATGGAGCACGTATGGCAACGACTGATTTCGAAGCAGTTCATCCCGTTCGTGAGGCCACCGTTTCGGCGGCCTGGCGGTTTACAGCCCAGCTATTGGCGCGCGCAGACGTCAAGTACAACGGCACCCGGCCGTGGGACATGCGCATCCACGATCCGCAGGTGCCCGAGCGCGTGCTGGCGCTAGGCAACCTCGGCCTTGGCGAGTCCTATATGGACGGCCAGTGGGACTGTGAGCAGCTCGACGAATTCTTCGCACATGTGTTGCGCGCGCATCTAGATGACCAGATCGATCCGTCCCGTCTCGTCTTCTACGCGCTCAAAGCGCGCCTTATGAACCGCCAAACCTTACGCCGGGCATGGAAGGTGGGCCAGCAGCACTACGATATCGGCAACGAGTTCTACGAAGCGATGCTCGACAAGAACATGGCCTATACCTGCGGCTACTGGGCGGGCGGCGCGAAGACGCTCGACGAGGCGCAGGACGCCAAGCTCGATCTCATCTGCCGCAAGCTGGGCCTGAGGCCCGGCATGCGCCTGCTCGACATCGGGTGCGGGTGGGGCAGCTTCATGAAGTTCGCAGCCGAACACTATGGCGTGTCGTGCGTGGGCGTGACGATCTCGAAGGAGCAGGCCGCGTACGGCGCCGAGCGATGCAAGGATCTGCCCGTCGAATTCCGCATGCAGGACTATCGGTTGCTCGACGAGAAGTTCGACCGCATTGCGAGCGTGGGCATGTTCGAACACGTGGGCCCGAAGAACTATCGCACCTATATGGAAGTCGCGCAGCGCTGTCTTGCCGACGACGGTCTCTTCGTACTGCACACCATTGGCAAGAACCGGCGCGACACCACGCCCGATCCGTGGATCGACAAATACATCTTCCCGAACGGCGAGCTGCCAACCATCGGCCAGATCGCCGACGCATCGGGCGGCCTCTTCGTGACCGAAGACCTGCACAACTTCGGCGCCGACTACGACCGCACGCTCATGGCGTGGCACGCGAATTTCGAGGCCGCGTGGCCGCGTTTCAAGGCGCAGATGGGCGAGCGGTTCTACCGCATGTGGCGTTACTACCTGCTTTCGTGCGCCGGGGCGTTCCGTGCGCGCGACATCCAGTTGTGGCAGTGGGTGTTTTCGAAGAACGGCTTGCCGGGCGGTTATCAGCGTCCTGCCTGAATTTCCCGTCGCCTCACCAATGCGGCCGCGTTTCGCGAATGGCGAACGCGGCCGTTTTCTTTTCGGTTCAGCGAACCAGTGCTGAGATCGTTGCGATGCCAAGGATCGTCATGATGACCGAGGCGCACACGTGAATGGCGATCTCGCCCGCGGCCCAGCCGAAACGTCCATGCTGCAGATGCGAAACGACTTCGGCCGAGAACGTCGAGAACGTGGAGAGGCCACCCATGAGGCCGGTAATGACGAAGAGGCGCCACTCGGCGGAGAGCTGGGGCATGCGCCCGAAGTACGCGACCGCGACGCCGATCACATAGCCCGCGATGATGTTCGACGCGAGCGTGCCGAGCGGCAGCTCAGGGTAGAGGGCATTCAGGCGTAGCCCGAGAACCCAGCGCAGCAGCGAACCGAGCGCGCCGCCAATGCCGACGGCGAGGATGGACAAATACATGGTATGGAGTGGTTGAGGGCGCAATATGAGCCGGTGCGCCATGCCGCCGGCTCTGTCTTTCTACCGTTTTCGAGCACGGAGTGTAGCACCGGCCGGGACCGGCGGTTTCACGCCAGGGTTGCTCGCCCTCAGACCTCGCCTGCCCGGGTTCTGTTGCGAACCCACGCCGGGCGGCGTGTCAGACGATCCCGCCGTTCGCGCGCAGGACCTGGCCATTGACCCAGCCACCGTCCGGGCCCGCGAGGAACGATACGGCACTCGCAATGTCGCCGGGTTGCCCGAGGCGCTGCAGCGGCGGCATGTTCGCGAAATGCTGGACCTGCTCTTCGGTTTTGCCGCTGAGGAACAATTCTGTGGCCACCGGCCCCGGCGCGACCGCGTTCACGCAAATGGAGCGTCCGCGCAGCTCGCGTGCGAACACGCGCGTGATCGTCTCCACGGCCGCCTTGCTTGCCGTATAGAGCGCGTAACCGGGCAGATTCATCGCGAGCACGGAGGTCGAGAAGTTGATCACGCGGCCGCCTTCCGCGAGCTTCGTCGCCGCTTCGCGCAGCGTGTTGAGCGTGCCGCGTACGTTGATGTCGAAGGTTTCGTCGTAGATCGCGTCGGTCGAATCGGCAACCGTGACCGTCTTCATGATGCCCGCGTTGTTCACGAGCAGCGTGGGTTGGCCCAGAGCTTCGGCCGTGGTTTCGAAGAGGCGGCGCACGTCGCCGGTCTTCGCGATGTTCGCTTGCACGGCGATGGCGCGACCGCCGCCCGCCGCGATCTTCGCGACGAGCGCTTCGGCTTCGGCGCTGCGCGAAGCGTAGTTGATGACGACGGCGTAACCGTCGCGTGCGAGACGTTCGGCAATGGGGGCGCCTATGCCGCGCGAGGCGCCCGTGACGATGGCGACGCCGCGCGAGTTCGTGGATGCGTTCATGATCGGAGTCCTTCTCGTGAGGGGTGAGAACGGGCTCGATCATGAACGAAACCATGGCGGCGATCGTTGTGTGCCGCCGGATTTCATCATTCCATTTCGATTAACAATGCTGCATTGCGGCGCTCAGTAGGCGATGCAGACGGATTTCGTCTCCGTGTACGCGTCGATGATCGCCCGGCCGTGCTCGCGGCCGATGCCCGAGGCCTTGAAGCCGCCGAAGGGGAGTGCCGGATCGACCATGTTGTGCGTGTTCACCCATACGGTGCCCGCCTGCACGCCGTCTACTACGCGCAGCGCGCGGTCGAGCTGGTTGGTCCAGACGCTCGCGCCCAGACCGTACTCCGAAGCATTCGCCGCCGCGACGGCCTCCTCGACATCGTCATACGGCATGGCGACGAGCACCGGCCCGAACACCTCTTCGCGTACGACGGTAAGCGGCTTGTTGGCCGCGTTCGAAATCACCGTTGGCTCGATGAAGAAGCCGGGTCGATTGCCGTCGCCGCCGCCCGCCACGATCTCGCCGCCTTCGGCGCGTCCCTGCGCGATCATGCCGGCGACCTTGGCGCGATGACGCGCCGAAACGAGCGGGCCCATCTGCGTGGCCGCATCGAAACCCGAACCGAGCACGGTTGCGCGCGCAACGTGTGCGATGCCGTCGACGATCTCATCAAAACGCGCTCGCGGCAGATACAGGCGCGAGCCTGCCGTACAGACCTGGCCGTGATTGAAGAAGATCGCGCCGGCCGCGCCTTCGATCGCACGCTGCGGATCGCAGTCGTCGAGCACGATCACGGGGCTCTTGCCGCCCAGCTCCAGCGACACGCGCTTGAGGTCGCTCGCGCATTGCTTGCCGATGATGCGGCCGACTTCGGTCGACCCCGTGAAGGTGACTTTGTCCACCTGCGCATGGCGAACGAGCGCCGCGCCCGCCGTTTCGCCCTGGCCCGTGACGACATTGAACACGCCCGGTGGAAAGCCGGCTTCGTGCGCGAGTTCGGCAAGGCGTATGGCGGTGAGCGGCGTTTCCTCGGCGGGCTTGAGCACCACGGTGCAGCCGCAGGCGAGCGCGGGCGCAATTTTCCAGACCGCCATCAGCAGCGGAAAATTCCACGGCACGATCGCGGCGACCACGCCCGCGGGCACGCGCCGCGTGGAGGCGTTGTAGCGCACGCCGGGTGGGAACGCGAGCGAGAGATCTACGGTGCTGCCCTCGATCTTGGTGGCCCAGCCGGCCATATAGCGCAGCCATTGCACGCTGCCGCCCACTTCGAGCATCTTGGAGAAGCCTAGCAGCTTGCCCTGGTTGAGCGTTTCGAGCGCGGCGAGTTCGTCGCCGTGCTGCTCGACGAGGTCGGCGAGTTTGAGCAGCAGGCGCTCGCGCGCGGCGGGCGGCATGCACCGCCACGTGTCGGCTTCGAAAGCGCGGCGCGCGGCGGTGACGGCGGCGTCGATGTCGGCGTCGCTGGCGTCGGGCACCTGGGCGATCTCCGCGCCCGTGGCGGGATTGAATACGGCAAACGTGCGGCCGTTGCCGCTTTCGCAAAAACGGCCGTCGACGAACATCTGTGTGCGGATCGTGTGCGTGAAGTCATGGCGGTCCATACCGTCTCCTGATTTAAGTAGCAATGCGAACGTTTCTTCGGTGATTGTTTCAGAGTAAGTCGATTGTGCTGCCCGCAGCGAGTGCGGCTGAAGCAGCGTAGGGCGCGTGCGTAGGGAATCGGCGTGGCGTCGCGAATGCGTATGCACATGCAAGATTGAGCGCGCCGCCAACGAGGAACAGCGCGTAAAAGCCTTGTCCAAAGCCCCATGACGTGGTGGCGAGCGCCGCGCCTGCAAGCATGCCTGCGTGATGCGCGAGGCCGGGGCAGCCGGCACCCGACGCGCGAGACGCTCGGCCGCCGCGCATGAGCGTGGGGAGCGTCAGGTAATCGAGCACGGCGAATGCGGGGGCAGCGAGCGCAGCCCACGGCGCGAGACAATCGAACGTGAGCGAGGCGAGCAGCGAGCCGCGCAATACGAAGAGCACGAGCAGCGCGCGCCGGTAATCGACGCGATCGGCGAGCCAGCCTGCGAGACTCACCACGGCGAGCGACGTCACTACCTGCGTCACGGATATCGGAGCGCCACCGCAGAGCGCAAAAAACTGGAAGCGCGCGAGCACGCCGCTCGATAGGCCCGCAAGCAGCGCGGGTGCGGTGAGCAGTATGCCGTTGTGCCACACTGGCGCCGTTGCGTGCGTATGCATCGATCGTGCCGCGCCATCACGCGCGCACCGCAAGTGCGCACACGCAGCGGCGATCAGGGCGATGCCGCCCAGGATGAGCGGCGTCTGCGCGAGCGTTGCACCTGCGCGCGCGCCGGCGCTCATTGCCGCGATCGTGAGGACGAGTGCGCTCGCGATCGGCACGGTGGCACGCGTCGCGATGCAGCGAGCAAGCGTGCCTGGGATCAGCGCCATCGCAAGCAAGGCAAGCGCGCTCGCGGCGAATGCGGCAAACGGCGCGCCGGCCTGCATCGCCGCGATCATGACGCCTCCAGCAAGCGCGCTCGCGCCGCCTGTGATCGACGCCCAGACACACAGCGGACGTCCCGCGTGCATCACAGCAAGGCGGCGCTCGCGCGGCATCATCGCGTGCTCACTGCTTGCTGCGGCAGCACGATTTTGCTTCGGGCGCATTTGCATCGTCCTGCACGCTATGCGGATCGCGCCCGCCCGGCAGGTCCATCGCGGGATTGCCATAGAAGAAGTTGTTGGGCTTGAGCATGAAGCCCGCATACTCCACCGGCATCACGGGGAAATCCTCGGGCTTGCACACGTGCGTGTGGCCGAAGCTGTGCCACAGCACGATGTCCTCGTTCTCCACGTTGCGGTTCGCCTCGATATAGCGCGGCAGGCCGTCGCCGCCCGCGTGCTGGTTCGGATAGTCGCCGCTCGCGTAGCGCTGCGTCGCGTCGTACGGCGTGACCCACACGTGGCGTGTGGCAAAGCCGCCGCGCTGGCGCACTTTCGAGTTGGGATCGGCGAGCATGAGCGGCGAGTCGTTGATGATGAGCTTGTAGCCCGGATTCGCACCCACGCGGTTTTTCACGTTCGGGTTCACGACTTTCCAGAAACGCCCGGTTTGACCGTTGGCGTTACGCGCCGCTTCCTGCTCGGTCTTGAGCACGCGCTTGCTCGTATCGAATACGTTGCCGTACGGATTCTCGGCACCCATCGCGCGCGGCGTGAATTCATGCTCGGTGACGGAGTTCTTCTCGCCGTCCACCATCATGTGCAGGCGCGCGTTGAAGAAGTGCTGATGCGTCGGGCCGCCCAGGTTTTCGGTGACCATGCCGCCCCACGGGTAGGTGTCGCCGTCTGCCACTGCCGAGGTCTGGATGATGCCCGTGAGCTTGCATTCGAGCTGGATCGTGCCGTCTTGATAGAAGTACCAGTAAAAGCCGTAGTCGTAATTGCCCACCGTCGCGAAGAAGGAGATCACGAGGCGCCGCGAACGGCGCATCTCGAACACGCCCGTGCGGAACTCATAGTGCTTCCAGAGTGTGCCGTAATCCTCCTCGTGCAGGCACACCGCATTCTTCATGTTGAAGCCGTTGCCGAAGTCGTCGGCGGACGGAATGTCGAAATAGCGGATCGTGCCGAGGCAATCGCAGCCCAGTTCGAGCTGGTTCGCGAGCTTGCCGAGTCCATATTCGCCCGCATCGAAGGCGCTTTTCCAGTAGTGGTTCGTGGTGGGGTCCGAGTAGGGCACGCACATCTCGGTCACGCTCGCGCGGTAGACGATAGGGCGCGGCGCGCTCTTACCATCGTCCCACGTGATCTGGTGCAGCACGAGCCCTTCGCGCGGCGTGAAGCCCACGCGAAATTTCCAGTTCTGCCAACTAACCTGCCAGCCGTCTATCGTGAAGCTCGGGCCTTCAGGCTGGCTGATGGAGAGCGGCTTGACGGTGGCGCGCGGCGCGCCGAGGCTTGGCGTGTCGTAATTGTGCTTTGCGCGCGGAATGGGGATGATGCGGCCGTCGTCGATCAGCTCGATCACCTTGTGCGCGAGCAGGTCCACCACGGCGACGACGCCTTCGATGGGGTGCGCGTAACCATTGTCGGTCAGGGACTCGCGGTAGTAGCTCACGCAGCGCACGAGGCGGCGGCCGTTTTCGTTCGGACGGTCGAACGCGCCAGCGGAGAACGGATCGACCTGCACGCGCTCGAGTTCGTCTTCGGTGAGGCCGCGCTTTTTCATGGCCTCGCGCCACGCCGCGTCTTCCTTGACGATGCGCTCCGCATTCATGAAGTCTTCGATCATCACGGGCGGCTGGCCATAGGGCGCGCTTTGCAAGCCGAGCGCCTTGCGCGATTCCACTTTCTTCTCGCGCAGGTCCACGACGAATTCGAGCGTCTGGCTGCGGGTGCGATCGATCGCGATGACGAAGGCGCGGCGCGAGTAGTAATCGCCATGCTTGTATGCCAGCACTTCCGCTTTGGGCGGCTCTCGCAGTTCGGCGACAGGAAAGCGCCCATATTCATCGAGCTGCTCCGTGGCTTTCACGATGTCACAGGCAAGCTGCATTTCGGCAAGGCTCAACGGGTCGAGCGGATACGCGTTCGGATTCGTGTTCATAAGCATTTCGTAAGGATGACGTTGGGCGCAACATGGCGTGGGACGGGATGAAGAATCCGCATTCGTCTCACACGATGTCGATGGGTCAATCGTAGAAACGCCGTAATTTTTTCGCGCTTGCAAAACGCGCCAAAGGGGCGATAGAGTGCGCCAGAGACGATCGATGGCTAAAACCGTCGGCGCATACAGGCCCTAATGGAGCGAGACATGAAAAGAGTGCCTGTCAATAGCGGTTTCCCCATGATTCGCGGTGCCGTGATGGGTCCCATCGTGCGTGCGCTCGACGCCGCTGGTGCGGACTGCGATGCATTGCTGGCCGAGTTCGGCCTGAGTCGCCGGCAACTTTCCAATCCCTATGAAATCGTGGCGCTGGGGCGTTACGTCGGCGCATTCGAACGCGCGGCGCAAGTGCTCGACGAACCCTTTCTCGGCCTGCGTTTAGGCGCTGAATTGCAGCTCACGGAACTGGGGCCGGCTGGCCTCGTGTTCATGTCGTCGCCCACGCTCGGCGCCGCAATCCGTAAGTTCACCGATACGCTTGGCTCGTGGCAAAGCGCGACGGCTGTCGATCTCGTGAGCGACAACGCATGGCCGATGTGGAGCTATCGCATCGCGCATACGCAGATCTGGCCGCGCCGGCAGGACGCCGAGTACAGCGTATCCGCCATGTGCCACATGATTCGCCAGGTGCGGGGCGTGGCGTGGACGCCGTGCGAGATTCATTTCGAGCACGCAGCGCCCGAGGACCTCAAGCCCTATATGCGCCTCTTTCGCGTGCCGGTGCGCTTCCAGCAGCCGGCAAACGGCGTGGTCGTGCACCCGCACGATCTCGACACGCCGCTCAAGAGCGCCGACGTGCAGATGGCGCGCATGATGGAGCGCCACGCGACCGACCTCATTTCGCGCGACACGATCCCGCATACGCTCGTGGACCAGGTGCGCGATCTCGTGACGCGCCGGCTCGCGCGCGAGAAGCTCGTGGTCGGCGATATCGCGAAGGACCTCGGGCTTTCGGACCGCTCCTTGCAGCGGCACCTCGCCGACGCCGGTACCTCCGTGCGCCAGATCATTCGCGAAGAGCGCGAGCGCAGCGTGGCGGTGCTGCGCGAGCAGGAGGGCATGACCAACGCGGCCGTGGCCCGCGCAGTAGGTTATGCCGACGCCACGGTGCTATGGCGTGCGACGCGCAACTGGGGCCGCCCAGGCGCTAAACGAAGCCGCTAGCGCCAAAGTCGTGAAAGCAGATTGATGGCTTTCGGTAAGTTTGTGGGCTGAATAAAGTACGAATTCCCAGCTCAAGGCATTAATGAGGATGCCGAAGGTAATATCGACCGCTTCCACGCGGTTAAGTGAAAACCCGCTCCAGCCCTGGCGCACTTTATCGAGTAATTGGCGCGTTGCGCCAAGTCGGCGAGTTTATTAGCTGCCTACCATGCGCTCAATCCGAATCGGGAAATTCGATTCGTCGAGCGCCAGAGGCACGCGGTTCTTCATCGTGTCGTATGGCGAACCCAGAACAGACACCAGCAGAGGCAACGATGAACGAACCGTATTCTCCCGCTCACCTCGTTGGAGACAACGCGGCAGTGGACTCACAGCGCAGCCTGCTCGGACTTTGGCAGATCGTCTTTCTCGTCATTTCCGCAGCGGCGCCGCTCACCGGCATGCTGGGCGCGGTGCCGCCGGCCATCAGCCTTGGCAACGGTGCGGGCATTCCCGGCGCATTCGTGATCGCGGGCGTGGTGCTGCTCGTGTTCAGCGTGGGCTTCGCTTCGATGAGCCGCCACATCGTGCGCGCCGGCGCGTTCTACGCTTACATCACGGCGGGTTTCGGCCGCCCCGTCGGCATGGCCGGCGCGCTCGTCGCGCTGCTCTCGTACACGAGCATCCAGATCGCGCTGTACGGTCTGTTCGGCTTCTTCTGCACGGTGGTGCTCGGCCCATTGATGCATGGTTCGCTGCCGTGGTACGCGTATTCATTCGCGTGCCTCGTCGTCGTGCAGTTCACCGGCATTCGCGGCATCGACCTGAACAGCCGCCTGCTCGGCGTGCTCATGTGTCTCGAACTCGGCATCCTGCTGGTGCTGAGTCTCGCGATCGTGATTCATCATGGCGGACCGGATGGCCTCACGCTCGCGCCGTTTTCGCCGCGCCACGTATTCAGCGGACACCTCGGCATCGCGGTGATGTTCGCGCTCGCGTCGTTCATCGGCTTCGAGGCCACGGCGATCTATGGCAAGGAGTGCCGCGACCCGAAGGTCACGGTGCCGCGCGCCACGTATGTTTCCGTTACGCTGATTCTCGTATTCTTTGCGTTCGTCACGTGGGCCATCGTTTGTGCCTACGGCATCAGCAACGTCACGGACGTCGCGGCGAAACAGCCGGGCGACTTCTGGTTCATCCAGTCGACGAAGTACCTGGGCGGCGCGATGACCACGACGATGAGCTTCCTGCTGCTTTCCAGTATCTTCGCGAGCCTGCTGTCGTTCCACAACACAATCGTGCGATACATCCACGCACTCTCGGGTGAGGGGATTCTTCCCGCGTTGCTCGACCGCCTGCATCCGAAGTATGGATCGCCGTATCTCGCGAGCTATCTGCAGACGCTTTCGGTCGCTGCGCCGGTGGGCCTTTTTGTTGTCGCAGGCAGCGATCCGTTCAATATCGTGTTCAGCTGGGGCTCGGCGCTCGGCACCATTGGCATTGTCATGCTGCAGGCGGTCACGAGTTTTTCGGTGGCGGCGTTTTTCCGCGCCACCAGGAAGGACACGCGCCTGTGGCACGCGTTCCTCGCGCCTGTGCTGGGCGGCTGCGGTTTGCTCGCCATCGGCATCGTGCTAATCGGCAATCTCGACGCGCTCGCCGGCTCCGATAGCCCCGTCGTGCGCGCCTTCCCGTGGGTCGTTCTCGCGGTGGCGCTGATCGGCGTGGCGATTGCCTTCGTGCTCAAGCGTTCGCGACCGGACATCTACGCCCGGTTCGGTCAATAAAAATTCGCCAGCGACGCGCTTCGCGCAAAGCCCTCGATTCACGCAGTTCTTGACAAGTGCGGCGCACTCTCCGGCGCCGCGCTCCGGCCGCGCACGTGCATGCAGCGCAGCGGCCCACCTCTCTCGAAAAGACAACGACATGGCAAATATCGTCAAGCGCACGGCGCTGGCGCTGGCTTCGTGCGCCGTAGCGATTAGCGCACACGCGCAATCTTCAGTCACGCTTTACGGCACGGTGGACGCGGGCCTCATCTATTCGAGCAACCAGCAGACCACGCACGCAGACGGCAGCACGAGCGGCCACGCAAACTGGCAACTGGGTGGCGGCAACCTCGTGCCGTCGCGCTGGGGCCTCACGGGCAGCGAAGACATTGGCGGGGGCACAAGCGTCAATTTCACCCTCGAAAACAGTTTCTTTTCGCAGAACGGCGCGCTGCTGCAGGGCGGCACGCTCTTCAACCGCAACGCCTGGGTGGGCGTTGCGAACAGCCACTACGGCACGCTCACGCTGGGTCGCCAGTACGATCCGTTTTCTGACGACCTGGGCGCGTATGTGTCGAGCAACAACTGGGCGACGCTATATGGCTCGCACTTCGGCGACGTGGACAATCTCAACGAAGCATTCAACTTCAATAACTCGATCAAATACGTGAGTCCGAGTTTCGGCGGCTTCACGCTAGGCGGCCTGTTCAGTTTTGGCGGCGTGGCGGGGAACTTCTCTCAGAACCGCGGCTGGTCGGTGGCTGCGAATTACGCAAACGGGCCGCTTTCGCTCTCTGCCGGTTACCTCGAGTTGCGCAATCCGCTGCAGGCAGCGCTGGGCGGAGAGACCGGCTATATCGGCGATTTCAGTTGCAGCAATCCGAATGCATCGTACTGCCAACTTCAAAATGCGCAGCGCGTGAGCATTTTCGGCGCGGGTGGCTCGTACGCGTTCGACAAGGTCAGCGTGGCGCTCAGCTATACCCATACGCTTCTCTCACAGAGTCTCTATTTCGCGGATGCGGCGCGGCCGCAGGGCGCGGACATCTCGTTCGATATTGCCGAGCTGAACACGTCGTGGCAATACTCGCCCGCGCTGCAGTTCGGCTTCGCTTATATCTTCAACGACGCGCATCCGGACGGCGGTTCGTCCACACGGCTTCACCAGATCAATCTGGGCGCGGTCTATAGCCTCTCGAAGCGCACGGCGGTTTATGCGGTAGCGATCGGCCAGAAGTCGTCGGGGGCGGGTCTTGGGATCGATGCTGCGAGCGGAGCGACGCAGAACCTGGCGCAGATTCCGAACCTCGTGAATTCGAACACCGACAAGCAGCTTGCCGTGATCGCGGGTATTCGCCACAACTTTTAAACGAAAAGCCGCAGCGCAGCATGATGCGCCGCGGCAACCCGCGGCGCGTACACGCTGGCGCGACGCACGCGCCGTTCGGCAGTAGAATGTTCGGGTCCGCTTTTCGTGTGAGCCCGCGCATGAAAGTTGCCTTATTCGTCCCTTGCTTCATCGACGCGTTCTACCCCGAAGTCGCAATCGCCACACTGGAACTGCTGGAGCGTTTCGGCTGCGAGGTCGACTATCCGCTCGAACAGACCTGCTGCGGCCAGCCCATGGCCAACAGCGGCGCGCAGGCCGAGGCAGCCGGCGCGGAGCGGGTGTTTGCGCGCGCCTTCGCGGGCTACGACTATATCGTCGGGCCTTCGGCGAGTTGCGTGAATCACGTGCGCGACCACTTCACCGCGATCGAGCAGACCGACGCCGTGCGCAAGGTGCGCGAGAGCACGTATGAACTCGTCGAGTTCCTGCATGACGTGCTGGGCGCGCGCGATTTCCCCTGGGCCGAATTTCCCTGGCGCGTGGGTTTGCACAATAGCTGCAGCGCGCTGCGCCATTTGAAGGAAGCTTCCGTTTCGGAAATCGCGGGTCCGACATTCTCGAAGCCACTCGCGCTGCTCGAACACGTGAAGGGCATCGAGTTCGTGAAGCCGGCGCGCCCCGACGAATGCTGCGGTTTTGGCGGCACCTTTGCCGTGACTGAGGAAGCGGTGTCGGTGCGCATGGGTCAGGACAAGGTGGTCGATCACGTGAGCGCGGGCGCGCAATACATCGTGTCTGCCGACATGTCCTGCCTCATGCACCAGCAGGGCTGCGCCGAGCGCATGAGCGCGGACATCCGCTTCATCCATATTGCCCAGGTGCTCAACGGAGCGCGCGAATGAAGCGAGTCGAACACGCGAAGCTCGCTGGCACGTTTCTCTCGCGGCCGGAGCATGTGGCTTTCCACGACAAGCGTCTGTGGGACTTGCGTTCGAAGCGCGACGCGCAGGCGCACGCCATTCCCGAATGGGAAATGCTGCGTACGCTCGCCTCGCAAATCAAGGCGCATACGCTCTCGCATCTCGCCGACTACCTCGACCATTTCACGCGCACGGCGCAAGCCAATGGCGTGCAGGTCCATTTCGCGGATACGGCCGAGGAGCACAACGAAATCGTTTATCGCATCCTGAGCGAGCGCGGCATGACGGCGCTCGTGAAGAGCAAGTCGATGCTTACCGACGAGTGCGAGATGCGTCCGTACCTGGAGTCGCGCGGCATTTCGGTGATGGAGACCGACCTTGGGGAGCGCATCCAGCAGCTCGACAAGCAGCCGCCCAGCCATATCGTCGTGCCCGCCGTGCACAAGCTGCGCGACGACGTGGCCGAAGTGTTCGGCCGCACCATCGGCACGGATCCGCACAACAACGACATTCACTATCTGGCGGAAAGCCAGCGCATGAATACGCGGCCGTGGTTCGTGCGCGAGAAAACGGCGGGCATGACCGGCTGCAATTTCGCGGTGGCCGAAACGGGCACGGTGGTGGTGTGCACCAACGAGGGCAACGCGGACCTTTCCGCCAACGTGCCGCCGCTGCACATCGTCTCGATGGGCATCGAGAAGCTGATTCCGCGCCTTTCCGATCTCGGCGTATTCGTGCGCATGCTCTCGCGCAGCGCGCTCGGCTCGCCGATCACGCAATACACCTCGCATTTCCGCGCGCCGCGGCCCGGTGCGGAAATGCATTTCGTGCTCGTCGACAACGGCCGGTCTGAGCGGCTCGCCATGCCCGAGTTCTGGTACTCGCTCAAATGCATTCGCTGCGGCGCGTGCATGAATACCTGTCCCGTGTACCGGCGCAGCGGCGGCCTCTCGTACGGTAGCACCTATGCGGGGCCGATCGGCGCGATCATCAATCCGACCTTCGATCTCAAACGTTTCAGTGCGTTGCCGTTCGCTTCGACGCTCAACGGCAGTTGCACGAATGTGTGCCCCGTGAAGATCAATATTCACGAGCAGATCTACCAGTGGCGGCAGGTCATCGCGGCACAGCACGAAGTGCCGTTCGTGAAGCAGGAGGTGCTGAAGATGGCTGGCCGATTGCTCGGTAGTCCGACGCTTTATCGCGGCGCGGTGAAGTCGCTCGAGGGCGCGTTGCGGCGCTTGCCGAACTTCATGCTCTACAACCCGCTCAATATTTGGGGCAAACAGCGCGATCTGCCGCACGTGCCGCATACCACGTTCCACACGTGGTACCGGAAAAACCGCAAAGGAGGCGGCGATGGCGGATCGTGAGGCGTTTCTCGCGCGCGTGCGCGCCGCGCAACCCGCGCACGAACCGTTGCCGGAGGTGCCGCTGTTCGACGCGCCCGCCGGCGATTTGCGCGAGCGCTTTGGCGTCGCGCTGAAACTGATGGGCGGCGGCGAGACGCAGGTGCAAAGCGCGGCCGATGTGCGCGCCATGATCTTGCGCCGCTTTGGCAGCGAGGCGCGCATCGCGTCGGCCACGCCAGAGGTGCAGGGCACGCGCGAAATCAGCGCTGCCACGAAACCGGCCTCGCTCGAAGACGTCGACGTGGGCGTGGTGCGCGCGCGCTTCGGCGTGGCGGAAACGGGATCGCTGTGGCTGAGCGAGCGCGAGTACGTGGTGAACGCGCTCGGCTATCTCGTGCAGCATCTCGTGGTGCTGCTCGATCCCGCGCAACTGGTGGCGGGGCTGCAAGACGCGTACCGCCGCGACGATTTCCGCGGCGCGCGCTACGCGGCGCTCGTGACAGGGCCGTCCGCGACGGCCGATATCGAAGGCGTGCTGATCCAGGGGGCACAAGGGGTGCGGTCGTTGACGGTGGTGTGGCTACCGGCGCCGTGACGGTCGCACGCCATGGTCATCCACGTCCTTCTCCTGAGCGGCTTTCTGCTGGCGAGTATCGCTCTCGTGCAGGCGGTGAGTCTGCGCTGGTCGATTTCCGAATCGGTCCTGCTCGCCGCGTGGGGTTTCACGCTGGGCGGCATCTATCTCGTGAGCGGCGAGGCGTGGCCCACGCTCGCCGCGAACTTCGTGATGCCCGCGCTTGCGCCTCGATTGCCGCCCGAGGCTTACCTGTGGATCTTCCTGCCGCCGCTGCTATTCCAGGCCGCGCTCAGCGTGAACGTGCGCGAGATGCTCGGGGACGCGGCGCCCATTTTGCTGCTTGCCGTGGTGGCCGTGTTCGTTACGACCGGCGTGGTGGGCGGCGCGATCCGGCTCACGGGCCTCGGTCCGCTCGCCGACGGCCTCCTGCTCGGCGCAATGATCGCGACGACCGACCCTTCCGCCGTGCTCGCCGTGTTCCGCGAAGTGGGGGCGCCCGAGCGGCTCGTGCGCCTCGTGGAAGGCGAGAGCCTGCTCAACGACGCGGCCGCCATTGCCATTGCTGGCGTGCTGATCGCCGCGATCACGGGCGATGCCGCCAATGTCTCGGCAACGGCCGCGCTGCGTGCGCTCGGCATCGCACTCGGCGGAGGGCTGCTGGTCGGGGCGTTGGCCGGGCGCGCGTTCGCATGGCTCCTGCCGGTGCTGGGCGGCGAGGGCAAAGCCGAGATCTCGCTCAGTTTCGCGTTGCCGTATCCGCTCTATCTCCTCGCCGACCAGACGTTGCACGTCTCGGGCGTGGTGGCCGTGGTTGCGGCCGGGCTCGTCATTAGCGGTCTGGGAAGCACGCGCCTGTCGCCTGTCAACTGGAAGCATCTGCAACTGATCTGGGAACAGATCGCGGCCATGGCGGGCGCTGCGATCTTTCTGCTCGCGGCGATGCAGATTCCCGCGACGCTGCGTAACGCGCAGTGGATCGATCTCGTTGCGCTCGCCGTCGTGGTGGTGGCGGCGTTCGCGGCGCGGGTCGTCGTGGTGTTCGGCATGCTGCCGTTGCTGAGCCGCCTGCGGCTCACCGAGCCCGTGAGCGCTGCCTACAAGCTCGTGATTGCATGGGGCGGGCTGCGCGGCGCGGTGACGCTCGTGCTCGCGCTCGGCCTCGCGCAGGACACGGCGCTGCCCGATTCCACGCGCCGCTTCGTTGCGATTCTCGCGACGGGCTTCGTGCTCGTGAGCCTGATCGTGAACGGCACGTCGCTCAAACTGCTGATCCGGCGGCTGCACCTCGATCTGCTTTCGCCGCAGGAGCAGGCGCTGCAGCAGAAGGCGGTGCAGCTTTCGTCGATCGGCGTATCCGAACGCGTGCATATGGCGGCACGCACCTTTCACATTCCCGATGCGATCGCCGACCAGGCCTGCCATACGTTCCGGCGCAGCGTCGACATGAGCGCGACTGCATTCGATTTCGAAGCGGCGCTCTCCGACCGCGAGCGTCTTGTGATCGGCCTCGTCACGCTCGCGGCGAAGGAGCGCGACCTCATTCCGCAGTATGGCAGCGGCATCATCACGATCCGCAATCTCGACGCCATGATGCGCAACACCGACGCCATGATCGAAGAGGCGCGCGTAGGCGGGCGCCTCGGTTATCAGCGCGCCGCCGCAAAAATACTGGCGGATACGATTGAGATGCGCGTCGCACGATTGCTTTATCGCTGGCTACGCGTGCGGCAGCCGTATGGCGACGCGCTCGCCGATCGATTCGAACTCCTGATGTGCCGCCGGGTCGTGCTGCATCAGCTGATCGTCTTCAACGACCGAAGCCTCACGCCGTTGCTGGGCGAGCGTCTCGCGGCGCTGCTCAAGACGATACTCAGGGCGCGCATCGCGACGGCCGAGCATGGGCTTGCGGACGTGCGCCATTGCTTCGGCCAGGCTTCGGACGTGCTCGAGCGGCGCATGCTGCTGCTCTACGCGCTGCGGGAAGGGCGCGAACGCGTGCAGGCCATGTATGAGGACCGCTCCATTTCGAAGGAGATCTACGATTCGATCAAGCGCGAACTGGACACCGCGTGGAAGCTCGCCGTACCGCGGGCGCATCCGGATCTCGTGCCGGGCGAGACGCAGGCGAAGGCGATTCATACGCGCATCGACGCATTGAGCGTCGGCGGCGCCGAGGCGTACACAGAGCCTGCAAAGGCGCGCCCCGACACCGCCGCACAGGTGGAAAACGCCGCCGCCGATGAACGGAGGCCGTCGCCATGACCGAAATTCAGCAGGCCTTGCTCGTGTTCGCGCTATTGCTCGGGGGCACGGGCCTCGGCGTGCTGTTGCGACCGTTGTTGCCCGAGGAGCATCGCAAGCATGAAACCGTGCAGCTCGTGCAACTCGTGATCGGCATGCTGGTGACCTTTGCGGCGCTCGTGCTGAGCCTGCTCACCGCGTCGGCGAAATCGAGCTTCGATACGGCGACCAACGACATGCGCGCCTACGCCGCCAACCTGATCCAGCTCGATCAACGCCTGCGCGAATACGGTCCCGACGCGGCCGCGGCGCGCACCTTGCTGCGCGCCTATACGGCAAGCGCCATCGCCTCGACCTGGGCGCAGGAAAAGCCGCCGTCGGGCAACTACTATCCGCATGATCCGGGCGTCGGCAACGACGAACTCGAAAGCCGGCCACTCGGCGCGCTGCTCGACTCGGTAGGGCACGAAATCGAAACGCTCGCGCCACACGACGCCTACCACCAGGCGCTCGTGAGCCCGCTCTCGCAGATGTTCGACCGCGTGACCGATACGCGCTGGCGTCTCATCGAAGAGGCGCATGGCACGATTTCGCGGCCGTTCTTCACGATGCTCGCGCTCTGGCTGATCCTGATCTTCCTGAGCTTCGGGCTCGTCGCGCCGCGTAACGCGCTGGCGATCGTGCTGATCGTGCTTGGCGCGGTGTCGATTTCGTCGGCGGTCTACGTGATTGCCGACCTCGATACGCCGTTCACGGGGCAACTCATCGTGCCGAGCGATTCGATGCGCGACGCGCTCGCGCACATGAATGCGCAGGCGACGTAGCGACGCGGGCGAGCCACTGCGCTAGACTCGCGCGACGTGACGCCTACAGGAAAGGAGGTTCGCAATGTTGCGCAAGACGCTCAATGCTACGCGGCTGCAGGAGCAAGTGCACCGGCGCATCCACCGGCTGCAGGAGGTGGTCGACGACGGCGTGAAGATCGGCGTGCCGCGCCCGCAGTTACAGGAGCCCGACCGCGGCGGCTGCAACTGGACGATGCAGCACTTTCATAACGCGGCTGGCTTCGAAGCGAGCGTGGCGCGCGTGCTGGAGCAGGTGCGGTCCGAATACAACCTCGCGCAGACACAGGATGACGGCGTGGAGGACGATGCCGGCCAGGCGGCCGACGCGCGCGATCCGTTCGGCGGAGCAAAGCGCGCCGCCGCGGAGAATCCGTTTGGCGGACCGAAACCCGCCCAGGCTGCGAACCCGTTTGGAGAGGCGAGGCCGTCGGGCAAGCCGGATCCTTTCGGCGATACCGCACCCGCGAGTGATGAAGCGCCGCCTGCGAAGGACAAACGCCGGGCGAATCCGTTCGGCGATTGAGCGATGCGCCGCGCGCCGCCCATTTCGAGCGGCGCGCGTGGCGCAATTTTCAGCTTTCTTCCGCTGCGGCCTTGCTGCGCGCTCGGCGCGCACGCGACGGCGCTTTCTTTGCAGCGGGCTCGGCCGGCGCTGCGGCCGCGCCCGCCGGTTCGTCCGCGGCGCTCGCCGGCGTCTCGGCTGCTTTCTTCGATGTCCTCTTGCGCGCGGGGCTCTTGCGAGCCGCCGTCTTGCGCGGCCGCGCGGGGGCGGGCGCGGCGGTCTCGACATTGGTGGCCTGTTCGGGCGCCTCGTATGCCTCTTGCGGCGCGTGGGTGCTCCCGTTCGCGTCGAATGGCTCGGCGGAGAAGGGCGGCGCGGCGTCGTGCCGATGCGCTGCGTGAGCGAGCACTTCGACCGGCTCGAACGGAATCTCGCCTTGCGTCTCGACCGGTTGCTCGACTGCCGTTTCGCGCACGTCGGCCGCGCCGCTTCCACGCCCATTGCGGCGGCCCTTGCGCCTGCCGCGCGGCTCCTCGGCACGCGCCGCCGTGTTTTCCGGCGCTGACACACTGGCGGCGGCAGCCGCGAGCGGGGGCGGGTTCAGCCGTGACACCCACGTACCCGACTTGTCGTCGCGGCCCACTTCGAGCAGGCCGCGCGACTGCGCCTCTTCGAGCAGATTGCCGAACGCGCGGAAGCCGTAGCGCGTTTCGTTGAAGTCAGGCCGGCGGCGCTTGATGGCGCTCTTGAGCACGGAAGCCCAGATCTTGCCGCTTTCGCCACGCTCCAGCAAGAGCGCGTCGAGCGTTTCGATCGCAAAGGCAACGGCTTTCGACTTGCGCTCGTCGCCGTCCTGCTTGGGCTGGCGCTCCTCGCCGCCCTGGCGTTTCGCGCCGCCGGCGTCCTTGCTCTTGCCCTTGCCATGCGCCTGCTGATCGCGCACGAGGTCGCGCACCAGATCGTCATAGAAGATGAATTCGTCGCAATTGGCAACGAGCAGGTCGGAGGTGGAGTCCTTCACACCCACGCCGATCACCTTCTTGGCGTTTTCGCGCAGCTTCGAGACGAGCGGCGAAAAGTCGGAGTCGCCGCTCACGATTACGAACGTGTCCACGTGCGACTTCGTGTAGCAGAGATCGAGCGCGTCCACGACGAGGCGGATATCGGCCGAATTCTTCCCCGACTGGCGCACGTGAGGAATTTCGATCAGCTCGAAGCTTGCTTCGTGCATCGCGGCCTTGAAGCCCTTGTAGCGCTCCCAGTCGCAATAGGCCTTTTTCACGACGATGCTGCCCTTGAGCAAGAGCCGCTCCAGCACGGGCTTGATATCGAAGCGGTCGATCTTCGCGTCGCGCACGCCGAGCGCGACGTTCTCGAAGTCGCAGAACACCGCCATGCTGACGTTTTCCTGTGGGGAAGCCATGTGATTGATTCGTTCCATCTACCGTTTGAATTCACATGATAGCCGGTTGCACAGCGATGGGCCGGGAATCGTCATAGTGGCGTGTCGCCCCGCGCACCTGTTGGTTGTGTGCGCAAGCATGGTTATCTGGAGCGATTTTCGAATGTGAGGCCGTAAAACGCAGTCATTTTCACGTTTATCCAATTCCCTAACAGCTCCTTAACAAGCGTGTAACACAACTTACATAGACTTTCCGCGAGTCAAAATCCGTCGGGTGTGTCCGACTTATAACGAGGGACAGTTGTGAAGAAAATACAGTCGCGCAGGGGCGCGCTCGCGATGCTGGCGAGCATCGGCGTAATGGCGGGGTTATCTGGTTGCGGAAGCAACGGTTCGGACGGCGGACCGAAGGTCACCGGTCAGGTGCTCGGCAGCTATATCCAGAATGCGGCGGTCTGCCTGGATGTGAACAACAATGGCAAGTGCGACCCGGGCGAGCCGGTCGCGCGCTCGGATGCCCAGGGCAAGTTCTCGATCTCCGATACGAGCAATGGGTCGTGGAAGTACATCGTTGCCGACCTGAGCGGCGCCACGGAGAACGACGCATCGGGCAAGAACATGGGCACGGCGTTCAACAGCACGGCTACGTTCCGTTCGCCGCGCGGCGTCAGTTCCGTCAGCGCGATCACCACGCAGCTTTCGCAACTGATGGACAGCGGCCTGTCGCAGTCGGATGCTCAAACGCAACTGGCGAACAAGATCGGCACGACGCCGGACACCCTGCTGGGCGACTTCAACACCAACGGCAACGCCGTGGTGAAGGCAGCGAGCGACCAGTACATTGCAACCGTCGCTTCGAGCAAGGCCATCAAGCACGTCTGGGTTATCGTGCTCGAAAACAAGAGCGCGGAATCGACGTACGGCACGACGGCCTCGGATTCGAACCAGGACCCGTACCTGAAATCGCTGATGCCGCAGGGCACGTTCCTCTCGAACTACTACGGCACCGGCCACGTTTCGCTGGACAATTACATATCGATGGTGTCGGGTCAGCCGTCGACGCACGACACCGAAACGGACTGCTTCCAGATTTGGTCCGATATCGTGGATGCCGGCAACGACTCGGCGAACCCCAAAGTTCTCAAGGCAGGGACGGACGTAAACGGCCACCAGAGCGGCGGCTGCGTGTTCCCGGCTCGCGTGCAGCATATTGGCAACCAGATGGAACAAGCCAGGCTCACGTGGCGCAGCTACAACGAGGACATGGGCAACGACCTGAACCGTGACGGCACGAGAACCTGTTCGTTCCCGCGCCGTACCGCGCAGCTCGCGGGCACCGACCCGACGAAGGGTGTGGACGGCACGCAGGCCGCGCAGGCTCCTTCTGCTTCGGGTGACGTGGCGGGCGATGAGTACGCAACGCGCCATAATCCGTTCCCGTATTTCCATTCGACCATCGATGATCTGGCGAACTGCGACGCGCACGTGGTCAACCTGCAAGACGACCTGGCAACGGATCTTCAGTCGATTGCCACGACGCCGAACTTCTCCTTCATCACGCCGAACCTGTGTGACGATGGTCATGATGGTGACGGTACGGGCGCTGCGGGCAAGGGCTGCAAAAACGGTCAGCCTGGTGGTTTGGCTTCGATCGACGCGTTCCTGAAGAACACGATCCCGCTGATCCAGGCTTCGCCCGCCTACAAGCAGGACGGCCTGATCATCATCACCACGGACGAAGGCGTCGTGACCGGACTGACGCCGACAACGGCGGTCAGTGCAGATGGCACGACGCTTTCCCTGCTGGAGCCGGAGATGGGCAACCAGTGCCCTGGCTGCAACCAGCAAACGGGTCCGAACGTGACGCGTCCGGAACAGGTCACGATGTCCACGCTGCCGGTGGCTCAAGCAGCCCTGCTCGGTATCAACCCGGCGACGCTGCCTGCATCCGTGCAGAGCGTGTCGATTGCGTTGAACTACCTCGGAGTCGGTGGCGATCAGATTGGTACGCTTCTGCTGTCGCCGTTCATCAAGGGCGGTCACGTGGATAGTACGGGCTACAACCACTACGCGATGCTGCGTTCGCTCGAAGACAACTTCGGCATGGGCTCGTATCTCGGCTACGCCGATGATGCATCGCTCAAGCCGATCTTCACGTCGGCCAACATCGATAACCGCTAGTCTCTAGCGGTCTCACAAGTACTTTGTTGTCTAAGCCCGGTTCTCCGTTTGAACCGGGCTCTTTTCTTGATCCGTCATGCGCCAATTTCCTTTAAGGGCTGTTCTCGCAACGGCCCTTTGCATTTGCCTGCTTTCCGCATGCGACCAACATGTACCGGACGCTCAAGCAGCCACGGTCAAAGCACGTGCGCCTGATCTGGCAGCTATCGGCAAGGCAGCGTTCTTTGATCCGTCGCTGTCGGCTTCCGGCAAGCAGTCATGTGCCTCCTGCCACAGCCCTGAGAATGCCTATGGGCCGCCGAACGGTCTGGCAGTCCAGTTGGGTGGTCCAAACCTCGATCGAGCCGGACTGCGCTCGGCGCCGTCGCTGCGCTATCTGCGTGCTGTGCCTTACTGGACGTTCACGCAGGCAAATAGCCTGAAAGAGCGTCTCGAGGACGGAGATAATCAGCCCATCGGCGGATACACCTGGGATGGCCGCTACAACACCCCTGCGGATCAGGCTGCATTTCCCCTGCTCAATCCGGATGAAATGGCAAACAGCAGCGCGGATGACGTGGCGCAGAAGCTGAGCAAAAGCGCCTACGCACAGCAGTTCCGGGAAGCATTCGGTCAGGACATTTTCTCGCGACCGACGCAGGCGCTGGCGGACCTTGGAAAGGTATTGCAGGCATTCCAGTTCAACGATCCGTCGTTCGCGCCGTACTCCAGCAAGTTCGACCGAGTGCTCGACGGCAAGGATCATTTCACGCCACAGGAAGCGCACGGATTGGTGCTATTCAGCGACCCGGACAAGGGCAACTGTGCAAGCTGTCACCTGATCAACAAAGGCGCTCACGGCGCGCATCCGGCACTGACGGACTACAACTTTCAGACGCTGGGTGTGCCACGCAACATGGAAATTCCGGCCAACCGTGATCCGAATTTCTTCGACATGGGGTTATGTGGGCCGCTGCGTCAAGACGAGGCGAAGCAGCAGAAGTGGTTCTGCGGGATGTTCCGCACGCCCACGCTTCGCAACGTCGCCACGCGACGCGTCTTCTTTCACAATGGCATGTACCATACGCTTGAAGATTCGTTACGCTTCTATGTCGAGCGCGACACGAACCCGGAGAAGTGGTATTCGAAAGACGCGCACGGCCACGTCGTGAAGTTTGACGACCTGCCGAAGAATCTGCGCAGTAATGTGGATACCAAGACGGAGCCGCTGACGAATCACCTGGGCGGCAAACCGGTCTGGTCAGACTCGGATATCCGCGACGTGGTGGCGTTCCTGGATACCCTGACTGACGCGGACGCACAGACAGTGCCTCGCTAACATCGTGCAGAAAAAAGAAAAGCCCGGTCAGTTTTTGAACCGGGCACCAACGAAGCCGGCCGCCCCCGCGCCGACCAAGCTAACGAAGCGTTAAGCGCTGCGCGCCACGTAGCCGAGGAGGGCGCTAACGGCGTCGGCCTCGCGGCGTACGGCGCGCCCGTTCGGGCCCTCGGGCGTGGCGTCGAAGCCGCCCGTGGCGCCCAGCGCCGTGAGCACCCCGCAGAGCTTGCCGGTGTGATCGAAGAGCGGCGCCGAAACGGCGCTGATGCCCTTGAGATTCGTGTCGCGCACGCTCGCGCAGCGCGCCGCCTGCACGTCGCGCCGCAGCGTGCCGATCGGATCGCTCGCACTCAGTTGCGCGCGCAACGAAGCATCGGCGTGCGCCAGTTCTTCTTGCGCTTGCGCGAGCACGCGCGTGTCGTCGAGCAGGCCGAGAAACACGCGGCCCGTCGACGACCAAAGCAGCGACATCACCGAACCCACCCGCACGTTGACGGTCACGGGCAGCCCCGGCTCCTCGAAACGGATGATCGTGGGCCCCTTGTTGCCCATCACCGCGACGAACGACGTCACTTCGAGCGTCTCGCGCAGGCGCACGAGCGCGGGCTCCGCCATGCGCACCGGATCGGCCTGGCGCATGGCGGCCACGCCGATCATCATCGCCTCGGCGCCGAGCAGATACTGCTGGGTGGCGGTGTCCTGCGCGACGAGGCCTTCCTCGATCAGGCTCACCAGGTAGCGATGCACCTTCGCAGGACTCTCGCCCACGCACGCGGCGAGCCCCGAGAGACTCGCGCGGCCGCCCAGGCGCGCGAGACCCTTGAGCACAGCCATGCCCGTTTGCGCGGATTGCACGCGCTGGCGGCGCTCGCGCGGTGCGGCTACGGCCTCCGTCTCTCTGGCGACTTTGGGCGGCGTTGAGGCTTCGGCGACTTTGGCCGCGGGGCGACGGGGAGTGGTTTTCCTGCTTTCCATGCTGGGCGGGGACGCTGCGGAATCGATTGGGTTCACGCGGGATTTTAGGGCGCGTAGGCGCGGCACAGTGCCTGCCATGCTTGCACGTTAACCCCTATCTCGCAATTACGCAATGCGTACTAGAGTTACGCAAAACGTAACGCATGCAGGATGCAGGAGAGGCATATGAGCGAGACACCTTCCCAGTCGACGGGCCGCTGCCCGTTCCCCCACGCAGCGAATCAGACACCAGGCGCAACGCCGCGCTGCCCGGGCAGCGCCAATGCCGCGGCATTCGACCCCTTCAGCGACGGCTACCAGCAGGACCCGCCCGACTATGTGCGCTGGGCGCGCGAGCAGGAGCCCGTGTTCTATAGCCCGCAGCTTGGCTACTGGGTCGTCACGCGCTACGACGACATCAAGGCGATCTTTCGCGACAACCTCACGTTTTCACCCTCCATCGCGCTCGAAAAGATCACGCCCACCGGTCCCGAGGCGAACGCAGTGCTGGAGTCGTACGGCTACGCCATGAACCGCACGCTCGTGAACGAGGACGAGCCTGCCCACATGCCGCGCCGCCGCGCGCTGATGGAGCCGTTCACGCCCGAACATCTCAAGCACCACGAACCGATGGTGCGGCGCCTCACGCGCGAGTACGTGGACCGTTACATCGACGATGGCCGCGCCGACCTCGTGGACCAGATGCTCTGGGAAGTGCCGCTCACCGTGGCGCTTCATTTTCTGGGCGTGCCCGAGGAGGACATGGACCTGCTGCGCAAGTACTCGATTGCGCACACGGTCAACACGTGGGGCCGGCCGCGCCCCGAAGAGCAGGTCGAAGTCGCGCACGCGGTGGGCAACTTCTGGCAGTTCGCGGGCAAGGTGCTCGACAAGATGCGCCAGAACCCGGATGGCCCGGGCTGGATGCAATATGGCATTCGCAAGCAGAAGGCGCATCCGGAAGTCGTCACGGACTCCTATCTGCATTCGATGATGATGGCCGGCATCGTGGCCGCGCACGAGACCACGGCCAACGCCGCGGCGAACGCGATGAAGCTGCTGCTGCAGCACCCGCACGCGTGGCGCGAGATCTGCGAGGACCCGAGCCTCATTCCGAACGCGGTGGAGGAGTGCCTGCGCCACAACGGGTCGGTGGCGGCCTGGCGGCGCCTCGCGACGAAGGACGTGCAAATTGGCGGCATCGACATTCCGGCGGGTTCGAAGCTGCTCATCGTGACTTCCTCGGCGAATCACGACGAGCGCCATTTTGCCGATGCCGACCTGTTCGACATTCGCCGCGACAACGCGAGCGACCATGTCACGTTCGGCTATGGCTCGCACCAGTGCATGGGCAAGAACCTCGCGCGCATGGAGATGCAGATCTTCCTCGAAGAGTTCACGCGCCGCTTGCCTCACATGCGTCTGGCCGGGCAGACGTTCACGTATGTGCCCAACACGTCGTTCCGGGGTCCTGAGCATGTGTTCGTGGAATGGGACCCCGCGCGGAATCCGGAGCGCGTGAATCCGGCGCTGCTCGGCGCGCATGTGCCGGTGCGCATTGGCGAGCCTTCGGCGCACGCGCTTTCGCGGCCTGTGGTGGTCGAGCGTGTGGACGCCGTGGCCGACGGCATCGTCCGTTTGCGTCTCGTCGCGCCGAACGGCGGTGCGCTGCCGCGCTGGGCGCCGGGCGCGCATATCGACGTGGAGTGCGGCGACACCGGCATCTCACGCCAGTACTCGCTGTGCTCGGACCCCGCCGACACGGGCGCGTTCGAGATCGCCGTGCTGCGGGAAACGCAAAGCCGTGGCGGGTCGGCCTGGGTCCACGACACGTTGCGCGCAGGCATGCGCTTGAAAATTCGTGGCCCGCGCAATCACTTCCGGCTCGACGAAGAGGGGCGCCGCGCGATCTTCATTGCGGGCGGCATCGGCATCACGCCGGTGAGTGCCATGGCCCGGCGCGCGCGCGAGCTGGGCATCGACTACGAATTGCACTATAGCGGGCGCTCGCGCAAGACAATGGCGCTCGTCGAGGAACTCGCGCAGCTGCACGGCGAGCGCCTGCATCTGCACGTGTCGGAAGAAGGCACGCGTAACGATTTCGCGGCACTGCACGTCGACGAACACACGCGTGTCTACGCGTGCGGCCCCGCGCGCATGCTCGAAGCGCTCGAAGCCTGCAGCGAGGCGTGGCCCGAGGATGCGCTGCGCGTGGAGCATTTCGCCGCGACCGGCGGCAAGCTCGATCCCTCGCAGGAGCAGGCATTCGAAGTCGAGTTGAAGGACTCGGGGCTCGTGCTCAACGTGGGTGCGGACCAGACCGTGCTCGACGCGCTGCGCCGCGCGAACATCGACGTGCAAAGCGATTGCGAGGAAGGTTTGTGCGGCTCGTGCGAGGTGCGCGTGCTGGCGGGCGAGATCGACCACCGCGACGTGGTGCTCACGCGCGCCGAGCGGGACACGCAAACCCGCATGATGACCTGCTGCTCGCGCGCGAAAAGCGGGCGATTGATACTCGAACTCTAGTCGCCGCAGAGCGATCGAGATGACAAAACAATGATTGGAGACATTGCATGAATCAGGCGGTGGAGGTTACCGGCATCATCGACGAAAGCCGGTTCGGGCCGTATCAGCTACTCGTGGTCACGCTGTGCGCGCTGTGCCTCGTGATGGACGGCTTCGACGTCCAGGCGATGGGCTATGTAGCGCCGGTCGTGATCCGCGAGTGGGGAATCGCGAAGGAAACGCTCTCGCCGGTGTTCGGTGCGGGCCTCTTCGGCATGCTGGTGGGCTCGCTCACGTTCAGCACGCTCGCCGACAAGATCGGCCGCCGCCCGGTGCTGATCGGCGCGACGCTGTTCTTTTCCGCGTGCATGGTCGCGACGGGCTTCGCGCATTCGATCGCGGAACTGGTGGCCTGACGCTTCGTCGCGGGGCTGGGTCTTGGCTGCATCATGCCGAACGCGATGGCGCTCGCGGGCGAGTACAGCCCGCGCCGCATGCGCGTCACGCTCATGATGATCGTCTCGTGCGGCTTTACGCTGGGCGGCGTGGTGGGCGGCCTGATCACCGCGGCGCTGATTCCTGCGTTCGGGTGGCGCGCCGTGTTCTTCGTGGGCGGCGCAATTCCGCTCGTGCTCGGGGTGCTGATGTGGCTCGCGTTGCCCGAGTCGATCCAGTTCCTGCTGTTTCGCGGCCGTGGCGAGCACATTCAGGCGCGCGTGCGCCGCAATCTGTCCCGCGTGGCGCCTACGCTCGCGTTGCCGGCCGGCGTGCAGTTCACGACCGCGGAAACGCGCTCGCGCGGCGTGCCGTTCGTCGAGCTGTTCAAAGAAGGGCGCGCGCGGGTGACCGTGCTGCTGTGGGTCGTGAACTTCGCGAACCTGCTCGCCATGTATTTCCTCTCGAACTGGCTGCCGACCGTGATCCGCGACGCCGGCTATTCGACCCAGACCGCCGTGTTCGCCGGCACGGCGTTGTGGGGCGGCGGTGTGATCGGCACGCTGCTGCTCGGGCGCATCATCGACCGGGCGGGCTTCACGCGCGTGCTCGCCACGACGTTCCTGATCGCCATCGTCTCGACGGCCGCCATCGGCAATCCCGCCGTGATGGTCTCCGTGGCCGCGATGTTCGTGGCGATCTTCGTGACGGGCTTTACGATCATCGGCGGCCAGCCTGCGCTCAACGCGCTCGCCGCCACCTACTATCCGACCTCGCTGCGCTCGACCGGCATCGGCTGGAGCCTCGGCGTGGGGCGGATCGGCTCGGTCGTCGGTCCGGTGCTAGGCGGCGCGCTCCTGCACTTGCAGTGGTCGTCCTCGTCGCTCTTTCTCGCGGCTGCCGCGCCGGCCTGTGTCTCGCTAGCGGGCATCGTGGCGATTCATCGGGCGAATAGTGCCGCTAAGGGCACGATGGGAGGCGAGCGTGCGGCGGCGCAGATGGAGTGACTGGCGGCAGCGCCTGCGTATGGCCGCGCAGGCGCAGGCGAGGCGCCCGCACGGGCATGGCGGCTACGCCGCGTGGGCCGGCCCGGCGAGTTCGTGCGCGGATCGGGCCGCCGCTACCGCGCGCCGGCGCCTCGCACGCGTAACCCGCGAGGACTGAGCGCCAGGCGAACACGCGAGCGGATCGAGACGATAGTCATCCCGAAGCCCCGGCTATCGGGGTGAATTCCGACTTCTCGGCAGACGAATGCCGGCTTTATCGAAAACGAATTGTTGGCAGGCCGCGCCTGAACCACACTGATACCTGTCGCGATGCGGCGTGCCACGGCGCGCCGTACGCAGTCAAAGAGCAACGACGGGAGGTGAGAGTGGTGAGGCGAGCGGCGCGCAAGATCAGCGATATCGCGCGGCACTGGGCGGAGGCGTCGCCCGAGGCCGTGGCGATACGCGAAGAAGCAAAGGTGACGAGCTTCGGGCAGCTCTGGAGCGACGTTGGGCAAGCGCAGCGGTTTTTGCGCGAGCAGGGTGTGGACGTGGGCGACCGCGTGCTCATCGTGGCCGAAAACTGCTCGGCCGTGGTGACGCTGCTGTTCGCGCTTGCGGAAATCGGCGCGTGGCCGGCCGTGGTCAATGCGCGGCTCTCGGAGCGCGAGATCGAGACGATCCGCGCGCATTGCGGGCCGCGTCTCATGCTGTTTACGCACGGTGCTTCGCCAGACGCGCTGCGTCACGGTGTGCGCTATCGCGCGCGCGAAATCGCGCCCGCCGGACTCGGTCCGCTGATGATGGCCGCGCCCGATCTCAACGCCGTGCGTGAGGCCGAAGCGCTCGCGCACGAGGTCGCGGTGCTCATCTACACGTCGGGCACGACGGGCCAGCCCAAGGGCGTGATGGCCACGCATCGCGGCCTGCTGCATTTCGCGCATGTATCGGCGACATCGCGCGACATGACACAGGCGGACTGCGCGTACGCGGTCATGCCGATGTCGCATATCTTCGGCCTCGCCACGCTGTTGCTCGCCACCTTCGAGGCGGGCGCGAGCCTGCATCTCGCTGCGCGCTTTTCGGCGGAGGAGGTCGTGAAAGCGCTCGGCGCCTCCGAGATCTCCATCCTTCAGGGCGTGCCGACGCTCTTCACGCGCATCGTCGCCTATGTGCGCGAGCACGGCGGCACGGTGCATGCGCCGCGTCTGCGCTACCTCTATACGGGCGGCGGTCCGCTCGATCCCACGCTCAAGCAGCAAGTCGAAACGCTCTTCGGCATGCCGCTGCATCACGGCTACGGCATGACCGAGTACGCGGGCTCGCTCTTCATCACACGTATGGACCGGCCGCGCAAGGACGTATCCTCGGGCGAGATCGTGGAGGGCGCCGAGTTGCGCGTGGTCGGGCCCGACGGCCGCGATGTGCCGCGCGGCGAAGCGGGCGAGTTGTGGGTGCGCGGTCCCGGCGTCATGCACGGCTACTATCGCGAGCCGGGCCTGACCGCTGAAGTGCTCGATGCAGAAGGCTGGCTCAAGACCGGCGACCTCGGCCGGCTGGACGCGGACGGCGCGCTCTTCATCGTGGGCCGCTCGAAAGATCTCATCATCCGTTCGGGCTTCAACGTGTATCCCATCGAGGTCGAGTCGGTCATCAACACCTACGAGGCGGTGCGCCAGAGCGCCGTGGTGGGGCGGCGCGACGCCGAAGGCAACGAGGAAGTCGTGGCTTTCGTGGAAGCGAAGGAGGGCGCGACGATCGACGCAGCCGATCTCGCCCACTACTTGAGCGAGCGGCTCTCGGCTTACAAGCGCCCCTCGGAGATCGTGACGATCGACATGATTCCGACGACGGCCAGCGGCAAGCTGCAAAAACAGCCGCTGCGCGAAATGGCCAAACGCGCCGTGCATGCTCGCTGAGCATTCCTGATTTTCCTTTCCATAGGGGCGGCGGCGTGCCGCCCGATCAACGATTGCAGGGCATACACCATGATTCGCGACCAGGAAACGATGAACGTTCTGCTCGACAACGTCGCGCGCTTCGTGCGCGAGCGTCTCGTGCCGAACGAAGAGCGCGTGGCCGAAACCGATGAAATTCCGGCCGACATCGTCGACGACATGAAGGCCATGGGTCTCTTCGGCCTGACCATACCGGAGCAGTACGGCGGGCTCGATCTCACGATGGAAGAAGAGGTGCTCGTGATGTTCGAGCTGGGCAAGGCCTCGCCGGCGTTTCGCTCGATCATCGGCACGACGGTGGGCATTGGCTCGCAGGGCATCGTGATCGACGGCACCGAAGAGCAAAAGGCGACGTGGCTGCCGAAGCTTGCGAGCGGCGAGATCATCGCGAGCTTTGCGCTCACGGAGCCGGGCGCGGGCTCGGACGCCGCCTCGATCAAGACGCGCGCCGAGCGGCGCGGCGACCATTATGTGGTGAACGGCACCAAGCGCTTCATCACGAATGCGCCGCAGGCCGGCATGTTCACGCTGATGGCGCGCACCCATCCCGACGAGCCGCGCGCGGGCGGCATCACCTCGTTCATCGTCGACGCGAAAACGCCGGGTATCAGCTTCGGCAAGCGCGACAAGAAGATGGGGCAGCGCGGCGCGCATACCTGCGACGTCATCTTCGAGGACGTGAAGGTGCCCGCGGAGAACATCATCGGCGGTAAAGAAGGCGTGGGGTTCAAGACCGCGATGAAGGTGCTCGACAAGGGGCGCATCCATATCGCGGCGATCTGCGTGGGCGTGGCGCAGCGCATGCTCGACGACGCGCTGCGCTACGCGATGGAGCGCGAGCAGTTCGGCGAGAAGATCGCCGAGTTCCAGCTCGTGCAAGCCATGCTAGCCGATAGTCAGACCGAACTCTACGCGGCGCGCTGCATGGTGCTCGACGCGGCGCGGCGCCGCGACGCTGGCCAGAACGTCAGCACGGAGGCCGCGTGTGCGAAGCTGTTCGCATCGGAGATGTGCGGGCGGGTGGCAGACCGCGCGGTGCAGATTTTCGGCGGCGCGGGCTATATGTCCGACTATGGCATCGAGCGTTTCTACCGCGATGTGCGCATTTTCCGCATCTACGAAGGCACGAGCCAGATCCAGCAGATCGTCATTGCGCGCAACATGATTCGCGCGGCCGGCGGACGGTAAACGATCGGGGCGGCGCGCAGCACGCGCGCCGCGTCATGGGTTTTATTCGAGGCGGCCGATGCCGTCGGCCACCAGCAGATCGACGAGCTTGCGCGCGAAAAGCGGCAATGCGTCGCGGTCGGCTATGCAGATCTGCAGTTTGCGCACGGCCCACTCGTCGGTGAGCGGCACGATCTTGAGCGACATGGTCTGCGCGTGGCGGCGCGCCGTGCCCTCGGGCAGCACGCCAATGCCGATATTCGCCTCGATCATGCGGCACGCGGCTTCGAAATTGCCGATCTGGATGCGCCAGCGTATCGTGCGCTGCAAATCCGACGAGGCGCGCTTGAGAAACGAGAAAATCGCGCTTTCGTCGGGCGGCCCGATGAAGTCGTAGCCAAGCGTATCGGCAAACGCCATTTCGCTCGCTTGCGCAAGCGGGTGGCTGAGTGCGGTGACGAGCACGAGCCGGTCGCGCCGGTAGGGCAGCACCTGCAGTCCCTCGGTGCGTACATTGCCGGCCACGATGCCGATATCGATCGTGCCGTCCTGCACGGCGCGTACGATATCGGGCGAAAGGCGCTCGTGAATGTCCACGTACACGTCGGGATGATTGATGAGGTAAGTGCGCAGCACGGCAGGCAGGAACTCGCTCATCGCCGTGGTGTTCGCAAACACGCGCACGTGGCCCTTCACACCCTGCGAGTATTCCTGCAGGTCTCCCGTGAGTTGCTCGAGCTGCTTGAGCACGCGGCGCGCGTGCGCGAGCAGCGTCTCGCCAGGGCCCGTCAGCGTGACCCCCTGGCTCGTGCGGCTCAAGAGCTTCACGCCCACCTGTTCTTCGAGATTCTTGATACGCGTGCTCGCCGCGGGCAGCGACAGGTGCGCACGTTCCGCGCCGCGCGTGAGGCTGCTCGCCTCGGCCACGTGGGTGAAGAGCTTCAGGTCGACGAGATCGAAATGCATGGGTTGACTTGCCGTGACTCCAATGTCTGTCAGCTCGTTTGTTCGAGGGATGCGTGAAACATAGGGGACGAGCAGACTCTGAGCATTATTGCGCCGCAGCGCAATGCACGCCATTAGCGATAGTACGGGTTAATCCTGGCCGAAACAGGCGTTCGGCATATCCAAATTGTGCAGCCGTAGCCGATGCGTCAAGCTGCAACACGAACGGCACAGCCTGCCGCATAACGAATCCAATCGAATGAATGCCCGGCGCAATGCCGGCTGGAGGAGCGAAAACGATGACGACTCAACGAATGCTGGACGGTAAGGTCGTGGTGGTGACGGGATCGGGCGGGGGCATTGGCCGCGATATCGCGCTCATGATGGCGCGCCACGGCGCGAAAGTCGTGGTGAACGACGTGGGCGCCTCGCTCACTGGCGAGGGACATAACGACGGCCCCGCGCAGGCTGTTGTGAACGAGATCAAGTCTTTCGACGGTCAGGCTACTGCGAATACCGACAGCGTGGCCTACGCTGCAGGCGCCGCCCGCATCGTGCAGAACGCGCTGGACGTGTTCGGCCGGATCGATTGCGTGGTGAATAACGCGGGTATTCTGCGCGACCGCTTCTTCCACAAGATGAGCGAAGAAGAGTGGGACGCCGTGCTGAAGGTCCACCTCTACGGCTCGTACTATGTCTCGCGCGCCGCTGCCGACCACTTCAAGGAGCAGCGTAGCGGGGCGTTCGTGCATATGACGTCCACGTCCGGGCTGATCGGCAATCTTGCACAGGCCAACTACAGCGCGGCGAAGCTCGGCATCGCGGGTCTTTCGAAATCCATCGCGCTCGATCTGGAAAAATTCGGTGTCCGTTCGAACTGCATCGCGCCGTTCGCCTGGAGCCGCATGATCAACTCGATCAAGATCGATTCGCCGGAACAGGAAGCGCGCGTCGCCAAGATCAAGCAGATGACGCCCGCGAAGATCGCACCGCTCGCCGTCTACCTCGCCAGTGAGCAGGCCGCCGACGTGACAGGCCAGATTTTCGCGGTCCGCAACAACGAAATTTTCCTGATGAGCCAGCCGCGCCCCGTGCGTTCGGTGCATCGCGGCGAGGGCTGGACGCCGGAGACGATTGCCGAGCATGCCATGCCTGCGCTGCGCAAGTCGTTCCATACGCTCGATGTTTCCGCCGATGTCTTCAACTGGGACCCCGTCTGATGACGCGCGGCCCGCGCGCGGCGCGCATCGTTGACGCCGCGCAGCTCGATTTCGCCGAATACGTGCGCCCGGGCGACACGCTCGCGTGGGGCCAGTGTGGAGCCGAGCCGTGCACGCTCACCGCGCTGCTGATGTCGCAACGCAAGGCGATGGGCGGGCGCTTTCGCGTGTTCGTGGGCGCGTCGTGGTCCGACACGCTCGAGCCCGCGTATGCCGACTGCGTGGACTTCATGGCCTATGGCGCGTCGGGTACGAACCGGCGGCTCGAACGCGAGGGCGTGCTCGATATCCTCCCGTGTCACTACTCGCAGTTTCGCAGCGCGTTGACCAGCGGTCCGAATCGCATCGACGTGTTGCTTCTGCAAGTTGCCCCCGCGGATAAGGCGGGCCGCTATAGCCTCTCGATCGCCCATGAGTATCTGGTGCCGCTGATCGACAGCGCGCGCGTGGTCATTGCGGAGGTGAGTGCGGCGGCGCCCTGGACCTACGGCGAACGCATGCTGCGCGCCGATGACTTCGACGCGCTGATCCACACCGACCGCGCGCCGCTGGAAGCGCCGGCCACGCAGGCCGGCGACATCGAGCGGCGTATCGCACAGCACGCCGCATCGCTGATCGAAGACGGCTCGACGATCCAGTTCGGGCTAGGCGCGCTGCCCGAGGCCATCGTCGCGCAGTTGCGCGACCGGCGCGACCTTGGCGTGCATAGCGGGACCATCGGCGACGCCGTGGTCGATCTGATCGAAGCCGGTGTGGTGACGAATGCCCGCAAGTCGCGCGATCGCGGCGTGAGCGTGGCCGGCACGATGATGGGCACGCGCAAGGTCTACGCGCATGCGCACCGCAATGCGCAGATTCAGTTTCGCGGCACGGCCTACACGCACGACATCGACGTGCTCGGCAGCCTCGATCGCTTCGTGGCGATCAACTCGGCACTCGAAGTCGATTTGACGGGCCAGGTCAATGCGGAGGCCGCCGGTGGCCGCTATGTGGGCGCGGTGGGCGGGGCGCTCGATTTCATGCGCGGCGCGGCGCGCTCGCACGGGGGCGTCGCGATCGTCGCGCTCGCCTCCAGCACGCGGCACGGCAGCCGCATCGTGGCGCGTCTTTCGGGGCCGGTCAGCACGCCGCGCAGCGACGCGGCGGTGATCGTCACCGAGCACGGCGTGGCGGACCTGCGAGGGCTTACGCTCGCGCAGCGTACCGAGCGCATGCTCGCCGTCGCGCCGCCGCAGTGGCGCGAACAACTGGCCGCGCAACACCATGAGCGGCGGGATGCGATAGCGGTTTGACGGAACGCAGGCGCATGGCGCGGCGAACAACAACCAGACAACATGCAAAGGAATCCGAAATGAGAAGAGCAGCGATAGTCGCGCCGGTACGCACGCCGGTCGGCACGTTCGGCGGCAGTCTGCGCCCTGTTTCCGTCGAGACGCTCGCGGCCACGGTGCTGCGCGAAACCATCGCGCGCAGCGGCGTGGACCCGGTGCGCATCGAAGACGTGGTCTTCGCGCAATCGTATGCGAACAGCGAAACGCCTTGCATCGGCCGCTGGGCCGCTCTCGAAGCGGGGCTGCCCGTGCAGGTGCCCGGCATGCAGCTCGATCGCCGTTGCGGCGGCGGGCTGCAGGCGGTCGTGACCGCCGCGATGATGGTGCAGAGCGGCGCGGCGGACGTGGTCGTGGCCGGTGGCGTGGAAAGCATGAGCAATATCGAGTACTACACGACCGACATGCGTTGGGGCGCTCGCGCGGGCTCAGTGAAGATGCATGATCGCCTCGAGCGTGGCCGCGAACGCTCGCAGCCCGAAGCACGCTTCGGCTATATCTCCGGAATGATCGAAACGGCGGAGAACCTCGCGAAGGAATACGGCATCACGCGTGAGGAAGCGGACGCTTACGCTGTGCGCAGCCACCAGCGCGCGGCGGCGGCATGGGAGTCGGGCCGTTTCGCCGAGGAGGTGGTGGCGGTTTCGGTTCCGCAACGCAAGGGCGACCCGGTGCTGTTCGCGCGTGACGAGGGCGTGCGCGCCGACGCGAGCGAGGCGTCGCTCGCGAAGCTCAAGCCGCTCATGAAAGGCGGCACGGTGACCGCGGGCAACGCGAGCCAGCAGAACGACGCCGCGGCTGCGTGCCTGATCGTCGCCGAAGATCAGCTCGACAAACTGGGCCTTACGCCGCTTGGCTACCTGACCGGCTGGGCCGCCGCGGGATGCGAGCCTGCGACGATGGGCATTGGCCCGGTGCCGGCAGTGCAAAAGCTGCTGCAAAAGACCGGGCTCACCTTCGACCAACTCGATCTCGTCGAACTGAACGAGGCTTTCGCGTGCCAGGTGCTCGCCGTGCTCAAGGGTTGGGGCTGGCACGACGAATCGCGGCTGAACGTGAACGGCTCGGGCATTTCGCTCGGTCACCCGATCGGCGCGACCGGCGTGCGCATGCTCACGACCTTGCTTCACGAACTGCAGCGCCGCAAGGGCCGCTATGGCCTCGAAACGATGTGTGTAGGCGGCGGGCAGGGTATCGCGGCTATTTTCGAGCGAGCGGCTTGAGTACGAACGCTTCGCACCCGTACTGGCCATAAATAGGAGGAGACGATGCTCGATGCACTCAACGCGCAGCTCTCGCGGCTGCAAACGCACCCGTTCTATGAGGGACGTCTGCCGCGTAGCGTCGCGAGCGCCGCGGAGTTCGCCGAGCGCGTGCCGCTCATGACGCGCGCCGAACTGGTGGCCGAGATGAATCGCCCGGGCTACGGCGCGTTCGCGCCTGCCGTGCCGCCGGTTCGCGTGCACCTCACGCCGATGGGCGCTTCGCTCGTGCCGATCCTGCAGAGCGCGGGCGATCTGCGTGCGATGGAAGCCGCGTGCAGCCAGCATCTCGACGCGTGCGGCATCGGTCCCGGCGACGTGTGCATGGTGACGTTCGGCTATCACCTCTTCGTTGCGGGGCTTTTCTATCAGACCCAGATGGAAGCCCGCGGCGTGGCGTGCATACCGCATGGTCCCGGCGAGACCGAGCGCGCCGCGCGCGTTGCGCAGCAATGCGGCGTGACGGTGCTGGCCGGCAATCCGTCGCACGCGCTCAAGCTCATCGAAGCGGGGTGCCCCGTGCCGCGTGTGTTCTTCGCGGGCGGCGAGGCGTTCACGGGCAATGCCGCGCTTTACGCACGCGTGCGCGAAGCGATGCCGGGCACGTTGCTGATCGACAGTTACTCGCTTTCCGAATGCCTGCCCGTGGCGCGTACATTCCCCGGTGGTACGGGTGTGCATGTGTTCGATGAACTTCTCTATGCCGAAGTCGTCGACCCGGACACCGGCATGCCGGTTGCCGAGGGCGAACGCGGCGAACTCGTGCTCACCCATCTGCAGAAGGAACTGCAGCCGCTCGTGCGTTATCGCACCGGTGACCTTACCGTACTCGAGCGCACCGCGCCCGTGCATGGGCGCACGGTGTCGTTGCCGCGTGTGGTGTTCGGTCGCGCCGATTCGATGGTGAAGATCAAGGGGGTGAAGGTTTATCCATCCGAGTTGAAGACGGTGCTGCTGGGCGTAGAGGGCGCGACGGGTGGGTATCGGCTCGTGGTCGGCACAAAGGCTCATGGCGGCGACCATCTCACGCTGCAGGTGGAAGGGGAGGTGCAGGGCGGCGCGATCGAGACCATAGCGGAGCGCTTCAAGCGCCAGACGCTGATACACGCGGACGCCATCGAGACGGTCGCGAAACTCGAAGGCGCAGCCCTCGTAGAAGATCAACGGAGAGAGACGACATGAATGCAAGCGCAACGCATACCCCAACCCCGTGGCGCCTCGTCGTAGGCGGCCACAGCTACGCGGACTTTTCGATTTCGGTGTCGCCGGCCGTCGAGCGCGCGGTGGCCGAGAATCTCGCGCCGCCCACGGTCTATCTGAACGTCTTCAACGAAGACAGCATCACCGTAGGCGTGAACGAAGATCCGAACCAGGTGCTCGACCTGCCGTTCTGCCGCGACAACAACGTGCTAGCGCGGCGGCGCGTGAGCGGCGGCGGCGCGATCTACGCAGGGCGCGGTTCGGCATTTCTCGCGTTCTATCTGCCGATCGGTCTGCCCGGCGTGCCGCAAACGGCGGCGCAGGCGTTTCCCACGATACTCGGCCACGTCGCCGAAGCGCTGCGCGATGTGTTCGGCCTGCAGGCCGCCTACCGACCGCTGAACGACGTCGAGATCGACGGACGCAAGCTCGTGGCCACGTCACTCAAGATCGAAGGCGGGGTGCTGACGTTCCGCATTCTGCTGAACGTGAAGGCGATCGACACGGCGATCGCGGCGCGCGCCATGCCCATGGCGCCCGAGAAGGTCAAGGACAAGAAGCACAAGGATCTCGGCTCGCGCTACACGTACCTGGAGCAGGAACTCGGCCGCAAGGTGAACGCCGATGAGTTGACTGCCTGGGTCACGGCCTGCGTTCGCCGCGCGTTCGGCGAAATGGCGCTCGAGTCCGGCGCACTGGGCAGCGAAGAACTCGTTTTCGCCCAGCAATACGAGCGCGAACTGCACGAGGAAAGGTGGTTCCATGAAAAAAGCGAGGCCACGCGCTACAGCCCGGTCACCCTGACGGGCGACCGTATCGTGCGCGGACGCGAAAAGGCGCCGGCCGGGCTGATCTGGTTGAGCCTGCTCGTGCGTGACGGCACGGTGGTCAAAGCGATCGTCAATGGCGACTGGCACCCGCGTCCGCTGGCTTCGGTCGCCTGGCTCGAAGACGGCTTCAGCGGACTCTGCGCCACACGCGAGGCGTGTGCGGCGCATATCGAGGCATTTCTCGCACGTCCCGACGTGGAGTTCGCCGGCGTCGAGCCTGTGCATCTCATCACGGCGCTCGACAAGGCGCTCGCTGAACTCGCAAGCGCCGGGGTGAGCGCATGAGTGAAAAGACGTTGCTGGTTGAACTGGACGCGGGCGTCGCGACGCTTACGTTCAATCGTCCGGAGGCGAAGAACGCGCTCAACGGCGAGATGCGGGTGGAATTGCTCGAAGCCGTGCAGCGCGTACGCGCCGACCGCGGCGTGCGTGCGGTCATTTTGCGCGGCGCGGGCAATGACTTCTGCTCGGGCGGCGATGTGCGCGGCATGAACGTGACGAGCGCCGAAGCGGGACGCGATCGTATCGACGACTTGCACGGCTGGGTGAGCATGCTGATCGACCTCGACCGCCCGGTGATCGCGGCCGTGGATGGGGTGTGCTACGGCGCGGGCTTCAGCTTCGCCCTCGCCGCCGATTTCGTGATTGCCAGCACGCGGGCGCGCTTTTGCATGCCATTTATGAAAGTCGGTCTCGTGCCCGATTGCGGGGCGTTCTATACGCTGCCGCGCGTGGTGGGACTCGCGCGCGCCAAGGATCTCGTCTTTACGGCGCGCGAAATACGCGCCGCAGAAGCGAAGGAGATCGGCGCGGTGCTCGAAGTCGTCGAGCCGGAACAGGTCCATGCGCGCGCCGCGCAGGTCGCGGCCAGTCTCGCGGCTGCGTCGCCCATTGCGTTCGGTCTGGCCAAGCGCGCGTTGAATCAGTCGCTTGGCAGCGACCTGCGCGCGATGCTCGAAATCGAGTCGGCGGCGCAGGGCATTGCCTTCACGACCGAATTTCATCGCGAAGCCGTGAAGCGCTTTCGCGAGAAAGCCGATCCGGTCTTCAAGTGGCACACCGCCGAGGCCTGAACTTTCATTGAACGCACCGCCATGACGATCGACTATCACACCCTGCGCAACTGGCCGTTCAAGGACGTCGAGCAGACCTATACCGCGCGCGACGCCATGCTCTACAGCCTCGCCGTGGGATACGGCGCAAATCCCGTTGATTCGGACGACCTGGCATTCGTCTACGAAAAAGAGTTGCGCGTGCCGCCGACGCTTGCCGTCGTGCTCGGTTTTCCCGGCTTCTGGGCGCGCGACCCGCGCTCGGGCATCGACTGGGTGCGGCTATTGCACGGCGAGCAGAGCCTCGTGATGCACAAGCCGTTGCCGCCGGCCGCGACTGTGATCGGCCGCTCGCGCATTACGCGCGTGGTCGACAAAGGCGCAGGCAAGGGCGCGCTGCTCGAAATCCAGCGTAGCATTACGGACAAGGCAAGCGGCGAGCTGTATGCCACCGTTACGCAGCTCACGTTCTGCCGTGGTGACGGCGGCTTCAGCGTGAACAACGGGTTGAGCGATGAAGCGCCTGCGCCGCCGCCGCCGATGCCCGAGCGCGCGTCCGATCATCATTGCGATCTGCCTACGCGCCCGGAAACGGCGCTGATTTATCGCCTGTGCGGTGACGACAACGCGTTGCATGCCGACCCGCAGGTCGCGCGCGCGGCGGGTTTCGAGCGGCCTATCCTGCACGGGCTTGCCACGTGGGGCGTGGCCGCGCATGCCGTGCTCAAGACGCTGTGCGCAAGCGACCCGCAACGCCTGGCGGCCTTTCACGCGCGCTTTACCGCGCCTGTTTATCCGGGCGAAACGATCCGCACCGAGATGTGGCGAGACGGCAGCGAGGCGAGTTTTCGCGCGCGCGTGCTGGAACGCGACGTGCTCGTGCTCAACCATGGCCGCGCGCAATTGCGTTGAACGCTATTCTGTATAACGAAGGAATCAAGACTATGGCTCGTCAACCGAAACCGCTCGTGCGCTCCGATATCGCGTACAGCACGCCCGATCGTATCGTCGTGCGCGGCAAAAGCCTGCCCGACGAAGTGCTCGGCCACATGAATCTCGGCGACTTCGCGTTTCTGCAACTCACGGGCAAGACGGCCACGCCGCAGCAGTCCGCGATGTTCAACGCCATCGTCATCACGCTCGTCGAGCACGGCATGACGCCGAGCGCCATCGCCGCGCGCATGACGTACGCGGGCGCGCCCGAGTCGCTGCAGGCGGCCGTCGCAGCGGGGCTATGCGGGCTTGGCTCTGTGTTCGTCGGCAGCATGGAAGGCGCATGCCGCATGCTATCCGAAACGCTTCCTTATGACGGCCACTGCGACGACCTGGAGAAACTCGCAGTCGATACCGTCGCCGCATGGCGCGCGCGCGGCACGCCGATTCCGGGGCTCGGTCACCCGCTGCACAAGCCCATCGATCCCCGCACGCCGCGCCTTTTTGAACTGGCCGCGCAAAACGGCATGTCGGGGCGCTATGTGAAGCTGATGCAACTCATTGGCGCAGAGGCGGAGCGTGCATCGGGCAAAGCACTGCCGATCAATGCTACGGGGGCAATTGGCGCGATCTGCTGCGAATTCGGCTTCCCGTGGCGCATCGTGCGCGGCTTCGGCGTGATGGCGCGCGCGATTGGACTGGTGGGTCATCTGCTCGAAGAAGGCGAGCGCCCCATGTCGTTCGAGTTGTGGCAGCGTGTGGAGGACGAAGCCTCCGCCCATCTGCGCGGCGAAGCGTGAGGCGCTCGCGCGGTCCCGGTTGAAAGCTGTGTGCAAGTATCGCGCAGCAATGGTCGGGGGATTAACGAAAGCGAAAGGGCTGATTCGGCAAAGGCAACTTCGCGAAGCGGCGCGAGCCGTTCATAGTATGGCCAACAGTCTCGCTACGGAGAAACGCCATGCCGGAATCGCAAACGCCAACGCTCAGTGCGTGGCTCGACAAGACCGAAACGCTCACCGACGACATCACCGCGTTCCCGCTGCGCGCGCTTGCGGCCACACTCGACCGCGAAGCACCCGATAGCGCCGTGCCGCCGCTGTGGCACTGGCTCTATTTTCTGCCTGTCTCGCCGCTCGCGGAAGCGGGCCCTGATGGACATCCGAAACGCGGCGGCTTCCTGCCGCCGGTCGAACTGCCGCGCCGCATGTGGGCGGGCGGCCGCCTGACCTTTCACGCGCCGCTGCGCGCGGGCAGCGAGGCCGCGCGCACTTCCACCATCGCGAACATCGAGGACAAGACCGGCCGCAGCGGCCGCCTCGTGTTCGTGACCGTGCAGCATCGCTACGAGAGCGGCGGGGCGCTGTGCATCGAGGAAGAGCACGACATCGTCTATCGCGACGCGCCGCAGCCCGGTGCGAGCGCACCCAAACCGGTCGTCGCTCCTCAAGGCGAGACATGGTCGCGAACGCTCACCGCCAGCGCGCTCATGCTGTTCCGCTATTCGGCGCTGACCTTCAACGGTCATCGCATTCACTACGACTTCCCGTACGTCACGCAAGAAGAGGGCTATCCGGGCCTCGTCGTGCACGGCCCGCTCATCGCCACACTGCTGCTCGACCTCGTGCACCGTGAGCGGCCCGACGCCACGATCGCGACGTTTGCGTTTCGCGCGGTGCGGCCCACGTTCGCGGGCGACGCGTTCACGCTGTGCGGCAAGCTCGCCGACGACGCGCGCTCGGTCGAACTCTGGGCGAAAGACCACGACGGCTATCTGACGATGCAGGCCACCGCCACGCTGGCCTGAGCGGCAACACGACTATTCAAAGCGAATTCATATCGATCATGCAAACCACGCAACAAGATTCGTTTCAGGACATCCGCGAAGCCGTGCGCGATCTGTGCCAGCAGTTTTCTGGTGAATATTTCCGCAAGATCGACGAGGCGCGCGGCTATCCCGAGGAATTCGTCGATGCGCTCACGAAAGCCGGCTGGCTCGCTGCGTTGATTCCACAGGAGTACGGCGGATCGGGTCTGGGCCTGACCGAGGCCTCGGTCATCATGGAAGAGATCAACCGCTCGGGCGGCAACTCCGGCGTGTGCCACGGCCAGATGTACAACATGGGCACGCTGCTGCGCCACGGTTCGGCAGAGCAAAAGCGCAAGTACCTGCCGAAGATCGCGAGCGGCGAACTGCGCCTGCAATCGATGGGCGTGACGGAGCCCACCACGGGCACCGATACCACGAAGATCAAGACTACGGCGGTGCGCAAGGGCGACCGCTACGTGATCAACGGGCAAAAGGTGTGGATCTCGCGCGTGCAGCATTCGGACCTCATGATCCTGCTTGCGCGCACTACGCCGCTTGCCGACGTGAAGAAGAAGTCTGAAGGCATGTCGATTTTCGTGGTGGACTTGCGCGAGGCGATCGGCAACGGCCTCACCGTGCAGCCGATTCTCAACATGGTCAATCACGAGACCAACGAACTCTTCTTCGATAACCTCGAAATTCCGGCGGAAAACCTGATCGGCGAGGAGGGGATGGGCTTCAAGTACATTCTCGACGGCCTGAACGCCGAGCGCACGCTCATTGCGGCCGAATGTATCGGCGACGGCTACTGGTTCATCGACAAAGTCAGCGCTTACGCAAAGGAGCGCATCGTGTTCGGGCGGCCGATCGGCCAGAACCAGGGCGTGCAGTTTCCCATCGCGCGCGCGTTCGTCAACGTCGAAGCCGCGAGCCTGATGCGTTTCGAGGCCGCGCGCCGCTTCGACGCGCACGAGGCCTGCGGCGCGCAGGCCAACATGGCGAAGCTGCTCGCCGCCGACGCTTCGTGGGAAGCCGCGAATGCATGCCTGCAATTCCACGGCGGTTTTGGGTTCGCCTGCGAGTACGATGTGGAGCGCAAGTTCCGCGAGACGCGCCTCTACCAGGTCGCGCCGATCTCGACCAACCTGATCCTCTCGTACGTGGCGGAGCATGTGCTCGGCCTGCCGCGTTCGTTCTGACCGGAGGCGCGCGCCATGAGACCACTCGACGGTATCAAGGTCGTCACGCTCGAACACGCGATCGCAGCGCCCTTCTGCACGCGCCAGCTTGCCGATCTCGGCGCGCGCGTCATCAAGATCGAGCGGCCGGGCGTCGGGGACTTCGCTCGCGGCTATGACGAGCGGGTGCATGGACTCGCATCGCACTTCGTGTGGACGAACCGCTCGAAGGAAAGCCTCTCGCTCGACGTCAAGCACAAAGAGGCCGCGCCGATCCTGGACGCGCTGCTCGCCGACGCCGACGTGCTCGTGCAGAATCTCGCGCCAGGCGCTGCTGCGCGACTCGGGCTCGGTTATGAGGCGCTCAGCGAGCGCTATCCGAAGCTGATCGTGTGCGACATCTCCGGTTACGGCGACGACGGTCCTTACCGCGAGCGCAAGGCATACGATCTGCTGATCCAGAGCGAATCGGGCTTCCTCTCCATCACGGGGTCGCCCGGCGAGCCTGCGAAGGCGGGTTGCTCGATCGCCGACATCGCCGCGGGCATGTATGCCTACTCGAACATCCTGAGCGCGTTGCTGATGCGCGGTCGCACTGGACGCGGTTGCCGCATCGACGTTTCGATGCTGGAGAGCATGGTGGAGTGGATGGGCTATCCGCTCTACTACGCGATCGACGGGCAATCGCCGCCGCCGCTCGCGGGCGCCTCGCACGCGACGATCTACCCTTATGGGCCGTTTCCAGCGGGCGACGGCAAGTCGGTGATGCTCGGCCTGCAGAACGATCGCGAATGGAAGCTCTTTTGCGAGCACGTGCTGCTGCAGCCCGAACTGGCCACCGATGAGCGCTTTGCCGCGAACTCCCAGCGTTCCGCGTGCCGTGCGCAATTGCGCGAACTGATCGTCGAGGCGTTTTCGAAGCTGAGCGCGGCTCAGGTCATCGAACGGCTCGACCGCGCCGGCATTGCCAATGCCCAGATGAACACGATGGCCGATGTGTGGGCGCATCCGCAACTGCAGGCGCGCGAGCGCTGGCGCGAGGTGCAGACGTTGGCGGGGACCGTTCCGGCGCTATTGCCACCAGGCGCGCCTTCCGCATTCGATGCGCGCATGGATGCAGTGCCGGCACTCGGTCAACATACCGAATCAATATTGCGTGAGCTTGGCTTTGACGCGACGCGCATCGGTGCGCTGCGCGAAGCCGGAGCCATCTGATCGCGCCTGGCGCCTCGCAATCTGACTTCACTGAACTACGCTGCCATGACAGATCATCCCAGCCGCGCACTTGCGGCCTTCGCCTCGCAACTGCGCTTCGATTCGATCCCGACTCACGTGGTCGAGCGCACCGTCAATCTCTACGTGGACTGGTTCGGCTCCGCGCTGGGCGGCAAGGGCGCGCGCCCGGTCGAAACGATCGCGCGCTTTGCTCGCGCCGCGCGCGGCGCGCCCGAGGCGCAAGGCCCGTGCGACGTCATCATCGACCGCACTCGCACCACGGCGTATTTCGCCGCCATGACCAACGGCGCCGCTTCGCATTTCGTCGAGCAGGACGACGTGCACAACGGTTCGGTGCTGCATCCGGCCACCGTCGTGTTTCCGGTGACGCTGGCGCTCGCGCAGGCGCTGGGCGCCTCAGGGCACGAGTTCATCGCGGCCTCGGTGGCGGGCTACGAAGTGGGCATCCGCGTAGGCGAATTCATGGGACGTTCGCACTACAAGATATTTCACACGACCGGCACCGTGGGCACGATCGCGGCTGCAGCCGCGGCGGGCCGTCTGCTCAAGCTCACGCCCGAGCAGATGCTCGACGCGTTCGGATCGGCGGGCACGCAGGCGAGCGGTTTGTGGGAATTCCTGCGCGACGCGGCCGACTCGAAGCAACTGCACACGGCCATGGCGGCCGCGAACGGCATGGTGGCCGCCCAACTCGCGGCGGACGGTTTTCGCGGTGCGCAGCGCATTCTCGAAGGCGCACAGGGCATGGCGGCGGGCATGTCGAGCGACGCCGATCCCGCGAGGCTGGTCGATCGCCTGGGCGAGCGTTGGGCCACGGTCGAAACGTCGTTCAAGTATCACGCAGCGTGCCGTCACACGCATCCGGCCGCCGACGCGCTGCTCTCCGTGATCGAAACGCACCGTCTGAATCCCGACGATATCGCCAGCGTGACGGCGCATGTGCATCAAGGCGCCATCGACGTGCTCGGCAGCGTGGTCGTGCCGAGCACCGTTCACCAGGCGAAATTCAACATGGGGACCGTGCTCGGCCTGGTCGCATACCGCGGCTATGCGGGAGTGAACGAGTTCGAGCGCGACTACGCGGCGGGCGATATCGCCGCGTTTCGCGACCGCGTGACGATGGCGCTGGACGCGGAAGTGGATCGCGCGTATCCGGCCCGCTGGATCGGCAAGGTGACCGTCATGACGCGCGACGGCCGCACGCTGCAAGGCCGCGTGGATGAACCGAAGGGCGATCCGGGCAATACGCTCTCGCGCGAGGAGATCGGAGCGAAGTTCGTGCGCCTCGCGGCATTTTCGGGCGCAGCGAGCGAAAGCGATGCGCAGCATCTGCTCGACGCGGCGTGGGGGATTGCCGAGGCGCGGCGCGTAAGCACGCTGTTCGGCGAAGGGGCGAGTGTATGAGCGCTGCGCTTTCCCGCTCGTATCTCTTCGTGCCGGGCAACCGGCCCGAGCGCTTCGAGAAGGCGCGCGGCGCAGGGGCGGATGCCGTGATCGTCGATCTGGAGGATGCGGTTGCGCCGGCGCACAAGGGCGCGGCGCGCGACGCTGTGCTTGCGGCGCTGGACGCTGCGCGTCCTGTGTGGGTGCGCGTGAACGGCACCGACACGCCCTGGTTCGCCGATGACGCCGCCGCACTCGCGGGACATGCGGGCGTGGCGGGCATCATGTTGCCGAAGGCGGAAAGCGCGGAGCAGGTCGCGGCGGTGCGTTCAGGCGCGCACGGCGCGCTACACGTGTTGCCGATCGTGGAAACCGCGCGCGGTATCGCGGGCCTGAATGCGCTGTGCGGCGCGCAAGGCGTGCTGCGTGTGGCGTTCGGCACGCTCGACTTTCAGGTGGATATGGGCATCGACGGCGAGGGCGAGGAACTCGACGCGTTTCGTTCGCAGATCGTGCTGGCCTCGCGGCTTGCGGGCATTGCGGCGCCCGTGGACGGCGTTTCGACCGGATTCGACGATGCCGATGTGCTCGAGCGCGAGGCGCGGCGCGGGCGGCGATTCGGCTACGGCGGCAAGCTTTGCATTCATCCGAAGCAGATCGAGCCCGTGCATCGCGCGTACGCATGGACCGAGACCGAGCGCGCATGGGCGCAACGCGTGCTCGATGCGGTGCAGGCGAGTGGCGGGGCCGCGGTGGCGCTCGACGGCAAGATGGTCGACATGCCGGTGATCCTCAAGGCGCGGCGGATTTTGGGTGTGTAACCACAAATGCAGTTGTGGTTGCTGCGGTTAGAGTCGATAAAAAAGGCGCCTTAGTTTTCACCAAGGCGCCTTTAGTTTTTGCTGCAAGCCAGGGGACGGTATTAGCCGATTGCGCCAGCGAGTTCGGGTACGGCCGTGAACAGGTCGCCCACGAGGCCGTAGTCGGCCACGCTGAAGATCGGTGCTTCCTCGTCCTTGTTGATTGCGACGATGACCTTCGAGTCCTTCATGCCAGCGAGGTGCTGGATTGCGCCGGAGATCCCCACTGCAACGTACAGTTGCGGCGCGACGATCTTGCCAGTCTGACCGACCTGATAGTCGTTCGGCACGTAGCCTGCGTCCACTGCTGCGCGCGACGCGCCGAGCGCAGCGTTGAGCTTGTCCGCGAGCGGCTCCAGAACCTTGGTGTAGTTTTCGCCGCTACCAAGACCGCGGCCACCCGAAACGATGATCTTAGCGCTCGTGAGTTCCGGCCGGTCGAGCTTCGTGACTTCGCGGCTTACGAATTGTGAAAGTCCACTGTCTGCTGCGGCTTCGATCTTTTCGATCGGTGCGTTACCGCCGACGGCCGCGACTGCATCGAACCCCGTCGTGCGGACAGTGATGACCTTGATCGCATCTTGAGATTGCACCGTCGCGATCGCATTGCCCGCGTAGATCGGACGCTCGAACGTGTCCGCGCTGCGCACAGCGGTGATGTCGCTGATCTGGGCAACGTCCAGCTTCGCGGCGATGCGCGGCGTGACATTCTTGCCCGCTGCCGTTGCGGGCGCAAGGATGTGCGAGTAGTTCCTTGCGATATTGAGGATCGTCGCTTCGACGTTTTCCGCGAGACCTTGCTCGAGTTGTGGCGCGTCGGCGAGCAGTACCTTCGCAACGCCTGCGATCTTCGCTGCTGCATCCGCTGCAGCTTGCGCGTTGTAGCCTGCGATCAGCACATGCACGTCGCCGCCAATCTTCTGCGCTGCTGCAACCGTGTTCAACGTCGCGGCCTTCACGGTCGCGTTGTCGTGTTCGGCTATGACCAGATTCACCAGATTCGTCATTTTCAAATCGCTCCCTTACAGCACCTTGGCTTCGGTTTTCAGCTTCTCGATCAGCGCCGCAACGTCCGGCACCTTCACGCCTGCCGAACGCTTGGGCGGCTCGGCAACCTTCAGCGTCTTCAGACGCGGCGTGACGTCCACGCCGAGGTCTTCGGGCTTCACGATCTCGAGCGACTTCTTCTTCGCCTTCATGATGTTCGGCAGCGTGACGTAGCGCGGCTCGTTCAGGCGCAGATCCGTCGTGACGACAGCGGGCAGCGTGAGCGACAGCGTTTCCGCACCGCCATCCACTTCGCGCGACACGGTGGCCTTGCCGTCGGCAACGACAACCTTCGAAGCAAACGTGGCTTGCGGCAGGTTCGCCAGCGCGGCGAGCATCTGGCCGGTCCGGTTCGAATCGTCGTCGATGGCCTGCTTGCCGAGAATGATCAGCGACGGCTGTTCCTTGTCGACGAGCGCTTTCAAAAGCTTCGCCACGGCGAGCGGCTGCAGATCGTCATTCGACTCGACCATCACGGCGCGATCCGCACCGATAGCAAGGGCCGTGCGCAGCGTTTCCTGGGCCTGCGAAACACCGCATGAAACGGCGATCACCTCGGTCGCCACACCGGCTTCCTTTAGACGCACTGCTTCTTCAACGGCAATTTCATCGAACGGGTTCATCGAAAACTTCACGTTGGCGATATCCACCCCCGTGCCGTCCGACTTCACACGAACCTTCACGTTGTAATCGACCACGCGCTTGACGGGCACCAGAATTTTCAAGCTCTTTCTCCTCGATAGGGGCAATGCTTTCGTCGCTGACGAAGACCTTCGTCACTGTGACAGACGCGTGAGCTGCGCGGAATTCAGCTTTGTGAAAGGCATTCTTCGAGCGCGCTAAAGCCGCGCCGCGCAACCTGTATGGGCGCGAAGCGTCGCACGAATGCGGCGCGCGCCGCAATCGTCCGTTCGAACGAAGCGGGGCGCGCGCACGCGAGAGGGGAGCGTCAGTCTTTCTTGTCGCGCACGAAGCGCAGTGCGAAGCGCACGAGCCGCGGCATGGTTTCCGGCCGCAGCAGACGCGTGTCGTAGCCCGAAAAACGCCGGTCGTTTTCGGCGAGACACAGGCGCATGAGTTCCGGCACGCTGATGTCCACGTCCGTCACCTGTTGCGCGCCGTTCATCGTGAAATTGTTGTCGTGCTTGTGTTCGTTGCCATCGGCATCCATGGCGCGCGCGAGGCCTACGCGTTCCCACACGAGAAAGGCCCATACGCCGGCCACCTTCAGCTCGAAGCGAATGCGTTGCCACCAGTTGAGCCGGGCGCGGTGCCAGGCCACCCAGTTCGCGAACAGGAGGATATGACGGCATTCTTCCTGCATGACGGGCTCGAAGGTATCGATGAGTTCGGGCGGAAAGAGGCCCGAGCGATGCGCCACTTCGAAGAGGCCGAACGCGAAGAAGCTGTCCACGCATTCGCTGTAGCCCGTCACGAGATAAGCCCATTCGGCGTCCTTGGGGTACACGTAGGGCGGCTCGCTCGCGAGCTTGATGCCGTACGCCGCCACCATGCGCGAGAGCACTTCCTTATGGCGGTTCTCCTCCCACGCGTTGAGTGCGAGCGCATCGCGCATCACGGCGTCGTCGAGTGAGGCGGCATAGGCGGCCATGCGCAGGCGCGCGCGGCCTTCCGTCTGCACGGCAATGTCCCAGATGGGCAGATCGGTAATGCGCTTGAGCGCCGCGGCTTCGAGCTGCGGCCAATCGAGTACCGAGGGCCGGTAAGGATTGAAGGTCTCGCGGAACATGCGGCACATTTCGTCGCGATGAACGTCGGAGCCGGGCGTGAGCGCACCGGTGACACGGCTCGTCCAGTGGCGCGTGTTGCGCTCGGCGGCGTCGAGCGTCTCGCGGTCCGGCCGCCCGACGGGTAACGCTGGCGCCTTGAAGCCGGGAATGAGTTGCGACGCATCGAAAGCGTCGAATATCAGGTCGTCCATCTCGCTGTTGTTTTGCTGGAGGCTAACGCACGCGATGCTTTAAAACTTCGCCGAGATGCATAAGAGATTGCAGTCGTCGCATGAGCTTACTTCGAACCGGCGCAACGCGCGACGAGCGCGACGTTTCATCGGATCGTTAGCTATCGTTCGTGCATCCCGCGTGAACTAACGCGGCTTCAATATTCAATCCGCCTCGTTCGACGCAATAGTGACCCGGGCCATATCGAATCGTTGAACAATCGCGGTGCGGCACGAATGCGCGCAATGGTCTAATTAAGCAGGTAGAGTACGGCTGACTGGCCTACTGTTGCGCCGCCGACTTGATACAGGCGGCCCAATGGAGGGCCGGCGGCAACGGCATGAAGACAGTCGGTAAAAGGGGGCGTCGCATGCGGGCAACGCCGCGGCGCCTGGACACTCCAGCTAACCGGAAACCTGCCTGTGCGCATCCTGTCGATATTCGGTACGCGGCCCGAAGCCATCAAGATGGCGCCGCTCGTCAAACGTCTTGAAGCGGAACCCGGCGTGCAGTCCGTCGTCTGCGTGACTGGGCAACATCAGACCATGCTCCAGCAGGTCCTCGACCTGTTCGGCATCGTGCCCGCCCACAACCTTGCCGCAATGACCGCGAACCAGACGCTCAACGGTCTCGCCGGGCGCCTGTTCGCCGGGCTCGACGACGTGCTCGCCGCCGAGCAGCCCGAGCGCGTGCTCGTGCATGGCGACACCCTGACCAGCATGGCGGGTGCCATTGCCGCCTTTCATCAGCGCATTCCGGTTGGGCACGTGGAGGCCGGACTGCGCACCGGCAATCTATTCGAGCCGTGGCCGGAAGAAATGAACCGGCGCGTGGTGGACGTAGTGAGCGACCTGCTCTTCGCGCCGACGGCAAGCTCGCGGGCGAATCTGGCAGCGGAGGCGTTGGGCGGGCGCGTGGTCGTGACAGGCAATACCGTGATCGATGCGCTGCATCTCATGTGCGAGCGGCTCGACAACGACGCAGCGCTGCGCGAGCGCCTCGACGCGCAATTTCCGTTTCTCGAATCGGCGGCCACCGGCCGGCCGTTGCTTCTCGTCACCGGGCATCGGCGCGAGAGTTTCGGCGAGGGCTTCGAACATATCTGCGCGGCGCTCGCCACGCTCGCGCATTCCGGCAAGATGCAGATCGTCTATCCCGTGCATCTGAATCCCAACGTCCGCGGCCCCGTACTCGCCACGCTCGGCAATGCGCCCAACGTCCATCTCACCGATCCGCTCGACTACCCCGAGTTCGTGCGCCTCATGCAGCGCGCGGCCATCGTGCTGACCGATTCGGGCGGTGTGCAGGAGGAGGCGCCCGCGCTCGGCAAGCCGGTGCTCGTGATGCGCGACGTGACCGAGCGCCCCGAAGCGCTTGCTGCAGGCACCGTGAAGCTCATCGGCACCGACCGGACGGCGATCGTGCGCGCCGTGCTCGAACTCGTCGAGAACGAAGACGAGCGGCGCGCTTACGCGAGGCGCGTCAATCCCTACGGCGACGGGCACGCTTCGGAGCGCATCGTCGCGGCGCTCACCGGCAAGCCGTTCGAGCCGTTCCCGAGCCGCGAGTTGCCTGGCTACCGGCATCCGGTGGTCGCCATGCGCCCGGAGCCCGCCGAGGCGGACGAGGCTGACGCGGCGTCTTGACGGCGGCTCGATGCCAACGTATCGGTTGCATCGCAGTGCCAGGCAATCAGCGCATTCCAAAGGCGCGATGGCAAGGACCGCCACGCGGCGGTTGCGCCGCCGCGCCGACACCAAGAGGCATGACACGTGAGATTCGATCCGATCGGGCAGGTGCGCGCAGCGGGGCGCAAGGGCGTGGGCGCGCCATATTGCGCCTATGTGGCCGCAGCGCTTCTCGCGGTGGTGGGCCGCTGCGCGTATGCGGCGCCTGGCGACCTGGCCGGTGCGTTCGCGCAGCTCGGAGCCGGGCGTGTGGAATCGCGAACCGTATCGCTGGCCGATCTCGGCGTGCGCGATCCGGTCGTGCTGCGCGCGCCCGATGCGACTCAGGAGCTCTATCTGCCGGTGCCCGCGGGTTTGCCGATCAGCAACGCGACGCTGCAGCTCGACGCGAACTACCTGCGCGGCAACGGCGGGCGCACGACCTTCGTGCTCTCGCTCGACGGCTCGCCCGTGCAGGCGCGCAACGTCACGGACGCGCAGGGCGACGGCTCGCTCAGCATTGGCGTGGATGGCGCGCCGCGCCCCTCGGGCTTCGTGCGCGTGGGGCTGCAATGGTCGTCGGTGCTCAACGAAAACGTGTGTACGGACCAGACGGCGATCGGCAACGTCTGGAAGGTCGCGCCCACTACGCGCCTCACGTATCAGTTCGACACTTCGGCCGTGAACGACGTGCGCACCGCGTGGAGCGCACTGCCTGCGAAACCCGTGGTCCTCGTGAGCGGCGGCAAGCTCGATGCCGCTGCGTACGACGTGGCGTGGCGGCTCGAAGCGCTGTTGATGCGTGGCGGCGCGACGCCCGTCACGACGCGCATGCCCGCGGTGGGCGACAGCGTGAATCTCGGCACCGTGCAGGTGCCGGCAGCGTTGCAGGCGGTGCCCGCTTTCGCCGCGCTGGCAGCGGGCGGCTCGCACAAGATTACGAATCCCGCTGAACTCGGTGCGCTCATCGCACTTGCGCCGGCGGGCGCCTTCGCGCCCAACGTCGTGGTCGCCGACGACGCGCTGCGCGCGCAAGCGGGCGCAGCGCTCGACGCGTTGCGCGGCGAGGTGCTGGCCGTGTCCGCCGATGCCGCAAGCGCCTTCGATGCGTGGCGCGCGCATTCCGGCGGCGCGCTTGCCACGCCGTTCGAGAAGGGTGAATTGCGCCTCGCGCATCTGGGTGGCCTGCCCACCGTGGTGGTAGGCGACGACACCGGCGTGAGCGCGCTTTCGCGCACGTGGAGCGGCATCGATGTGTCACGCCGGCTCGTCGTGCACGAGCTGGCCGCGTCGCCGAACCTGAGCGCGGGTGGTTCGAGCGACCGGATCGCGCTTTCGCTGATCGGTGGGACGCCGGGAACATTAGACGTGCTGACTAGTGCGGCATGGGAGGCCAACTTCGATCTCGCGGCCGCCTCGGGCGATGGACGGATTCCGCGCCGCGTGGTGCTCGATCTGGCTGCCGCACCCGCGGCGGACCGCAATGGCCAGACGGCGTCGATCTTTTTCAACGGCGTGCTGATCGGCTCGCACCTGCTCGACACCGACGGCCATGCGCAACGCGTGAGCGCGGACATCCCCGTCTATGCGCTCGGCACCACCAATACGCTGCGCGTGCTGTTCCAGCGCCAGCCAGCGGGCGGCTGCCGCCCGCGCGAGCAGGGCTATCCCGCGGCCGTGCTGCCGGGTAGTCATCTGGTCATCGGCGAGGGACCGCTCGGCGAAAACTTCACGGGCATGGTGGCGCGCTTCTCGCGCACAGCGAACGTGCTCGTGCCCGACGCCTATCTGGCCGACCCGGTAACGACGCTACCGCGCGTGGCGCGGCTCGCGAACGCGGTGGGCGTGGCGCCCACGCGTGCGACGCTCCAGGTGGTGCCGAACGGCCAGAGCGGGCAGCCGAAAGACCCATTCCTCGCCGCCGATGTCGCGCTCGACAGTGAAGCGGGCCACGCGAGCTTTGCGGGTGGCCGCCTCACGCTCAAGGGGCGCGGCGGCTCGATGCTCGCCGACATGTCGGGTCTCGCGAATCTCGGTCTGATCCAGGTGGTGCGCTCGGGCTCGACGCCCGGCATCGTCTACCGCAGCGTGGGCGACGCCCCCGTTCTGCCGCCCGGCATGCAGTTGCAGCAGGGCGACGTGGCCATCGTCGACGCGAGCGGGGTGCTCAAGGCCTTCGACACGCAGTACCCCGGCGGCGTGCCGCCGACGGACGATCAGCGCGCGTGGCTCACGCGTCATTGGGCGGGCTGGGGCGTGCCGAGCATCTCCATCGCGGTGCTGGTGCTGCTGCTGCTCGCAGCGGGCTTCGCGCGCAAGCGGGCGCGGGCGAGGACGGCGGCGGCCGCCGCGGCGCGCGCGGCGCAGGAGAGCGCCGAAAACCCGGACAACAAGCAGAGCGGATCGTGAGCGCGCACGCCATCGACTGGTGGCTCAACTACTACGCCGGCCGCTACTACGAGGGCATGGAGTACCTCGCGGCGGTGGTGGCGGTGGTGATCCTGTTATCGAGCATCGACGATCTGTTCATTGACGCGTGGTACTGGGTTCGCCGGATCATCCGCCACTTCACGATCGAGCGCCGCTACGAGCCGTTGCGCGCCGAGCAGCTCTACACGCGCGAGCAGCAGCCGCTGGCGATCATGGTGCCCGCGTGGCGCGAGGAGGATGTAATCGCCTCGATGGTGACCGACCTCGTGCACGTGCTCGACTACAAGAACTATGTCGTGTTCGCCGGCACCTACCAGAACGACGCGGCGACCATTGCCGAAGTCGAGCGCATGCGGCGACGCTACAAGCAGCTCCACCGCGTGGAGGTGCCGCACGACGGTCCCACCTGCAAGGCCGATTGTCTGAACTGGATCGTGCAGGCGATCTTTCGCATGGAGAAAGAAACCGGCATTGAATTCGCGGGCGTGATCCTGCACGACAGCGAGGACGTGCTGCATCCGCTCGAGTTGCGCTTCTTCAACTACCTGTTGCCGCGCAAGGACATGATCCAGTTGCCGGTGGCGTCGCTCGAGCGCGAATGGTACGAACTCGTTGCGGGCACCTATATGGACGAGTTCGCCGAATGGCATGCGAAGGATCTCGTGGTGCGCGAGAGCCTTGCCGGCACCGTGCCGTCGGCCGGCGTGGGCACATGCTTTTCGCGCCGCGCGCTGCGCGGGCTCGCAGAGCAAACGCAGAACCAGCCCTTCAACACGGAGACGCTGACCGAAGACTACGACGTGGGCGAACGCCTGGGCCGCATGGGCATGCATTCGATTTTTGCGCGCTTTCCCGTGGCGTTCGCCACGCGGCGCAAGTCGTGGTTCGGCTTCGGGCCCGAGCGCGACGTCACGCTGACCATGCCGCTGTGCGTGCGCGAGTTCTTTCCCGATACGTTTCGGACCGCTTACCGTCAGCGCGCGCGCTGGACGCTCGGCATCGGCCTGCAAGGATGGGAGCAGACGGGCTGGGTCGGCACGATCGCCAACCGGTATCTACTCGCGCGCGACCGTAAGGGCATCGTCACGGCGTTCGTCGGCATCATTGCATACGTACTGCTCGCGCAGTTCCTGCTCTTTGCGTACGCCGAGTTTCTCGGCATTCGTCCGGATCTGGTCGCCTCGCCGTTCGCAGGCTCCCGCTTTCTCACCATCGTGCTGTGGGCCAACGGTGTCGCGTTGCTGCTGCGCGTGATTCAGCGCGTCTACTTCGTCTCGCGGCTCTACGGCTGGGAGCATGGCGTGCTTTCGGTGCCGCGCATGGTGATCGGCAACTTCGTGAACTTCATGGCGGTTTCGCGCGCGTGGAAGATGTATCTCGCGTATCTCGTCACCGGCAAGCGGCTCGTGTGGGACAAGACCATGCACGACTTCCCCTCGTCGGACGGCTTCACAGACCGCCGGCAGCGCCTCGGCGAACTGCTGCTTTCATGGCAGGCGATCGGACCCAGGGAACTGGAGCAGGCGCTGGCCCAGGAGCACGCGCATGAAGCGCCGCTCGGGCGCGTGCTGATGGCGCACGGCTGGCTCGACGAGGAAACGCTCGCGGAGGCCATCGCGTTCCAGGCAGACCTGCCGCGCGGCCGGCTCGATCGCGAACGGCTCATGCATTACGCGAGCGATCTGCCGATCGAACTCGCGGTGCGTTACCGCGTGCTGCCGCAAGGCGACGACGGCAAGGGGCATGAGGTGCTGCTATGCGCGAGCCCGCTCGCGCAACCGGCGCTCGCTGCGTTGCAGGCCCAATGCGCGTTGCCGATCGTGCAGCGCGTCGTGCGCGAGGGCGAGGTGGCGGACGGCTTGCGTCTGTTGCGCGGCGTGCCGCCGGGGCAAGTGCGTGAAGCGCATGAAGCGAAGGCAAACGCGCAAGCGCACGGCGCCGCGACGCCTGGCGTGCCGCTGCTGGGCGATCTGCTGATCGAACGCGGCGCGGTGAAGCGCGCCGCATTCGAAAGTGCGTTGCAACGCTATCGGCCCGCCGAGCATGGCCGGATCGGCGATTTCATGGTGGAGCAGGGCGTGATCACACGCGATGCGCTGGCCACGGCGATCGCGGAGCAGGAGCGCCTGCGCGCCGAAGGTGCATCCACGTCATGAGACGGACCCCGAAGCATTTTCCGGCGAGGCGATCTTCATCTGGATGGGGTGGCGGCGCGCCGAGTCGCGCGACGATGCCGCGTACGCTCCTGCTCGCCGCGTTGTGGGCTGCGCTCGCGGGCGCGGGGCGCGCTCAGGCTCAGGCGCTGCCGCAGGGCACGCAGCCGTTGCCGTTGAGCGGCGCGGCCTATCGCGTCGCCCAGCAAGGCTACGACGCTTATGCGCGCCGCGACTACGCGGCGGCCGAGCGCTATGCGCGCGAGGCGATCCGGCAACGGCCCGATCTCGCCACGCTACGCTTGTTACTCGCGAATTCGCAGGCGGCGCGCGGGCAATGGCGCGAGGCGAGCCGCACGCTCTCCGACGCGATCGCGCAGATCGGTCCCGACGCGGCGCTCACGGCACGGCGGCGCGAGGTCGATGCGCAGGTGGCGGCGCTGGCGCGGCCGGGTACGCCAACAGGCGGCGGCCGCACGGCGCGGGCCGCGCCGCCGCCGGGTTCCGGTCCGCCCGACTATCTGACCGGCCGGGCATGGCAGCTTGCTCAGGATGCCTATAAATCGTACGGCGCGAAGCAATACGACGCCGCCTGGCGCGAGGCGAGCGCGGGAATCGCGTTGCGGCCCGACATCTTGCGTCTGCGGCTGCTCGCCATCGACGCCGCCGCAGCGGGCGGCCACGACCGCGAAGCCTGGCAGGCCGCGCAGGAGGCGCAGCGGCGTTTCGGCGACAGCCAGGCGCTGCGCGAGCGCCGCACGCAAATCGGCGCGCGGCTCGCGCCCGCGGCGGTGCAAGCGGCTCAGGCGGCGCGCACGCGCGGCGACGCCGCGCAGGCCATCGCGCTCATGCACGAGGCGATCGGCTACGCGCCGTTGCATCTTGGCAACCGGCTGCTGCTTTGCGAGATGCTGCTGGAACAGAACGACATGGCGGGCCTTGAAGCCGCGGCGGGCGATGCGATTGCGTCGGGCGCCACGCCGACGCTCATGCCGTACGTGTTGCGCGGCTATGCGCGCGCATCACAGGGCAGGTCGACACAAGCCAATGAGGATTTTGCGCAGGCGCTGCTGAGCGAAGGCGCCTCGGTGCGCGACGAGCGGGTGGCGCACGCGATCATCGCCGATGTGTGGACCGCCGAAGGCCAGCCACAGCGCGCACTCGACCTGCTTGCCACGCTGCCGCCCGCTGGCGACGACACCGACGCCCTGATCGCCATGCGCCGCTACTACGCGCGCGCGGCGCTCGCGCAGTCCGCCGCGCCGTCCACGCCTGCAACGCCCGGCGAGCGAGTGGCCACGGCGGCGCGCCCGGTGCTCGACTGCACGGTGGACCAATACGGCAGCGCCTGCGACGTCTACGCCGCCGATCCCGGCTTCGCGGACCGGCGTGCCGCGATCGTCGCTGCGCAGCGCGGCGATCAGACGGCCGCGCTCGACGCACAGCGCCGGGCCGTAGCCGCGGATCCGCGCAATCCGCAGCATCGGCTCGAGCTGATCGACGCGCTCACCGCCGCGGGCGACACCGAAGGCGCGAAGCACGAAGCGCGCGCCATGGCCGACGCAGGCCTGCTCGACGCGCTGCCGCCACTTTCCGCCGCGTACGTCGCGCAGCGCGCGGGAGACGACCGCCGCGCTTCCATGTACTTCGCGTTGGCGGACGAAGCCGGCCAGTTGCCGCCACAAGCCACGGGCGATGCAGGCTACAGCGCTTACCGCGCGACCTTCGACGCGCTAGCCGCAAGCTATTTCAAACGCGCGATCGATTACGGCACCTCGCCGCCGCCAGGCGTCGCGCCTGCCACGCTGGTGCAACTGCAAGACCTGCGCAACGCACACGCCGATGTCACGCGCGACTGGGGCGCGATCGCCTCGGTCAACTATCGCGGCTCAGGACTTCAGCCCGGCGTCTCGACAGGCGAAGTGCCCGGCTCGTACAACAACTGGCAAATGGGCCTCGAAGGATACTGGCGGCCGTTCGGCACGCTCGGCGACCGCAACTTCGAGGTCTACGCACGCGTCTATCAGGACGTCGGCGCGAAGGGCGACGCGCCGAGCGGCATCTCCACGGCGCTCGGGGCCATCGGCGCGCGCGCGAAGCCGTTCGAATCGATCAACGCGGTGGTGGCGTTCGAGCGGCTCATCCCCATCGGCTCGCGCGCGCCTTCCGACTGGCTGCTGCGCCTTGCCTACTCGGGCGGCATCGGCACCGAGCGGCGGTTTGACGTGCCTTCGTGGTGGACGCTGCAGGACTATGGCGAAGTCGGCCATTACGTGAGCAACGGCTGGAACTACGGCACGGGCTATATCGAGGCGGGCCGCACGTGGCGGCTCGACACCATCAGCCCGAAGCTCACGGTCTTTCCGTACGCGGTGGCCGGCGTGGACTACGATTCGAGCATCAACCACAGCGTGCCGCTCGGGATGGGCGTGGGCGTCTCGACGCGCTACTGGTTCCGCGACAGCTTCTACGACGCGCCGCGCTCCTATGTCGACGTGACGGTGCAGTACCGCTGGCACATCACGGGCGACGACCGGGCGGGCGGGGTGTTCTTCGGCGCCGTGCTCTCTTATTGAGGAAACCTGATGATCGTGCGGAGAAACGCTCGAGGCAACGCGGGCCAGGCAGAGGAGGCCGGGTCAACGCGCTTGCGCGTCTTGCCGCGCTGCGCGCGCCTGGCATGCGCGGCGCTGTGCGCGCTCGCTGCCGCGGGTTGCACGCTGCAGGTGCCCGCACACGCGGATGCGCTCGCGCAAGGCATCGTCTGGCAGCCCGACAACGACCATCTCGACTTGCGCGGCGACTGGGACCGGTTGGGCGTGAACGAGCTGCTGGTGCAATGGATCGCCGTGGACGACGTCGCGTTCATGGCGGGCGCGGGTATTCCTGCGCCGCGCGTGCCCGACTGGGTGCGCATTGGCAACGAACCGTGGGCGCGCGGCGTGATCGTCGGCCTCGCGGGCTATTCGGACGAAAAGAAAGCGCGCGAGAACCTCGACACGCTCGTCGATCGTTCGCTCAAGCTCGCGGCCGTGCGCCCGCCGGTGCATATCACGGGCTGGTATTTTCCGGTCGAAGTCGATCCCACCTGGACCGACGCGCCACGCATGGCGCCGCTGCTGGAGAAGCTGCCGCATCCGCTGTGGATCAGCGTGTACGACACCAGCAACATCGGCGGCGAGGCGCTCGCGAAATGGCTCGACGGCTGGCTGCCGCGCGACGTCGGCGTGTTGCTGCAGGACGGCTGCGGCGTCTATGCGCGCGGCCCGGCGGCCGCGCGTGAATATGCGGATGCCTTATCCGCGCATTTGGGCCACAAGCGCGTGCGCATCATCGCGGAGGCATTCCGTCCCAGGCAGGGTGGGGGCTTTCGCGCGGCCACGGCCGCCGAGCTGGCGCCGCAGCTCGAGGCGTATCGCGGCTATCGCGTGTATCTCTTCGACGGGCCGCACTATATGTCGCCGGAACTCGTCGAGGGCCTGCTGCAGCAGCAGAAAGCGAAGGGCGCCGCGCAGTAACAGCTCGTACGGCAAACGCGCAACCCGCGAGCGGCGGGTTCGCAAACTTCAGCGCAATTGCGCAAAGGCGATCAACAGGACCATGCCGCCGATGGCGCCGTCGAGCACGCGCCATGCACTCGCCCGCCGGAACAGCGGCGCGAGCGCACGCGCGCCGTAGCCTAGCGCGACGAACCATACCGCGCTCACGCACATTGCGCCAATTGCGAAGGCGAGGCGGCTGCCCTGCGGTTCTCTCGCGCCGGCCGTGCCGATCAGCAGGAAGGTGTCGAGATACACGTGCGGATTGAGCCAGGTGAACGCGAGCGTCATGAGGATGATCGGCCAGGCGCGCTGCTCGGGCGCATCCGTCGCGGCATGGCTCTCCAGCACGGCGTGCGAAGGGCGCACCGCCCGGCGCAGCGCGCCGATGCCGAACCACACGAGCCAGGCGAGTCCCACGTACAGCACGATGTGCACGAAGGTCGGATAGCGCTCGACGAGCGCCGAGGCGCCGCCCACCCCTGCGCCGATCAGCACGAAGTCGGATAGTGTGCAGAGCAGGACGATCTTGCCGACGTGCGAGCGCAGGATGCCCTGACGCAGCACGAACGCATTCTGTGCGCCGATCGTGACGATGAGCGAGGCGCAGAGCGCCGCGCCGTGAGTGAAAGCGAGCCAGTTCATGACGGTTGCGGACAAAGTAGGAGCGCGGGCGGCGCGGTGCGCGGCGCCCGCGGTCATTGGACATCGACAGGGAATGGCGCTAGTCTGCCGCCAGGGGCGACATAAGCAAAGCTCATTTTCATTAACTGGATTAAGGAACGCTAATGCTCGACTATGCCATGCTCGATGCGCTCGCCGCCGTCGTGCGGCATGGTTCGTTCGATCGCGCCGCGGGCGCGCTCAACGTCACGCCGTCGGCGGTTTCGCAGCGCGTGAAGCTGCTGGAGGAGCGCGTGGGCACCGTGCTCGTGAAGCGCGGCCAGCCTTGCGTCGCGACGGCTTCCGGCGCGCTGCTGTGCCGTCACACGGAGCGGGTGCAATTGCTCGAGGCAGAGCTGGGCGGGGCGATGCCGACCTTCACGAGCGCGCTGGGGGCGGCGCGGCCGACGCTGCGGGTGGCCGTCAACGACGACAGCGTGGGCACCTGGTTCATCGACGCCGTGGCGGGCTTCTGCGTCGAGCGCGGCATTCTGCTCGACCTCGTGATCGACGACCAGGATCACACCGCGCAACGCATGCGCGACGGCAGCGTGCAGGGCGCCGTCACGACGCAGGCCGAGCCCGTGCAAGGTTGCCGCTCGACACGGCTCGGTCGCATGCGCTACCTCGCGGTGTGCTCGCCGGCGTTCTTCGAGCGGCATTTCGCGCAAGGGGTGACGCGCGACACGCTGCGCCACGCGCCGTGCGTCGAATTCAATCCCAAGGATCAACTGCAAAAGCGCTTCATTCGCCGCATCACGCGCGCGCAGATCGACGCGCCGCTGCACTGGATTCCCCATGTGGCCGGGTTTCTGCGCTGCTGCCTGAATGGTCTGGGCTGGGGCATGTGCCCCGAGCGTATGATCGCGCCGCATCTGGCACGCGGCGAACTCGTCGAACTCACGCCCGGCCGCGCGCTCGACGTCGAACTCTACTGGCAGAGCTGGCGGCTTTCCATTGGCTGGCTCGATGACTTCGGGGCCATGCTTAGGGTGCGCGCCGGCGAATTTCTCGATCAGGGCCGCGGCACGTAAGACGCGAGCCGTGCGATATCTTCATTCGTTTGTCTTTATCCGCGGATTCAATGGTGGATTAGTGTGCATACTTTCGGTGCGGATGACGGCGCTTGTAACATCACCGTTTTTGTTGCTATTCATGTCCTGCGAGTTGCACAATGTCCGCATTGACGCGTGGCAAAGCGTCTAAAGCAATATCCAAAATCCATTAATTGCTTTTCGAATAGTGGAATGTCTCGATATTCTATGCGTGTGGACAACGCAAGCTTTGTGCGAGAATTTCGCGTCCAATAGACTGACGTTTAGTATGCGAGATGTCCGATGCACCTATGTCATATAGGGCATTGCGTTTCATTGATCGGTCACGTCCCGTGTGTAAGAGTGGAGTCGGTGTGATGCCGCTCAAGGCCATCAGACTGGCCACGGACGGGCATTCTGGGCTTTATGCGTTCGCGGGACGCAGTGGGCGCTGTAACAATTCAGTTATGGTGAAAAGTCACGCCACTAGTGGCATCCGGCGTAAAAACGGTTATTTTTTCCGCAGTGAGATTGTTAAGTATCATCAAATCGGAAAAAAAGTTCACGGATGTAAAGAAACCAACATTGGAGACTTACAGTCGGAACTGAAAGCTCCGCCATCCCGGTTTTTGCGTTTGGCATTATCGTGTGAAAATTGCGTTTTTCCTGTGGATTGCGAGTTGGACACGCTATAATCCGGACGTGGCAGAGTGCTTATTCGACCGGCATATTTGAATCGTTTCCACGTGCACGAGGTGCATTATGACGAAATTAGATACCGGCAGCGTTTGGCAACAAACCATTGACCTTCTGTCCGCGGCTGCCGAGCCGCTAAGCCTGGACAGCGAACTCGAAGGCAGCGGTAGGAGCTGTAAACCGGTACCCATCACACGCGGTGCTTCGGAGGCGGCCAACCGGCGGCGCGCCACCGTCCGTTCGTGGGATGCGCAGGGCATCACCTTGATCCGGCGGCATGATCCGGACAGCATCACCGTTTGCTGGAGCGACGCCACCTATGGCCGCTACTCCGACCAGTTGTGGCGGGTCTGCACGGCGCGCCGCAGCGCCGTATGCGCGCTGACCGGCGAGAAGATCCGCCGCGGCGACGCGGTGTTCCGGCCGAGCCCCAATCGCCGTCATCGCCCGGCCAATGCCGACGCGATGATCCTCGCGAGCAAGCTCGACAACCTACCCAATGCCGTGGTCGCGGCGCGTCTGGACGAGGCGCTGGCCGCCTGAGCGGTGTAGCCGGTCGCACCGGTTGCCTGCGGGGTATGGCGGCACCACCCGTCGCTCACGTGCCGCGAGGCTGGTCACACCTCGTCATTCCAACGATATGAAGCTGCGAACGAACGCCGGCGCCCTTCGGGGCGCCGGCGTTCTCGTGCATGGAGAAAGGAGGGTCGCCACCGTCCACTGGAGCAGGCGCAACCGGCGCCCGCTCCGGCGGTCCACCACTCATACGGTGGCGTCGCGGGCGTTTTCCTCTTCGAGCGCGTCGCGCGTCTCGGGCATCGCAAGCCAAACCATCAGCACCGCGGCGGCGCCTGCGCTCGCGAGCGCGAGGAAGCTAACCGTATTGCCCAGGTGATCGGCGATAAAGCCGGCAAGCGCCGTCGACAGCGTCGCCCCGATCCCCGCCGAAAGCCCGAAGAGCCCGATACAGAGGTTGTAGCGGCCTTTGCCGCCCGCCACGTCGGCGGCGATGAGCGGCAGCATCACGCCGAACACGGCGGCCGAAAGGCCGTCGAGCATCTGCACCGGTACGAGGAAGTACGGGTTGCCGACGGCGGCGAACAGCAGCGCCCGCAGCGGCAGCGCGCAAAAGCCGAGAATCAGCACGGGCCGGCGCCCCCAGGCCTGCGCGGTGCGGCCTACCCAGGGCGACATCAGCGCGACGATGGCTTGAGGCACGATGATGCACGCCGCAATCACGAGCTGAACGTTGTCGCCCATGCCGGCCGTCACTTCGCCGGCGGCGAGGTTGAGCATCGCGGCGTTCGAAAGGTGGAACAGCACCACGCAGGCCGCGAAGGTCAGCATGCGCCGGTCGCGCAGCAGGTCGAAGATCGTCTCGCGAGCTTCGCCCGAGCCCGAGCCCGCGGCCGCGCCGGCCAGGCCGCGCTTGGCCGCGGGTTTGGCGTAGGCGGCGTTCCGGTCGTACTCGATCATCGCGAGCGCGACGAGCGCGGGCAACGCGAGCGCGGCCGTCAGCCAGAACACGGAGCGCGGCGACCAGTACTCGCCGCACAAGCCCATCAGCCCGGCGGCCACCGCACTGCCGATCGAGGCCCAGCGCGCGTTGCGGCCGAGCCGGTCGCCGAGGTTCTGGCGGCCCACCAGCGCGAGCGCGAGCGCCGCCATGGCCGGCACGAGCATGCAGCTGGCGAAGCCGTGGAAGATCTCGGCCGCCATGACCGCCACGACGGTCGGGCTCGAGGCGAGCAGGACGGCCGAGATGATGATCGCGATGATCGCCCATGCGGCGGCGGCTTTCTTGTTGCGCAGGGCGTCCACGGCCGCGCCACCCGGCACCTGGCTCACCATCGCGCTGATCGTGCCCACCGAAAGCGCCAGGCCGATCTCGCCCTGAGTCCACTTGTGCGAAGCCAGATACGAGGCAATGAACGGCCCGAAGCCCGTCTGCACGTTCGCCACGAAGAAGTTCAGCCAGTCGAGCGCGCGCACGCTGCGCTGGCTTGGATTGGGTTGTTGCATGGTGCCGTCCGTCATTTGGCACCGTGGGCATTGGCTGCGGACGCGACGGGCGATGCAGCGGGCGCCGCTTGTGCAGCCGGCGCCGGCGGCGGCGGGGCGGCGGGCGTCACGGCGCGCACCGGCTGGTCGGGCGCGTAAGGCGGCGAGGCATCCACCTGCTGATCGCTCATTTCGAGCTGCGCTTCGAGCGCATTGTTCTTCGTGACGAAGTGCAGCGCGGACCAGTCGGCCGCGATCGTATGACGTTTCTCGAGCGTGCCGCTCACGTCGAGCACCACGGCCTGCGGGGCGGCGCTGCCGTCAAGCAGGACGTCCACCACGCGGCCCACTTTGGCGCCGTTGGCGCGTTCCACGTCCGCGTCGAGCATGGGCAGGCGCGTCGCGCTCGCCTCGGGGTTGCCGGGCTGCGGCGCACCGGCCTTGGGCCGATCGGGGACCTGCAGCTGGTTCGCCGGCAGGGCAAGCGTGATGGCAGGCGTTTTCGGCTGGGTATTCACGCGCACGCCGCTCCACGGGAAGTTGGCCTTGCGGTCCCCAATGCCCATGAAGCCTTGCAGATTCACCACGACGTCGACGGGCTTGCCGCCGGGGCCCGTCACCATGTCGACGGCGCGGCCCACGACCTTGCCGTCGGTCTTTTGCACTTCGCTGTCGAGCAGCGTGCGGAAGGTGCCGCGCTCGAGCGTGCGCACCTGCACGATGGGCGCTGGGGGCGGCGCCGGCGGGG
>NZ_JAMBPR010000045.1 GCF_024206475.1 Paraburkholderia sp. CNPSo 3274
CTTGATACTTTTGCTGCTCCCGACAATGCTCCGAAGAACATCATCAGGCCGCCACCGCATCAAGCGCCCACACTTATCGGCTGTAAATTTTTAAAGATCGATCGCGAAGTTGCCGCGCAGTTTCGTTCAGACAACCACTTAACTACCGGCTTCTTTCTGCGTTGCTGCGTCTGCAGCAGAGAAACGAGATTATGAAGAATCTTTTTCGCTTCGTCAACCCCTTTTTTTCGCTCACCGCTTAAAAAAGCTCCCGACTCCTGCGTCCGCCGGTTTCCGCGGCGGTCCTCGCTGCCTGACGTCAGAGACATCGAACTGCGAAGGGGGCGAATCTTATCGCCCCCGCCGGCGCTGCGCAAGGGGGTGGCGAAAATATTCCTCACTTCCGGGTAAGGACCTCCGGGGGCACCGCATTCGCCATCGCCGCGTAGCCCGCGTCGCTTGGGTGGATGTGGTCGCCGCTGTCATAGCCGTAACGCAGTCGCGCAGGATCCGCCGGGTCCCGCAGCGCCGCGTCGAAGTCGACCACGCCGTCGAACGCCCCGCTCGTCCGGATCCACTGGTTCACCGCCGTGCGGATCGACTCGCGCTCCGGCGGCAGCGAAGCCGGAGTGAGCGTCGCGCCGAAAATGCGTACGCCGCGCCCGTGCGCCTGCGCGATCACGCGGCGATAACCCGCGATCAGGTTGTTCGCGTCCACGTGCGTATGCGGAAAGTCGCAGTCGAGGCCCGATCGCGCCGGCATCGCCTGGAAGTTGATGTCGTTGATGCCGATTAGCAGCACCACCGTCTTCACGCCCGGGTGGCCGAGCGCGTCGCGGCCAAAGCGCCGCTCGAGCGCCTCGCCGTAGCAAGGCGAATCGCTCAGCAGCCGGTTGCCGCTGATCCCGAGATCGATCACGGCGAGATCCGCGCGCTGCGACTGCGCGATGCGCCGCGCCAACGCGTCCGGCCAGCGACGGTTCTGATTGAGCGAGGAACGCATGCCGTCGGTAATGGAATCGCCGATCGCCGCGACCGTCGACGCCCCCGGAGCCTCGACCGCCAACCCCGTTACCCACGCGTACTGCGTAAAGCGCTCGGTGAACGCGCCAATCGACGGATCCGCGACGTGATTGCCCGGACGCGAGACGTAATTCACCTGACTCGCCACGCGGTGCCACGCGACCATCTTTTGCTCGGGGCCCATATAGGAACTGATCGCGTAGGGCACGTGCGCCTTTAGATCGATCTGCACCGGGTCGCTATCGAGCGCAGCGCCGGGCGGCACCGACACCGCTGCCCGCCCGCCAAACGTCACATGCGCCGTACCCGCCTCGCTCGCCGCCGCGCCGCCCGCAGACGGAGCAATCGCCATCGCCTCGATCACGAGCGGCGTGCGCCCATAGAGGTTGCTCACATGGACCCGCGCAACCGTGCCGCCCAGCGTCGGATACACGATCTGCCGAACGGTACGCCCGGCGACATCGGGCGCGCGGTACAGCGCCGGCAGCGCGTCGCGCTCGGGAATCGACTGCAGCGCCGTCGCCCAGCTCGTGACCCAGGGGCCCGAGGCTTGGTCCGCGAACGCCGGAGACGCGGCGCCAAGTGAAATGAACACTGCGGCCGCAGCCGCGAGGGGAGCAAAAGAAATCTTCATCCGTGAACGAGTGCGCAGGCAAAGGGGCATTGTGCCCCATGGCCCGGTGCGCAACCTTCCATCCGCCTGACAGTCCAGCGCACAAACCCACGCACAGGCCGCCCACGTGCACAAATCCCAGGCATTCCCGCTGCCGCCCACTAAAACTCAGCTGTAGGCCCGAATTTCTTTGCTCTACCTCAAAAAATTCATTTACCGACCGGTCGGTTGGTTTATACTGCGCGACATACCCAACTTCGACGAGAGCGTCTTCATGTACACGCAATCCCTCGACATCCCCGGCAACGTTGCTCCGCTCGACGCGGACGCAGCCTCGCCGGAGCAGGCGCAGTTCGACGCCATCATGGCTGCCGACGGCAAGATCGAGCCGCAGGACTGGATGCCCGAAGCCTATCGCAAGACGCTCGTGCGCCAGATCTCGCAGCACGCGCACTCGGAAGTCGTCGGCATGCTGCCGGAAGGCAACTGGATCTCGCGCGCGCCGAGCCTCAAGCGCAAGGCGATCCTGCTCGCCAAGGTGCAGGACGAAGCGGGCCACGGCCTCTATCTCTATAGCGCGGCGGAAACGCTCGGCGTTTCGCGCGACCAGCTCGTCGACGCGCTGCACGCCGGCAAGGCCAAGTATTCGAGCATCTTCAATTACCCGACGCCCACGTGGGCCGACGTCGGCGTGATCGGCTGGCTCGTGGATGGTGCGGCGATCATGAACCAGATTCCGCTGTGCCGCTGCACGTACGGCCCGTACGCGCGCGCCATGATCCGCATCTGCAAGGAAGAGTCGTTCCACCAGCGCCAGGGCTTCGACGCCCTGCTCGCCATGATGAGCGGCACCGAAGCGCAGCGCGAACTCGTTCAACAAGCCGTGAACCGCTGGTGGTGGCCGGTGCTGATGATGTTCGGCCCGAGCGACGCAGACTCGGTCCATAGCAGCCAGTCGGCCAAATGGGGGATCAAGCGCATCTCGAACGACGATCTGCGCCAGAAGTTCGTCGATGCCACGGTCGAGCAGGCGAAGGTGCTGGGCGTCACGCTCCCCGACGCGGATCTGAAATGGAACGAAGCGCGCGGCCACTACGACTACGGCACGATCGACTGGGAAGAATTCTGGCGCGTCGTGAACGGCGAGGGCCCGTGCAACCGCGAGCGTCTCGGCACGCGCGTGAAGGCGCACAACGAAGGCGCGTGGGTGCGCGAAGCCGCCCTCGCGCATGCCGAGAAGCAGCGCCAACGCGCCGAAAAGCACGCAGCTTGAGCACACCTCACATATGAATCAGGAAGGAAGGAGATCCACGATGAACAAGGAATGGCCGATCTGGGAAGTGTTCGTGCGTAGCAAGCAGGGCCTCGACCACAAGCACTGTGGCAGCCTGCACGCCTCCGACGCCTCGATGGCGCTGCGCATGGCGCGCGACGTCTACACGCGCCGCCAGGAAGGCGTGAGCATCTGGGTGGTGCCGTCGTCGGCAATCACGGCATCGGATCCGAACGAAAAGGCCGAGCTCTTCGAGCCGGCCGGCGACAAGATCTATCGCCACCCGACGTTCTACACGCTGCCCGACGAAGTCAACCACATGTAAGAGCGCAACATGACGACGCCCACTCCCGAACACCTCGCGTACGTACTGCGCCTCGCCGATACGGCGCTGATCCTCGGTCAGCGCAATACGGAATGGTGCGGCCACGGCCCGATCCTCGAAGAAGACATCGCGCTCGCCAACATGAGCCTCGACCTGATCGGTCAGGCGCGCCTGCTCTACACGCACGCCGCCACGCTCGACAAGGCGCTCACCGGCCGCGACCGCACCGAGGACGACTACGCCTACTTCCGCGCCGAACGCGAGTTCGCGAACTACACGCTCGCGGAGCTGCCGCACTTCGGCCCGCTCGCCGGCACGACGCATTCGGCCAACGACTACGCCGTGACGATCGTGCGCAACTTCCTCTACGCCACGCTGATGGAGCATCTGTGGAGCGCGCTGCTGCGCTCCGCCGACCCGCAACTGGCCGCGATCGCCGAGCGCTCGACCAAGGAAACGCGCTACCACGTGCACCATGCGCGCGAGTGGCTGATCCGTTTCGGTGACGGCACCGACGAATCGCACCGCCGCGCCCAGGCAGCAATCGACTGGCTGATGCCGTACACGCGTGAGTTCTTCAGCACCGACGCCGTGGAAACCGCCGTGGCCGAAGCCGGCATCGCGCCGCTCGTCGCGCAGTTCGAAGCGGCGTGGCGCACCGACGTGGAAGCCGCGCTCGAAGAAGCCACGCTTGCCATGCCCGCGCAGGTGAAGCACGTCACGACCGGCAAGCACGGTGAGCACTCGGAGCACATGGGTTTCGTGCTGGCCGAGATGCAGAGCCTCGCGCGCCAGCATCCGGACGCGCGCTGGTAAGCACACCCCGCAGGAAAAGAGGAAGTCACGATGCAAGCAACGGCAGATCACGCGCTCGAACGCGCCTGGGAGGTGCTGGAATCGGTGCCCGATCCGGAGATTCCGGTCGTGTCGATCCGCGAACTGGGCATCCTGCGCGACGTGCGCCGCGCCGACGACGGCCAGATCGAAGTGGTCATCACGCCCACCTACTCCGGCTGTCCGGCGATGTCGCAGATCGCGGAGGACGTCGCGCACGCGCTCGACGCCGCCTCGCTCGCGCCCTACCGCATCGCGACGACCCTGACGCCCGCGTGGACCACCGACTGGATCACCGACGAAGCGCGCGAGAAGTTGCGCGCCTATGGCATCGCGCCGCCCACGGGCAACTGCGGCTCCGCACCTCAATCGGCCGAACAGCCGATCACCTTTATCGCGAAACCGAGGCCGTTGCCCGCGCCCGCCTGCCCGCACTGTGGCTCGAAGCACACCGAACGCCTCGCGCAGTTCGGCTCGACCGCGTGCAAGGCGCTCTACCGCTGCATCGACTGCCGCGAACCCTTCGACTACTTCAAACCGTACTGATATGGCCACTCCGCAATTCCATTCGCTGCGCATCCGCGAAGTGCGGCCCGAAACCGCGGACGCGGTCTCTGTCGCTTTCGAAGTCCCGCCCGAGCTGCGCGAGGCGTTTCGCTTCACTCAGGGGCAGTTCGTCACGCTCAAGTCGCACATCGACGGTGAGGAAACGCGCCGTTCGTACTCGATCTGCGTGGGCGTAACCGACTACGACCGCGATGGCGAGCTGCGCATCGGCATCAAGCGCGTGCGCGGCGGGCGTTTTTCGAACTTCGCGTTCGAGCAACTCGCGCCCGGCCACGAGATCGACGTGATGACGCCCGATGGCCGCTTCTTCACGCACCTGAACGCCGAGCACGGCAAGCACTACGTGGCGTTCTCGGGCGGCTCGGGCATCACGCCGGTGCTCGCGATCATCAAGACGACGCTCGAAACGGAGCCGCGCAGCGCGTTCACGCTCGTGTACGGCAACCGCAGCGTCGACGCGATCATGTTCGCTGAAGAGCTGGAAGACCTCAAGAACCGCTTCATGAGCCGCTTCCGCCTCTATCACGTGCTCTCGGACGACCTGCAGGACGTCGAGCTCTTCAACGGCGTGCTGGATCAAGCCAAGTGCGCGGCGTTCCTCGAGACGCTGCTGCCCGCCGACGAGATCGACGAAGCCTTCATCTGCGGCCCCGGCCCGATGATGGACGCCGCCGAGGCCGCGTTCAACGACGCGGGCGTGCCGCCGCAGAAGGTCCACGTGGAGCGCTTCGGCTCGCCGCTGCCGCAGGCGGGTGTGCCGAACGTCGAGATCACCGAAAACACGCCGGCCGCCGACCTGGAAATCGTCATCGACGGCAAAAAGCGCAAGATGCGCCTGCCGTACGAGGGCATGAGCCTGCTCGACGTCGGCCTTAAGGCGGGTCTGGCGCTGCCTTACGCGTGCAAGGGCGGCGTGTGCTGCACGTGCCGCGCCAAGGTGCTCGAAGGCGAGGTGAAGATGGACAAGAACTACACGCTCGAGGAGCAGGAGGTGAAGGACGGCTTCGTGCTCACCTGCCAGTGCCATCCGGTGAGCGAGCGTGTGGTCGTGAGTTTCGACGAACGTTAAGGCGTTAGAGCAACAGCACGCTTTCGGCCTGCAGGCGATCCGCTTACACTAGGGGCCGCCCGCGGGTGTTGCAGCGCAGCGCTGCAACACCCGCGGGCGGCCCCTTTTGTTATTGCGTGCTTTCTGGCTTACAGGGCGTTCATCGTGAACGCAACGAGTTGTCGATGACCACGATTCACCTCATTTACGGCGAGCCGGCCGTGACGACGCTACGTCAGGCTCTCGAAGCGGCAGGCCGTCCGGACCGCGTGATTGCCCTGTGCGACGACCTGACGGTAGGTCCGTTGCGCGACATCGACGTGGCCGGCAACCCCGGCGTGGCGCAACGCGCCGCCTTCTGGGAGCGTCTCGGCGATGCGCCACCAGCCCTCGCACACGACGACTGCGCGGCGCTGAATGCCCTCGAAGCCGACGACTCCCACGTGGTGATCTGGCACACGCACGACGCCGCGCACCAACTCGCGCTGCGGCGTGTCTGCTACCGCTTGCGCGACGTCCCGCAGCGCCTGAACGAAGTGCGCCTCACTGCCGACGAAATTTCGGGTCCGAACGCCGCAGCCCGCATCGAGGCGCGCTTGCCCGACGCCGCGCCGATCTCGGTGCTGCGCATCACGCGTCTCGCGCTGGAGTGGCAGGAAGCCAAGTTCGCCAACGGCGAGACGCGCCGCTGGCGCGACAACACCTTTACGAGCGGCACGTGGAGCGACCTCGACGCCATGATCCTCGACGTGCTCGACGCCCATGAAGACCGTCCGGCGGGCGCATCGTGGCTCGCCAGCGACGCGCTGGGCGCAGCGCTCACCCGTGGCGGCGCCGGCTTCACGGTCGGCGAGCCCGTCGTGCTGTGGCGCCTGCGCGAGCTGTGCGCGGCTGAGGAACTGCGCCTGCGCGACGATATGTGCGCCGCCTGCGCTCCGCTCGCCGCTGCCGCGCGCGCCGCGCGTCCGCCGCTTCCGCAAACCGCCGCGCACCTTTCCCTCCCCCGCTGATTTCCTATGGCACGCACCCGAGCGCCCGACCACGAAACCCAACGCGACCAGATCCTCGAACTAGCCGCCGCCAAATTCGCGCAGACGAGCTACCCGAGCACCTCGATGTCGGACCTGGCGGCCGCCAGCGGCACCTCGAAGGCGCGGCTCTATCACTATTACGAGAGCAAGGAAGCGATCCTCTTCGATCTGCTCGATCGCTACACCAAGCGGCTCATGCTGATCATCGCGGAGGTGGAAGGCGCGAGCCAGCGGCGCGGTCACGACGAACGCGAGAGCTTCGCGGAGCTGATTCGCGCGTTTCTCGCGGAGTACGAAACCTCGCACAGCCGCCACGTGGCGCTGCTGAACGACGTCAAATACCTCGTGGACGTCCAGCGCGAGATCATCCTGAACCGCCAGCGCGATGTGGTCGCCGCCTTTACGCGCCAGCTTGCGCGCGCGTATCCCAGCCAGGTCACGAGCGAAAACCAGACCGCGCTGACGATGATGGTGTTCGGCATGATCAACTGGACGTTTACGTGGCTCAAGCCCGGTGGCCGCATGGGCTATCGCGACTTCGCCGAGCAGGTGATCGCCATGGTCGATCACGGTCTGACGGGCGCCTGAAGGGCAATAATTTTCGGGCCAGATTGCTGCGGTGCGACATGATGCACCAAGACAACAGTTGACACGTCAAATGACCCGAAAAATTACTCGTTAATAATCAAATGCTTGCGCTTATATTTTTATTAATTAGGCGCAACACTCAAATTTAGACTCCGGGTTTTCCCTAGAGTGCACCCAGGGTTTCCGCTAGAATGCGTTTTGCGCTGCATCATGCGGCATGCATTTTAAGGAGAACCCACCATGATCCCGCTTTCGACCCAAGCCAACGTGCCGATCATTTCGTCCGCTCGTCCGCTGACGTCCGGTCATGCGCCCGTCATGGTGCGAGTGCTCACCTCGGCAGACCGCGAACGCCTGCTCGCGCACTTTCTCACGCTCGACAGCGATGACCGCCTGCTGCGCTTCGGCCAGGCCGCGCCCGACCACGTGATCGAAAAGTACGTGCGCTCGATGGACTTCACGCGCGACACCGTGTTCGGCGTGTTCAACCACCAGCTGCAACTCGTGGGCGTCGGCCATCTGGCCTACCTGCCGGCGGACGGCAACGGCCGCACCGCAGAGTTCGGCGTGTCCGTGCTGGAAAGCGCGCGCGGCCAGGGCATCGGCTCGAAGCTGTTCGAGCGCGCCGCCATCCGCAGCCGCAACACCCACGTCACCACGCTTTACATGCACTGCCTGTCGCGCAACTCGACGATGATGCACATCGCGAAGAAGTCGGGCATGAAGATCGAGTACGCCTACGGCGAAGCCGACGCCTATCTCTCGCTCGACCCGGCCGACCAGAGCAGCATCATCGCCGAAATGCTCCAGGAGCAGGCCGCCGTGTTCGACTACGCGCTCAAGCGTCAGGCGCGCCAGGCCAGCAAGCTGATGGAAACGATCCTGCCGCAAGCTGTCGCGGCGTGACTCCTGCCCTTCGGGACAGACTGATGCACTGAAAAAAGCGGCTTCGGCCGCTTTTTTTGCGCCTGCTCCACGCAGACGCGCGATCAGCGGATCGGCAAAGCCGTCGTTTCCTTGAACGTGTCGAGCGAAAAGCTGGACTTCACGTCGATCACCGAAGGATGGTGCAGCAACTGGTCCTGCACGAAGCGCGAGAAGTGCGCCATGTCCTCCACCTGCACGCGCAGCAGGAAATCCATGTCGCCCGTCATCGCGTGACAGGCCACCACCTCCGGCCAGGTCTGCACCGCCGCACGAAAAAGCTCGGCGTGCGTCACGCCCTCGCGCCCCGCCGCTGTCGGCCCACGCTTTTCCAGCCGCACGTTCACATAGGCCAGCAGGTCGAGCCCTAGCTTCTGCGCATCGAGCAGCGCCACGTAGCTGCGAATCACGCCGCTTTCCTCCAGCCGCCGGATGCGCCGCAAACACGGGCTCGGGGAGAGATTCACGCGCTCGGCGATCTCCTGGTTCGAGAGCCGGCCATTCTCCTGAAGGATCGCCAGAATGCGCCTGTCGATTGCGTCCAATTCGATGCTTGCCATTTTCTGCCTCCCGAACATTTATTCAAGGCAGTTTATAGCGCAGATCGACGGCAATGCGACCCAACTCGCAAGTTTTCTCCCAATGCTGCGGACTACACTTTGCAGCACGAAATCTGATCTACATCAGCGAGGAGACAACCATGCAGGTCCACAACTGGGAGAACCCCGTCGGTACCGACGGCTTCGAGTTCATCGAATACACCGCGCCGGACCCCAAGGCGCTCGGCAAATTGTTCGAACGCATGGGCTTCACGGCCATCGCGCGCCATCGCCATAAAGACGTGACCCTCTACCGTCAGGGCGACATCAACTTCATCGTCAACGGCGAACCCGATTCGTTCGCTCAGCGCTTTGCGCGCCTGCACGGCCCGTCGATCTGCGCGATCGCCTTCCGCGTGCAGGACGCCGCCAAGGCCTACAAGCACGCGCTTGAACTCGGCGCGTGGGGCTTCGACAACAAAACGGGCCCGATGGAGCTGAACATTCCGGCCATCAAGGGCATTGGCGACTCGCTGATCTATTTCGTCGACCGCTGGCGCGGCAAGAACGGCGCGGCGCCGGGGAGCATTGGCGACATCAGCATCTATGACGTCGACTTCGAGCCGATTGCGGGCGCCGAGCAGAACCCGGTTGGCCACGGCCTCACCTATATCGACCACCTCACGCACAACGTCCACCGCGGCCGGATGGCCGAATGGGCCGAGTTTTACGAGCGCCTCTTCAACTTCCGCGAAATCCGCTACTTCGACATCGAAGGCAAGGTAACCGGCGTGAAGTCGAAGGCGATGACCTCGCCCTGCGGCAAGATCCGCATCCCGATCAACGAGGAAGGCGGCGAGACGGCAGGCCAGATCCAGGAATACCTCGACGCCTATCACGGCGAAGGTATTCAGCACATCGCGCTCGGGACGAACGACATCTATCGCACCGTGGATGGCCTGCGCGCCAAGGAGATCGCGCTGCTCGACACGGTCGACACGTATTACGAGCTCGTGAACCGCCGCGTTCCGGGCCACACCGAGCCGCTGGAAGAGCTGAAGAAGCGCAAGATCCTGATCGACGGCATGCCCGAAGACCTGCTGCTGCAGATCTTCACGGAGAACCAGATCGGGCCGATCTTCTTCGAGATCATTCAGCGCAAGGGCAACCAGGGCTTCGGCGAGGGCAACTTCAAGGCGCTGTTCGAGTCGATCGAGCTCGACCAGATCCGGCGCGGCGTGGTGCAGGACAAGGCATGACGCACTCACGCCGATAATTTCAGCCAAAGCCAAACAAAAAGGGCGAAGATCGCGTGATCTTCGCCCTTTTTGATTTTAGAATCCGCCGCCGCACACCCCGGCGCAGAATTCGGGTGAATGGAATGCTGCGCGGATCAACGCGGCATCAGGATTTGCGTTCGGCCTTCGCGGCCGGCATGGCGTTCGTATCGGCCTTCATGCTCAGCGTGTACTGGGCGCATCGAGTCGTCGCATTCTCGCCGCTCTTCGTGCTGGCGTTCGAATGCAGCGGCGCGCTCATGGCAAAGAACGCGGCCGAGACCGTCAGGAAGGTCTGGATATGTCGATTATTCATGCTGAACTCCTTTTTTCAGACTGCCTGTTGCAGTAGTGCCCCTTTAATAAGCGTTAACTGCGAGGGACGCTGCGCGGTTCGCACAGGTGAGGGAGTTAGACAGGATATTCAAGACCGGTTCCCAGGCAGTGCAGGTTTTACACGTTGTTACTCCTCTGAGGAATTCGATACATCCGTTATTACACAGGGGTTTCAGGCCGCTTGCGCGGCATGCCGACGCAGGGTCTCGTGGCAGGCCCAAATCATGCCGCGCAATGCGGCGCGGCGCTCCGAGCCTCGAAGCGGCGGGTTTATCCGAGTGCTACTATCGAAAGAAAGAAGCCAATATGGCGACCCGGCCAACGCATTCACAAGATGCCGAGGCCCTGAAGTTCTGGCGATCCCACAACGGATTGGTTGGATGGAGGAAGACACATAATGAATGCCCCGCTAGACGCAGGTCAGCGCGCTTCGCTCGAAACCGCACTCGCTTCCGTCACGCTCGACGATAAATACACCCTCGAACGCGGCCGCGCGTACATGAGCGGCATCCAGGCGCTGGTCCGCCTGCCGATGCTGCAACAGGAACGCGACAAGGCCGCCGGTCTCAATACCGCGGGGTTCATCTCAGGCTATCGTGGCTCTCCGCTCGGCGGCCTCGATCAGTCCCTTTGGAAGGCGAAGCAGCATCTCGCCGCGCATCAGATCGTTTTTCAGCCAGGTGTGAATGAAGACCTCGCCGCGACCGCCGTTTGGGGCTCGCAGCAGGTGAACCTGTACCCGTCCGCGAAATACGACGGCGTATTTTCGATGTGGTACGGCAAGGGCCCGGGCGTCGACCGCAGCAGCGACGTGTTCAAGCACGGTAATTCCGCCGGCTCGTCGCCGCACGGCGGCGTGCTCGTGCTTGCAGGCGACGACCATGCAGCCAAGTCGTCCACGCTCGCGCACCAGTCGGAGCACATCTTCAAGGCCTGCGGCCTGCCCGTGCTGTTCCCCTCGAACGTGCAGGAGTATCTGGACTTCGGCCTGCATGGCTGGGCGATGAGCCGTTACTCGGGCCTCTGGGTCGCGATGAAATGCGTGACCGACGTGGTGGAATCGTCGGCTTCGGTCGAGATCGACCCGCATCGCACGAACATCATCCTCCCCGAAGACTTCGCAATGCCCGAGGGCGGCCTGAACATCCGCTGGCCCGATCCGCCGCTCGTGCAGGAAGCGCGGCTGCTCGACTACAAGTGGTACGCGGGGCTCGCCTACGTGCGCGCCAACAAGCTCGACCGCATCGAGATCGATTCGCCGCATGCGCGCTTTGGCATCATCACGGGGGGCAAGGCGTATCTGGATGTGCGCCAGGCACTCACCGACCTCGGCCTCGACGACGAGACCTGCTCGCGCATCGGTATCCGGCTCTATAAGGTCGGCTGCGTGTGGCCGCTCGAAGCGCAGGGCGCGCACGCCTTCGCGCGCGGCCTCGAAGAGATTCTCGTGGTCGAGGAAAAGCGTCAGATTCTCGAATACGCGATCAAGGAAGAGCTGTATAACTGGCCCGACGCACAGCGTCCCCGCGTGTACGGCAAGTTCGACGAAAAGGACGGCGCGGGCGGCGAATGGTCGGTGCCGATGGGCAACTGGCTCCTGCCCGCACACTACGAGCTTTCGCCGGCGATCATCGCCAGGGCCATCGCCACGCGGCTCGACAAGTTCGAATTGCCCTCGGACGTGCGCGCGCGTATCGCCGCGCGCATGAGCGTGATCGAGGCCAAGGAAAAGGCGCTCGCGAAGCCTCGCGTTCAGGCGGAGCGCAAGCCGTGGTTCTGCTCGGGCTGCCCGCACAACACGTCGACGAACGTGCCCGAGGGCTCGCGCGCGATGGCCGGCATCGGCTGCCACTACATGACCGTATGGATGGACCGCAATACGAGCACCTTCAGCCAGATGGGCGGCGAAGGCGTGGCGTGGGTCGGCCAGGCGCCGTTCACGAACGACAAGCATGTGTTCGCCAACCTCGGCGACGGCACCTATTTCCATTCTGGCCTGCTCGCCATCCGTGCGGCGATCGCCTCGAAGGCCAACATCACCTACAAGATTCTCTATAACGATGCGGTCGCGATGACGGGCGGCCAGCCTGTCGACGGCACGCTCACCGTGCCGCAGATCACGCATCAAGTCGCCGCCGAAGGTGCGGCGAAGATCGCGATCGTCACCGACGAACCCGAGAAGTACGAGGGCGTGACATCACTCGCGCCGGGCGTGACGATCCACCACCGCGATCAGCTCGATGCGATCCAGCGCGAACTGCGCGAGATTCCCGGCACGACGATCCTGATCTACGACCAGACCTGCGCCACCGAAAAGCGCCGCCGCCGCAAGCGCGGCACGTATCCGGACCCGGCAAAGCGCGTGGTCATCAACGAGGCCGTGTGCGAAGGCTGCGGCGATTGCTCGGTGCAGTCGAATTGCCTGAGCGTCGAGCCGCTCGATACGGAATATGGCACGAAGCGCCAGATCAACCAGTCCACCTGCAACAAGGACTTCTCGTGCCTGAAGGGCTTCTGCCCGAGCTTCGTGACGGTGGAAGGCGGCCAGCTACGCAAGCCGAAGGCGAGCAGCGTCGCGAACGAAGCGATGGCGGGTGTCCCGACGCCCGACGTGCCCGCCATCGACCGCCCGTACGGTGTGCTCGTGACAGGCGTGGGCGGCACCGGCGTGGTGACGATCGGCGCGCTGCTCGGCATGGCCGCGCACCTCGAAGCCAAGGGCGTGACCGTGCTCGACGTGACCGGCCTCGCGCAAAAGGGCGGCGCGGTGATGAGCCACGTGCAGATCGCCAACCGCCCCGACGACATCCACGCCACGCGCATCGCCATGGGCGAGGCGAACCTCGTGATCGGCTGCGACGCCATCGTGACGGCCGGCGACGACTGCGTCTCGCGTATGCAGGAAGGCATGACGCACGTGGTGCTCAACAGCGCGCCCACGCCGACCGCCGAGTTCATCAAGAATCCGCAGTGGCAGTTCCCGGGCTCCAGCACCGAAGCTGACGTGCGCGCCGCAGCGGGCACGGACAACGTCGCCACCGTCGATGCAAACCGCTACGCGCTTGCGCTGCTCGGCGACGCGATCTACACGAACCCGTTCGTGCTCGGTTACGCATGGCAAAAGGGCTGGCTGCCGCTCACGCACGAGTCGCTCGTGCGCGCGATCGAGTTGAACGCGGTGCAGGTCGAGAAGAATCTCGCGGCGTTCGAATGGGGCCGCCGCGTGGCGCATGATCGCGCCGCCGTGGATCAGCTCGTGAAAAAGCCGATGCCCGAGCAGAACGCCGACGCTGCCGGCGCGAAGATCGTCACGCTGCACACGCCCAAGGCGCTCGACACCCTCATAGAAAAGCGCGCGCAGTATCTCGCCGCGTATCAGAACGAGGCATACGCGCGGCGCTATCGCGCGTTCGTCGAAAGCGTGCGACAGGCCGAGGCGAAGCTCGAGCACGTAGACGGCCAGTCTGCGCTCACCGAAGCCGTGGCGAAGAACCTGCATAAGCTGATGGCGTACAAGGACGAGTACGAAGTCGCGCGCCTCTACGCGGACCCGGCGTTCATCGAAAAGCTCAAGGCGAGCTTCGAAGGCGACTGGAAGGTGAACTTCCATCTCGCGCCGCCCTCGTTCGCGAAGCATGATGACAAAGGCCAGCTCGTGAAGAAGCAGTATGGCCCGCGCATGTTCACGGCCATGCGCATGCTCGCGAAGTTCAGGTTCCTGCGCGGCACGGCGCTCGACCCGTTCGGCCGCACCGAGGAGCGCCGTCACGAACGCGCATTGATCGGCGAGTACGAAACGCTGATGCGCGAAGTGATCGGCGGTTTGAGCGAGGCGAATCTGTCGCTCGCGGTGGAACTCGCGAATCTGCCCGACGCGATCCGCGGTTACGGCCACATCAAGGAGAACAACCTCAAGGCCACGCGCGCGAAGTGGGCCACGCTGCTCGCGAAGTGGCGCTCGCCGGAAAACGGAGCGGCGCGGCACGCGGCTTGACGCTCGCTTGAGGCGGTAAAAACAAAGGGCGCTCCGTGGAACACGGAGCGCCCTTTTCACATCAGGCGATCATCGAAAGCGCGCTTACTTTGCCGCTGCCTTCGCCACGTTCGCGTTAGCCGAAGCCACCGCCGTCATGTTGATGATGCGTCGAACCGTCGCCGCCGGCGTGAGGATGTGCACCGGCTTCGACGCGCCCAGCAGGAACGGGCCGACCGTCACGCCTTCGCCGCCAATCACCTTCAGCAGGTTGTACGCGATGTTGGCCGCTTCCACGTTCGGCATGATCAGCAGGTTCGCTTCGCCCGTGAGCGTCGTGCCCGGGAACGACTGCTTGCGGATCAGCTCGGAGAGCGCCGCATCGCCGTGCATTTCGCCGTCCACTTCGAGCTGCGGATCGCGCGCGGCGATCAGCTCACGCGCGGCCTGCATGCGCTGCGACGTCGACGAACGCACGCTGCCGAAGTTCGACGAAGAAAGCAGCGCGACCTTCGGCGTGATGCCGAACTTCTCGATTTCGCGCGAGGCGAGGATCGTCATGTCGGCGAGCTGCTCGGCGCTCGGCACTTCGTTCACGTAAGTGTCGCTGATGAAGATGTTGCGGCCAGGCAGCATCAGCAGGTTCATCGCCGCGTAGTTCTCGGCTGCCTTCGCCTTGCCGAACACCTGATCGATGAACTTGAGGTGGTAGTCGAAGCTGTTCAGTAGACCGCAGATCATGCCGTCGGCGTCGCCGAGATGCACGAGAATCGCGCCGATCAGCGTGTTGAACTTGCGCACCGAAGCCTTCGCAACGTCAGGCGTGATGCCTTGACGCGCGCCGAGTTCGTGGTACGCCTGCCAGCTCTTCTGGAAGCGCGGATCGTCTTCGGGATCGACGATCTCGAAGTCGGTGCCCGGACGCAGCTTCGAGCCCATCTTCTTCAGGCGCATTTCCACGACCGACGGACGGCCCACGATGATCGGCCTGGCGATCTTCTCGTTCAGCACGAACTGCGCGGCGCGCAGCACGCGCTCGTCTTCGCCTTCGGCGAACACGATGCGCGCGCAGTTGGCCTTCGCCGCCGCGAACACGGGACGCATCACCATGCCCGAGCGGTAGACCGTCGCGCCAAGCTGCTCGCGGTAGGCTTCCATGTCCTGGATCGGGCGCGTCGCCACGCCCGAATCCATCGCGGCTTGCGCCACGGCCGGCGCGATCTTGATGATCAGGCGCGGGTCGAACGGCTTCGGAATCAGGTACTCCGGGCCGAACTCGAGCGTGTGGCCTTCATAGGCCTTCGCCACTTCGTCGCCCTGATCGGTTTCCTCGGCCAGTTCCGCGATCGCACGCACGCACGCGAGCTTCATCTCCTCCGTGATGGTCGTCGCGCCAACGTCCAGGGCGCCGCGGAAGATGAACGGGAAGCACAACACGTTGTTGACCTGGTTCGGATAGTCCGAACGGCCTGTGGCGATGATCGCGTCCGGGCGCACCTTCTTCGCTTCTTCCGGGCGGATTTCCGGCTCCGGGTTCGCGAGCGCGAGGATCAGCGGCTTGTCGTCCATCTCCTTGACCATCTCGGGCTTGAGCACACCTGCGCTCGAGCAGCCGAGGAACACATCGGCTGCCTTGATCGCGTCGCCGAGCGTGCGCGCTTCGGTGTTGGCGGCGTAACGCGCCTTCGACGGATCGAGACTGCCACGACCTTCGTAGATCACGCCCTTCGAGTCGGTGACGAGGACGTTCTCTTTCTTCAGACCGAGCTTCACGAGCAGGTCCAGACACGCAATCGCCGCCGCGCCCGCGCCCGAGCAGACGAGCTTCACGCTGCCGAGTTCCTTGCCCACGACCTTCAGGCCGTTGAGGATTGCCGCCGACGCGATGATGGCCGTGCCGTGCTGGTCGTCGTGGAAGACCGGAATCTTCATGCGCTCACGCAGCTTCTGCTCGATGTAGAAGCACTCGGGCGCCTTGATGTCTTCGAGATTGATGCCGCCTAGCGTCGGCTCGAGCATGGCGATGGCGTCGACCAGCTTGTCCGGGTCCAGCTCGTCGAGTTCGATGTCGAACACGTCGATGCCAGCGAACTTCTTGAAGAGGCAGCCCTTGCCTTCCATCACCGGCTTCGCCGCGAGCGGGCCGATGTTGCCGAGGCCGAGCACGGCCGTGCCGTTCGTCACGACGCCGACGAGGTTCGCGCGCGAGGTGTATTTCTGTGCGTCGAGCGGGTCGGCGTGGATAGCCTCGCAAGCAGCCGCAACGCCGGGCGAGTACGCGAGCGAAAGATCGAGCTGATTCGAGAGCGGTTTGGTCGGCGTGACCGAGATCTTGCCGGGCTTCGGATTCTGGTGATACGCAAGCGCGCTTTGCTTCAGTTGTTCATCCATTTTCAGGCCTGCCTGGACGTGAGAGACGTGAGAGAGAGAATCTTTTATGGTCGTAGGCCCGCCGGTTCGCGCGGCACGAGCGTTCCAGCAGGGCCGATTAGTGTACACCTGGCGCCGTTCGCGTCCACGTGGGTCAAAGACTGATACCGGGAATTCCCGTGGCCGATAGATAGTGCGGCGGCGCTTTCGTCTTACCGATGCATGTTGCTCATTCGAGCGCTGCGCCGCAGCGTTCGGGAATCAGGAAGAGGGTCGCGAGAATGTCGAGCACGTAGATGGCGGCGAGCATGCCGAGCGCCGCCGTGAAGGAATAGCGCGCGGCCAGCGCGCCTACGGCGAGCGGCCCGAAGCCGCCCACGGCGCGGCCGATGTTGAACAGCACGTTCTGCGCAGTAGCGCGTGCCGCGGTGGGATACAGCTCGGAGATGAGCGCGCCGTAGCCGCCGATCATGCCGTTGACGAACACGCCCATTGCCGCGCCGCCGATCAACAGCGCGAACGGCGTGGAAAGCTGCGCGTAGACGAACACCATGACCACGGCGCCCGCCTGATAGAACAGGAACGCGGGCCGGCGGCCGAACCGGTCGGCCGCGATGCCGAAAAGCCAGATGCCGAGCGCCATGCCGGCAACCGTCGCGGCGGTCCACAGCCCCGACTTCGTGAGCGAATAGCCGAAGGACTTCGAAAGGTACGCGGGCAACCAGATCATCAGCCCGTAGTAGCCGAAGTTCTGCACCGAGCACAGCACGGCCACGCCGATGCTCGCGCGCGCGGTGCGCGCATCGGCCACGAGCATGCGCAGGGCGCGCGGGCGCTCGGCCCTGGCGGCAGTGGCCATGCGCTGCGCATGCGCGACGAAAAGCTCGGGCTCCTCCACGCGCCGCCGCACCACGAACGAAACGACCGCCGGCAGCAGCCCGATGGCGAACATGCCGCGCCAGCCGATCAGCGGGAGCAGCAGCGGCGTGAGCAGCGCCGCGGCCAGCACGCCCAGTTGCCAGCCGAGTCCGACATACGACGACGCCCGCGCGCGCAGTTGCGCAGGCCACGCCTCGGCAACGAGCGCCATGCCGATGCCGAACTCGCCGCCCAACCCGATGCCCGCGATCGTGCGGTAGACGAGCAAGTCGCCGTAGCCCCGCGCAAGCGCGCACATGCCGGTGAAGACGGCGAACAGCAGAATGGTCCACGTGAGCACGCGCACGCGACCGTAACGGTCGCTCAAAAGGCCGAACACGATACCGCCCACCACCGCGCCGACGAGCGTCCATGTGACGAGCGCGCCCGCCTGCGCGCCGGAGAGATGCAAGTCGGCGCTGATCGCGGGCAGCATGAAGCCGAGCATCAGCAGATCGAAGCCGTCCATGGCGTAGCCGAGCACCGAGGCGACGAGCGCACGCAGGGCGTGGCCGCGCGTGGCGGCGGCTGGGTTGGTAGAAACGGCGGTCATGTGGGCAATCCTGGGAAACGTGCGCGCACGGGGAGCGCAAACCGGCGTGAGTGTAAAGGCGTGGCTGGGCCGTCACAACCGCGATACAAACCGCGCGAACCGCAGCGCCGCTGGCGTTCGCACCCCCCATCCCTGTCGGCGGTTGCCCGTGCGACTCGTCGGCAGTCGTCAAGTCGGGTAAAATACCGGCCTACGCGCGCAAGAGAAGCCGTCCGGACCGGGCGAGTCGCCTTGACCCCATGCAGTGAGGGAGGTCAGACGATCCACGCCTTTCGGGCCGCGCACCGCAGGCGCCGAAGCCACGCTTCGAGCCCGCCGTGCCAGCGCCACCGGGCCACGCGCCCATCCTCCTCCCGCACTCATATCCAAGGATTCGCCCATGACAGGCTACGATCGCCAGACGATCTCGGACGCAACCGCGAAAATGCTGCTCGAAGTGAAGGCCGTGCACTTCAATGCCGAAAAGCCCTTCATCTTCACTTCCGGCTGGGCGAGCCCGGTCTATATCGACTGCCGCAAGCTGATCTCGTATCCGCGCGTGCGCCGCGGCCTGATGGAAATGGCCGAAGCCACGATTCTGCGCGACGTCGGCTACGAGCAGATCGACGCCGTGGCCGGCGGCGAAACCGCGGGCATCCCGTTCGCGGCATGGCTCTCCGACCGCCTGATGGTGCCCATGCAGTACGTGCGCAAGAAGCCGAAGGGTTTCGGCCGCAACGCGCAGATCGAGGGTCTGCTCACCGAAGGCCAGCGCGTGCTGCTCGTCGAAGACCTGACCACCGACAGCCGCAGCAAGATCAACTTCATCAACGCGCTGCGTACGGCCGGCGCGCAGGTGAACCACTGCTTCGTGCTGTTCCACTACAACATCTTCAAGGAAAGCGTCTCGGTCCTGAAGGACATCGACGTCGATCTGCACGCGCTCGCCACGTGGTGGGACGTGCTGCGCGTCGCCAAGGAATCGGGCTACTTCGAAACGAAGACGCTCGACGAAGTAGAGAAATTCCTGCATGCACCGGCTGAGTGGTCGGCTGCGCACGGCGGCGCAACGTCGGCACCGCAGTAAACGCACGAGCTCGCACGAGTGCGAGCGCATAGCAAAAAGGCCATCTGCCTCCTGGGCAGATGGCCTTTTTGCTGGCCTGTGTAGAGGGGTAGAGCGGGTGTAGAGCGGCCGGATCAATGCGCCGGTTGTGCCTCGCCGCCATCATCCGGCACATCGGGCGTATGCGAGGAGAGATTGAGCAAGCCATTGCTCTGCGCGTACTGGAAAAGTTCGGAGTCTCGTTCGAGTCCGAGCTTGCGCATCGCCGTGTTCTTTTGAGTACTAATGGTCTTGATACTCCGGCTCAGCTTTTCGGATATCTCTTTAATCGTCATGCCCGAAACAAAGAGTCGCACGACTTCGAGTTCTCGCTTTGAGAGAATCACTTCATCGGTTTTCCCGCCGCTGTTGATACGCAATTGATCGAGCGCAATCTTCACCTGTGGGCTCATATATTCGAGATTGCGGCTCACATGCTGCACCGCGAGGCCGATGTGGCTTAGGTCGTCGGATTTGTGCACCACTGCGATCACACCGAGCTCGCGGAGGCGTTTGAGCAGCGCAGCATTTTCGAGCATCGTGAGGACGACGATGGGAACGTTCGGGAAGTTGCGCCGCAGGTAGCCGATGAGCGGCAAACCGTCGCCGTACTGGCCGCCCGGCATGGCAAGGTCAGTCACCAGCACGTCGCAGGGAACCGTTTGCAACGCCTTGACGAGTTCGGTGGACTGGCGGGCACGGCCAACGACCTGGATCCCGGGAAAGCTGAGCAGTGCATGTTCCGCACCAAACAAGATCACCGGATGATCGTCGGCGACTACGACCCTGATTGGCTGCTGCATTACCCCTCCGTGTAGGCATACCTGCTTGTTTCTCCGGCGCGCGGCCAGTCCACATTTCGCTTGTTGTTTCTGGCGTCCGACGGCGCCACGTGCCCGAGCAGGAGAATATACGACTATAGCGGAATCCTCCCGCGCACTCGGTGCGCACACGGGCGAAAGCTCGCTCGCTTATACCGCTATATTGGATCAAATTCGGACTCGGGAACAATTCAAAACTTTCCTTCAGGACAACGTGGCCCGAATTTCACAAATATGCAGGAGAACTCGCTGATGCGCACTCCATATGACTTTCAGCCTGGTTGCATGCGCCGCGCACGCGTATTCGCGTGGCTTGCGATGGCGAGTGTCGTGACGACAGCCAACTTAGCCTGCGCAGATGAAAACAACTTCACGGTATCGAGCGCCGATTTCAGCGATGGCGGAAAAATCGGCCCGCGCCAGGTCTTCAACGATGCGGGCTGCAATGGACCGAACCAATCACCCAGTTTGACCTGGCGCAATGCTCCTGCAGCCACGCGCAGTTTTGCCATCACGATCTTCGATCGCGACGCGCCAGGACACGGCTGGTGGCACTGGGCCGTCGCGAATATTCCGGCGCGGGTAACGAGCCTGCCGGAGAACGCCAGCGCCGCGGGCGCGCTGCTCAAGCTCGGCGCGATCGAGGCTCGCAACGACTTCAACATCGACGGCTATGGAGGACCGTGCCCGCCGCCGGGCAATCCCCATCGCTACGTCGTCACCGTCTACGCGCTGCGCGTCGATACGCTCCCGCTCGCGCAAGGCCGCCCGGCAGCGCTGTTCGATCGCGAGATCAGCGGCTTGACGCTCGGAAGCGCACAAATCACTGTGACGTACGGCCGCTGACCGGGAGCGGTTGCGTGCCGCGAGCGCCTCGGCCCTTACGGGTAAGCCCCGATTTTTTTCCAGACGCGTTCACACGCGCGTCCGCATGACGTCTTAAAATACCGTTCCAGCACCGCCCTGGGTGATGGCGCCCCGCAATCCCCCGCGTTCAGAGAGACTGAGATGAGCACGAAAGTTTTTGTCGACGGACAGGAAGGCACGACCGGCCTGAAGATTTTTGAATACCTGTCGCCGCGCACCGACGTCGAGATCCTGCGTATCGACGATGCAAAGCGCAAGGACGTCGAGGAACGCCGCCGTCTCATCAACGCTTCGGACGTAACGTTCCTGTGCCTCCCCGACGTCGCCTCGCGCGAGTCGGCCTCGCTCGTCGAGAACGATCGCACCGTACTGATCGACGCGAGCACGGCGTTCCGCACCCAGGCCGATTGGGCCTACGGCCTGCCCGAGCTGACCAAAGCCCAACGCGACAAGGTGCGCAAATCGAAGCGCATCGCGGTGCCCGGTTGTCACGCTTCGGCGTTCATTCTCGCAATGCGTCCGCTCGTCGAAGCTGGCCTCGTCGCGCCGGATTTCGCCGCGCACAGCTACTCGCTCACGGGCTACAGCGGCGGCGGCAAAAAGATGATTGCGGAGTACGAAGCGGGCGGCAACGCGAAGCTCGCGAGCCCGCGTCCGTACGCGCTCGGCCTCACGCACAAGCATTTGCCGGAAATGGCGGTGCACGGCGGCCTGAAGTCCGCGCCGGTGTTCACGCCGATCGTCGGGCCGTTCTACAAGGGGCTCGCGGTCACGACCTATTTCTCGCCGCAGCAGCTCACGCGCGGCGCAAAGCCGCAGGACGTGCAGGCGCTCTTCGCCGAGTACTACGCGGGCGAGCAGTTCGTGCGCGTGGCTCCGTTCAACGCCGATGAGAACCTCGACGCCGGCATGCTCGACGTTCAGGCGAACAACGACACGAACCGTGTCGACCTGTTCGTGTTCGGCAACGACGAGCAGTTCGTCACCGTTGCGCGCCTCGACAACCTGGGCAAGGGCGCATCGGGCGCGGCGATCCAGTGCATGAATCTTGCGATTGGCGCGGCTGAAAATACCGGCCTGAATGCCTGAAGCAGCGGGAGTTGCCGCGCAAACAACAAACCGGCTCGCGGAGCCGGTTTTTTTACGCTCTTACGTCCTGCCTTGCGCCGATGCAAGATGCACAGACGAAAAAAAGCCCGCCAATGTTTGGCGGGCTGAATCCATATCAGAGGAGACATGGAGGAGACAAGAAGCAGTATATCGACTAGCGTGATGCAATGCAACATGTAAAGTAGTGCGCACCCTGAATGTTGCGCCACAACAACATAGCCGTCATTGTCCTGTCATCGACAGGATGAACATCAACTGATCGAGCCCCACAGGCCGCACGAGGTGCACGTCGAAGCCCGCCGCAAGCGCCTCGTCGCGGTGGCGCGATTCGCCCCAGCCGCCGAGCGCGATCAGGAGCGGCACGCGCTCGCCGCTGACCGCGCGCAATTGCCGCACGATCGTTCCGGGCTCGTCCTGCGCGAGCGAAAGCGCCACGATCGCCACGTCGGGCGCGCCGCGCGCGGCAAGTTCGAGCGCCTCGTCGAGCGTGCGGGCCGCAGATACGCCGTAGCCAAGATCGGTCAGCAAGATGCTGAGCCCATCGAGCGACTTCTCGTCGTTATCGGCGATCAGGATGCGCGTCTCCATCCGCCGTTCTCCTACCCTGAAATTGGCCTCGCAGGCAGAGCTGCCGTTGTATCTGGTACGTGCCCTGTCGTCGTCATCGGTTCCCCGTCCCCATCTCGCGGACGGCGCCGCCAACCCGGCCGCCGTCCATCGCGATGCGCCACATTGTGCTCAGCCGCCCTCCGGGTCTTTGTGCGTCACCGAGCGGTCGTCTGAAGATTTTGATCGCAAAACGTCCGCGAACGTTCGCCGCGCCTCATTGTTCCCCGGTATTCAGCCGCGGCCCGCGCGCCGCGCGGCCACCTTGCCGAGCACGGCGAAATCGCACTCGCCATCGCCGTGCGCCACGGCTTCGAGCAGACTGTCGCGCAGCACGCTGGCGAGCGGCATCGGCGTCGCGGCGGCGTCAGCGGCGGCCAGGGCGAGCCGCACGTCTTTCAGGCCGAGGCGCGCCTTGAAGAGCGCGGGCTCGTAGCGCCGCTGCGCGATCATGCCGCCGTAGCCCGCATACACCGGGCCCGGGAACGGGCCGCCCGTCACGACGTCGAGGAAGTCGCGCATCGCGACGCCATAGCCGTCGAGCAGCGCCGCCGCCTCGCCGAGCGACTCGACGGCCGAAGCCAGCATGAAGTTCGCGGCGAGTTTCATCACGTTCGCCTGCTGCGGCACTGCGCCGACGCGCCACGTTTTCTGGCCGATCACGTCGAACAGCGGCTGCACGCGGTCGATCGCTTCGGACGCCCCTGCCGCCATGATCGTGAGTTTCGCCGCCTGCGCGGCGTCCGGGCGCCCGAGCACAGGCGCCGCCACGTAGTGCAAGCCACGCCCGGCATGGGCATGCGCAAGCGTTTCGGCCAGTTCGACAGAAATGGTCGCCATGTTCACGTGCACGAGGGCGGGCTGTGCCTGGTCGAGCAGCGTCGCGTCGATGACTTCGCGCAGCGCGGCGTCGTCGGCCAGCATCGAGAGCACGGCGTCGCCGGCAAAGGCCTCGCCCGGCGTGCCGACGATGCGCGCGCCCGCGTCGGCAAGCGCCCGCGCCTTCGCGGCCGTGCGGTTCCACACGCGCACCGTGTGGCCCGCCTTCAGCAAATTGCCGACCATCGCGCCGCCCATTTCGCCAAGACCGATAAATCCGATGTCCATCGCCTGCTCCTTCCATAAAAACGAGGGGAAACCCCGAGGAAAGGTGCAGTACAGCACAAGACGGGCCGCGCTGCAGGCCGGCTCTCACGCGGCGCGAACGCTCGCACGCGCTCTGGCAGGCGGTGCGATACTGCTTTGCATGGTCACCGCCACCTTCCGCTTTTACGAGGAGCTGAACGACTTTCTTGCGCGGCCGCTGCGCCGGCGTGCGTTCAGTTGCGCCTGCGCGCGCAACGCCACGACGAAACACATGATCGAAGCGCTCGGTGTGCCGCACACGGAAGTCGAGCTGATCCTCGTGAATGGCGAATCGGTGGGTTTCGACCATGCGCTCGCGGACGGCGACCGCGTGGCCGTCTACCCGAAGTTCGAGGCGCTCGACATCCGGCCACTGCTGCGCGTGCGCGACGTGCCGCTGCGCGAGCTGCGCTTCGTCGCCGACGCGCATCTGGGCGGCCTCGCGCAACTCCTGCGGCTCGCCGGTTTCGATACGCTCTACGACAACCACTTCCCCGACGAGGAGATCGAAGCGCTCGCCGCCGCAGAGCACCGCGTCGTCCTCACGCGCGACCGCGAGCTGCTCAAGCGGCGCACCATCACGCACGGCTGCTACGTGCGCGCGCTCAAGCCGCGCGCCCAGGTCCACGAGATTTTCGAGCGGCTCGACCTTGCGGCGAGCGCGCGGCCGTTCCGGCTCTGCCTCATGTGCAACGCGCCACTGCGGCCGATCGAGCGCGCCGCGGTGCGCGAGCGCGTGCCCGCCGGCGTCTACGATCGGCAGACGCGCTTCGTGACCTGCGACGTCTGCCGGCGGGTGTTCTGGGAAGGCTCGCACTGGCAGCGCATGCGCACGTTGATCGACGGCCTCACGCGCCCCTCGGACGAAGCGCACGCGGCACACGATCGGCACGACCGCCACAACGGCCATGAGGGGCCGGATCGCGGCGACGACGCATAGTGGTATTCACGGGTACCCGATGCGGCTCGATGGCGCTCAAGAGCCAAGTCGCCGCGATGGACGCACGCAGGCGTTTGCGTACAATGCGCGCCATCGCCCAACACCGGAGCACGACATATGTCCATGAAGAAAACCGACCTTGAAAAGAACAAGGCGATGAAACTGATGCAAGCCACGAACAAGAGCGGGCCCGACCGTTTTGGCAAGGGTTCGGCGCAACCGGCGCTGGATCGCCGCGAACAGCGCAAGCTGGACCAGGCGCAAGGGCTCGTGCCGTTTGCGTGCAAGCTCAACGCCGATCTCGTCGAGAAGCTGAAGGCTCGCGCCGACGGTCACCCGGGCGGCGTGAGCGGCCTGCTCACGGAATTGCTGGAGGCTGGGCTCGCACGCGACGCGTCCTGAACGCCGTCTCGCCCGCCGCGCGCGCAAAAAAAAGCCAGAGCATCTGCTCTGGCTTTTTTTATGGCTGAAGGGCGCTTTAGTTTGCCTGGCCCTTGTCTGCCGTACCGGAGGCCGATGCGCCTTCCGACACAGCGGCACGCTTGCCGTGATGCTTGAGTTGCTTGTGTTGCTTCTTGGCCTTTGCCGGCGCGCTGGCTGCCGGTGCGGTTGCAGCGGGAGCCGAAGCGTCTTGTGCGAATGCCGAAGCCGTAACCAGTGCGAACGATGCTGCGATGAGCGAGGCGAGAATCTTTTTCATCTGTTGTTCCCCAAACCTGACAAATAATGACCGGCACGTTGTGAATTAGAACAGCGTGAAACTGCGAAACGATCCGCTTGCCGATCTGGGCGGGCGTTTCGCGCGAAGCAGTATTACGCAGCGTAGGGCGTTTGTCATCCGCTAATGCCCGGGTGTATTTTCCGGGAGACAATTCCCTTTCAATTCGGATACGATCGGCATTTACGCGTTCGTTTTCCGGAAGTTCGTTGTTTTTTCACGTAATACGCTGAATTGGCCTGCCCCAAGCAAATTCGGGCCAGATTGAGACCTGATTCAGATGCAATCGCGAAAAAAAGGGGCAACCCGCCCCTTGCGCAACAGGACACCAGGCGGGACACCGCGCGCCGGGCGCGCCAGCCGTCGAAAACGCTGTCGCGCCCGTTCCCCGCGAAAAGAGATCTCCGCTTGCAATCCTCCACCCACCGCCACCTGCGCGCCAATCTGCTGATGCTGACCGCCGCCCTCATCTGGGGCTCGGCGTTCGTCGCCCAGCGCCTGAGCCTCGACGCCATCGGCCCGTTCCTGTTCACCGGCCTGCGCTTCCTGCTGGGCGCCGGCGTCGTCTCGGTCTTTTTGCTTGCACGCCGCGGCGCCAGCCGACGCTCCGCTACGGACAGCGGCAACACGGTGGCCCCGGCGCTGTTCAACGGCGCGCTGCTGCGCTCGGGCACCGTGCTCGGCCTCGTGCTGGCTGTCGCCATCTCGCTTCAGCAGATCGGACTCGGCTACACGAAGATCGCCAACGCCGGCTTCATCAGTTCGCTCTATGTCGTGATCGTGCCGATGCTCGGCGTGCTGCTGCGCCATCGCACGGGAATCGGCACATGGGTCGGCGCCGCGCTCGCTGCGGTTGGGCTCTACTTCCTCAGCATCAACGAGCACTTTTCGGTGATGTACGGCGACTGGTACCAGCTCGGCTGCGCGCTCGTGATCTCGATCCAGGTCATGCTCGTGGGCCACTACGCGCCGCGCCACGACCCGCTCGCGCTTTCGATCGTGCAGTTCGTCGCCTGCGGCGTGGTGTGCCTCGCGATCGGGCTCGCGTGCGAACCGCTGCGCGCAGCCGACATCGTGCGCGCTGCGCCCACCATCCTCTATGGCGGCGCGCTTTCGGTGGGGATCGGATATACGCTGCAGGTCGTCGCGCAGCGCGATGCGGCGCCCGCGCACGCCGCCGTGATCTTCAGTATGGAAGGCGTGTTTGCCGCGCTCGCGGGCTGGGCCGCACTCGGCGAAACGCTCACGCCGCGCGCACTCGCCGGCTGCGTGCTCATGCTCGCCGGCTTGCTCGCTTGCCAACTCCTGCCGGCCTGGCAAGCGCGCATGCGCGCCCGGCAGCGCGCAACCACGCAACCTGCCGAAACGGCGTAAAGCGCGGCATGATTTTCTGGCGTTGATATCGCGCTCTGCACTTTTTCGACAAATGGCGTCGCTCTCGAGCGACGCCATTTTTTTGTGTGGATAACGCGTGATTGCGCCGCGCCGAGCCAGGTTATCCACTCCCACCTCTGGACAACCTGGGGATGACCTGGCGAATGACCTGTGGACCACTTCTTGATAACTACGCGTCTGGCGTTGCGGCCTGAAAAGTTATCCCAGGAGCTCGCAACGCGTACAAGCTTTGTCCGCATGGCTATCCGTTTTGCATCGGTATGAACCGTCAGGCAATTTTCCTGTTGTCCACAGTTAATGCCAGGACTTGTTAACTGCTACTACTTATAAATATAAATACTGAAAAGACTATGGGAAACACGCGACGTTCGCTGCGCTCGCGTGCTGCGCATTCGCGCAAGGTTATTCCACTCTGTGTTTCATCCCGCGTGAGAACACCGTCGACGAATCGCGGCAAGCCGGGCAACGCGCGTCGCGCGATCGATCTGCTTCGCGATGTTCATGACGGCAACGAATGAAAAAGGGCGTGCCTCCCGAGGAGACACGCCCTTGCTGAATGCATCAAGTCAGAACACCGTCGTGGCTAGTCGCCTGCCATCATCCGCTCGATAGTCGGCTCGAGATCGAGCAAACCGACGGTCGCGGGCTTGGCCTCTACGACGCCGAAACATTCCGTGCGCTGCGGCGCCGGATCGACGAGGAAATTGCGCGCGTAATGCCCGCAACGCTCCGGCGGCAGAAGCCGCTCAGGCGGGATCACCTCGAACGCCGTCCCCACGGCGATGAAGAGATCGTCCGGCGTCATGTCGCGCTGAATGCGCCAGAGCGTTTCGTACTCGGGCGCAGCTTCATTGAAGAACACCACGCCGGGCTTCACGCCCTCCACCTGCCCGCACGACGGACAGGCGGTTTGCGGATCGAGCGCGCGGCCGGACACGGGAAACCGATACTCGCAGTCGGTGCACAGAAGCGAAATCATGTCGCCGTGCAGATGCGTCACCTGGCGCGCGCCGGCCTGCTCGAGCATGTCGTCGATGTTCTGCGTGACGAGATGCACGCGCTCGGTGCCCCAGGCGTTCTGCCACTTCGCGAGCCGTTCGTGGGCGGCGTTCGGGCGCGCGTCGCCGCATTCGGCGATGCGCTGGTTGTAGAAACGGAAAACCGCGGGCCGGTTGCGGCGCCACGTGAGGTAATTGCAGACTTCGTCGATGCTCGCGTGGGACCAGATGCCGTCGCCGGTGCGGAACGTCGAAATGCCGCTCTCCGCAGACAGCCCCGCACCGGAAAACACGAACAGGCGGGGTAGTCTGCCGGACTGCCCCGGTTGCCGGGATTGCGCCACGTTTGCCACTTTCGCCTCCATGATCGAACGGCGACATTATGACCGTCCAGCGGTGTTTCGGCAGAGGTTCGCAAAGGCGGACAGGCGCAGGGCCCCAACGAGCGCGTTGCGCGCCCTCAGAAGCGGCGCAACGCGTCTGGCCATCCCAGCCCATGCACCGAACCGCGGCAGCCGCCTGAGCGACCTCTCAGCGCCTTCTGCTGCGATCGACCCAACAAAAAGGGGATGCCGCAATGGCATCCCCTTTTTCCACATACGGCGATCAACGCGCGAACAACCTCACTCCACCGTCACCGACTTCGCGAGATTGCGCGGCTTGTCCACGTCGGTGCCGCGCACGCACGCCGTGTGATACGCGAGCAGTTGCAGCGGCACGACGTGCAGGATCGGCGAAAGCAGCCCGTAGTGTTCCGGCATGCGGATCACGTGGATGCCGTCTTCGCTCGTGATGTGCGTATCGGCATCGGCGAACACGTACAGCTGGCCGCCGCGCGCGCGCACTTCCTGCATGTTCGACTTGAGCTTCTCGAGCAGCGCGTCGTTGGGCGCCACCGTCACCACGGGCATCGCCTCGGTCACGAGCGCAAGCGGCCCGTGCTTGAGTTCGCCGGCCGGATACGCCTCGGCGTGGATGTACGAGATTTCCTTGAGCTTGAGCGCGCCTTCGAGCGCGATCGGGTAATGCAGCCCGCGCCCGAGGAACAACGCGTTTTCCTTGCGCGCGAACTCTTCGGACCACGCGATGATCTGCGGCTCAAGCGCGAGCACGCCGTTGAGCGCGGCCGGCAGGTGACGCAGCAGTTTCAGGTACGCGGTTTCCTGTTCCGCATTCACATGGCCGCGCAGCTTGCCGAGCGTGACGGCGAGAATGAAGAGGCCGACGAGCTGCGTGGTGAACGCCTTCGTCGACGCCACGCCGATCTCGCGCCCTGCGTGCGTGAGGAACTTGAGCGCCGTGAGCCGCACCATCGCGCTCGTCGCCACGTTGCACACCGCGAGCGTGTGCTCCATGCCTAGCGACTGCGCGTGCTTGAGCGCGGCGAGCGTGTCGGCGGTTTCGCCCGACTGCGAGATCGTCACGACGAGCGCGCGCGGATTCGGCACCGACTCGCGGTAGCGGTATTCGCTCGCGATCTCGACATCGGTACGGATCTTCGCCACGGATTCGAGCCAGTACTTCGCCGTGAGGCCAGCGTAATAGCTCGTACCGCACGCGAGAATCAAAATGCTGTCGATGCCCTTGAACACTTCGCCCGCGTTCTCGCCGAAGAGTTCGGGCGTGAAGGCGTCAGTGGCGGGAATCGTGTCGGAGATCGCGCGCGGCTGCTCGAAGATTTCCTTCTGCATGTAGTGGCGGTACGGGCCGAGATCGACCGCGCCGCCGTAGGCGCCATAGGCCTGCACGTCGCGCACTTCGCGCGTCACGATGTTGCCGGCGCGATCGGCAATGCGCACGCCTTCCAGCGTGATCTCGCACACATCGCCTTCTTCCAGATAGCTGATGTGCTCGGCACTCCCCGCAATGGCGAGCCCATCCGACGCAATGAAATTCTCACCCTTGCCATAGCCCACCACGAGCGGAGAACCGGCGCGCGCGCCGACCACCGTATGCGGCTGGCTCTTGTGCACCACGCCGATCGCATACGCGCCCGCGAGCTGCTGCACGGCCGCGCGCACGGCGGCGAACAGGTCGCCTTGATAAAGGCTGTGGATCAGATGGGCGATCACTTCGGTGTCGGTCTGCGAAACAAATTCGTAGCCCTTCGCCCGCAGCATGTCGCGCAGCGACTCGTAGTTCTCGATGATGCCGTTGTGCACGATCGCGAGCGTGTCGCGCGAGAAGATCGGATGCGCGTTGTTCACCGTGGGCGCGCCGTGCGTGGCCCAGCGCGTATGCGCGATGCCGGTCACGCCTTCGAAGTGCGCCTCGCGCACCTGCTCGTCGAGCTCGGCCACGCGCGCCACGCTGCGCACGCGCCGCGGGCCGTCGGCCGTCACGACGGCCACGCCGCACGAGTCGTAGCCGCGATATTCGAGCCGCCGCAGTCCTTCGATCAGGACGGGAACGATGTTACGAAGCGCTACCGCGCCGACGATGCCGCACATGGATTCGATCCTTTGCAATGAGAGGCGTGGGCGCCGCGCGCTTGTCGCGCGAAATGGAGCGCCCGAGATTCAACCGTTCAGTTCTTTTTCTTCACCGGGCGAACGTAGCCGGCTTTCGCGATCTGCGTTTTTTCGTTGAGCGCGAGCGTGGCTTCCGGCACGTCCTTCCACACCGTCGTGCCCGCCGCGATGGTCACGCCGCGGCCCACGCGCACAGGCGCAACGAACTGCGTATCCGAACCCACGAACACGTTGTCTTCGATGATCGTGCGGTGCTTGTTCGCGCCGTCGTAATTGCAGGTGATGGTGCCCGCGCCGATGTTCACGCCCGCGCCGACGTCGGCGTCGCCTATGTAGCTCAGGTGATTCGCCTTCGAGCCCACGCCGATGTTCGCGTTCTTCACCTCGACGAAGTTGCCCACGTGCACGTCGTCGGCCAGCTTCGCGCCGGGACGCAGACGGGCATACGGCCCGAGCACCGCGTTCGCGCCGACCGCCGCGTTTTCGATATGCGTGTAGGCGTCCACGCGTGTACCCGCGCCGATCGACGCGCTGCGAATTACACAGTTCGGGCCCACGCTCACGTTGTCCGCTAGCGTCACCTCGCCTTCGAATACGCAGTTCACGTCGATGAACACGTCGCGCCCGCAGTTAAGCGAGCCGCGCACGTCGATGCGCGCCGGGTCCGCGAGCGTCACACCCGCCACGAGCAGCGCCTCGGCCACCGTGCGCTGATGCACGCGCTCGAGTTCGGCGAGCTGTTGCTTGCTATTCACGCCGAGCGTTTCCCATTCGTCGTCGGGCTGCGCGGTCACGGCCGGATGACCGGCGGCGATCGCGGCTTCCACGACGTCGGTGAGGTAATACTCGCCCTGCGCGTTGTCGTTCTTCAGCGCGGCGAGCCACCCCGCGAGCGGCGCGGTAGGCGTCACGACGATACCCGTGTTGATCTCGGCGATCTTGCGTTGCGCTTCGTTCGCGTCCTTCTGCTCGACGATGCGCTCGACCTTGCCTGCAGCGTCGCGCACGATGCGGCCGTAACCGGTCGGATCGTCGAGCGTGACGGTGAGGATGCCGTAACCGTTCTCACCGGCGGTGTCGACGAGACGCTTGAGCGTGGAAGTGCGCGTGAGCGGCACGTCGCCGTAGAGCACGAGCGTGGGCACGTTCGCGTCGAGCAGCGGCAGCGCCTGCGCGAGCGCATGGCCCGTGCCGAGCTGCTGCGCCTGCAGCGCGAACTGGACGTCGGGCGCGCCAACGGCTTCGCGCACGGCTTCGCCGCCATGGCCGACCACGACGACGAGCCGGGTGGGCGAAAGCGTGCGGGCAGTATCGATGACGTGCGAGAGGAGCGGCTTGCCGGCGAGCGGATGGAGCACTTTCGGCAGCGCGGAGTGCATGCGTTTGCCCATGCCTGCCGCGAGGATCACGATGTTCATTGCATCAGTGACTGGATGAGGAATGAAGCGGCTGATTTTAGCATGCGGGATATCCCCGACACGCCGGCCGGCCGGGCTCTCGTGCCCCGATAAACACTGTTTTACAACTGTTTTTTTTCGGACTGGCGGCCAGAAGTCAAAAACGCTCCGATGCGGGGTCGGAGCGCTTGAGGCGAACCGCAGGGGCGGCTTGACGTGTGGCTCAAAGATCGTCGAACGGCGTGAACTTGATTGCCGTGCCTTGCGCGGGCGCCGGGTCTGTTGCGCACGGCTCTTCGTCGAACGCGATGTCGCCGGCCGAATCGGCCACGCCCGTCGCGCGCAGGTCCGCGAAGTTGAACAGGTTCGCGTCCATGAGGTGCGACGGCACGACGTTGCCGAGCGCGTTGAACATGTTCTCCACGCGGCCCGGGAAGCGCTTGTCCCACTCACGGATCAACGCCTTCATCTCCGCGCGCTTCAGATTCGGCTGGCTGCCGCACAGGTTGCACGGAATGATCGGGAATTCGCGCAGCACCGCGTACTTCTCGAGATCGGTTTCCTTCACGTAGGCAAGCGGCCGGATCACGACATTCCTGCCGTCGTCCGACTGCAGTTTGGGCGGCATGCCCTTGAGCTTGCCGCCGTAGAACAGGTTCAGCAGCAGCGTCTGAAGGATGTCGTCGCGATGGTGACCGAGCGCGATCTTGGTCGCGCCCAGTTCGCCCGCCACGCGGTACAGAATGCCGCGGCGCAGACGCGAACACAGCGAGCATGTCGTCTTGCCCTCGGGCACGAGGCGCTTGACGATGCTGTACGTGTCCTGGTTCTCGATGTGGTACGGCACGCCCACGCGGTCGAGATATTCGGGCAGCACGTGCTCCGGAAAGCCCGGCTGCTTCTGGTCGAGATTCACGGCCACGATGTCGAAGTCGATCGGCGCGCGCTCGCGCAGGCGCAGCAGCACGTCGAGCATCGCGTAACTGTCCTTGCCGCCCGAAAGGCAGACCATGACCTTGTCGCCGTTCTCGATCATGTTGTAGTCGCCGATCGCCTGGCCGACCTGACGCACGATGCGCTTGAACAGCTTGTTGTTCTCGTAGGCTTCCTTCTGCTCGCGGCGCGTGAGCGTCTGGCGGCCCGTCTCTTCAGTCGCGGCGTCCTCGCCGACGGGTAGCGTTTCGGGGGCGTTCATGAATCAGTCCTCTTTGATGCGAAAGACCTCGACGCCCACCGCGTCGCAGTCCGGATAAACGTCGGGCTTCTCGGTCGAGACGCGCACCGCGCGCACGAGTTCGTGCGAAAGCAGCGCCGCGGCGAGATCGTCGCAGAGCGTCTCCTGCAGATGGATATGGCCACGGCCCACGCGTTCGGCAACGGTCGAGCGCATGAAGTCGTAGTCCACGACTTCGCGCAGCTTGTCCTCGTGCGGCGTGGTCGAAGCGAGCGGCACGAACAGATCGACATTGATGACGACGCGCTGTTCGCCGCGCTTCTCGAAGTCATGCACGCCGATGTTGATATGCACTTCGTAGTCGCGCAGGAAAAGCCGGCGGCAATCGGCGAGCCGGGGGTGAAGCAAAACGGTGGACATGTCGGTTCCAGTCGATAAAAGCGTGCGTTCTCTCGCACGTATGCCGGCGCGGCGCGCCCGGCGGGTCGTTCAGCCGGTCTGCAAAGCCGCTCGTGCGCGGCGGCCTGCGTTCCTTTGTCTTCGTCAGCACCGCTGGCTCGCAGTCCTGCGCGCAGCGGGCTATGCATTTAGTTGCAAATTTTGACGCAACTACGCCTGGGCGTCAGCCGCCCGTCAAAAACATCACGTCGCGCGGCAGCGGCACGAGGTGCTGGCCGCCGTCCACGACGAGCGTCGTGCCGGTCACCCCTGCTGCCCGCGCGAGATACAGCGCGGCTTCCACGAGATCGGCGGGCCGCGACGCGCGCTTGAGCGGCGTGACCTGGTGCGCGGCGGCGAAGCTCTCCGGCGTCTGGTCGCCCGAGCGCAGCGTGAGGCCGGGCGCGAGCCCCACCACGCGCACCTTCGGCGCGAGCGCCTGGGCGAGCGCGACGGTGGCGTTCTGCAACGCGGCCTTCGTCAGCGTGTACGACAGATAGTCGGGATTCATGTTGTACAGCTTCTGGTCGAGCACGTTGATCACACACGTGCGCAGCATCTCGTCGTCCGCCGCCGCCTCGGGCGTTGCCTCGTACAGCATGCGCGAGAGCACGAGAGGCGCGCCCACGTTGATCGCCATCATTTGCAGCAGCTTCGTGTAGCCCACATCCTGCGCGGTGTCCTCTTCGAAGCGCGAGGCATTGTTGAGCACGCACGCGGGACGGCCGAGCGCCGCTGTGCAGTCCGGCACGAGCCGCGCCACCTGGGCTTCGTCGCCGAGGTCGGCGTGCAGCGCCACGGCCCGGCGGCCCAGCGCCGCGATCCGCGCGACGACTTCGTCGGCCGCCTCGCGCGACTCGCCGTAATGGACCGCGACGTCCCAGCCGCGCGCCGCAAAGCCGAGCGATAGCTCGCGGCCAATGCGGCGTGCTCCACCCGTCACCAGCACGACGGGCGTCTGGGCGTCAGAATCGGGGCGCGATCCTTCGCCGGATGCGCTCATGTCGGCGTCAGCCGGGCGGATGCCGGGAGTTACGCTCATTTACAATACCGGGATGAATCCGAAAGCTCACGAACCCGATAGTTTACCTGTTCCCGAGCCGATCGCGCTCGCGCAGTCCGAGGCGCTCGCGGCCACGCTGCGCGCCGAGATTGCATCGGCGGGCGGGTGGCTCCCGTTCGACCGCTATATGGAGCGCGCGCTCTACGCGCCGGGACTCGGTTACTACGGCGGCGGAGCACGCAAGTTTGGCCTCTTCGCCGACGACGGCAGCGACTTCGTGACTGCGCCCGAGCTTTCGCCGCTTTTTGCCGCGACGCTCGCGCGCGCCGTGGGCGAAGCGCTAGCCGCTAGCGGCACGCGCCGCCTGATGGAATTCGGTGCGGGCACGGGCCGCCTCGCGGCGGGCGTGATGCTCGCACTCGACGCCGCAGCCGTTCCGTTCGACTCCTACGCCATCGTCGATCTGTCGGGTGAACTGCGCGAGCGCCAGCGCGAGACCATCGCGCAGCTCGCGCCGGCGTTCCTCAATCGCGTGACGTGGCTCGATGCGCTGCCCGCGCAATTCGAAGGCGTCGTAATCGGCAATGAGGTGCTCGACGCCATGCCGGTGCGCCTGTTCGCGCGCAAGGACGCCGTATGGCACGAGCGCGGTGTAAGCGTCAACGCAGAAGGCGCCCTCGTCTTTTTCGATCAGCCGGCGAACTCGGGGCGCGACGCAAACTGGCCCGAGAGCGCGCTCGCGGGCGTGGAAGGCAGCGATGACTACGCGACCGAAACGCACGAAGCCGCGCTCGCGTTCACGCGCACCGTCTGCGCGATGCTGCGGCGCGGCGCGGCGTTCTTCATCGACTATGGATTTCCGCGCCACGAGTACTACCATGCGCAGCGCGCGCAAGGCACGCTGATGTGCCACTACCGGCACCGCGCGCATGGCGACCCGTTCCTCTATCCCGGTTTGCAGGACATCACCGCGCACGTGGAATTCACGGGCATTGCCGAAGCGGGTGTCGAAGCGGGCGCGGACCTGCTCGGCTACACCACGCAGGCGCGCTTTCTGATGAACGCGGGCATTACCGAAGTGCTAGGCGAGATCGATCCGCGCGACCCGCAGCGCTTCCTGCCCGCCGCGAACGCGGTGCAGAAACTCGTTTCCGAAGCGGAGATGGGCGAGCTATTCAAGGTGATCGCGTTTTCGCGCGGCATCGACGAGACCATCGCGGCGTTCGCGCGCGGCGACCGCAGCCACACACTCTGACGCTCACGCCACGCGACCATGATCCGCTGGTTTCTCACCACCTTCATCGCCGTGGCGATTCTCTCCAGCGCGCAGCCGTGGCTCAAAAAGCTCGGCATCGGGCGGCTACCTGGCGACGTCACGCTGCGCATTTTCGGCCGCGAGTATCCGCTGCCGTTCATGTCGACGCTCGTGCTTTCGATGGTGCTTTCGTTTCTCGTGCGCGCGCTCTGAACGCGCGCGCTCAACTGCTCAAGCCAAAGCGAGCGCGCCTTCCACCGCCGCCACGCGCGCCTGGTGCACGGCCTCCTTGATTTTCTCGGCGCCGCCGCGTTCGATCGAGCGCGCAATCGCCCCCGCATCCACGCCGCGCGCGGCCACGAGCGCCACACGCAGGCGCTCCGCTTGCGGATAAGGCGCGTTCTCCCAGTTCAGCCGCCCGCGCAAATCCGCCTCGCAAGACTGCAGCGCTTCGGCAAAACGCGCGGGTTTGCGCAGCGCGTCGCAACGTTCGAGCATGCGCACGAGCGCCGCCGCGCCCATGTCCATCACGCGATGCACGTTGCCGTGCTCGCGCGCGACCAGCACCGCCAGCTCGCGGCAATCGTTGGGCACGCGCAGGCGGTCGCACAGCGGTTTGAGCAGATCGACGCTGCGCCCTTCGTGGCCAATGTGACGCGGCAGCACGTCCTCGGGCGTCGTGCCCTTGCCGAGATCATGCGTGAGCGCCGCGAAGCGCACCGGCAGCGCGTAGCCCTGCGCGGCCGCATGGTCGATCACCATCATCACGTGCACGCCCGTATCGATTTCCGGGTGATAGTCCGCGCGCTGCGGTACGCCCCACAGCACGTCGACTTCGGGCAGCACGCGCGCGAGCGCGCCGCATTCGCGCAGCACCTCGAACATGCGCGAAGGCTTCGCTTCCATGAGACCGCGGGCGATTTCCTGCCACACGCGCTCGGGCACGAGTGCATCGACTTCGCCCAATGCGACCATCTCGCGCATGAGTTCAAGCGTTTCGGGCGCGACGGTGAAATCGGCGAAACGCGCCGCAAAGCGCGCGACGCGAAGAATGCGCACGGGGTCTTCGAGAAACGCGTCGCTCACGTGGCGAAACACGCGCGCTTCGAGATCGCGCGCGCCGCCGAACGGATCGACGACCTCTCCCGCGAGCACGCCGCCCGGCTGCATTTCCTGCGCCATCGCGTTCACGGTGAGATCGCGCCGCGCGAGATCTTCTTCGAGCGTCACGTCGGGCGCGTAGAAGAACTGGAAGCCGTGATAGCCTGCCGCCGTCTTGCGCTCGGTGCGCGCAAGCGCGTACTCCTCTTGCGTTTCGGGATGCAGAAAGACCGGAAAGTCCTTGCCCACCGGACGATAGCCCTGCGCGGCCATCTGCTCGGGCGTCGCGCCCACCACGACATAGTCGCGGTCGCGCACGGGCAGCCCGAGCATCTCGTCGCGGATCGCACCGCCTACGACATAGATCTTCATTCGTCGTCGCGTTCGTCGTCGGCGACGATGTGCGTTTCGCGGCGCGCCGCTTCGACCCACTCGGCCACCGCGGGCAGCGCGCTCACGCGCTGCGCGTACGTCGCCGCTTCGGGCGAGAGCTTCGGCTGGTAGCTATTGAAGCGCATGACGACCGGCGCGTACATCGCGTCGGCAATGGTGAATTCGCCGAACAGGAACGGCCCGCCGCTCGCGGCCAGGCACTCGCGCCAGAGCGCGTCGATGCGCGCGACGTCGGCGAGCGCGCCAGGCGTCGCGCCTGCGCCTGGCTTCACCTTGCGGATGTTCATCGGCATGTGGTTGCGCACTTCGCCGAAGCCCGAATGCATCTCGGCGCTCACGCTGCGCGCGCGGGCACGCACGTTCGCGTCGCGCGGCCACAGCGCGTGCTGCGCGAAGCGCTCGGCGAGCGTCTCGGCAATCGCGAGCGAATCCCACACGGCGAAGCCGTCGTCGCTAACGAGGCACGGCACCTTGCCCGACGCCGAGAACGCAAGGATCGAGGACTTGGTGCCGGGCTCGTCGAGCTCGATCAGCACCTCCTCGAACGCAATGCCGAAGTGCTTGAGCAGCACCCACGGGCGCATCGACCACGACGAATAGTTCTTGTCTCCGATTACGAGCTTCATTGTTCAAATGACCGTTGTGAGTTGAAAGAGCGCCGGCTGGTAGTCCGTTATTGGCTATCGACCGGCACTGGCGCGAAAGATGTTCAGCCGCGAGCGCAGCGAGGCGTCGGCGAGATAGAGCGGCGCGATCGTCTCGATGCTCGCGGGCTCGATATCGAGCTCGGGTGCGAGCGGCCCGGTCAGCACGCTGTCCACCTTCATCGAATCGAGATTATCGCGCGTGAGCACCGGCACGCCCGGCGCCATCTCGAACGAGAGCGCCTGCAGGCGCCCAAACGCGTCGGGCAGCCGCATGATGCGCGCGTGCCGGCCCACCACTTCGCCGCAATACTGCAGCAACTGTTCGAGCGTGTAGACCGTCGGGCCGCCGAGTTCGTAAGTGTGCCCGCTCGCGGCGTCGAGATCGAGCACGTTGACGATCGCCTTCGACACATCGCCCACGAACACCGGCTGGAACTTCGCGTCGGGCATGGCGAGCGGAATCATCGGAAAGAGCCGCTGCAGGAGCGCGAAACGGTTCAGGAAGGTGTCCTCAGGACCGAACACGACGGAAGGCCGGAAGATGGTCGTGGCGAGCGCCGTGGCCGCGTGCACGGCTTTCTCGCCGTCGCCCTTCGAGCGCAGGTACATGCTCGGCCCGCGCGGGTCGGCGCCGATGGCGCTGATGTGGATGAGGCGATGCACGCCCTTGCCCTCGCAGGCGGCGACGATCTTCGTGGGCAAGTCGACGTGCAGCTTCGCGAAGCCCGGGCCGTAGGGATCGCCGCGCCCGCCGTTGAGCGTGCCGACGAGATTGATGACCGCGTCCGCATTTTCGACGAAGGCCGCGAGCGCGACCGGATCGGACACATCGGCCTCGATCACGTCGACGGGCAGCAGGGTGAGATGGCGGGCGTTGTAGCGACGGCGGGTGGCGACGCGCACGTCCTTGCCCGCCTCGACGAGCGCGTTGACGAGATGGCTGCCGATGAATCCCGAACCGCCGATGACCGCAATGGCTTGATGTCTCATCTTCGACCTCCTCGGGCAGACGGCGCCGCCGCGTACGAGGTCCGGTTCGTCCCGCAGCGCGCCAGCCCGAAGACGGAGCACGCAGCGTGCCGTCATGCCGCGCGCGTTTCCGTATGAAGGGAAGCGGCGCGGCGTAACGGCCCGGCGCTTACGGCGAGATATAGCCGAGACGCGCCTTCAGCGATTGCGGACGGCCCTCGAACAGCGCCGCATAGTAGACCGTGTTCGACAACACGTTTTTCACGTAATCGCGGGTTTCCTGGAACGGAATGGTTTCCGCGAAGATGGCGCCCTCGACGCCGCCCTGCAAAGTCTGGCGCCATGCGCGCGGGCGCCCCGGCCCGGCGTTGTAGCCCGCGGTGGCGAGCACGGCGGAGCCGTCGAACTGATTGTAGATCATCGACAAATAGTTCGTTCCGAGCAGGATATTGGTGTCGAGATCGTTGAGCTGGTCGCGCGACAGGGGCCCGAGGCCGATCTTCTTCGCCACCATCTGCGCCGTGGCCGGCATGATCTGCATGAGACCGCTTGCGCCCACGCCCGACTTGGCGTTGAGAATGAAACGCGATTCCTGGCGAATCAGGCCGTAGGCCCATTCGACGTCGAGGCCGTTGGTCTGCGCGTCGCGTTCCACGACATCGCGGAACGGCGCGAGATAGCGCAGCGAGAAGTCGTGCTCCGTTTGCGTGCGGTCGGCCGTGTTGACGGTGCGGTCGAGCAGCTGGATGCGCTTCGCGTACTCGGCGACGGCGAGCAACTGCCGATCGCTCATGCCACGCAGCGGCCAGTTCCATTCGCGATTGCCTTCGAGTCGCAGGTTCAGCGCGTAAAACCGCTGCGCGAGCGCGAAGCCCGGTGTTTGCGCAGCCTGGGCGATTTCGGCGTCGCTAACCGTAGTCTTGGGCGGGATGGTGATCTTCTGGCCGAGTTCTTCGGTGGCGAGCTGGCCGTAGAAGTCATAGCCCTGCGAGATCGACGCGAATTCCTGGTTCGCCTGCCCTGTTTCGCCGGCCTGCTTGAGCGCCCGTGCGTGCCAGTAGACCCACGACGGTTGCGCGCGCAGCGCGGCGGGCATCTGTTCGATGGACCAGCGCACCATGGTCCAGTCTCCGCCCAGCAGCGCGGCGCGCGTACGCCATTCGTAAGCCGGGTTCGAGAGCGGCGCGTTGGCCGAGAGGCGATACCAGTCGAGTGCGGCGGGCAGACGCTTTTGCGCCGCCTGATAGCCGATCGTGCCCCAGCCGATCGTGCGCTCCGGCGACGTGAGCTGCGGCGCGACGGCGGCGTAGGTCGCCGCGGCCATGGCCGGATCGTTGCGTGCCATCACGGTGACGGCCAGCAGTGCGAGCTGATGCGACTGCGGATCGCCGGAAACCCCTTGCGCGAGCGTGAGCGGCGGCGTGCTCACTGCCTGGCTGAATGCGGTCGGGTCGGGACGCTGCGAAAGGCCGTCGAGCAGCTTGGCGCCGGTCGAGGTCTGGTTCTGCTCGTAGGCGAGGCGGATCTGCTGCCAGACGTCGTCGCTCGAGAACTGGCCTTTGATGGCAAGCGCGGTGATGAGATCGACGCAGCCGTCGCCGTAATAGCGCGGCTCGGTGAGCAGCGCGCGCGCATCGTTCGCGACGTTCTCGCCGCGCGCCGCGCGCGACTCCAGCGCGTAGCACTTCACTTGCGTGTCGTCGTTGAGTACGAAGTGCGAATATTGCTGGTCGAAGTTCGCCCAGTCGTGGCGCGCGCCGAGCACGGTCAGATAGTCGTTGCGCAGGCGGTCGGCGATCGCCTGGCCGTCGTAGCGCTGCAGGAACGACAGCACCGGTGCGTCAGGCGCGTCGATGCGCGCGTGGCCTTGCGAATCGAACAGCTGCGGCTTGAGCTGGAAGTATTCGAGATACGACGGCGCCGGGTAATCGGGAATCATCGCAGCGAGTTGCGCGGCGCGCGCGGGATCGTTGTTGCGCGCGGCTTCGCGAAGCTGGATGAAAGTCTGATCGTCGTTGGAAAGGACTGCGCCTACGGGCAACGCGACGGGGCGCACGGCGTCCGCCGTGCTGCATGCTACGAGTGCCGCGGCAGTCAGTGCGAGACCGACCACGCGATATACTCGGACAAGGCGTTTGGACATCGTTATTTCTGGAGCGCGAGGTGAACCCAAGCATAGCACGCAACCCTCACACGGAATCCAAAAAGGACTGGCGTACAAGGCTGCTTCCTCGGCGAATTGAGGCGGCTTCCGACGTGGCAATCGGTGCGGCACTGACGGCTCGTCTCGATGCGCTCGTCACGCAATTTTCGCCGCGTTCGATCGGGTTCTATTGGCCCTTGCGCGGCGAGTTCGATGCGCGCGCCTGGATCACCGCCTGGCTCGCCGCCGATGCGTCACGCCGCGCCGCCCTGCCCGCCATTGCCGAGCGCCACGCGCCGCTCGTCTTTCACGGCTGGACGCCGGACGCACCGATGCGCGAAGGCCATCACGGGATACTCGAGCCGCAATCGCGCGATGTGATCGTGCCCGATCTTCTCTTCGTGCCCTGCGTGGGTTTCGATCGCGACGGCTATCGCCTCGGTTACGGCGGCGGCTACTACGACCGCACGCTGGCCGCGTGGCCTGGCGAGACGGTGCCCGTCACGGTCGGCATTGCGTATGAAGCGTGCCGCATCGACGACGGCGTGCTTGCGCGCGAGGCACACGACCTGCCGCTCGACGCCGTGGTGACCGACGCCGCCACGCATCTTTGCCAACGTTCACGTGAGCGCTGAAAGCGCCTTAGTCGCTCAAAGCGAAGCCGCCGCGCGCGCGGCCGTGTCATAGAGCCCCGACGCATTGCGCATGAGTTGCGCGGCGTCGCCGATCTGCTGGTTCGTGAGGCCGCTTTCCTTGAGCGTCGCGATGAGGCAACTCTCGCGCACGTCGCGGTAGCGCAGGCACAGGTCATGGCCTTCCGGCGTGACCGAAAAGAAGACTTCCTTGCCGGTCTTTTCGCTTTTTACATACCCTCTGGAGACGAGCTTCTTCAACGCGTACGTGGCCACGTGCGTGTCCTCGATGTTGAGCACGAAGCAGATATCCGCGAGCTTTTTGCGCCGCTCGCGATGGCCGACATGATGGAGCAGCGACACCTCGATCGGCGTCATGTCCTTCACGCCCGCCGCCGACATGCAGCGCACCATCCAGCGGTTGAACGCATTGCTCGCCATGATGAGCGCGTACTCGAACTCTGAAAGCTCGGCGCTCGATTCGGAGACGAGATGTTCGGACGAAACGATCTTGGTCGGCTGGCGCGACATGACAGATAACCCGGTAGTCGGTGGTCTAAAAGGCAAAACGGCGTGGCGTGAGTGTAATTGCAGTGTGTTTTCAGTGCGCCTGGCGAAAACGCTTATTGATAAATTGTAGATAATTTATCGACAATGTACGCTAGGAAGGAACGGCACCGGCCGTCCCCGTGCGCCGATTTTCGACCGGTCGAAACCGCCCCCTGATCGATTCAACATGCCGAATTCTGACCCTCGCATTTTTCCTCTCGGTGACGAAGCGCTCGTCTGCGAAGCGCCGCCGCCCGCCACGCTCGAGGTCCAGCGCCGCGTCTGGGCCGTCGCCGCGCTCGCGCGCGGCTGGGCGCCGGTGCGCGAAGTGGTGCCCGGCATGAACAACCTGACGATCACCTTCGATCCGCTCTCGGCCGACGCCGCGGCACTCGCCGGCGCGCTTCGGGACGCATGGCGCGACGCCGAAGACGCGAGCGCGGCAGGCCGCGACGTCGAGATACCCGTGATCTATGGCGGCGAAGACGGCCCCGATCTCGAAGCGGTCGCGCAGCACTGCGCGCTCGCTGCCGCCGACGTCGCCGCGCGCCATGCGGCGGCCGTCTACACGGTGTTCTTCCTCGGCTTTCAACCCGGCTTCGCCTATCTCGGCGGTCTCGAACCCGCGCTGCACACGCCGCGGCGCCGTGAGCCGCGCCTTGCCGTCCCCGCCGGATCGGTGGGCATCGGCGGGGAGCAGACGGGCATTTATCCGGCCGCCTCGCCAGGCGGCTGGCAACTGATCGGCCGCACCGCCGCGAAGCTGTTCGACCCTTCGCGCAATCCGCCTTCGCTCCTCATGCCAGGCGACCGCGTGCGTTTCACCATCGCGGAGCTCCACGCATGATCGAAGTACTTCGCGCGGGCCTGCTCACCACGGTCCAGGATCTCGGCCGCCCCGGCTACCGGCATCTGGGCGTCGCAACCGGCGGCGCGCTCGATACGCTCGCGCTCGAAGTGGGCAACCGCCTCGTCGGCAACCGGCCCGACGCCGCTGGCGTGGAAATCACCTTCGGCCCCGTCGCGCTGCGTTTCGCGCGCGCCACGCGCGTTGCCATTACCGGCACGGACTTCGGCGCGACCCTCGGCGGCCGCCCGGTCTGGTCGTGGTGGAGCCTGCCCGTGGCGGCCGGCGAGGAACTCGTGCTCAACGGCGCGAAGCGTGGCATGCGCGCCTATGTGTGCGTGGCCGGCGGCATCGACGTGCTGCCCATGCTCGGCTCGCGCAGCACCGACCTCGCGGCGGGCTTCGGCGGCCTCGCGGGCCGCGCGCTCAAAGACGGCGACCGTCTCGCCACCGGCGCCTCGTTCGCGCCGGGCCGCGAGCGCGCCGCGCTCGACCCGGGCGCGCCGGCCTTCGGCGTGAAGGCGCCCGTGTGGTGCAACTTCGCGTTGGCGGACGACCCGCATCACCGGCGCGGACGCCATCCGGACGGCATGGCGTGGGCCGTGCCCGTGCGCGTGCTGCGCGGCCCCGAGTACGACAGCTTCACACCCGAGGCGCAGCGCGCGCTCTGGTCCGATGAATGGCAGATCACCCCCAACAGCAACCGCATGGGCTTCCGGCTCACGGGCACGCCGCTCGCGCGCACGAACAGCGCGGATCTGCTCTCGCATGCCGTGCTGCCCGGCACGATCCAGGTGCCGCCGAGCGGCCAGCCCATCGTGCTGATGGCCGACGCGCAGACCACCGGCGGCTACCCGAAGATCGGCTCCGTGATTCGCGCCGACTGGTGGAAGCTCGCCCAGGTGCGGCTGACCGGTGGCGTGCGTTTCGTGGAAGCGACGCCGGCCGCCGCGCGCGCGGCGCTGGAAGAGGAACGGGCGTATTTGCGGCAGATCGACGCCGCGATCGCCATGCACGACGAGCGCCTTGCGAGCCGCCGCGCGACCGCGGCTGCGAGCGCGTGATTTTCAAGCACCATCGGTAACACGAGCAGTAAGAGGAACACACCATGACCACCATCGATCTGAACGCCGATCTCGGCGAAGGCTGCGGCTCCGACGAGGCGCTGCTCGACCTCGTGAGCTCCGCCAACATTGCGTGCGGCTGGCACGCGGGCGGCGCCAATGCCATGCGCGAATGCGTGCGCTGGGCCGTGGAAAAAGGCGTGTCGATCGGCGCGCATCCGAGCTTCAACGACCCCGAGAACTTCGGCCGCAAGGAGATGAACCTGCCGCCCGAGGAAATCTACGCGGGCGTGCTTTATCAGCTTGGCGCGCTTTCCGCGATCGCCCAGGCCGAAGGCGGACGCATCGCCCACGTGAAGCCGCACGGCGCGCTCTACAACCAGGCCGCGCGTGACCCGCAGATCGCCGAGGCAATCGTCTCCGCCGTGCACGACTTCGATCCGTCCGTGACGGTCTTCGCGCTCGCGGGCAGCGGCCTCGTGACGGCCGCGCGCGAAGCGGGGCTCGTGGCCATCGAGGAAGTGTTCGCCGACCGCGGCTATCGCGCGGACGGCTCGCTCGTGCCGCGCAGCGAGCCGGGCGCGCTGCTCGACGACGAAGACACCGTGCTCGCGCGCACGCTCGCGATGATCCGCGAGCGGCGCGTGCAGGCCGTGAACGGCGCCTGGGTGCCGCTCAACGCGCAGACCATTTGCCTGCACGGCGACGGCCCGCACGCGCTCGCGTTCGCGCGGCGCATCCGCACGGCGCTCGACGACGCAGGCATCGGCGTGCGCGCGGCGGGGGCCGGCGAAGTCTGACGCACGCGAGCTTCCATGCAGCAAAGCGCGCGGCATGCGCCGCGCGCCGCTCGAGCCGTATCACCGAAGGTAATCGCCTGGCAATCTCTCGGCAGCGCAAGCTTGCCAAGCGTAGTTGTACCCAGCAGGTTCGTAGTTGCACGAACGGCCATCAGAGCCGCGAAGTCAATGCCGCTACCCGCGGCAATCAACGACAAGCCAATACGTTTGGAGATCCACATGCAGAGCACCGTCAACTTATGGCCGCTGATCGGCGTGGCCGTCATCATCGCCGGCTTCCTGTTACGCTTCAATCCGATGCTGATCGTCGCCGCGGCGGCCGTCGTCACCGGTTTCGCCGGGGGCTTTCCGGTGGCGAAGATTCTCGCCGCCATCGGCACCGGCTTCATCAAGACCCGCAACATTCCGCTCATCATCCTGTTGCCGCTCGCCGTGATCGGGCTGCTGGAGCGCCACGGCCTGCGTGAGCGCGCGCAGATCTGGATCGGCAGCATCAAGGCGGCCACCGCCGGGCGTCTGCTCATCGTCTATCTGCTCGTGCGCGAGCTGACCGCCGCCGTCGGCTTGACGGGCCTGGGCGGCCATCCGCAGATGGTGCGGCCGCTCATCGCGCCGATGGCCGAAGGCGCCACTGAAAACCGCTTCGGCAAGCTCTCCGACGCCGTGCGCTACAAGCTGCGCGCCTACTCGGCCGCGACCGACAACGTGGGCCTCTTCTTCGGCGAGGACATCTTCGTCGCGTTCGGCGCGATCGTGCTGATGGTCACGCTGCTCAAGGAAGCGGGCGTTTCGGTGGAGCCGATCCATGTGGCGTTTTGGGGTATTCCCACGGCGATCTGCGCGTTTCTGATTCACGGCGCGCGGCTCTGGCTGCTCGATCGCAAGCTCGAACGCGAACTGGGCGGCCCGCGCGGCGCGACCGACGTCAAGGCTGCGGCTGCAGACCGTGCACAGGGAGACGAAGCATGACGCTCACCCTCAACTGGCTCTTCTGGCTGCTCGGCATCGTGCTGCTCATCGTCGGCGGCATGATCGTGATGGACCGCGAGCATCCGCGCCGCTTCACGGCGGGCGGCTTCTGGCTGCTCTACGCGCTCATCTTTCTCGTCGGCGACCTGCTGCCCGCCGAAGTCGTAGGTGTGCTCGTGCTCGCCATGGCGCTGATCGCGGGTCTCGGCGGCGTGACGGCCGCAAAGCCCAAGGTGCTTGCGCTCGAAACGCGTCTCGCCAACGCGAAGCGTCTGGGCAACAAGCTCTTCGTGCCGGCGCTCACCATTCCCGTCGTCACCGTCGTGCTCACGCTCGCGGCAAGCCATCTCGTGTTCGGCGGCAAGCCGTTCATCGACCCGAAGAACGTCACGCTGATCGGCTTCGGCATTGGCTGCGTGATCGCGCTCGTCATTGCCTGCATCATCACGCGCGACAGCGTCGGCCAGTCGATGAAGGAGACGCGCCGCCTCGTCGATGCGCTTTCGTGGGCCGCCGTCCTGCCGCAAATGCTCGGCATGCTCGGCCTCGTGTTCTCGGACGCCGGCGTGGGCAAGGCCGTTGCGCACGTGACGACGTCGTACATCAACATGGACGTGCGCTTCGTTGCCGTCGTGGTCTATTGCGTGGGCATGGCGCTCTTCACAATCATCATGGGCAACGGCTTCGCCGCGTTTCCGGTGATGACGGGCGGCGTGGGCGTGCCGGTGCTGGTGGGCGTGTTCCACGTCAATCCGGCGATGATGGCCGCCATCGGCATGTTCTCGGGCTATTGCGGGACGCTCATGACGCCGATGGCCGCAAACTTCAACATGGTGCCCGCCGCGCTGCTTGAACTGCCCGACAAGAACGCGGTGATACGCGTGCAGGTGCCCACGGCGCTGGGCGTACTCGCGGCGAATATCGTGCTGCTGAATGTGTTCGGGTTTTGACGACTCGTACGCGCGCGGTTGCAAAAAAGCCGGCGAAAGCCGGCTTTTTTGCTTTCAGGCCGCGAGAGCGTCGCTGAATGGCTGCGCTCCTGATCGAGCGTAAAGACCCAACCCGACCCAACCCGACCCAACCCGGCTCAACCCGGCTCAACCCGGCTCAACCCGGATCGACGTTGAACCCACGCTGGCGCAGCAGCTGGAGCACGCCTCTCGGGCCGCCCAGGTGCAGCGCGCCCACGGCCACGAAGAGCGGCTTGTTGGGCGCCACGTACTGCTGCATGCGCGAGACGAAACGCCGGTTGCGCTCGTAGACGATGCGGTTATCGACCGACGCCGCCACGCGCGCGTCGTGAGAGAGCTTTTCGGTGCGCGCCGATTCCCACGCGGAGATCGCGTCGGCGTCGCCCACGCGCCATAGGTGCAGGAGCGTCTGCACGTCGGACACGTTTTGCGCGGGCGTCTGCGCGAGGTCCTGCGCGAGCATTTCGCGCTGTTGCGCGAGGCTCAGGTTCGTGAAGGCGCGCATCTGCTCGGCGAGCGTCTCCAGCCCGACAATGCGGCGGCCCTTCCAGCGCAGGAACACGTTCTGCAACTGCGCCTCGGTGCCGTACTCGGTCTGCAGGCCGGCGCTCAGCGAATCGTAGGTTTCCACGAGCAGCGAGGCGAGCCACGGCCGCATCTTGCGGATCTCGGCGAGCGCTTCCGGATTGCCGCGCATGCGCGCTTCAAGCTTCTGCCAGAGCGGATCGGGCAGGAGGCCCGGCAGGCAGGGCCGCTTGCACACGCCATATTTCGAGACGTCGTCCTGGGAAACGAGCAGATCGTCGGGGGAAAGTTCGAGCGCGAGAATGGGCGACGCGGCGAGCGCCGCGAGAATCTGCGGGCGAAACGGCTGGCCGGGCGGGTAGTCGGCGGGGTCGCCCACATGGAGCGTGCCGAGCAGATAGATCGTGAGATTGCCGCGCGTGGCGACATAGAACGGCATGCGCGCAGGCTGGGTGCGCACCGGGCCGCCAGCCGTCGTGCCCGATGCGTAGCTCGGCACGGCCGGCGCGGCGTGAAAGCCGGGAATACCGCCGTTCGCGCCGCGAGCGGAACCGGGCGGCATGGGCACGGCCGGGTGCAACCCGGGCGTGTTGGCGACGGCACCGCCAGCGAACGCCGAGCCCGGCGCGCCTGCGAGAAAGCCGATCGCAAGCGCCAGCGTGAGCGCCACGCGCACCGCATCGATCGACGCCGTCTTCAACGCCGCACGGAACGCCACAGCGAATGCCACGCGAAAAGCCACACCGAATGTCACACGAACAGCCGTACACAGCCCGGCCACCATGGCAAAAGCGGCAGCCGGAATGATTGAAAGAACGGCGGAGAAAACGTTGGAAAAAACAGTGAAAAAGGCGGCACGACGGCCGCCCATCGACTGGCGGCGCGTAGCAATAAAACGACGCGCCGCCGTCGCTTCAGGCCGGCATGGGCCGCCCATCCTCTTCCCCCACCTCCTCTGCACGATGGCAGGATACCTGACGGCCGTCCACTTCGCGAAGTGCAGGCACTTCCTTACGACACCGATCGACCGCGTATGGACAACGTTGATGGAACGTGCAACCAGACGGCGGGTTGAGCGGCGAAGGCAATTCGCCCTCGAGCTTGATCTTCACGCGGCGGTCCGCTTCGAAGATCGCGGGCGTGGCCGAAAGCAGCGAGCGGGTGTACGGATGGCGCGGCCGCGAGATCACCGTGTGCTTGTCGCCCAGTTCCGCCACGCCGCCCAGATACATCACCATCACGTCGTCGGCAATGTGCTCGACCACGGCCAGGTTGTGCGAAATGAACACGTAGCTCGTGCGGAACTGCTCCTGCAAGTCCATGAACAGATTGAGAATCTGAGCCTGGATCGAGACGTCGAGCGCGGAAACCGGCTCGTCGGCCACGACGATCTGCGGGTCGAGAATCATGGCGCGCGCGATCGCCACGCGCTGGCGCTGGCCGCCCGAAAACATGTGCGGATAGCGCTTGGCGTGCTCGGGCCGCAGGCCGACGATGCGCATCATGTGCGCGATGCGGTCAGCGCGCTCGCTCGCCGTGAGCCGCGTGTTGATGGCGAGCGGCTCGCCGAGGGTCTGCTCCACGGTCTTGCGCGGATTGAGCGAGGCGAACGGGTTCTGGAACACCATCTGCACGCGGCGGCGCAGCGCGGCGATCTTCGCCGCGTTTGCGTGCGCAACGTCCTCGCCGTCGATGGTGAGCTTGCCCGCGGTGGGCGGCTCGATCATCGTGAGCTGGCGCGCTAGCGTCGATTTGCCGCAGCCGGACTCGCCCACCACGGCGAGCGTGCGCCCGCGCGTGAGCGAGAACGACACGCCATTGAGCGCCTTCACGGTGCCCGTGCCGAACATGCCGCGCTTGACGGAGTAATGCTTTTTGAGGTTTTCCGCGACGAGAACCTTATCGTCCTCATGAGCCGCGTGTTGCTGGACTGCGTTCATCGCGCGCCTCCTTTGGTCAGGTTAGTCAGGTTCACCGCTGCGTTCAGCGGCTTGATGCAGCGCACTTGCGCATCGCCGCTCTCATCGGTCACCGCGTCGAGCGCAGGCCGCGCCTTCATGCAGTCGTCCACCACGTACTTGCAGCGCGGCGCGAAGAGACAGCCGCTCGGCCGGTCGTCGCGGCCGGGCACCATGCCGGGCAGCGCGGCAAGACGCATCGCCCCCTTGTTGTGCTCGGGAATCGCGGCGAGCAGCGCTTCCGTGTATGGATGATGCGGACGCGAAAAGATGTCCGGCACGCGGTTCGTTTCGATGATCTCGCCCGCGTACATCACGGCCACGCGTTGCGCGACTTCGGAAACCACGGCCAGATCGTGAGAGATCAGCACGAGCGCCATGCCGCGGTCCTTCTGCAGACGCACGAGCAACTCCATGATCTGCGCCTGGATCGTCACGTCGAGCGCCGTGGTGGGCTCGTCGGCGATCAGCAGCTTCGGGTTGCAGGCCACGGCCATCGCGATCATCACGCGCTGGTTCATGCCGCCCGACATCTGGTGCGGGAAGTTGTCGATACGGTTCTTCGCGTCGGGAATGCCCACCTGGTCGAGCAGTTCCAGCGCGCGCGTGTTGAGCGCCGAGCCGCGCAGACCTTCGTGCAGCTTGAGCACTTCCTTGATCTGATAACCGATGGTGTAGCTCGGGTTCAGGCTCGTGAGCGCGTCCTGGAACACCATGGCGATGTCCTTGCCCACGATGCGGCGGCGCTCCTTGCCAGTGGCATTGAGAAGATCGCGGCCGTCGAACGTGATCGAATCGGCGCTCACCTTGCCGGGGGCGTCGATGAGGCCCATCAGCGCCATCATCGTCACGCTCTTGCCCGAGCCCGATTCGCCGACGATGCCGAGCACTTCGCCAGGCGCGACCGACAGATTCACCCGGTCAACGGCGGGCAGGCCGTTGAAGTTCACCGCCAGATTGCGGATAGTCAAAAGGTCTTGAGTCATGTCAGGCCATCCGCTTGAGCTTGGGATCGAGCGCGTCGCGCAGCCCGTCGCCGAGCAGGTTGATCGCGAGGACCGAAATGAGGATGGACAGACCCGGCATCGTGACGATCCACCATGCGCTGTCGATGTAGTCGCGCGCCGAGGCGAGCATCGCGCCCCACTCTGCACGCGGCGGCTGAACGCCCAGGCCGAGGAAGCCGAGCGCGGCGGCGTCGAGAATCGCCGAGCTAAAGCCGAGCGTCGCCTGCACGATGAGCGGAGCCGTACAGTTGGGCAGCACCTGCGAGAACATCAGGCGCAGCGTGCCGGCACCGGCCACGCGTGAAGCGGTCACGTACTCCTTGTGCAGTTCGCCCAAGGCCGAACCGCGCGTGAGACGCACGTAACCGGGCAGCGCCACGATCGCGATCGCGAGCATGGTGTTCGTGAGGCCCGGACCGATGATCGCGACCACGGCGACCGCGAGCAAGAGCGAGGGCAGCGCGAGCAGCACGTCCATGAGACGCATGATGGGCGTATCGGCCCACTTCTCGAAGAACGCGGCCACGAGCCCGAGCACGATGCCCGGAATCAGCGCGAGCACGACCGAGACGCAGCCGATCCACAGCGAAAGCCGCGCGCCGTACATGAGACGCGAGAGGATGTCGCGGCCCGCTTCGTCGGTGCCGAGGATGAACTTCCAGTTGCCGCCGTCGAGCCACGCGGGCGGAATCTTCACGTAGTCGCGATATTGCTCGATGGGGCTGTGCGGTGCGACCAACGGCGCGAAGATCGCGAGGAAGACGAGCAGCAGCACGATCACGCCGGCGCCGACGGCGCCCTTGTTGCGCGAGAAGTTCGCCCAGAATTCGCGCAGCACGAGTGCGCGGCCCGAAGGCGGCGTGACGGCGCGAGGCACGGTGTTCTGAATGTCAGCCATCATGCCTCCTGGTGTTGAATGATGTGTTGTGGGGTTCGCATTTTCATGGCTCGCTTACCTCGTATGTCGAATGCGCGGGTTGAGCACGCCGTACAGCAGATCGACGAACAGGTTCACGACGATCACGAGCGTCGCGATCATGAGAATGCCGCCTTGCACCACCGGGTAGTCGCGCCGGCTGATCGCGTCGATCAGCCATTTGCCGATGCCCGGCCAGGAGAACAACGTTTCGGTGAGCACCGCGCCCGCGAGCAGCGTGCCGACCTGCAGACCGATCACGGTCACCACGGGAATGAGCGCGTTGCGCAGCGCATGCACGACGATCACGCGCAAGGGCGAAAGACCCTTGGCGCGCGCGGTGCGGATGTAGTCCTCGCGCAGCACTTCGAGCATGGAAGAGCGCGTCATGCGCGCGACCACGGCGAGCGGAATCGTGCCGAGCACGATGGCCGGCAGGATCAGGTGGCTCAGAACCGACCTGAACGCGCCTTCGTCGGTGCCGGGCAGGAGCGAGTCGATCAGCATGAAGCCGGTCACGTGAGGAATGTCGAATTCCACCGCGATGCGGCCCGACACAGGCGTCCAGCCGAGCTTCGACGAGAACACCATGATGAGGATGAGCCCCCACCAGAAGATCGGCATGGAGTAGCCGGTGAGCGCGGTGCCCATGACGCCGTGATCGACGACGGTGCCGCGCCTGAGTGCCGCGATCACGCCAGCGGGCAAGCCGATCGCGAGCGCGAAAATGAGCGCGCAGATCGAAAGCTCGACGGTGGCGGGAAAGCGCGCGAGAAACTCGCCCATCACGCTCGTGTTGGTGATGATCGAGGTGCCGAGATTGCCGTGCACGGCGTGCCAGACGTAGTGCACATACTGCATCGGCAGGGGCTCGTCGAGCCCTAAGCGGTGCATCGCCTCGGCGTGCATTTGCGGATCGACGCCGCGCTCGCCCATCATCACTTCGATGGGGTCGCCCGGAATCAGGTGGATGAGTGCGAACGCCAGAATGGTGATACCGATGAACGTGGGTATGACCATGCCGATGCGGCGCAATACGAAGCGGAACATGTGGTGTTCCCCCAAAAGCTTGAAATGAAACGCAACCGGCGACAGGGGCTCGTGACCCCGGTCGCCGGACCATTTTCCGCCGGTCCTGGCTGATGTGCGGACCGAGCGGAAAGTCTTACCCGATTATCCTTACTGCATGCCCACGCCGTCGAAGCGCGCGTAGCCGAGCGGTTCGATGCGCATGTCGATCACCTTCTTGCTGACCGGCTGATAGACGGTCGAGTGAGCGATCGGCGAGAACGGCAGTTGCTGCGCGAAGATCTGCTGCGCCTGCTGGTAGAACTTCGTGCGCTGCGCAACGTCCGACGTCTGACGGCCCTTCTGGACCAGCTCGTCGAACGGCTTGTAGCACCACTTGCCGAAGTTGTTGCCGTTCACGGCCTCGCAGCCGAGCAGCGTGCCGAGCCAGTTGTCGGGGTCGCCGTTGTCGCCCGTCCAGCCGATCAGCATCGAGTCGTCCTCGCCCGCGTGCGCACGCTTGATGTACTCGCCCCACTCATACGTGACGATCTTCGCCTTCACGCCGACCTTGGCCCAGTCGGCCTGGATCATTTCGGCCATCAGACGGGCGTTCGGGTTGTAGGCGCGCTGCACGGGCATGGCCCACAGCGTGATCTCGAAACCGTTCGACAAGCCAGCCTTGGCGAGCAGCGCCTTGGCCTTCGCCGGGTCGTACGCGTTGGCCGGCAGGTTCTTGACGTAGGACCACTGCGTCGGCGGCATCGGGTTGGTTGCGAGCTGGCCCGCGCCCTGGTACACCGAGTCGATGATCGCCTTCTTGTTGATCGCCATGTCGAGCGCGTGGCGCACGTCCGCGTTGTCGAGCGGCTTGTGCGTGACGTTGTACGACAGATAGCCCAGGTTGAAGCCCGGCTGCGACGGCATCGCGATGTTCGCCTCGGCCTTCAGCGGCGCGATGTCGGCGGGACGCGGATAGCTCATCACCTGGCATTCGTCGCGCTTGATCTTCTGCACGCGCACGCTGGCGTCCGGCGTGATCGAGAAGATCAGCTTGGAAAGCTTCACGGCGCCCGGCTTCCAGTAGTCAGGATTGCCGTCGAAACGGATGGTTGCGTCCTTCGTGTAGCTCTTGAAGATGAACGGACCCGTGCCGACCGGGAACTGGTTGATGTCGGCGGCCTTGCCGGCCTTCATCAGTTGATCCGCGTATTCAGCCGAGAGAATCGAGGCGAATTCCATCGCCATGTTCTGGATGAACGGCGCGTTCGGCTCGTTCAGCGTGAACTTGACCGTGTACGGATCGACCTTTTCGACCTTCGCGATCAGCTTGTCGAGCCCCATGTCCGTGAAATACGGGAACGACACCGGGTACGCTTTGCGGAACGCGTTGTTCGCGTCGAGCATGCGATCGAACGTGAACACGACGTCGTCGGCGTTGAATTCGCGCGAGGGCTTGAAGAACGAGGTGGTCTGGAACTTCACGCCATGGCGCAGATGGAACGTGTAGCTCTTGCCGTCTGCGGAAACATCCCACGACTCTGCGAGACCCGGTTCGACCTTGGTACCGCCGCGCTCGAATTCGACGAGGCGGTTGTAGACGGTAAACGTGTTCGCGGTAAAGTCGACGCCCGTGGTGTATTGGGCGGGGTCGAAGCCGGCGGGACTGCCTTCCGAGCAGTAGACGAGCGTCTTGTTCGGAATGCTTTGCGCGGCGTGCGCGAGCGGGGCTCCACCAATCGATGCCGCTGCGAGCGCCACGAGAGACGTCAATCGGGCAGCACGCAACAGTTTGTTTTCTTTCATGTTTCCTCCAGTTCAATGCCAGCTTGCGCCAGCGTAGCGCGATCTTACTTGAGCACGTGCCGCAGTCACAAGCAAGCCAAAAGTCCCGTCGCCTGTGGAAAACGCCGGGTTGACAGGATCGCTTGTTGCCCCATGGTGCGGTGCAACGTAGCTTTGCCCCTTTTTTATTGCGCCTGAACACGACAATAGCGCGCCGAATTGACGCACGCTCCAGGGCGGGCCTGAGCGCCTGACGCACGTCACGCGGATCGCTCTACCCAAAAGAAAACCGCGCGGCCCGGGAGTCCGGGAACCGCGCGGTTGATTGTCGCTTGCCGAGTCGAGCGTGGGCGCCCTAGAACCCGAGCCGCTCGCAAACGGCCTTGGTGGCCTGCGCCGCATTGAGCGTGTAGAAGTGGATGCCCGGCACGCCCGCCTCGACGAGACGGCGGCACAGGTTGGTCACCACGTCGAGCCCGAACGCCCGAATCGACTCGCGATCGTCGCCAAAGCTTTCCAGGCGCTTCGCGACCCAGCGCGGCACTTCGGCGCCGCACATTTCCGAAAAGCGCATGAGCTGCGAGTAGTTCGTGATCGGCATGATGCCAGGCACGATGGGAATATCCACGCCCAGCTTCTTCGCGTCGTCGACAAAGCGGAAATACGCATCCGCGTTGAAGAAGTACTGCGTGATCGCCGAATTGGCGCCCGCTTTCACCTTTTGCGCGAACGCTTCGAGGTCGTGGCGCGGCGAACGCGCCTGCGGGTGGTACTCGGGATACGCGGCCACTTCGATGTGGAACGCGTCGCCGGTTTCCTCGCGGATGAACGCGACGAGCTCCGACGCGTAGCGCAGCTCGCCCATCGCGCCCATGCCCGAGGGCAGGTCGCCGCGCAGCGCCACGATGTGGCGGATGCCGCGCGAGCGGTACTCGCCGAGAATCGCGCGCAGGCTCTCTTTCGAAGAGCCGATGCACGAGAGGTGCGGCGCCGCTTCGACGCCTTCCTTCGCGATATCGACGACGGTGTCGAGCGTGCCCTGTTGCGTCGAGCCGCCCGCGCCGAACGTCACCGAGACGAACTTCGGCTTGAGCGTGGCGAGCTGGGCGCGCGTGGCGCGCAGCTTTTCCACGCCGTCCGGCGTCTTCGGCGGGAAGAATTCGAATGAGAGTTCGATCGGTTTCATGTTGATGAGGCCAGTGAGGCCGGCCCGCGAATGTGAGTGGCCCGGGCCCGCGTCAGACGAGGCTGCGGTTGCCAAAAATCAGCGCCGAAAGCAGCCACGACACGATGCTGTACAGGATCGAGCCGAAAAATGCCGACCAGAAGCCCGACACCTCGAAGCCCTTGAGGAGTGACGCCGCCAGCCAGAAGCACAGCGCGTTCACCACGAGGATGAAAAGGCCGAGCGTGAGAATGGTCACAGGCAGCGTGAGCACGATCAGCAGCGGGCGCAGCACGGCGTTGATGAGGCCGAGCACGATCGCGACGATGAGCGCGGTGCCGAAACTGCGGATATGGATCGACGGAACGAGCCAGGTGATGATCAGGAGCGCGAGCGCGTTGATCAGCCAGGTCAGCAGCACGGTCATAAGGACTCCTTTTGCGTCGTTGCTTTTGTATCGCCAGGTGCCAGCGGCGGATGCCGCCCGCAATCCCCACACGCTGCGCGCGCGGGGATTGGGGTCAGCATCCGCTTGACCGCTTAAAACGGGCTTAAAACCGCAGCCCGTTTTGTATCGCGTTGTATCGGCTTAGTAGCGATAGTGGTTCGGCTTGAACGGACCGTTCTTGTCGACGCCGATGTACGAAGCCTGGTCGTCCGACAGCACAGTCAGGTTCGCGCCGATGCGCGCGAGGTGCAGGCGTGCGACCTTTTCGTCGAGGTGCTTCGGCAGCACGTACACCTTGTTCTCGTACTTTTTGCCCTGCGTGAACAGTTCGATCTGCGCGAGCGTCTGGTTCGTGAACGAGTTCGACATCACGAACGACGGGTGGCCCGTGGCGCAGCCCAGATTCACGAGGCGGCCTTCGGCCAGCAGGATCACGCGCTTGCCGTCCGGGAAGATGATGTGGTCGACTTGCGGCTTGATGTTGTCCCACTGGTACTGGCGCGTCGACGCAACGTCGATTTCCGAGTCGAAGTGGCCGATGTTGCAGACGATGGCGTTGTGGCGCATCGCCTTCAGGTGATCGTGGTTCAGCACGTGGTAGTTGCCGGTGGCCGTCACGAAGATGTCGGCCTTGTCGGCGGCGTATTCCATCGTCACGACACGGTAGCCTTCCATCGCCGCCTGCAGCGCGCAGATCGGATCGATTTCCGTGACCCACACCGTGGCGCCGAGGCCACGCAGCGACTGCGCGCAACCCTTGCCCACGTCGCCGTAACCTGCGACCACGGCGATCTTGCCCGCGATCATCACGTCGGTCGCGCGCTTGATGCCGTCCACGAGCGACTCGCGGCAGCCGTACAGGTTGTCGAACTTCGACTTCGTGACCGAATCGTTGACGTTGATCGCCGGGAACGGCAGACGCCCTTCCTTCTCCATCTGGTACAGGCGGTGGACGCCCGTCGTGGTTTCCTCGGTCACGCCCTGGATGTGCGCAAGGCGCTTCGAGTACCACTGCGGATCGACGTCGAGGTGCGCGGCGATCGACTTGTAGAGCGCCACTTCCTCTTCGTTCGTGGGCTTGGCGATGACCGAGCGGTCCTTTTCAGCCTTCGAGCCGAGGATCAGCAGCAGCGTGGCATCGCCGCCGTCGTCGAGGATCATGTTGGCGAATTCGCCGTTCGGCCATTCGAAGATGCGGTGCGAGAACTCCCAGTATTCGTCGAGCGATTCGCCCTTGAACGCGAACACCGGCACGCCGCCCTGCGCGATCGCGGCAGCGGCGTGGTCTTGCGTCGAGAAAATGTTGCACGAGGCCCAGCGGACGTCGGCGCCGAGCGCCGTCAGCGTCTCGATCAGCACGCCCGTCTGGATCGTCATGTGCAGCGAGCCCGCGATGCGCGCGCCCTTGAGCGGCTGCTGCGCCTTGTACTCTTCGCGGGTCTGCACGAGGCCCGGCATTTCGGTTTCGGCGATGTTGAGTTCCTTGCGGCCCCAGGCGGCAAGCGACATATCGGCGACGATGAAATCTTTGGCTTGATCTTGCGGAACTGCGGCGTTCATCACGCCCTCCTTTCTAAAAGTGACTAGAAATTAAAGACGTGAGCGCCGTTTTCAGTGCGGTGACTTCGTGGCATCGCGCCCTCGAATCGACCGTATTGAGCGCCTTCGAGCCTGGCGGGTCGCAGAAAACCCGTCGCAACGCTCCTCGAAGACGAGGCGTGATTGTAGCAAATTGGAATGGCGCCCGCGCGTGCGGGCATTGGTGAAAAAGCGGGTGCATTCGCCCGCCAGACTTCAAATCGGCAGAAAGCCCAGGGCCGGCGCGAGCAGCACCATCACCACGCCTGCGATCATCATCGTGAGGCTCGCCACCACGCCTTCTTCGCTGCCCAGTTCGCGCGCCTTCGCCGTGCCCACGCCGTGCGCCGCCGCGCCAAAGAGCGCGCCGCGCGCAAGCCGCGTGCGCAGCGGCACGAGGCCGAGCACCAGTTCGCCGAACAGCATGCCGCACACGCCCGTGGCGATCACGAAGAGCGCGGTGAGGTCGCGCGGCGCGTGGATCTTGTCCGACACCGCGAGCGCAAACGGCGTGGAGATCGAGCGCGTCATCAGGCTGCGCTGCAGATCGGGCGAAAGGTGCAGGAGCTTGGCCAGCGCGAGCGAGCCGCCCACCGCCACGACGATGCCGACCGTCACGCCCACGGTGAGCGAGATCCAGTGGCGCTTGAGCAGGTCACGGTACTCGTAGATCGGCACCGCGAAGGCCACCGTGGCCGGGCCGAGCAGCCACATGAGCCAGCGCGTGTCCTGGAAGTACACAGGGTACGGAATATGGAGCACCAGCACGAACACGCCGAGCACCGCGGGCACCGCGACGAGCGGCGTGAGCCACGGTGAGCGAAAGCGCGCATAGAGCGCCTTCGAGGCGAAATAGAGCGCGACGGTGAGGATGAAGCAGCCGGCGGCGATGAGCCGCGCCGCGTCGTCGGCGAACAGGGACGCATAAAACGTGTTCATGACGGAATCACCCTTCTCGATTCAGGACCTTGCTGTATCAAGCCCGCGCCAGGTGGCGCGAGTGCCGCGAATCGCGCACGCGGCGCAGCGCGAGGCGCCGTTCGAGCTTTGCGGCCTGTTCGACCGCGAACGCCACGGCCACCATCACCATCAGCGTGCCGCCGACCACGACGAGCGCGAGACGCCAGCCGTCGGCGCGAAAGAGGCCGCCGTATTTCACGGCTGCCACGGCGGCCGGGATGAAGAACAGCAGCATGTCGGAGAGCAGCCAGTCGGCGCCCGCCTTCACCCAGCGCGGCGCGACGCCGCCGCAAAAGAGCAGCGCGAGCAGCAGCACCAAGCCAACCACGCCGCCCGGCACCGGCAGGTGGGTGACGCGCGTGAGGGCGTCGGCGGCGTACCAGATGCCCGCGAGCAGCGCCGATTGCACGGTAATGCGGCCAATACGGCGCCCGAGGCTCGCCACGCCGCCCACGTTGCGCGCGGCGCTATCAGAGACTTTCGCGGTCGTGGTCGATGCAGTCATGGCAAACCCTAAGTGACACTGGAATGGAAGTTAGTATAGGGTGCAGCGCAGCATAAACATAATGACTTGGAGTCATCTGTTACATTCCATATTGGAATGCACCAACTCAGCACCCCGCTGAGCGTGCGTCCTGCACATTTGTGGAGTCCCGATCGTGGAACTGCGCGCGCTTCGCTATTTCATCGAGGTGGTGCGGCAACAGAGCTTCACCGCCGCGGCCGAAAAGCTGCATGTCACGCAGCCGACCATCAGCAAGATGGTGAAGGCGCTCGAAGACGAGACCGGCACACCGCTCCTGCTGCGCGACGCGCGCCAGATGGTGCTCACCGACGCCGGGCGGATCGTCTACCAGCGCGGCCAGGACGTGCTCGCCGCGCAGGCGCAGCTACAAGCCGAACTCGCCGATCTCGGCACGCTCGGGCGCGGCGAACTCACCATCGGCATTCCGCCGATGGGCGGTTCGCTCTTCACACCCGCGATCGCCACGTTCCGCCAGCGCTATCCGAAGATCGAGCTGAAGCTTTTCGAGCAGGGCTCGCGCGCGATCGAAGCCGCGCTGATCTCGGGCGAACTGGAGCTGGGCGGCGTGCTGCTGCCCGTCGATCCCGCGCTCATCGACGTCCTGCCGATCGCGCACGAACTGCTGTGGCTCGTCGCGCGGCGCGGCTCGCGCTGGGACAACAAGCTTGCCGTGCCGCTCGCGGAACTGGCCGCCGAGCCGTTCGTGTTCTACGGCGAAAGCCTCGCGCTCAACGACGTCGTGCTGGGTGCATGCCGCACGGCCGGCTTCGTGCCGCAGGTGGTGGGGCGCAGCGGCCACTGGGACTTGATGGCGGCGCTCGTGCTCGCGGGCGTGGGCATTGCGCTCCTGCCCGCGCCGTACGTGCGCCGGCTCGACGCCGAGCGCTTCACCTGCCTGCCCGTGAGCGAGCCGCAAATCACCTGGGACATGGCGATCGGCTGGAAGCGCAGCGGCTATCTCTCGCATGCGGCGCGCGCCTGGCTCGACGTCGCGCGCTCGGAGTACGGCAAGCCCTTCACGTTTCTCGATGACTTCGTGCATCCGCCGGGGATGGAGAAGCAGCCGCAGAAGCCAGGCTGAAGCGGCGCGCAACGAAAAAAGCCGCCCGGCTCGCGCCGGACGGCTTTTTGTATCACCGCCATGAGACGCCCAAAAAAAGCGAACTCGCGCGTCAAACGTCGACGCGCTGAAGCGCCGTATCGCGCTCCTGGCTCGCTTGTACGATGAAGTCGGCCGCACGCTCGCCGATCATCACGCTCGGCGCATTCGTGTTGCCGCCGATGAGTGTCGGCATGACGGAGGCGTCGGCAACGCGCAGACCCGTCACGCCGCGCACGCGCAACTGCGGATCGACGACGGAGCGCGCGTCGCCGCCCATGCGGCAGGTCGCGACGGGGTGATAGATCGTGTCGGCATGGCGGGCGATCGTCTCGCGCATTTGCGCGTCGCTCTGCGCGCCATGCGTGTAGAGTTCGCGGCCGCCCAGCTGTGCCAGCGCGGGCGCATCGAGTATGCGCCGCGCGAGGCGCGCGCCCTGCGCGAGCGCGTCGAGATCGCGCGTATCGGAGAGAAAGCGCGGGTCGATCACGGGCGCCACGCGCGCGTCGGCGCTCGCGAGCGTGACCGTGCCGCGGCTCGCCGGGCGCAGCACGCACACGTGCAGCGAATAGCCGTGACCCCAATGCAGGCGGCGGCTGTGATCGTCGACGAGTGCCGTGCAGAAGTGCAGCTGCAGGTCGGGCCGGTCGAGCTCCGGGCGGCTCTTCAGAAAGCCGCCCGCCTCCGCCACGTTGGTCGTGAGCATGCCGCGGCGCCCCTGCAGATAACGCACGAGCCCCGTGGTCATGCGCGCCGCGCCGCGCAGCGAGTAGCCCACGGTGTCGCTCGAATGCACGCGCTTGTTGAAGGTGAAGTCGATATGGTCGATCAGGTTGCGGCCGACTTCGGGCGCATCGTGGCGCACCGCAATGCCGAGCGCGCGCAGTTCGTCGGCGGGGCCGATGCCCGAGCACATCAGCAATTGCGGCGAGTTGAACGCGCCCGCCGCGAGGATCACCTCGGCGCGCGCCTGCAGGGTCTCGATCGCGCCGCCGCGCGAAACCTCCACGCCGCTCGCGCGCGCGCCGTCGAAGCTCACGCGCAGGACCGTCGCGTCGGCGATCAGATGCAGGTGCGGCCGCTCTCGCCCATACAGATACGCGCGCGCCACCGTGCAGCGTTCGCCGCCGCGTTGCGTCACCTGATAGAAGCCGACGCCCTCCTGTTCCTCGCCATTGAAGTCGTCGTTCAGGCGAAAGCCCGCCTCCTGCGCGGCCTCGACGAAGCGCGCGGCCACCGGATTGCGCTCGCGCAGGTCGGCCACACCTAGCGGGCCGCCCGCGCCATGCCAGGCGCTCGCGCCGCGCTCGTTGTCCTCGGCGCGCAGAAAGTATGGCAGGACGTCGCGCCAGGCCCAGCCTGTGCAGCCAAGCTGCGCCCATTCGTCGTAGTCGAGCGGATGGCCGCGCGTGTAGATCATCGCGTTGATGGTGCTCGAGCCGCCGAAGCCGCGGCCGCGTGGCTGGTAACCGCGCCGTCCGGCGAGACCCGGCTGCGGCACGGTTTCATAGGCGTAGTTGTTTTTCGTGCGACGCGGGACGAGCGCGGCGACGCCGAGCGGCATGTTGACGAATGGGTTGCGCGCCGTGTGCGGCCCGGCTTCGACGAGCGCGATGCTCGCCTGCGGGCAACGGTCGGCCAGCCGGCCCGCCAGCGACGCGCCGCCCGAGCCGCCGCCTACGATGATGTAGTCGTATTGCATCGTCTCCGCCTGTCGGCTGTCCCTTGCGAGGCACCGGCGCGCTATTTGCACGCTCGTTCGTTTTCGGTTTCAATGGCGCATTGTAGGAAGCGTCTGATTCCGAGGTCAGCTTTTATGTCAGAGCATCCCCTCTAAACCTGACGGCGGATCGCGGCCTATGATGAAAGGCGGTTCAGCCGCCAGAGCTGAAACCCGAAAGATTCCAGCAAGCCGCAAAGGGAGCGCTGGAGCGCACAAGAATCACTCACCTCACGCACGCTTCCCATGGAGCGGCCGCTGCGCACGCCTCCCCGTCACGACCGAACACAACACGAACGGCCGCGCGCGAAGCACGCCGCGCACCGCAGCAGCCTTGCATCGGAGACAGGCAGATGAACCCGACGGAAGTCACGCATCGCCCCGGCACGACCCACGAGGTCACGAACCAGGTGCCGCCGCTCGCCGACTACAACCTCTTCACCATCGACGCGGCGCTCGGCGAGGCCCTTGCGCGCGCGGGCGCGGACTGGCATCGCGACACGCTCGCGCGCCACGGCGAGACGCTCGGCAAAGCGCAAACGCTCGCGCTCGCCGACCTCGCCAACCGCCACGAGCCCGAACTGCACACGCACAACCCGCGCGGCGAGCGTATTGACGCGATCGAATTCCACCCCGCCTGGCACGAACTGCTGACGCTGCTACGCGAGCAGGGGCTGCACGCGCTGCCGTATTCGGACCCGCGTCCGGGTGCGATGGCCGCGCGCTGCGCAGGCTACTTCCTGCACGCGCAACTCGAATCGGGGTCGTTGTGCCCCCTGACGATGACGTTCGCGAGCATTGCCGTGCTGCAGCGCGAGCCGGCGCTGTTCGAAACGCTGCGCGCGCCGCTCTACACGCGCGAACACGACGCACGCGACCTGCCGCTCGCGCAGAAGCGCTCGATGATGATCGGCATGGGCATGACGGAGAAGCAAGGCGGCTCGGACGTGCGCAGCAACCGCACCGAGGCGCGCCCAGCGAGCGTCGAAACAGGACGCGGCGCGGCGTATCTGCTCACCGGCCACAAGTGGTTTTTCTCGGCGCCGCAGTGCGACGCGCATCTCGTGCTCGCGCGCACCACGGAACACGACGGCTCGGGCGCCCCCGGACTCTCATGCTTCTTCGTGCCGCGCTACCGGCCGGACGGCACGAAAAACGCGGTCAACGTGCAGCGCCTGAAGAACAAGCTCGGCAACCGCTCGAATGCAAGCAGCGAAGTGGAATTCTTCGATGCGTACGGCGTCATGATCGGCGACGAAGGCCGCGGCGTGTCGACCATCATCGAGATGGCGAACTACACGCGGCTCGACTGCGTGATCGGCAGCGCGGCGCTCATGCGCGCGGCGCTCGTGCAGGCGATCCACCACGCGCGCCACCGCAGCGCGTTCGGCCGCGTGCTCGCGCAGCAGCCGCTCATGCAAAACGTGCTCGCCGATCTCGCGCTCGAATCGGAAGCGGCGACGGCGCTCTTCATGCGTCTCGCGCGCGCCTTCGAAGACAGCGCCGACGCGAAACCCGGCGATCCGGACGACCCGTCGCTCGAAGCACGCGCCTGGCGTCGCATCGTCACGCCGGCGGCGAAGTTCTGGGTTTGCAAGCGCGCGCTCGCGTTCACGGGCGAGGCCATGGAAGTGTGGGGCGGCAACGGTTACGTCGAGGAAGGGCCGATGGCGCGCTTCTACCGCGAAGCGCCCGTCAACTCGATCTGGGAAGGCTCGGGCAACGTGATGTGCCTCGACGTGCTGCGCGCGCTGGAGCGCGAGGCCGACGCCGCCCAGGCGCTCTTTCTCGCGTGGCGGCGCGACGCGCAGACTCACCCGGTTCTGAACGCCGCGCTCGACCGCCTCTCGGTGCTGCTCAACGGCGCGCCGGGCACACGCGAGGCGAGCGCGCGGCGCATCGCGCAGCAAATCGTGCTGATCGCGCAGGCCGTGCTGCTGCGCGACAGTCCGCCGGACATCGCCGAAGCGTTCATCGCCACGCGCCTCGACGAGCACGACGCCGACTGCGACCGCGTATTCGGCACGCTGCCCGCACGCTTCGATCATGCCGCGATCATCGAGCGGGCGTTTCCGTCGCGCTCAGTGTGACCCCTCGGTGCGACCCGAGAGCACGAGCCGATTTTTCCGTTCGCCCGCGCGCCAAAGCGAGCGCGAACCCCACGAGGACCGACCATGAAGCAGGACCTGCCCGAAGACTTCGCCCGGAACGCGCCCGAAGACCCGCGCGCCGCGCTGGACTCGCTGCTCGCCACGCAGCGCGAAGCCTTCCTGCGTGACCCGTTCCCGTCCTGGGACGCACGCGCGCGCAATCTCAAGGCGCTGCGCGACGTGCTGTTCTCGCACCGCGACGCGCTCGCCGAGGCGATGAACGCCGATTTCGGCCAGCGCTCGAAGGCGGAGGTCGCGCTGGCGGAATTCGTCGTCCTCAAGCAGGAGATCGACGCGGCGCTCAAGCACGGCGCGCGCTGGATGAAGCCGCGCCGAAGACCGGTAGGCAAATGGCTGTTGCCTGGGCGCGCGAAGGTGGTGCCGCAGCCACTTGGCGTGGCGGGTATTGTCGTGCCGTGGAACTATCCTCTGCAGCTCGCCGCGAGCCCGCTCGTGTGCGCGCTCGCGGCGGGCAACCGCGCCATGATCAAAATGTCGGAGCTTACGCCGCGCACTTCCGCGCTCTTCGAGGAGCTGATCGGCAAGACCTTCGCGCGCGACCACGTGGCGGTCGTGAACGGCGACGCGTCGGTGGGCGCCGCCTTCAGCGCGCTGCCGTTCGACCATTTGCTCTTCACTGGCTCGACGCGCGTAGGGCACGAGGTCATGCGCGCAGCTGCCGCGAACCTCACGCCGGTCACGCTCGAACTGGGCGGCAAGTCGCCCGTGATCATCGGCGAAGCGGCGCGCCTGAACTACGCCGTGGACAGCCTGCTGCTCGGCAAGACGCTGAACGCGGGGCAAACCTGCATCGCGCCCGACTACGTGCTGCTGCCGCGCGGCCAGGAGGCGGCGTTCATCGCTCGCGCGCGCACGCGCTTCGCGCAGCTCTATCCGGACTTCGCGAACAACCGCGACTACACGTCGATCATCTCGGCGCGCCACTTCGAGCGCCTGCAGCGCCTCGCCGACGAGGCACAGGCGAGCGGCGCGCAACTGCACGCGCTCGGCACGCACGACGCCGCCACGCGGCGCTTCGCGCCCGTCATCGTGACGAACGCCGGCGCACAGACGTCGCTCATGCAGGAGGAAATTTTCGGCCCGCTCTTGCCGCTCGTGCCCTACGACACGCTCGACGAAGCGTTGCGCTACGTAAACGCGCGCCCTCGCCCGCTCTCGCTCTACCTCTATGCCGACGACCCCCGCACGGTCGAGCGCGTGACGCGCGAAACGGTGGCGGGCGGGATGTCGGTGAACGAAACGCTCATGCATATCGCCGCCGAGGGACTGCCGTTCGGCGGCGTCGGCGCGAGCGGCATGGGCGCGTATCACGGCTACGAGGGCTTCGTCACGTTCTCGAAGATGAAGCCCGTCTTCACCCAGGCGCGGCTGAACGCGCGCGGGCTCATCGCGCCGCCCTAGGCAAGCGCGTCGCCTGGCTGATCAAGTTGATGTTGAAGGGTTGAAGGGCAGCGCGGGGCGGCTGCCGCCGATCCTGCGAATGTCGCTGATATCGCGTGGGGCGCTGCCGGCTGTGGCGTCGGCCGGCGTGGTGGTTTGCGCTTGCGCGGCCTCTTTGGCTTTCGCGTCGTTGTCCGCTTCCAGGCGGTGCAGCCAGGCAAGCAGTTCGGCCACCGCCTGATAGAGCTGCGGCGGGATCTTCGCGTCGAGGTCCACGCGCATGAGCAGCGAGACCATCTCCGGCGCTTCGTGCACGTAGAGGCCCGCTTCCTTCGCGCGTTGCACGATCATCTCGGCGACGAGGCCGTAGCCCTTCGCGACCACGCGCGGCGCGGCGTCGCCTTCGGGGGCGTCGTAGGCGAGCGCGGCGGCGCTCCTGCGGTGCGTGCGGCTCATCACAACTCCCAGTCGTGGTCCAGGTGGTGGTTCCGGTGATCGTTCGCGTCGGCGCCCGGTCGCGCGGCGGACGCCTCCGCCGCGGCGCCAGCCTGCGTGGTCTGCGTGGTCTGCGTGGTCTGCGTGGTCTGCGTGGCTTGCGCGGTGGATGCGGCGGAGGTGGTTTGTGCGGCGTAGGCACTCGCGGCGCTAGCGGCTCTCGCGGCCTCGGCGGGACTTGCCGCGGCACCGCTGCCGATCTCGCGGATCGAGAGCCCCGCGAGCGTAAGCCCGAGCGCTTCAAGCCGCCCGCGCAGCGACTCACTTTGAGCGCTGAGGCGCGCGGCGCCACCCGCATTCGCCTGTACGCGCACCGCGAGCGTCGAGCCTGTGAGCGTAAGTTCCGCGTCGACGGTGCCGAGCTTCGGCAGCGCAAGCGTGAGCCGCGTGCGCCATGGAATGTCGTCGGCGTCCCCACCGGCTGCGCCCGAGTGCGGGTCGCGGGCGTCGTAGTCGTCTTGCTGGATGCTCCAGTCCACCCGCACGCCCGGCCAGGCCTCGCCATTCCAGCGAAATTCACCGGTCGCGAGCAGATCGAGCTGCTGGCGCACGAGCGGAATCACAGCCGGATGGACCGACGGGCCGGCGGCCTGCGCGGCAGCCTCGTGCATGGCGGGCAACAGGGTCTCGGCAAGCGTCGCGCGCGCCTGGGTCTGGCTCGCAGCCGCATCGCCGTGCAGATCCGCAGACGCGGGGAAGGCCCGCGCCAGCGCGGCATTGATCGCGTTTGCAGCGTTCGGAGCATTGCCCGCTTCGCCGCGCGTGGCGCCCGGCGCGTCGGAGAACGTCTCGGTCCATTGCACGTCGTCGATGTCGTCGTCGGCCGGGCTCCAGTCGAGCGGCAGTTGCGCGTGAGCGCCGAGCAGACGGTTCTGCGGCTCGTCGGCAAGTTCAGCGGGCGAGAGCTGGCCGCGCAACCATTGCGCGAGGTGGGCTTCGTAGAAGAGTCCGCTCGTGCTCACCGTCTGCGCGAGCGACGCAGCGAGCGCTGCGACCGGACCGGCTTGTGCGGCGGCGGCAGCTTGCGCAGTCTGAGCAGCCTGGGTGGTTTGTCCGGCTTGCGGATTTTGCGAGGACGCCGCTTGCGCGCTAGCGCCGGTCCCGGCGTCGGCCGCCCCGGCCAGCGCGTCGCCGGCCAGACCCTGGGCCGCGAGTGCCACGTCCGCGAGCAACGCGGCTTCCGCCGCCTGCGCTTGCTCGCCGGCGAGGCCCGGCAGCGGCAAAGTGGTGGCGGCGCCAGGCGCCGCGTCGGCATCGGGACTGGCCCAGAGCGGCGCACGGCCCACCACGGCGGGCGTCGCTTCGCCGCCCGAGCGGATGATGGCGTCGAGCGCCAGCGCAACCGCCGAAAGGACGGTCTGCGTGGAATCCTGCGTAGTGCTGGAGTTGGCGGCGGTGTCGGCGAGCGCGGCAGTGCCCGTTGCGAGCGCCGAGACGCCCGTTTGCGCCGCGCCGGAGGCGCCCTGCGGGCCGACCGGCGTGAGCGCCGCGATGCGGCTCGCGAGGAGCGCGGCGGCTCCGGTGTCGATTCCGTTCATGGTGTTCCGGATCTGCGCACAGCGCTGACCTGCCGGTTCATGGGGCGTTGCGCGCCGTTGCCTCGCGAGGCACCATGCGCCGCGCTAGCGGGCGCCGTAGATTTCCTGCAAGACCCGCGCGGGCTGCACGGTGCCGTAAAAGAGCGCCGAAAGCCGCGCCATGCAAGGGCTCGCGAGATCGCGAATGGCGGCGTCGTCGGCGAGGATCTGGCGGATCAGCTCGTACTTGCGCGCCCGTTCGGAAACCGTGAGCCGTACCGCGGCTTCGGCGTCCTTCAAGGCATCGACGAGGATCCGGTACTCCTCCTGCAAGCCGATCAGATCGTTCCAGTGCGCATCGCGCGCCGCATTGAGCATCTGCCCCGACACGGCCGCTATTGCTTCGTAGCGGGCGAAGTAGTCTGCTTTTGAACTCATCTCATGAATGAGCCGGGCGCTGACGCGGAGGCCTGTTCGGCCATCCTCGCCACTTCCGGCGCTATCCCCAACCAGGCTTCTTCGAGCGTAGCCAGCAGTCCATCGACCTCGACCAGCATGGTCTCGCTCTGTTTGATATTGGCTTCCAGCAGGCGTCTCGTCATGTAGCTGTACAGCGAATTCAGGCGTTGAGCGATCTCGCCGCCCGCCTCGACGTTCAACGCGAGCTGAAGTCCGCTCTCGACAATCCGGATCGCCTTGGCGATCGCCTCGCAACGCGGGCCGACGTTGCCGGCCTGCAAATGCATACGTGCCTGCGCGATGGCCTGGCGCGCGCCCTGATACAGGAGCACGATCAGCTTGTGCGGGCTCGCACCCATGACCCCCGTTTCGACGCCCACGCGTGCATAGGCGTTAGCTCCAGATTGGGCAGGGGAAAACATCGGCGCTTCTCCTTGATACGTTTGGCTTGAATGCGGTCGTCCGACGCGCTGTGCATGCACGAGCGACGGACTCTTCTAGCCGGGTTATCGGATCGTAGGGGAGGAAGCTTTAGCGCGTTGACCGGGCAAAGGCTTCGGGCACCGTCACACCTGGATCTGCATGATGTCGGTGTAGGCGGCCACGAGCTTGTTGCGCACCTGCAATCCGAACTGGAAGCCGATGTTGGCTTTCTGCATGTCGACCATCACGTCGTTGAGCGACACGTTGTTCGCGCCCAGCTCGAACGCCTGCGACTCGCCAACCGCCTTCTGCTGGGCGTCGCTGATCTGGTCGAGCGACGACTTGAGCGCCGCCGCGAACCCGCCGGCCGTGGCCGCGCCCGACTTTTCGTCGGCTGCGGTGGGGCCGCCGGCCGCCTGGGTCGCCATGGACTGCATTTGCGCCAAGGCGGACGTGAGCGGGGATACTGGCACGGTCATGTTTGCTCCACGAAAAGGGGACATGCGGGGTATTCCGGGGACGAGCCCCGGGGCCGGCGTTTCAGCAATCCCGCAGCAATCCTGCGGGCCCTGCCGGCACGGCGCACGGACAGGACGCCGAATCTGGGGGAGAGCATAGCAGCGGGTCCGTTTCGGCAGCCCCGAAACTAGGGGGAAAACCCGGCTCTATTCGCGCAATCGGCTTGCCAGTGGCCCCGGATAATGCGTCACGTGAAAGTCTCCGCCATGCAAGGCGAGACCTGGAAGCCTCCGGAGATACCCGTCGCATGGATTCGACTGCCAATTCTTTGATCAACCCCGACGCCCGCATGGGCCTCGCCACCTCTGGCGCGGGCGCCGCGCCCGGCGCTGGCGCGGGCGCAGGCCTGGGCGGCGCGGATGACCTAGGCGGCGGCTTCGCGCAACGCCTCGGCTCGCTCTCGTCGTTGCGCAACGTGCGCGGCAACCCGCGCGCGCCGCTCATTTTTGCCGTTGCGGTGCTCGTGGCCGTGGTTGCGGGTCTCGTGCTGTGGTCGCGCGCGCCCGACTATAAGGTGCTGTACAGCAACCTGTCGGATCGCGACGGCGGCGCCATCATTACTGCGCTCCAGGCCGCAAACGTTCCCTACAAGTTCTCGGACGCCGGCGGTGCCATTCTCGTGCCCGCCGAGCAGGTCAATGAAATGCGCCTGCGCCTCGCCTCCCAGGGCCTGCCGAAGAACGGTTCGGTCGGCTTCGAGCTGATGGACAACCAGAAGTTCGGCATCAGCCAGTTCGCCGAGCAGGTGAACTACCAGCGCGCGCTCGAAGGCGAACTCGAGCAAACGATTCAGTCGATCGCGAGCGTGAAGTCGGCACGCGTGCATCTGGCCATTCCGAAGCCTTCGGTGTTCGTGCGCGAACGCGAAGCGCCCTCCGCCTCGGTGCTCGTGAACCTGTATCCGGGCCGCATTCTCGACGACGGCCAGGTCGCCGCGATCACGCACATGGTGGCTTCGGCCGTGCCGGACCTGCCGGTGCGCAACGTGACGGTGGTCGACCAGGACGGCAACCTCCTCACCCAGAGCGCCACGGGCGTGGGCCTCGATGCCTCGCAGCTCAAGTACGTGCGCCAGGTCGAGCACGACACCCAGGCGCGCATCGACGCGATCCTCGCGCCCCTGTTCGGCGCCGGCAACGCGCGCTCGCAGGTGAGCGCCGACCTCGACTTCTCGAAGCTCGAGCAGACCTCCGAAGCCTACGGTCCGAACGCCAACCCGCAGGCCACCGCCATCCGCAGCCAGCAGCAGAACATTTCCACGGAAATGCAGCAAAGCGGCGCGGGCGGCGTGCCCGGCGCACTCACGAACCAGCCGCCGCAACCGGCCTCGGCGCCCATCAGCGCGCCTGCGGGTGCGAACGGCGCATCGGCTCCGGTGCCGGTCTCCGATCATCGCGACACCACCACGAACTACGAGCTCGACAAGACCGTGCGCCACTATCAACAGGCGCCGGGCGATGTGAAGCGCCTGTCGGTCGCCGTGATCGTGAACTATCAGCCGAAGGTGGACGCCAAGGGCCACGCCACCATGCAGCCGCTCGACGCGCAGAAGCTCGCACAGGTCGAGCAGCTCGTGAAGGATGCCATGGGCTACGACGCCAAGCGCGGCGACTCGGTGAACGTGGTGAACGCCGCGTTCCAGACCGAAGTCGACCCGAACGCGAACCTGCCGTGGTGGCGTCAACCCGACATCCTCGCCCTTGCGAAGCAGATTGCGACGTGGCTCGGCATTGGCGCGGCGGCTCTCTTCCTCTATTTCGTGATGGTGAAGCCGGCGCTGCGCCGCGCGTTCCCGCCGCCCGAGCCGGTCGCGCCCGCGCTGCCCGGCATGGCCGACGGCGAGCCGCTGCTGCTCGACGGCCTCCCCGAAGCCATGCGCCTTGGCGGCGCCGGCGCAGAGGGCGAAGACAACGCGGACAGCGAAGCCGCCCTGCTCGCCTTCGAAAACGAGAAGAACAAGTTCGAACGCAACCTGGAATACGCGCGCAACATTGCGCGCCAGGATCCGAAGATCGTCGCAACCGTCGTGAAAAGCTGGGTGAACGATGAACGCTGAAGGCGCAACCAAGAGCGCGCTGCTGCTCATGTCGATCGGCGAGCAAGAGGCCTCCGAGGTCTTCAAGTTCCTCGGTCCGCGCGAAGTGCAGAAAATCGGCGCCGCCATGGCGGCGCTCAAGAACGTCAAGCGCGAAGAGATCGAGATCGTGCTGCAGGACTTCGTCAAGGAAGCCGAACAGCACACCGCCTTCTCGCTCGACTCGAGCGACTACATCCGCAACGTGCTCAACAAGGCGCTGGGCGAGGACAAGGCCGGCGCGATCATCGACCGCATTCTGCAAGGCGGCGACACGAGCGGCATTGAAGGCCTCAAGTGGATGGATTCGGGGTCGGTGGCCGAACTCATCAAGAACGAGCACCCGCAGATCATCGCGACGATTCTCGTGCACCTCGACCGCGACCAGGCCTCGGAAATCGCTTCGTGCTTCACCGAGCGCCTGCGCAACGACGTGCTGCTGCGTATCGCGACGCTCGACGGCATCCAGCCGCAGGCGCTGCGCGAACTCGACGACGTGCTCACGAACCTCCTCTCGGGCAGCGACAACCTGAAGCGCAGCCCGATGGGCGGCATCCGCACGGCGGCCGAAATCCTCAACTTCATGACGAGCCAGCACGAAGAAGGGGTGATCGAGAACGTCCGCCAGTACGACGCGGAACTCGCGCAGAAGATCATCGATCAGATGTTCGTGTTCGAGAACCTGCTCGACCTCGAAGACCGCGCGATCCAGCTGCTGCTCAAGGAAGTCGAGTCGGAGTCGCTCATTATCTCGCTCAAGGGTGCGCCGCCCGCGCTGCGTACCAAGTTCCTCTCGAACATGTCGCAGCGTGCGGCCGAACTGCTCGCCGAAGACCTCGACGCACGCGGTCCGGTGCGCGTGTCGGAAGTCGAGGCACAGCAGCGCCGCATCCTGCAGATCGTGCGCAACCTCGCCGAGAGCGGCCAGATCGTTCTAGGCGGCAAGGCAGAAGACGCTTATGTCTGACACCAGCTCCGCGAACAGCCATCGCTCGGCGTATCAGCGCTGGGAGATGGCCTCGTT
>NZ_JAMBPR010000046.1 GCF_024206475.1 Paraburkholderia sp. CNPSo 3274
GCCCAGATGCCTGTTCATCTCGGCGCCCATCGCGCGCTCGATGACGGCCTTGTTGAACGCCAGCATCAGGTCCTGGACCTCGGCGGGCGTCATCGGCCCCTTGACCAGTTCGTCAAGCAGGCCTTCAGGCAGGGCAGGCAGCGGCCCTCGGGCCGCTGCCTGCGAAGCTACCGTGCGCTTCTTCATCGGCATATCCATGATTTTTACCTCTCATGATATGCCTCGCCCACGAAATGACGGATAGGTCCGGGGCAACGCATGCATACCGACGCGAACACAAGAAAAAACCAAAGCCCCATGATCCACGACCAAACAAATTAAATAGCACAACAAATCATGCCCGAAACGCAAGGCAATCACTACCTCAACGAACCACAACAAATACACACGTGTGTATCAACACACCCACGAGACCGCCAACGAACGTACCATTAATCCGGATAAACTGCAGATCCCGCCCGATCTCCGCCTCGAACTTGCCACTGACTTCCTGCGCATCCCACCCTTTCACGACATCGGTGATGAGGCCGGAGAGCTGACGGCGATAGCGCAATACCAGCATTCGCGCGATCTCGAGCCACCAGGCATTCAGCTTGTTCTGTATCGCGTTCGCACTCACCAAGGTCTTGCCAAGCGACACCAGAGCGCGAGCGATCATGTCATGCGCAACGGACCGGTCGCTAGCGGCATCCGCGGCAACGCGCGCCTGGACACGGTCGAGCAAAACGCGGTAGTAGTCGCCCGCTTTGACATGGCGGATGCAGTCGCGCATCAGTATTCTGCCGAACCTCCGGTATGCAGCTGCAGTTTGCAAATCGAGGGACAACGTCGTGACCGCCGCGTCAAATTGGCGGCGAAGTTCGTGATCGGGATTCGCCGCCACTTCGTGGACCAGCGCCACGATTCCCTCGACGAACTTGTTGACGATATACGCGTCGAGCGGCGCCGGCGTAAACCGCGACGCCTCGCCAAACTTTGCCTTGATCAGATCGACGTTGGCAACCAGCCAGGATTCGACGGCAACGAGTCCGCGATCCAGCAGAGGCTGATGACGATTTCCTTCCGTCAGCACACCCAGCACCTGGCCTGCGAGGCGGGACACGTCGAGCGCGCGCAGTTGCGGCAGGAGGAGCCGATCGAACAGCGCTTCGACGTCCGACTCGTCGAACCGTTCCAGCAACCGGGGAAGCGATTCAACCACGACATCGGCGATCGTTGAACTGTTCTCCTTCTCGGCAAGCCATATTGCCAACGCACGGGCCGCGTTGTATTCGCTCAGCCTGCCGACCACGATTTCGGTGGTCAGGAAATTCTGCTCGACAAAGCCACCCAGGCTTTCGGCTATGCGCGCCTGATTCTTTGGAATGATGGCCGTATGAGGCATGGCGACGCCGAGCGGATGGCGGAACAGCGCGACCACCGCATACCAGTCCGCAATCGCGCCAACGGTGCCCGCTTCCGCAAATGCACGTACCCAGGCAAGCCACGGATAGTGCGCCTGCCAGGCGACACTCGCCATGAGCAACGCGATCATCGTCGCGAGCAGACACGTTGCCGTTACGCGCATGCGTTTGAGCCGAACCAGTTTCAGGTTCGCGCTTGCACTGGCCTTCACGCCTTGAAGGTGCTCGTTGTCGTCCGTCACCGCGCTCAACTCGTCTCCCGTTCGGAAGGCTGCGCGAGAAACTGCTTGATCAACGGAGCGACCTCTTGTGCGCGCGTAATCAAAAACAGATGACCGTCGTCGATCACGTGCAACGTCGCGTTGCGAATTCGTGCGGCGAGAATCCTGGCGTTAGTAAGCGGCACGATCGGGTCGTCGTTACCGTGCATGACGAGCGTCTGTTGCCGCAGCGCGCCGAGCCACGGCAAGCTCGTCCACCCCGATGCGGCCAGCAACTGATACAGATAGCCCCGGCCGCGCGGCGGCTGAATGTGGCGGCTGTGCGCTTCGAGCAGCGAGGCATCGTGCCGATAGGCGCCTCCATAGATCTCCGCGCCGATTTGCTTCAGATAGCCCGGGTCCGTGTAACGCCGCGGCCCGACCAGCTTCGATAACACGGAAAGCCGCGCGGGCACCATCAGCACCCCCGGCGACGTCGCGGCGAGAATGAGCCGCCGGCAGCGCCTTGGGTACAGATGCGCGAACTGCTGCGCGAGCGCCCCGCCCCACGAAACGCCCAGCACGTCGACAGGGCCGGCATAGCCCAGCCGCGTCAGCAGTTTGTCGGACATCACGGCGAGCGTCGAGAAACGGTATGGGATCAGCGGCGTGGGCGAGCCGCCAACGCCCGGAACGTCGAAGACGATCACGGTAATGTCGTCGAGCGCCGCGACGAACGGTTCAACCAGTTCGAGATTCGCGCCGATGCCATTGAACAAAAGCAGCGGCGGTGAAGCGTCGCGCCCACGGCGCACCGCAACGCGCAGCAACTGACCGTCCAGATCGATCATCTGAATCTGCATGGCGTCCACAACCTCCGGGCTCATTTGTATATCGCTCATCCGGTTTTTCCCCTGGTTGAATCATTGTGGCCGCTCGCGGCGGCTCGCTACGTCACTTCTTCGGCTGCATCAGCGCCTTGAGCTCCTCGACATGCTCGGCAAAGCGCTTCGTGACGACGGCAATGCTGTCGGTCTGCGCGCGATACGCCGCATCCGCCAGTTCCTGCATATCGACGAAAGCCTTTTGGAGCGCGTCCTTCACGCCTTCTCCAACGTTTGCAGCGCCTTCGCTGCCGGGCGTCGAGAGCCGCGTCACCAGCGATTGCAGTTCGGTGACTTTCGCGCGGAAGATGTCCGCCTGCTTCTGACCGACTTGCTGCACGCCCGCAAGCGCGGTCATGTTCGCCTCGGCGAGCGCCTCGAAGTCCTTGCGGCGCGATTCGAGGAACGCGCCCACATCGACACCCGGCAGCTTGAACTGCGAGATCAGTTTCGTGTATTCGGCAAAAATGCCGTTCGTGTTGCTCGTTGCCATGGTTGAATCTCCTGGTTGGATAAAAAAATACTTCTCTACAGGGTTAAAAATGGGTCACGGTTCCAGCACATACGCGCCGGGCGCGCTTGCCGTGGCCGGGTGCCGTTCGCTGCCGGGCGCAGTCGGCGCGGCACGCCTCTCGCCAGACCGGGCGACGAGCCGGTTTCCCTGCCATCATGCGCGAGGTCGGCCATGCTGTCGTCAACCACGCGAAGCTCGACGAGCGGGACCGGCAAACCGGTCTTGCACCGTAGGCGAATCTGCTCATCGGCGTCCAGCGTTTCGGCGCCAGGCGGAAGCTGCGCGAGGCTGAGAACCCAGCAGCCGCTTGCTCAGCAACAGATAAGCGCAGGCATTGCTGGCGTGAGCCGTCTTGACGTCGTCCGACATCGATATCTCCGGGGTTCCTGAACATGAATCGCACGCACGCCGCTTCTTTGTTTTTTGTTCTGGTCGCGGCGACGTCCCTTTGAAGCCATGATCCCGGCATCGGCGCGCCGGCAATATCCCCCGGATGGGGGAGCGCAGCAAGAACCCGAAAAACGGCGAGCCGCTTGCGCCGCCAGGCAGCGCCTCGCTCGCGCCGAGGTCAAACTGGAAAAGGCGGTTGAGGATGTTTCGAAACCCAGCATTGCGGGCCGCGCGGTCGTCAATCTGCGCTGTTTCCCGCGCCTCGCCGTCGGCCAGCGCGAAGTAAGCACGCCAGAAACACGAGTGCTGTGGCGTGTCTCCCCCGTTCGCGGGAAAGACACGCTATTTGTCGACGGATAATATGGGTCGAATCAGAGCAGCGAATTGATGACGCTGGATCCAGACGAATATCTTTTCCATCGCGGCGACGCGCCAATCGCTTTTTACGGAATCGCGAGACGGCTCGCCAGAGCGCGAGCGCCACGCGGTAGCGCATCGCCCGCAAGATCACTTCATATGTGCGCTGGCATGCCCTACGCTGCTGGCGTCAGGTAGGGGTTGTCATGGCCCGGTTCATAGGGCCGCGCCTTGATCTCCATGCGCGCAATGCTCTCGAGATGCACTTCGTCCGGGCCATCGGCGAACTTCAATGCACGCCCCCAGGTCCAGCTGTCCGCCAGCGGCGTGTCGGGGCTCAGCCCCATCGCGCCAAAGGTCTGTATCGCCCGCTCGCATACGGCGGTGTGCACGTTCGGCACGAGCGCCTTGATCATTGCGATTTCCTTACGCGCTTCCTTCGCACCGACGTTGTCGATCATCCAGGCCGCCTTCAGCACGAACAGTCGGGCCTGATCGATTTCGATGCGCGACTTCGCGATCCACTCGGCAACGGAGCCGTGCTCGTACAGCTTCTTGCCGAACGCCGTGCGCGCCTGCGCACGTTCGATCATCAGTTCGAGCGCCAGTTCGGCGGCGCCGATCGAACGCATGCAGTGGTGAATGCGGCCTGGGCCGAGACGCGCCTGGGCGAGCGCGAAGCCGCTGCTTTCTTCGCCGAGCAGATTCGAGCGCGGCACGCGCACATTCTTGAATTCGATTTCGCAGTGGCCTTCCGGCGCCGTGTGATTGACCACCGTGATATTGCGGATGATCTTCACGCCTGGCGTGTCGCGCGGCACGAGAATCATGCTTTGCTGACGGTGCGCGGGCGAGTCCGGGTCAGTTTTGCCCATGACGATGAACAACTGGCAATTCGGGTGCGCCGCGTTCGTGATGAACCATTTGCGGCCGTCAATGACATAGTCGTCGCCGTCGAGGCGAATGGACGTGGTGATATTGGTCGCGTCCGAGGACGCCACTGCGGGCTCCGTCATCGCAAACGCCGAGCGGATCTTGCCATCGAGCAGCGGCTCGAGCCACTTCTTGCGCTGCGCGGGGGTAGCGAACATATGGAGCAGTTCCATGTTGCCCGTGTCCGGCGCATTGCAGTTGAACACCTCGGAGGCCCACGAGACGCGCCCCATGATCTCGGCCAGCGGGGCGTATTCGAGATTCGTCAGCCGCGTGCCCGGCTCGTCGTCGTGCAGATGCGGCAGGAACAGGTTCCAGAGGCCCTCCGCACGCGCCCTTTCCTTCAACTCCTCCATGAAAGAAACGGGATACTGCCCTGCACTCACTTCTTCGTGCCACTGGTGGATGCGCGGCACAATATGCGTATCCATGAACGCGCGCACCTGCGTGCGCAGCGCTTCGACTTTCGGGCTATAGGCGAAGTCCATCTTGCTCTTCCTTGAATCGTGGTGAATGTCGTGCAGCGCGTGGGTCAATACCGCGCGCCGCTCCCATCGTTAAATCGTCAGCCCACCGTCCACGACGATGCACTCGCCGTTGGTGTAGCTCGCCGCGTCGGACACCAGATAAAGCACGGTGCCGGCCATCTCGCGCGGTTCCGCGTGGCGGCGCAGCGGAATTTGCATCATCCAGCTTTCGTAGATGGCCTGGTCTGCGAACAACGCCCCGGCAAATTTGGTCTTGGTGAGGCCCGGCAGCAAAGCGTTCACGCGGATGCCGAGCGGGCCGCACTCCTTGGCGAATGCCCGCGTCATGTTGACCACGGCGGCCTTCGTGATCGAATAGATGCCCTGCTTGTCGCCGGGCTGCAGCGCATTGACGGAAGCCGTGTTGACGATCGCGCCGCCGCCGTGCTCGCGCATCAGCTTGCCTGCCTCGACCGACATGAAGAAGTAGCCACGCAGATTGACCTCCACCGTCTTTTCGAAGGACGAGAGATCGGTGTCGAGAATGTGGCCGAAATACGGATTCGCCGCCGCGTTATTCACGAGGATATCCAGACGGCCATGCTGCGAGCGGATGTGCTGGAAAATGCCCTGGATATCGTCGAGACGCCCCACGTGGCACGGAAACGCCTCGGCGCTGCCGCCCGCCTCCCTGATCCCGCGTGCCACGGTCTCGCAGTCTTCGAGCTTGCGGCTCGATACAATCACATGGGCGCCCTGTTCTGCGAGCAGCTTCGCGATTTCTTCGCCAATGCCGCGGCTCGCGCCCGTGACCAATGCAAGCTTGCCGCCCAGATCGAACAAATTAGTAGTCACAACTGTCTCCTCAATGTATCCGCGTGTCCGCGTCAAACGCTGGCCGTCAGATGACGTCGACGCCCATCTTCGCCAGCGCACCTGCCATTTCGCCGACCTGTCGCGCCTTCTCATTCGATGCGTTGCCGCCCAGCGCACGCTTTTTCACGCCCTGCGCAATGGCGGCGAGCCGGAAGAAGCTGAACGCCAGGTAAAAATTCCAGTTCTCGATCGATGCGATTTCCCGCAGCCTGCAATAGTGCTCGACGATCGCGGCCTCGTCCGGCACGCCAAGCGCAGCCCGGTCCAGCCCTGCGAGACCGACGATATGGCCTGTGGGGGGTAGCCGCAGGCACATGCAGAAGTACGCGAGGTCGGCGAGCGGATTGCCGAGCGTGGAGAGTTCCCAGTCGAGCACGGCACGAACCTTCGGCGTACCGCGGTGGAAGAGCAGGTTATCGATGCGAAAGTCCCCGTGCACGAGCGAAGGCTTGCCCGCTTCAACCGGACAGTGCGCCGGCAGCCAGTCGATCAGCGCTTCCATCGCGTCGAGGTCCCCGGTTTTCGCCGCGCGATATTGCTTCGTCCAGACTTCGATCTGCCGTGAGAAGTAGTTGCCCGCGCGGCCATAGTCGGCGAGGCCAACTGCCTCGACATCCACATCGTGCAGGGCCGCCATCGTGCCGATCAGCGCGTCGTAGACGGCCCCGCGCTCGCCGCCGGGCAACGAGGGCAAGGACGGATCCCAGTAGATTTCGCCCTCTTCGAAGCTCATCACGTAGAACAGGCTGCCGATCACGTCGCGGTCCTCGCAAAGATGCAAGGCCCGGGCAACCGGGACCGGGGTGTTGCCGAGCGCGCTCAGCACGCGGAATTCGCGGTCCACGGCATGCGCGGACTTGAGCAACTCGCCAGGCGGCTGACGCCGCAGCACATAGCGGCCGCTTTGCGCCTCCAGGAGAAATGTAGGGTTCGACTGTCCGCCAGCGAACTTCTCGACGGACATGGGCCCCTGAAAACTCGGCATATGTGCCGTCAAATAGCGCGTGAGGGCTTCGACGTCGAACTGAAGACTTGCATTCATCATGGAGCGGGAATCCGGATTCGAATCAGCCATAGGTGACGAGTTCGCGCCTCTCGGCCAGTTCGAGATGCGGCAAGGTATTGAAGGTGACCAGCGACATCGCGCTGTCGTTGAAGACGTACTGGCTCATGCTGCTGTTGCGGATCTGCATGTTGAGCGCTATTGCGGCAGCAGCCGGCGCTTGCAGAACCTGCTGGGTGAAGACGGCGATCGGGCCGCCTGAACTCACCACCAGAACCCGCTTGCCACCCGAACGCTGAATGGCGAGACGTGCATGCTCGACGCGCGCCTGGAACTGCCCCCAGGTCTCAGGAACACGCCCCGGCAGCTTATCCTCCGACCAAAGCTGCAAGACCTGTTTGAGCCCTTTGTAGAAGTGCTTCATTGAGCTTTCGGCCAGCAAGCCGGGCGCCATGCCGCTCTCTCCGAGCGCGGCAAACAAGGCGCGAAAATCGTACTCGTTCAGATCCGGGTCCTGCACGATTTCCACGGGCGCGCCGCCCATCGCGGCGAGCAAGGCGTCCGCGGTCTGCGCGTGCCGACGCATCGTGCCGGTCACGACACGATCGAACGTCAAGCCCGCCTGCGCGCAGTATTCGCCCAGCCAGCGCGACTGTTCGCGGCCGGAAGCTGAAAGCTCGTCATAGTTTTCGGCGCCGAATGACGCCTGCCCATGTCGTACCAGGTAGAGTTCCGCCATGCCAACCTCGTCTGAACATGACTGAAACGATACCTGGGCCCTGGCTATTCAGGAAATTTATTCTGGTGATACTGCGTCATAACGATTCGTGACACCTAAGGTCTCTGCTTGCGCATGAGACGGCCGATCTGTTCGCGCAGCCAGCGATGAGCCGGGTCGGCCTTGACGCTGCGGTGCCAGTAGCCATGCGTCTCGAGATCGGGAAGATCGAACGGCAGCGCGAGGATGCGTGCGTCATAACGCTTGAGCAACATGAGCGGTGCAGTCAGGACGAGATCGGTGCGCATCGCGATCAAGGGAGCGACGAGATAGTGCTGAACGCGGGTCTGGATCGTGCGCCTGAGTCCCAGCTTGTTGAGTTCCGTATCGACGAGACCCGGTCCCTGGCGGCGGCTGGACACATGGATATGGCCGAAGCGCAGGTAGTCGTCGATCGTGACCTTCTTCTTCGCGAACGGATGGTCCTGGCGAAGCATGCACGCGTAACGGTCGCGGCCCATCGGCTCCTGCTCCAGGTACGGATCGTCGATAAGGGGCGCGTCGATCGCCAGATGGACCGCGCCGCTCGCCAGCGCTTCGGGAACGTCGCGGCGCGTCGTAAAGTAGCTCTCGATGCGGATGCCTGGCGCGAGACGTTGCAACACCTCTTCCAGCGCAGGAAGCAGCATGGTCTCGGTCAGGTCGTTCATGCTGAGCCGGAACGTTCGCTGCGACGAGGCCGGATCGAAGCGTTCACCTGCATGGGTACTCGAATCGAGCAACTGCAGCGCCTCACGCACGCGGCCAATGATGTTCTCGGAAACGGGTGTGGGCATCATGCCGGCCGGCGTGCTCACGAACAACGGATCGTCGAATGCCTTGCGCATACGCGCGAGCGCGTTGCTCACGGCGGGCTGCGTGATGAAAAGCATCTCCGCCGTACGCGTGAGGTTGCGCGTTCGATAGACGGCTTCGAAAACGACGAAAAGATTCAGATCGACTTTGGATGGGCGCATGGCCCCGAGCCTAACCGTCCCGTCGCGATGCCGTCAATCGAAGGCGTGATGTGGCGCGGATCGCATCGCCTTTAACGTCAATCCGCGTACCCCGGGTAGGTTCGATCGAGCCTGCGCAGCAGTCCGGGCCAAACAAGCGCCCCTGGCATGATGCCCCGCGTCACTGCCACGATCTGCTGCTTGAAGCCGTCGAGAATGGGCTGCGCGATTGGCGTCAGCTTTGCGCCGCCCGACTGCGCGCGCACCTGGATCATGCACGCCGCCTCGAAGAAGTACATCGCGACAAAGGCGTCCGCCGGCGTGCTTCCGACGGTCAGCAGCCCGTGGTTACGCAGCATCAGATACGTTTTGGCGCCGAGGTCTCGAACCAGACGCGGCTTTTCGGCCTCGTTTAACGCGAGGCCCTCGTAGTCGTGATAACCGAGCGACGCCAATACCCCGAGAGACTGCTGCGAGAGCGGCAGCAGTCCCGCCTCCTGGGCCGACACTGCAACGCCGTTGATCGAATGTGTGTGCATCACGCAGTGCGCGTCGTCGCGTGCTGCGTGGACGGCGCTATGGATCGTGAAGCCAGCCGGATTGATGTCGTACGGCGACTCGCTCACCTTGCGGCCATCGAGGTCGATCTTCACCAGCGAGGACGCCGTGATTTCCTCGAACATCATGCCGTACGGGTTGATCAGGAAATGATGCTCCGGACCCGGCACGCGCGCCGAGATGTGGGTAAACACCAGATCGTCCCAGCCGAACAGCGCTGTGAGGCGATAAGCAGCCGCCAGATTGACTCGCGCCTCCCATTCGGCGGGTGACACGTCGTTCTTGACATTGACATAGGATGAAGCCACGTCGACGCTCCCTGGTTGGGTTTGGTGAAATCGAGAGAGTCCTCATGATGCTTGCGAACTCGCCAAAAGATTGTCGGCCAGGCGACAACTCCTGTCGTCTGCCTCGACGACCGGTCCGTCGATTTGCTTGAAGAGGGCGTCAACGTCTAAGGCATCGCCTCGCGATCCCAGGGCGGTTCATCGCCGAACGTTTCAGCAAGGTAATCGACAAACCGATGCACTTTGAGCGGTATGCGCCGCACGCCCGGATACACCGCCTGAATCGCCAATCCGGCCGCGCGATAGTCCGGCAGCAGCGCCACCAGTTCGCCGCGCCCGAGGTGCTCGCCGAACACGAAGGTCGGACCATACGCAATGCCGGCTCCGGCAAGCACGGCGCCGAGCAGCACTTCCACATTTACATGCGGATGGTCGTCCAGATAGCGCGCGACGACCCCGCCCAGATGCATCGCGCCGAACGTCGCCGGCGCGGCGACGCGCAGCACGCCGCGCGCCGTACCTTGCGAATCGCTTGCCTCCCGATTCGCTTCGTCGAACGCTTCGAGGATCCGCTTGCAGCGCTCGTAGTAGGTGTGGCCGACCTCGGTCAGGCTCAGGCGCCGCGTCGTTCGCTGAAGCAGCCGCGCATTCAGTTCGGCCTCGATTGCGCTCACGTGCTTGCCGGCCATCGCCGCCGACAGCCCGAAGCGCCGCGCCGCCGCGGCGAGGCTGCCCTCCTCTACGGCGGCGACAAATACGCTGAGGCTCGTCAGTCGGTCCATTGCGTCCTCCAATTCGATAATCTGATTATCGACTGACGACACTGGAACGGCAATTATCAAACCCAAGGCTTGAATCTACCATGCGTGCATCACCCAACCGGGAAGGAGCCTGGGAATGGAAATCAAGTCGAACGGCACGCGGATCCACGTCAAGCAGCAGGGCAGCGGCGAGCTGGCTCTGGTGTTCCTGCACTACTACGGCGGCTCGTCGCGCACATGGGACGGCGTAGCGAGCGAACTGTCCGGCCGGTACCGGATCGTGGCCAGCGATCACCGCGGCTGGGGCGATTCCGAGGCGCCCGCTGACGGCTACCGTATCGCCGATCTCGCCGCCGACGCCGAGGGCGTCATCGAGGCGCTGGGCCGGCAGCGCTACGTTCTTGTCGGGCATTCGATGGGCGGGAAGGTTGCGCAGTTCATCGCGTCGCGCCGGCCGAGCGGGCTCGAAGGTCTGGTGCTCGTGGCGCCGTCGCCGCCGTCACCGATGGTCCTGTCGGACGAGCAACGCGCGACGTTGACCGGCGCGTATCAATCGCGCGAATCGGTCGAATACGTCGTCGATCACGTCCTGACCGCAAAATCGCTCGACGCCGCCCGTCGCGAGCAAGTCATCGAGGACAGCCTGAAGGCTGCGCCGCAGGCCAAGGCGGCCTGGCCGAACGTGGCGATGCGCGAAGACATCGCCGAGGCGGTGGCATCCATCGACGTGCCGACCATCGTCATCTCAGGCGAGCTTGACCAGGTGGATCGCGCTGCAACGCTGCAGGCGGAACTGCTGCCCCGCATCCCGCACGCGGCGATGCACATTCTGCCCGGAACGGGACACTTGTCGCCGCTCGAAGCCCCGGCCGAGGTGGCACGGGCCATTGCGCGGTTCGTCGGTGCAATCGAGGACAACACCGCCGTATGCAGCACGCCCGAGCAGGTCCCGGAAAAGGGCCTCGACGCTGGGTGGAGGCTGCGGATCTCGAATCCGCCCGGTCCAAACTAAATCGCCCTGCCGAAGGTGACACCGCAGGAGACGCCTGCGAGCTATCCCAGCGGTGTCAATGCGAGCGACAGATCCCAGACGTATCCCGCATCCGCGTGATATGACACCTGGAATCCGAACCGCAGCGCCAGGCCGACCATGGCTTCGTTTTCGGCGAGCGTCGTGCCGTACAGGCGCTTGAGCCCCGAGCGCCGCGCAAGCTCAATCAAGGCGGTCAGCAATTGAGCGCCGAGCCCGCGCCGCTGCCAGGCGTCGCTAACCGCAATAGCGCATTCGCCAGCGTCGTGATCGCCCTTCTCCATCGCGTAACGCGCAACGCCAACCTGGCGCTCGACCCCTTCGATTACGATCACCGCGATTACCGCACCTTCGCGTCGACGATCGATGTGGGTCCAGCGATGTATCTCGTCAGAAGTCGGTCGTCGCGCGGACATCAACCGCTTGTAGCGCGTCGATTGCGACAACCCGTTGACGAACGCTTCTTCGATGTCATAGTCACCAGGCTCGATTGAACGCAACAGCACCCCCGTGCCATCTTTCGCTTTCCACAGGTGACGGATCGCTTCAGCGGGCACATCGGCAATCGCTCCCGTCTTCTCGCACCGCGCCAGCGCAATTGCAGTCGTGTCCATTGCCGATATTGCCGCGCACGTCACGCGGTCCGTGCGTTCTGACGCTCCGCTAGCCACTCCACGATGTTGCGCACGGTATCGCCGTAGAACGTGCGATACAGCTCGTTCGAAACGTAGCCGATGTGGGGTGTTGCCAGCACGTTGGGAAGCGAGCGATATGGATGGCCCGCAGGCAGCGGCTCGGTATCGTACACGTCGAGCGCGGCGCCCGCCAGCCGCCCCGTTTTCAGGGCCTCAACAAGCGCGGCTTCGTCGACGATCGGGCCGCGCGAAGTATTGATGAGCCTGCTCGTCGGCTTCATCTGTGCAATCTCCGCGGCACCCACGAGATGGTGAGTGCGATCGCTCAGGCGAACGTGGATCGAGAGGAAATCGGACGTGGAAAAGAGCGTCGCCTTGTCGACGAGTTGCACGCCCTTCTCCTCAGCCCGCTCCGGCGTCAGATTCTGGCTCCACGCGATCACGTTCATCCGGAACGCACGACCAATCACGCCGACCGCGGACCCGACACGCCCGAGCCCGAGCAGGCCCAGCGTCTTTCCGGCCAGTTCGGTACCGAGCGAGACCTGCCAGCCCCCGCTGCGCAACGATTCGTTCTCCAGATGAATGTTGCGCGCCATGGCGAGAATGAGCGCCCAGGTAAATTCGATGGTCGGCGTGGACGAGTAGCCCGTGTGACGCACTTCAACGCCGCGTTCGCCGGCCGCATCGAGGTCGATTGCAGCGTTGCCGGCGCCGGTCGATGCGATCAGCTTCAGGTTCGGCAGCCTCTCGATCAGTTCGCGCGAGAACGGCGTCCGCTCGCGCATCGCACACACCACATCGAATGGCTCGAGACGCTTGGCGATTTCGTCGACTTCGAAAAGATGGTCCGTAAATACCGTTATTTCTGCATGCGCCGCGAGCGGCGACCAGTCTGCCTCGCGCAACGCGATGTTCTGGTAGTCGTCAAGAATCGCAATCTTGACCGGATGCGAATGAGCCATGGCGCAACTTCTCCTCGTAAGGTATGAGCGGGTCGTGGCGCGCGGCGTCAATACCGCGAGCGCGCGGGTTCAGAAGATGCCACGTTACACCGCAACAGCCGCCAGCGCAGGGGCGTCGGCATAATCCGCCCCGGAACATGCCGTCGCCAGCCAGCGCGGTAAGGTTATCCCGCGCCTACAGCAGCCCCAGCGCCGATGCCTTCAGCGTCGCAGCAGCACGCGTCGAACATTCGAGCTTGCGAAACACGCTTTCCACGTGTGTGCGCACGGTGCTTGGGCTCAGGTCAAGCTCGCGTGCCGCTTCCTTGTTGCTGGCGCCGCGGCTGATCGAACGCAGCACGTCGGTCTCGCGCGCTGAAAGCCGGATTGCCTGTTGCCGGGCGCGCGTGCCGCGTGGCGGCGCGTCCCCCGTATCGATCAGTGCTTCCACGACTTCGCCGTCGAAGCGGCCTTCGTTCGCCTCCGTGCGCAACCGCTGTGCGACTTCGGCGGCAGGCAGTGCGTCGCGCCAAGGCCGCTTCTCGCCGAGCGCGACAAACGCGACCGCGGCGCTCAGCACGCGCGCCTCGAACGACAACGCCTGCCCGCCAACGCCGCGGAAATAGCCAGAGCCGTCGAGCCGCTCGTATGCATAGGAAGCCAGTTCCGCCGCTTGAGCGAGCGTGCCGGTTTGCTTGCCTGCGCGCGCGGTCCAGTACGGTACGAGCCGCACTTTTTCCCACTCGGCAGCGGAGAGGCGTCCCGGTGAATTCCAGATCCCATTGGGCACTGCGGCACGTCCGATTCCGTGAATCAGTGCCGCAGCGTAAAGGCGCGCTTCGCCCGCTGCATCGGCACCGAGCCGGGCGCTGCAGGCGGCCGCAGCGCGGGCAACCGCGCGCGAGTAGCCGGTCATCCACGGCAGCTTGAGGTCGATTACATCGCCGATCAGCTCGGTCGAAGTGGTTGCCTGCATCTGCGGCGCCTGGATCGACTCGTCGAGTCCGGCTGGCTCCCTCGTCGCCAGCAACTCCAGCCAACGCGCCGCCTGATCGGTGACGAGCGCAGCCAGTTCGGCCGGATAGCGTGTGCCGGCCTGACCGGCAATCAAGGTGAGGGCGCCGGGCAAGCCATAAACGCGGCTGAAGATTTCCAGATCGCCTGCCAGCGTCACCACGTACACCGCGCGCGGCACCGCCGCACCGGCGAGGCCGTCCGGCATGCCGGTGCCGTTCCAAGCTTCGAAGATGTGGCGCAGCGCTGCTTCGGTGTCCGCGGTCAGGCGCAGGATACGCGCGACTTCACCCGAGACCTCGCAGTGGATCTGCGCAAGCGGACGGATCGCGCCCTTGGCACCCTTAATGCCCTGCGCTTCGAGCGGCTTTGCCCAGTCCTGCCGATGCGCCAGCATCGCCTCGCGTCCGGCCACGTCGTCGCCCAGCATATCGGCAAATCCCGACGCATTGGCCGTGCAGCCCGACCACCGCAGAAGCGCAGCTTGCGCAGCCGTCGCGGCCAGCGCATCGCCCTCGCCGGTTGCGTGAGCCAACTGGGCGGCAAGCCAGGCTGTTCGCAGCGAATGGTCAGTCGGCTGCCCCATGCTGAGGTCGCCGACGAATGCGAGCGCCCTAACGGCGTCGTATGCGCGAACCTCTGCGCGTTCACTTGGTGCGTTTTCGTTTCCGTTCAAGGATCCACCGATACATGGCGAGCGTTCATTGCTCGCGACTATAGCGCAGCAGGCGTGGCCGGGTCGGTCATTTGACCGATACCGAAGCGCCGCCCGCGCTGCGATCCTTCTTCCCACGCCAACGCCCGCCAGGGCGTCAGGCATGAATCATTTGCTAACGAGTCGCCCGACCCGGCCGTTGCCGCCGGGCCAAACCACCTGAGTGCACGTCATGAAACGCCACCTCACCGCCCCAGTGCTGATCGTCAGCGCCAATCTTGCTGCCGCCGCACTGGTTGCTGCCACGGCCTTCCTTGGGGCACCCGCTTTTGCGAGCGGTGACGGACCGCAGCCGTCCTACGAGCCGCAGGCGGGCGCACTTGCCTGGATGGCGTCATTCGAGAGGTCGCTTTGAAACGCTCGACGCTACATCCCCTCTGGGTCCGCATTTTTCACTGGGTCAATGCGACTTCCGTCGTCGCCATGTGCCTGAGCGGCTGGCAGGTGTACAACGCGTCGCCGATCTTCCGGGCCGTCACGTTTCCCGCGTCCATCACGCTCGGCGGCTGGCTGGGCGGCGCACTGCTCTGGCACTTCGCGGTGATGTGGATTCTGGTTGCGAACTTTCTCGCCTACCTGGTACTGAGCGTCGCAACGGGACGGCTGCGCAGGAAGCTCTTCCCTATCAGCGTGCGCGCCATCGCATCCGATCTCGCCGCGGCGCTGCGTGGCAAGCTCGGTCACGGCGACCTCAGCCAGTACAACGCCGTGCAGAAGTTCGCCTATCTCGTCGCGATCGCCGACATCGCGCTCCTGGTGCTGTCGGGGCTGGCAATCTGGAAGCCGGTGCAGTTCCCGGTCCTGCGCACATTGATGGGCGGCTTCGACAATGCGCGCGTCGTCCATTTCGTCGCCATGAGCGTGCTTGTCGGCTTTTTCGCGGTGCACGTCGCGATGGTCGCACTCGTTCCACGCTCCCTGCTCACGATGATTCGAGGCCGGTAATCATGAATACTCCGAAACGTTACCGCAAGCCCGATCCAGCAATGAACCTCGACGCGGAATCCATCATCAAGGATGTGCGAAAGGAACTCCAGTCGCCGCAGCGCCGTTTGCTCGGCAAGCGCATCCTCACGCTGGGCGGATTGATGCTGCTTTCAGGCTGCACCCTCACGAACGACAAGTCGGTAAACACCATGCTGCGCCGGGTGTCGTCGTTGAACGACGACGCGCAAGCCTTGCTCTTCGATCCGCGCAAGCTCGCACCGACTTATCCGGAATCGATGATCACGCGGCCTTTTCCTTTCAATGCGTACTACGACATCGACCAGGTGCCGGACTTGGACGCGCAAAGCTACCGCCTCGAACTCAGCGGGCTTGTGACCGGAAAACGCGTCTGGACGCTCGACGAACTGCATGCGCTGCCGCAGGAGAGCCAGGTGACGCGGCATATCTGCATCGAGGGATGGAGTGCGATCGGCAAGTGGGGCGGCGTGCGATTCCGCGACTTCCTGTTGCGAGCTGGCGCCGATACCACCGCGAAGTACGTTGCCCTGCACTGCGCGGACAGCTACTGGACGAGCATCGACATGCCGACTGCGCTACATCCCCAGACGCAGCTCACGCTGACATACGACGGCAGCGTCCTGCCCGCGAAGTACGGATTCCCGATGAAGCTGCGCATGCCCACCAAGCTCGGCTACAAGAACCCGAAACACATCGTCGCCATCACGGTGACCAACAAGTTCCCAGGCGGCTACTGGGAGAACCAGGGATACAACTGGTTTGGCGGTTCCTGAGCCCTGAACCCTCTGCTGATGAATTGATTAACCGCAACCCACCCAACGGAGCACCCATGTCCATTCGACTAAAATTCGCTATTTCCGCTGTTTCCACCGCCGCCGCGCTGATGCTCGCTGGCGCTGCATTCGCCCAATCCTCAGCGGACAAGCCCGAGCGGATCCGCGGCGAGATCGTCTCGCTTTCTGGCACTACCCTGAAGGTCCACCGCCACAGCGGCGAGACCGTGACCATCGACGTCGACCAGCAGGCCGGCGTGAACGCCGTGAAGTCCATCCAGCTTGCCGATATCAAGCCCGGCTCGTATGTCGGCGCGGCTGCCGTGCCGGGCCCGGACGGCAAGCTGACCGCGAAGGAAGTGCTCGTGTTCCCCGAAGCCGCACGCGGCACGGGCGAAGGTCACTACGCGTGGGATCTCGGTACGAACAGCACGATGACGAACGCCAACGTGGAGACGGTCGTGCAAGGGACGAGCGGGCGCGATCTCAAGCTTTCGTACCAGGGTGGCAGCAACACCATCAATGTGCCGACCAATGTTCCGGTCGTGACGCTCATTCCGGCCACGCGCGCCGAGTTGACGACGGGCAAGAAGGTCTTCGTCGTGGCCACCCCGGAGAAGAACGGCGCCTACGCCGCTCACCTGGTCGTAGTCGAGAAGGACGGCGTGGCGCCTCCGATGTAAATCCGCAATCGCCAGACAAAAGTCATCGACAGGTTGTTGCTGTCCCGGCCGCTCAGGAGGGTTCTCTCCAGGGCGGCCGATTTTTTTGGCATGTGGCCCACGCATAGAACGCAGGACATCCATGTCCTAAATCACACCCATCTACGTCATTTCCGCCATAGTCGAATGAAGCCAGAATGCACTCACTCGATCAACCACGTAGTTCCAGACGGAGTGACATCATGGCTCAGGCATATCAAGGTACGGCCCTCATTACGGGCGCATCGTCGGGAATTGGCGCAGTCTACGCTGAGCGGCTCGCGCGGCGCGGCTATGACTTGATTCTCGTCGCACGCAACCGCGACCGGCTCATCGCGCTTGCCGAGCGCATCACGAGCGAGACGCGCCAGAGCGTCGAAATCGTGGACGCCGATCTCAACGACCCCGCTGCGCTTACCGCCGTCGAAGCGAAGCTCAAGCAGGACGCCAGCATCACGCTGCTGGTCAACAACGCGGGCGTGGGCACGCACACGCCGCTGCTCGACAGCAACGTCGACGCGATGACGCGCATGATCGACCTGAACATCACCGCGCTCACCCGCCTCACGTATGCTGCCGTCCCCGGCTTCGTCGCTCGCGGCAAGGGTGCCGTCATCAACATTTCCTCCATCGTCGCCATCTCGCCGGAGACGCTCAACGGCGTTTATGGCGGCACCAAGGCTTTCGTGCTTGCCTTCAGCCAGTCGCTGCACCGTGAACTCGCCGACAAGGGTGTACAGGTGCAGGCCGTGCTGCCCGGCGCGACCGCCACCGACTTCTGGCAAACAGGAGGCCTCCCGGTCGAGCACCTGCCAAAGGAAATCGTCATGTCCGCCACCGACATGGTGGACGCGGCCCTGACGGGGTTCGAGCGTCGCGAACTCGTCACGATCCCGTCCTTGCACGCCGGAGAGGAGTGGGACGCTTACGAAGCCGCACGCCAGACGATGACGCCGCATCTGTCGACCAACGTTCCGGCTCCGCGCTATACGAACGGCCAATAAGCCCTGAATTTCGTATTCGCGCGCATTCGATGAGCGACCTGGCGCCAGGCTTCCACTCGTGCCGACCTCCCTCTCTCACAGGACACAGACATGGGCCACGAAACGCTCTATCTCGACGACATCAAGGTCGGTGACACTTTCACCACCGGCACGCACGAAGTCAGCGCCGCCGATATCAAACGCTTTGCAGGCGAGTTCGATCCGCAGCCGTTCCATCTCGACGATGAAGCGGCGCGCGAGTCGATGTTCGGCGGACTCGCGGCGAGTGGCTGGCATACTGCGGCGATCACCATGCGCCTGCTCGTTACGAGCGGGCCGAAGCTCTCGCACGGGGTGCTCGGCCTCGGCGGCGAAATCCAGTGGACGAAGCCGATGCGCCCCGGCGACGTGCTGCACGTCGAAAGCGAGGTCGTAGCGTTGATCCCGTCACGCTCACGCTCCGATCGTGGTGTGCTCGTACTGCGCTCCAAAACGATCAATCAGCACGGGGACGTCGTACAGGACTTGACCGCAAAACTACTCGTCATGCGCCGACCCGCCTGAAGCCGCCGGGGATTACCGGTTGGGCGTCAGACCGCGTACTGCGCCACGCCGTTGCCGAAGGACCAGTTCTCCTTTTTGACCTCGACGAGACCGATAAAGACGTCTTGCGGTCGTACGGCCAACTCGTCCTTCAAGCGATCCGCAATCGTCTTGTACAGCAGCTTTTTCTGCTCCACGGTTCGCCCCTCGTTGAGGGTGATCTGGATGATGACGAGATCGTCGGTTCGCTCAATGCCCAGATAGGTCGGGTCGTACACGAAATGCTTCTCGTCGTGCTCGCCGAGGATCTGGAAATTGTCCCGGTCGGGTACGTTGACGGCGCTCTTGAGCGACTCGTAGACCACTTTGCCGACCTTGCCGACAAACGTGGGATCGGTGCGCTTCATGATATCGATTCGAACAATTGGCATGACTATCTCCTGCTGGATGGAAAGATTCAAGCACGGCACTACCTGCGCGCACTGACGCGTGGGAGCGGCTTCATACGCACATAGACCCCTTTTTATCCGAAATATTGTATGCAAGGGTTCGCGTTGACGCTCCGATGTGTGCATATACTCACATCGGAGCGTCTCATCATATTCCAGTTTCCAGGCCGGGCCTGACTGGCAACCCCGTGCCAGCCGGACGCGGCTGTTCTCCAAGGAAGGTTCGCAAATGTCGTCGTCTCTCTTCTCTCCCATCCAGCTCGGGCCCTATGCCCTCTCCCATCGCGTCGTCATGGCGCCGCTCACGCGCATGCGCGCACAGCGGCCCGGCAATGTGCCACACCATCTGAATGCCGAATACTATGCACAACGCGCCTCGAACGGCGGACTCCTTATTGCCGAGGCTTCACAGGTCTCGCCTTTCGGACAGGGCGTGCCCGCAAGCCCTGGCATTCACTCGCCCGAGCAGATCAGTGGGTGGAAGCTCGTGACCGATGCCGTGCACAAAAAGGGCGGCCGGATCTTTCTGCAACTCTGGCATGTGGGCCGCGTGTCTCATTCATCGCTTCAGCCCAACGGCACCTTGCCGGTCGCGCCTTCCGCGATCCCTGCCGAAGGTAACGCGTGGACCGCAAACTTCGACTTCGTTTCCTACGAGACCCCGCGAGAGCTACGGACCGACGAGATTGCCGACATCATCGAATCCTTTGCGCGAGGTGCACGAAATGCGCTGGCCGCCGGTTTCGACGGCGTCGAACTGCATGGCGCGAATGGCTATCTGCTTGAGCAGTTCCTGCAATCGAGATCCAATCAGCGAACCGATGCCTACGGCGGCTCGATCGAAAACCGCAGCCGGCTGCTCCTGGAGGTGACACAAGCGGCGACGAACGTCTTCGGTGCACACCGGGTGGGCGTGCGGCTTTCGCCCTATGGGAGGGCTTACGGCAGCGGCGAAGCCGATCCGCTACCGCTTTATCGCCATGTGATCCGCGAGCTTGGCAAGCAGGGACTTGCGTATCTCCATCTGATCGAGCCGCGTTCGAGTGGCGCTGGCCGCGCCGACGTCGATCACCAGGATGTGCCCGCCTCGGCTGCGGGGCTCTTTCGGCCCGAGTGGCCCGGCGTATTGATTGCAGCCGGGAACTTCACGGCTGATACGGCGATGGACGCCGTCGAGAGCGGTGTCGCGGACGCGATTGCCTTTGGGCGCTCCTTCATCGCCAATCCCGATCTGCCGGAGCGGATTCGCAGCGGCATCGCGTTGAATCCTTATGACCGCGCCACGTTCTATGGCGGTGAAGCGAAAGGCTATACCGACTATCCTTCGTTCAACCAGCAAGCCGCCTGAAACTGCATCGGCGCGGTGCCCCTAAGGTAATGGGGATACCGCGCCGATGCTTCAACTTTTCTACGTTTCAATGTGCCGCGGCTGCCGCGTCACTTCCCGCCGCCGGCTTGCCCGGCCTTTTCGTAATCCAGATCAGCGGAATGATGACGATCATCACAATGGCCGAGGCGTAGAACACGTCAAGTTCGCGCTCCTGAACTTGACGGCGTTGTTGAGCGCCTCGCCGTTGAGGCGATCGAAGTCGTACGAGCCACCGATTACGTAAGGCACGCCGAATGTCGGAAACGGTCCCTGGTGAGCACCCCAGAGCCCCTGATAGTAAGTACCCGAGTACTGATTCACCGTGAGGGTATCGAACATGAAATCGCGCTGTTGACCCAAAGTCACCTGACCATACTGATTGGAGAGCCCGACATAGGACTCGCGCGAGAACAGACTGCTGGGCGCACCGAGGATTGCGCCGTTGTTGATGGAGAACAGCGTGCCCAGATAGAAGAGCGCCTTGACGCCACCGCCCAGGTCTTCCTTGCCAATGAACGACAGCGTATTGGGACGCAGAACACCGGAGTCCTGGTAGATGCTCGAGTGCCCGGCCACGTTGCTCGTATAGCCGATCCCCGCACCGATGAATCCCGAAATATTGACGCTACTTTGCGCATAGGCGCCGGACGAACAGCCCAGCAGAAGACAGCCTACGCCACCCCACAGCCTTACGTCTTTTCCGATGCCCACACCGATCTCCTTTGCAACATCTAGTCGTTTATGTTCGATACGCTGTTATCTGGCGTTGCCCAGATCCGAATCGATGTTGCTATGGATCGGTACAAAACAAAACGGAAAAAAACGATCGCCCCCTTGAAAGAAATTCCACCCTCCAGTCGATCTTCGTCTTTATACGGATTCCATATCAAGTATTCGGACGCGAACCTCTGGATCGGTCACCCAAGCACGAAAAGCCCTGCATAGCGGGGCTTTCCTGTTCTCTTCCCGCAGTCCGGCTGTGTTACGCGGCCTTTTCCAACGTTTCCAACCCGAAGAACTTCTGCGCGTTTTCGCCACTTAGCAACGCCTTGGTGTGCGCGCTGAAGCCCGGGTGAGTGTCGATCAGGCCGCCGATCCGCTGCTCGCCGAGCGGGTACGGATAGTCGGAACCGAGCAGCACGCGCTCCTCGCCCATCACATTCACCAGCAGTTGCAGCGCGCCGGGATCGAACACCGCGCTGTCCACCGAGAAGCGGCCCACATACGACGAAGGCAGTTGCGGACAATCCTCGCGAACGATGTCGCGCTCGCGCCAGGCGTTGTCCACGCGGCCAAGCAGGAACGCGAAGCTGCCGCCGCCGTGTGCGAAGCACAGCTTCAGCGAGCGCGGAATGCGTTCGAAGGCGCCCGAGAGGATCAGCGAGAGAATGCTGAGTTGCGTCTCCGCCGGCATCGCGACGAGCCACGGCAGCATCCACTTCTTCATGCGGCCGTCGGTCATCATGTCCCACGGATGCACGAGCACGGGAATGCCTTCGTTCGCACAGTGCGTAAGAAACTGAATGAGGCTCTCGTCGTCGAGATCCCTGGGGCCGACATGATTGCCGATCTGCACGCCGCGATGGCCGGCGGCAAACGCGCGCGTTGCCTCGGCACAGGCAAGCTCGACGTCTTGTAGCGGCACTTGCGCGAGCGTGACGAGCCTGTTCGGCGCCGTGACGCACAGTTCGAGCGCCCGGTCGTTCATGCGCCGCGCCCATTCCAGTGCCGTCTTCGCCGGATAGCGATAGCCGAACAGAATGGGCGTCGCGCACATCACCTGCACGTCGACGCCAAGTGCGTCCATCTCTTCGATGCGTCTTACGGGATCCCACAGCGGGCGCGTCACGGGACGGAACGGCCGGTCGCCGCTCATGATCATGCCGGTCTCGCCGCTCGCATCGAGCGCGAGCCATGGCGCATCTTGCGCGTCGAGGCGCGCGGCTTCTTCCCGCGTGATCGGCGGAAAGAAGTGGGAATGAATGTCGATTCGCAATGTCATGGCCTGAAACTCCGGCTTTCGCCGCTTCGTATGTTGAGGTCTATCCGATGCCGCTCAACCCGGGCGGCGCGTCGTGAATTCCACCTGGCCGAGACCGCCGATCACGCACTGCACGTGCAACCCGTGTGTCAGGGCCTGGGCGGCAGTTGCGGCGCCCGCCATGATCAGAGAGCCCGCCGGCAGCACGACTTCAGCGCTGGCAAGGACGCGTGAAGCCTGCACGATCGAGCGCAACGGATCACCGAGAATCGCGCCCGTCGAGCCGATCTGCACATCACGGCCGTCGAAGCGCATCAGCACCCCCGCATTGCGCAACCCGTCAAAGCGCTGCGACCATGGCCCGATAACGAGGCCGGCGCTCGAGCAGTTGTCAGCGATCACGTCTTCAAGCGTGAAGCGGAATGCCTCGTAGCGCGAGTCGATGATTTCCATCGCGGGCGCGACGGCTTCGAGGTACGCATGCGCTTCGAGCGCAGTGAGGGGGCGATCGATGTCGCGCTTCGTCACGAAGCACACCTCGGGCTCCACACGCGGGTGGATGAAACGGCCAGGGTCGACGGGCGCGCCGTCCTCCTCGAGCATTGCGTCGGTCAGCCAGCCCCAGATCAGGCTGTCCACGCCCATCTGGATCATCTTCGCGCGGCTCGTGAAGCCGAGCTTGACGCCGATGGTGCGCTCGCCTCGCGCCTCGCGGCGTGCAATCGAGGCGCGCTGGATCCGATACGCGTCTTCGACCGGGAATGGCGTGCTCGTGCTCAGTTGCTCGACGGCACGCGCTTCGCGGGCCGCGTCGTCGAGATAGCGCGCTGCGTGTTCGATATTCATTGCGCCACCTCCACCGCCGGCTGCCCTTGCTTTGTCTTCAGCAGATCGAGAGCCACGTCGACGATCATGTCTTCCTGGCCGCCCACCATCCGGCGCTTGCCCAGTTCGACGAGAATGTCCACCGTCTTCAGGTCGTACTTCTTCGCAGCCACTTCCGAGTGGCGCAGGAAGCTCGAATACACCCCCGCGTAGCCGAGCGCGAGCGTTTCCCGGTCCACGCGCACCGGTCGGTCCTGCAGCGGACGCACGATGTCGTCTGCGGCGTCCATCAGCGTGTAGAGGTCGGTGCCGTGATTCCAGCCCATACGTTCCGCCGCGCCGATGAACACTTCGAGCGGCGCGTTGCCCGCGCCGGCACCCATACCGGCGAGCGACGCATCGACGCGGTCGCACCCCTCTTCCACTGCGACGATCGAGTTCGCCACGCCCAGCGAGAGGTTGTGGTGCGCGTGCATGCCCGTTTGCGTTTCGGGCTTGAGCACTTGTTTGACCGCACGGAAACGGTCGCGCACGTCGTTCATCGTGAGCGCGCCGCCCGAATCGACCACGTAGATACAGGTCGCACCGTAGCTTTCCATCTTCTTCGCTTCGACCGCGAGGTTTTCCGGCGTGGTCATGTGGCTCATCATCAGGAAGCCCACCGTGTCCATGCCCAGTTCGCGTGCGTATTCGATGTGCTGCTTCGAGATGTCGGCTTCCGTGCAGTGCGTGGCCACGCGCACGATGCGCGCGCCCGCGTTGTACGCGGCCTTCAGGTCGTGAATCGTGCCGATGCCGGGCAGGAGCAGCGTGGCGATCTGCGCGTGAGTGACCACATCGGCCACAGCCTCGATCCATTCGAGGTCGCTATGCGCGCCGAAGCCGTAGTTGAAGCTCGAACCTTGCAGGCCGTCGCCGTGGGCGACTTCGATGCTGTCCACCCTGGCTTTGTCCAGCGCGCGGGCGATGTCCTGCGCGTTCTGGATCGAGTACTGATGGCGAATGGCGTGGCTGCCGTCGCGCAGCGTCACGTCGGAGATGTAGAGTTTCTTGTTCATGGTCTTATCCCTCCACGCTCAGAAGCGTCTGCGCCATGCGTTCGGCGGTGGCGAGCGCGGCGGAAGTCATGATGTCGAGGTTGCCTGCGTAAGCGGGCAGATAGTGCGCTGCGCCTTCCACTTCGAGGAACACCGAGGTCTTCAGGCCGCTGAACTTGCCGAGGCCCGGAATATTCAAAGGCGCGCTGGCCGGAATCTCATCGAATTGCACCTTTTGCTTCAGGCGATAGCCCGGCACGTAGGCGTGTACCTTCGCGACCATCTCTTCGATGGATTGCTCGACCTTCTCGCGGTCGGCCATTTCGGAGAGCGTATAAACCGTGTCGCGCATCATGACGGGCGGCTCGGCCGGATTCAGCACGATGATGGCTTTACCCTTCGCCGCGCCGCCCACCACTTCAATCGCCTTCGACGTCGTTTCCGTGAACTCGTCGATGTTGGCGCGCGTGCCGGGGCCCGCCGACTTGCTGCTGATCGACGCGACGATTTCCGCGTAGTGAACCTTCGCGACGCGCGACACCGCCGCGACCATCGGAATCGTGGCCTGGCCGCCACACGTCACCATGTTGACGTTGAGCGCTTCGATATGCGAGTCGATGTTCACGACCGGCACGCAGTACGGGCCGATTGTGGCGGGCGTGAGGTCGATCACGCGGATCGAAGGCTTGAACGTGCGCAGCAGCGCGTCGTTCTTCACGTGCGCGCCTGCGGAAGTCGCGTCGAACACGAAGTCGATGTCGTTGAACACCGGCAGGCGCGTGAGACCGGCCACGCCTTCGTGCGTGGTCGCCACGCCAAGGCGCGCGGCGCGCGCGAGACCGTCGGAGTTCGGGTCGATGCCGACCATCGCCGCCATTTCCAGATGCTTGCTGTTGCGCATGATCTTGATCATCAGATCCGTGCCGATGTTGCCGGAGCCGATTACGGCAACGGAGAGTCGAGTGTTGTCTTTCACGATGCCGATTCCGTTTGATTGGAGAACAGCGCCCGAACGGCGCCGAGGCCCTGAATGTGCGCGGTGAACACGTTGCCCGGATTCACTGCGGCCATCGGGCCGAGCGCGCCGGTCAGCACGATGTCGCCGGCACGCAGCGGCGCACCGACCTGGACCATCTTGTTCGCGAGCCACACGGCTGCATTGAGCGGATTGCCGAGGCAGGCCGCGCCCGCGCCAACGCTCACCTGGTCCGCGCCGCGCTCCATGACCATGCCGCAGCCGACGATGTCGAACGCTTCGAGCTTGACCGGCCGGTTGCCGAGTACGAAGAGGCCGCTCGATGCGTTGTCGGCCACGGTGTCGGCGAGGCGGATGTCCCACTGCGCGATACGGCTGCCGACCACTTCGATCGCGGGCAGCGCATAGGCGGTCGCGCCGATGATGTCCGCGATCGTATGGCGCTCGTAGCTCAGGTCGCGTTCGAGAATGAGCGCGATCTCCGCCTCGACCTTCGGCTGCTGCGTGCGTGCAAACGGAATCTCTTCGCCGTCGCCATACGCCATGTGATCGAACAACATGCCGAAGTCCGGCTGATCGACGCCGAGCTGCTGCTGGACCGCCACCGACGTCAGCCCGATCTTGCGGCCGACGAGCCGGGCGCCGCCTTCGAGTTGCCGCTGCGTGTTGATCTGCTGCACGCGGTAAGCATTGGCGAGCGGGTCGCCGTCGAGCGCGGCGATCGCTTCACGAACCGGCTGCACGGCGTTGAACGGTTGCAGGTGCTGCGCTTGCCAGAGCGTGTCCGCAATGGCCTGGAGTGCCTGGAGCTCGGTCGCCATTACGCCACCTTCACGCAAACGTTGGTCAGCTCGGAGTAGAAGTCCATTGAGTGGCGGCCGCCTTCGCGACCGAAGCCCGAGAGCTTCGCGCCGCCGAAAGGCGTACGCAGATCGCGCACGAACCAGGCGTTGACCCACACGATGCCGGTTTCGATTTGCGGCGCCACGCGGTGCGCGCGGCCGAGGTTCGTGGTCCACACGGTGGCGGCGAGACCATAGGCGCTATCGTTCACGCGGCGCACCACTTCTTCTTCGCTGTCGAACGGAGCGATGTGGCAAACCGGCCCAAAGATTTCCTCGGTCACGCAGCGCGCGGTGTCGGGCAGGCCAGTCCAGATCGTCGGCTGAACGAACGCGCCGTTGTCGCAATCGTTGCCGAACTGCGGCACGCCCCCGCCCGTGACAACCGTCGCGCCCTCTTCGACGGCCAGCTTGTAATAGCCGAGCACTTTCTCGCGATGGCCCTTCGAGATCAGTGGCCCGGTCGTCGTGCCCGCTTCATACGGCGAGCCGACATTCAGCATCTCCGTCTTCTCCTTGAGCGCGGCGACGAAGCGCTCGAAGATCGGCCGCTCGACGTAGACGCGTTCGGAGCACAGGCACACCTGCCCCGCGTTCGTGAAGCTCGAACGCAGCACGCCTTCCACTGCCGCGTCGAAGTCCGCGTCGGCGAACACCACGGCCGCGTTCTTGCCGCCCAGTTCGAACGATACGTTCTTTACGCCATCAGCCACGGCCTTCATGATCGTGCTGCCGGTCTTCGACTCGCCCGTGAACGTGATTGCGTCAATGTCGGGGTGGCGCGTAAGCCATTCGCCGGCCGCGTTGCCACCGTGACCGTGGATCAGGTTGAACACGCCCGGCGGCAAGGCGATATCGCGCATGACTTCCGCGAGCAGCGTGGCCGAGGTGGGCGTCTCTTCCGAAGGCTTGGCCACGACGCAGTTGCCCATTGCGAGTGCCGGCGCGACCTTCCACGTGAACAGCAGCAGCGGCAGATTCCACGGCGAAATCACGCCGACTACGCCGAGGGGTTTGCGCGTCACGTAGTTGAGCATCTCGCCGTCGGCCGTCGAGGTTTCGAAGAACTCGCCGCTCGCGGTCCGCACGAGATCCGCGAACGTGCGGAAGTTCGCGATGCCGCGCGCGATGTCCAGGCTGCGCGCCTGGGTAATCGGGCGCCCCGTATCGGCGACTTCGGCCGCGACGAAATCGTCGAAGCGCGCCTGAATGCCATCCGCAATGCGATACAGCCAGTCCGCGCGTTGCGCGGCGCTCAGACGGCGCCACGGACCCTGCTGCGCACGACGCGCGGCCTTCACGGCGGCGTCGACAGCAACCGCGTCCGCTTCCACGACACGCGAAAGTTCGCGGCCGTCGATCGGGCTCAGGTTAGCGAAGGTTTCGGCACCGTCGACGAACTCACCGTCGATGAAATGGCGCAGGCGCGTCGGTAAGGCAGCGCTGGCTCGGGCGTTGGCATTCATGGGCGTTCCTGCTGACTGATTGATGTGTAGTCAGTGTAGGAGTGCCTGGGCGCGCCGAATAATCAAAACTCGCACCGCCGATATAAAGGCATGGAATATCACACCGACGCACACGTGCACGGCGCCTATGCCGATGCCGATGCCTTGGCAACCTCGCACAGGCAGTGGACGAACGACTCGCAGGCCGGATTGAGTTCCTTATTGGAGCGCACGGAATAGCCCACCGTGCCGAACGACCCACTCTCGGGAATGTCGAGAATGCGCAGCAGGCCCGCCCGCATGAAGCGCGTGGCCGCTACGCGCGGCATGACGGCCACGCGCGGCGCCTCCAGCAGGATGCCGAGATTCGTCAGTACCGAAAGCGATTCGATGATATCGGCAGGCAGCTTCAGCCCTGCCTGCCGAAACATGCGCTCTACTGCGTAGCGCAGTGGCGACTCCAGCGTTGGGAGAATCCACGGTGCGTCCGCGAGATCGCGCAGCGAACCGATCGACGCATTGCCCATTTCCTGTCCGCTGCCGACGACGACGGCCAGCGAATCGTCAAAGAGCTTGTGATGCGTGAGCGGGAATGCGTCGGCAATCGGTAGCTCGACCTCCGGCAAGCGGCCGACGACGATGTCGAGTTCGCCGGTGGCAAGCAAGGGAAAGAGCTGCGCTGTTGGCCCTTCCCGTACGGTGACAAGCACATCCGGCGCGCGCGACTTCAGGCGAGTGATCGCAGCCGGCAACAGATGAGCCGACGCCGAGATCAGCGTGCCGACGACGACATGCCCCGCCGTGCCGAAACGGAAGGTGTCGAGTTCTTCTGACATGTGCCGAAACTCGGCGAGCAACGACTTGACGCGCCGACCGACGACGCGGCCGAGGTCGGTCGGAATAACGCCGCGGCTATGACGCTCGAACAACGCACCTTCGAACGACGATTCGAGTTCCTGAATGACCTTCGTCACAGCCGGCTGCGTGAGGCCCATATCGGTCGCGGCGCGCCGGATCGATCCGGTCTCCATCACGCGATCGAATACGAGCAGCTGGCTGAGTTTCAGATTGCGGCTCAGGCCTATCTGGCTAAGAGGATAGCGATGCATGATGGCGCCGTCGATCAGGGAGACGTGAACCTCGATCTTAGCAGCGGCGGGTTGACGGGGCCGTTAGCGCGGCCCTGGCCCGCTCATATTGCGTCGCGGCCCGGGTGTACGGCGCCACAGTGCGGACAAGTGCGTTTTTCCGGCGATTCGTAAAACGCAGCAAAGAGCGGCGGCAAGTCCGCTACGATGTCCTTCAACTGCACCTCGACGCGATGCACGAGACCGTCGCAGTTCAGGCAATACCATTCGAAGCCGTCGATCGTCCCCGGTGCGCGCTGGCGTTCGATCACGAGGCAAGCGCTGTTCTCCTCGGGGCGCTGCGGCGAATGACGCACATGCGGCGGCAACAGGAATACGTCGCCTTCGCGCAGCTCGACGCGTTCGCGCTTGCCGTCGATCATCAGATTCAGGTACGCGTTGCCGCGCAGCTGATAGAAGAACTCTTCATGCGGATCGTCGTGGAAATCGGTCCGATGGTTCGGGCCGCCAACGACGGTCACGATCAGATCGCTGTCTTGCCAGACTTGCTGGTTGCCGACAGGCGGTTTCAACAAATGCTCATGCTCGTCGATCCAGCGAGCAAAGTTGAACGGCTTGCCGTAATGCGCCATGGTTGTCCCCTTCCTGTGTATTGCTGAATATGGCCGTGCATTTGCTGGACTACTGCGCCGCGCTGCTGCGCGGTGCGTAGGCGATCGCCTTGATCTCGATGGTCAGCAGCGGATGCGGCAGCTGGTGAACCGCCACCGTCGTCCGGGTCGGGCCGGTCTCGTCGAAGTACTCGGCATAGACCTCGTTGTAGCCGCCGAAATCGTTCATGTTGACGAGGAATGCCGTGATCTCGACGACGTTGCTCAGGTCCGCCCCCTCCGTACGCAGGATACCGCGGATGTTTTCAATGACCGCGCGTGTCTGCTCGCGGATATCGACTGTCGCCGTGCCGAAGCCGTCTGCCGACGCACCCACGAAGGTGTTGTCGGGGCGACGCGAACTCGTGCCCGAGACGAACAGAAAATCGCCGGCGCGAACGATATGGGGAAAGCGCCCGCGCGGCGTGGCTTTGCCTTCGACCACGCGATGTGCAACTGTCTGGTTCATTCCACTGTCCTATCGTCTTACGTTTGTGCCATCGGAGCTGTGCCGTTCAAGGCATCACCTCGCGCTAGTCAGTCTAGGCAGCGCGTGGGACCGCGGATAATCAAAGTTTCCGCTTGCGATATTCCGCACTGGAATACCGGCGACCCAAGGCACAGGGCCACGCTGCGCCGTTCGCTCGCAAGCCACGTCTTGATGACCTCGACCATCGGCGGCGGTCCGCACACATACATGTCGAACGGATTCGCTTCGAGCGTCCCGCGGTCGAAATGTTCGGGAATGAGCCCCGTCTTGCCCCGCCATGCCTCAGAGGGATTCATCACCACGATGTCGCAAGCGAAGTTCGCAATGCGCTCCTCGTAGGACTTCAAACGATCGAGTTCGCACAAATCGCGCGCGTTCGTCACGCCATAGTAGAGGTGGACCTTCTGCCCACAGCCGCCCTTGTGCGCGAGATCGTCGAGCATGCCCAGGAACGCGGACAGGCCAGTCCCGCCCGCGACCATCACCAGCGAGCGTTCCACCTCCCGCAGATAGAACGTGCCGAGCGGCGCCTCGAAGTCGATCGTCTGGCCCGGCTCGCAGCGCTAGCGCATATAGTTGCTCATCGCGCCGTCGGGCAACAGACGAATCAGGAACTGCAGCTGGTTGTTGTCGTCAGGCCGGTTGGCGAACGAATATGAGCGCCACACACCCGCGCCCGGGATCTTCAGGCGAGCATATTGTCCGGGCAGGAAATCGAGCCGTCCCGGGTGAGCGCTCGCGTCCACATGCAGGATGGCCGTCGTTTCGGACACCTGCTTGACGGCCGTGACCTGCCCCGTGATCGACGTCGTGCCGCCCGCGCTGCACAGGCTCGAATCGAAGTCGAAGTAAAACGATGCATCGGATTGCACGCGTGTCTGGCAGGACAGGATCTTGCGTGCGGCGAGATCATCGGCGGACAGGGTTTCTTCGTCGACATAGTCCAACGTATAGCTGCCCGATTCGCAGCGTCCCTGGCAGGTTCCGCACACGCCCTCGCGGCAATCGAGCGGGATGTTCACGCCATTGCGCAGCGCGGCATCGAGCAGGAGTTCGTTCGAACGAACATCGAAGAACACGGTCTTGCCGTCGGCAAAACTGAACGCGACCTTATGGCTCATCTCGTGGCTCCCGCTTACAGATGGTAGAAGTCGAGCACGGCGTTGATCGTGTCGTTCAGCAAGAGCACATGCTTGCGCGCGATCTTCCAGGTGTCGCCGGTGGGCCGCAACTGGTACGTGACACGTCCGAAGAAGTGCTCGGCAACGCCGTTGCGTGCGTAGAACGTAGCCCAGTTGGCCTTCACTTCCAGCTCACCGCTTTCGCCCTCCGCAATCCTCACGTTGGTGATCTGATGCAACGTGCGCGGCAGCGGCGTCGACGCCGCCGACTTGCCCGTGCGCAGGCGGAACACACGATCCTCGAGCCCCGTGCGGTTCGCGTAGTAGATCAGCGACATGCCGCGCTTCGGATCGGTCGTGTACACGTGCTCGGAGTCCCACTGGGGCACGTGAAATTCGCTGGTTTCGTCGAAGAGGTCGAGATACTCGTCCCAGCTCTGCGCATCGCAAAGCTCGGCCTTGCGATAGAGAAACTGCTCGACCGATTGTTGCAGCGTGTGCGTAACGGGCATGATTCAAGCCTCCTTCGTGACGTTCGACTTCTGTGCGAGACCCTTCATGAGAAACGTCTGCCACGCGCCGTGCTGGTTGACGTAGAGTCCCTCGTGGGTCAATTCCGCGCCGCACAGCACTGGCGCGATGCCGAGCAAACGCGTGTTCGCCGTTTCGCCCGCGACCCACTTGTGATGACCGCGAGAAATGTCGCTCCAGCGTTCGAGGCGCGCCTGAAAGCCGCGCTGCTGCTCGCGGAACTCGACGAGATCGTCCGGCGTGCCCATGCCCGACACATTGAAGAAGTCTTCGAATTGCCGGATGCGGCTCTCACGCTCCTCGTCCGATTCGCCTTTCACGCCTATGCACTGGCTGATGACCTCGGTCTTGTTCCAGGCCACCGGACGCACGATGCGCAACTGGGAGCTGATCTGGTCCATGAAGAACAGGCTCGGATAGATGTTCAGGTTGCGCAGGCGATGCATCATCCATTCGGCTCTCTGCTGCCCCTGCGCCTCGACCAGGCGCGGCATGACGCTGCCATAACCGGGGCGCACGCTGGGGTTCGGCATGTCGCTGAACAGGACGCTATGGCCATTCCTGAACGCGAACCAGCCGTCGTCGGTCTCCGAATCACCGGCGCCGAGCTTGCTGTAGTCGAGCGTTCCGTTCGTTGAGTCGCCGTTTTGCGCATTGGCCTCCTTGCGGCGCTGCACCGTGGCGACGTAGTTGTAGTGCACCGTGCTCACGTGATACCCGTCGAGGCCATTCTCGTTCTGCAGCTTCCAGTTGCCTTCGTAGGTGTACGTGGACTTGCCGGGCAGCACTTCAAGCTCGCCCGTGGGCGATTGCGCCACCATCATGTCGAAGAAGATGCGCGCGTCGCCGAGGTAGTCCTCCAGCGTGTCGGTCGCATCGACGTCGAGGCTGATGAACACGAAGCCCTTGTAGCTCGCAATACGCGCCTTCTTGAGGCCGCGCGTGGACTTGTCGAAGTCGTCGCAGTACTCGCCGGGCGCCTTGACCTTGACGAGACGGCCGTCGCTCTTATAGCACCACGCATGGAAGGGGCATGTGAAAGTCGACTGATTGCCTTTGCCCATACGCGTGAGCGTCGCGCCGCGATGCTGGCACGCGTTGATCATCGCGTTCAGTTGACCGTTTCCGTCACGCGAAATGATCATCGGCTGACGGCCCGCGCGCATCGTCATGAAGTCGTGGGGCTTGGGAATCTCGCTCTCGTGGCACGCGTAGATCCAGTTCTTCTCGAAGATGAACTCCATCTCCATGTCGAACAGTTGCGGCTCCGTGAACATCTCCCGTGCAATGCGATAGACGCCCTCTGCCGGACGGAAATCGAGGCATCCGCCAATGAATTCCTGCCATTGCGTCGTGGTTTTCTCTGCGCTCACGATGGGTTCTCCTCCTGCCATTTAGCGGTCTTGCGACCAGGTCCTTGATGAGCTGGGATTGAATACCCGATGCGATGCGGGCGCTATCCGCCTGGTCGCCGTTCGCTATCCGCTTTTTTTGCGGCTTCGTCGGGTGCGCCTGCGCGGCGCCGCGTGGCGCCGATTGCGGGGCGCTTAGCCGCCGCGCCGCAAAAAAACGGATAGTGAGTGCCGAGTAGACGGATAGCGATCGCGCACGCTCGGGGATCTAATGCCGACAACGCCCCGCCCGCATGCCCGTCGGGGAGACAGACACCTAGGTCGAGCGCCCGCGCCGGCTCGTGTCCGCCGGACTCCACGTACATCACTGACTTTCCGACATGACTTCCGCGACGATCGAACGTATCGAAACCCGCCTCGTAGATTTGCCGACGATTCGCCCTCACAAGCTATCCGTCGCCACGATGCACGGGCAAACCCTGATGCTGGTGAAGGTGTATTGCAGCGATGGCGTGACTGGCATCGGTGAAGGTACGACGATTGCCGGCATGGCCTACGGTCCCGAAAAACGAAGGAAGTGCAGGACCTGTTGAAGGCCGCTGCGAATCTCAATGGCGGTAGCGGCGACGCGCGTTTCCAGCAGATCGTTCATCGACTGCTGGGCGACCTGTTCAAGGCCATCGACGATCTCGACATCACGCCCGATGAAGTCCGGGCCGGCGTGAACTATCTGAACAAGCTCGGCCAGGACGGCGAAGCGGCGCTGCTCGCTGCCGGTCTCGGTCTCGGTCTCGGTCTCGGTCTCGGTCTCGAGAAGTACCTCGACATCCGCATGGACGCCGCAGACAAGGCGGTGGGTCTCGAAGGGGGCACGCCGCGCACGATCGAAGGGCCGCTTTACGTTGCGGGCGCACCGCTGCGCGAGAGCGTGTCGCGCATCGACCTCAACGCCGACGCCGACGCAGGACCGCTCGTCATTCACGGCACGGTCACCGGCCTCGACGGCAAGCCGCTCGCTGGCGCCGTGGTCGAATGCTGGCACGCCAATTCGAAGGGCTTCTATTCGCACTTCGACCCGACCGGCGCGCAGGACGATTTCAACCTGCGCGGCGCGGTCAGGACCGGTGCTGACGGCAAGTACGAATTCCGTACGCTCATGCCGGTGGGCTACGGCTGCCCGCCGCAGGGCTCGACCCAGCGGCTGCTGGACGGCCTTGGCCGCCACGGCAACCGCCCGGCGCATGTGCACTTCTTCGTCACGAGCGGCGATCATCGCAAGCTGACCACGCAGTTCAATATCGAAGGCGACCCGCTGATCTGGGACGACTTCGCCTACGCAACGCGCGAAGAGCTGATTCCGTCCGTGACGGAAAAGACCGGTGGCGCTGCGCTGGGCCTGAAGGCTGACGCGTACAAGGACATCGAGTTCAACCTCACGCTCACGCCGCTGGTCCAGGGGAAAGACAACCAGATCGTCCATCGCCCTCGTGCCTCTGCTACGGCGTAACGGCTCGGCAAGACGGCGATGTCGAACACCGCCGTCAGCACATGCGACGGGGGCAACATTCGAATCCAGACTCAACTCGAAGGGTCCAGGTATTCGAAACGGGAATACGGCCATCGCAATTTTTGATTATCCGGCCGTGAAGCGCCCACCTAGACTAGCTGGTATCTGATCGACTGGTATTCAAGCGCCTGGAACGGAGACAGCGAAAATCATGTTGCCATCTGGAACACATAAGGAAGAGATGTTGCAGGCCGTGCGCCGCCTGTGCGACGACATTCGGGACCGTCCGCTCGATGCGGATCTCGAGGCCCATCTGAACCAGGCCTTCGGCCCGGGAACCGGAACGTATGCGGAGTTGACGCGCCTGCTGAAGCTCGGCGTCCAGGAACGTTGGGCCGCCTATGTGCAGGTTGAAGAGGGTGACTATCGCCGAGGCCGAATCGCAGGGCCGTCAAGTGAAACAGCGCAAATGAGCGTAGAGAGCGGACTGCTGCGCGACGTGAAAGGTCAGTACCACTGTCACACGAATGGGGAGATCAACATGATCGTCCCACTCGAAGAAGGGGCGCAATTCTGTGGACACGGCGCCGGCTGGCGCGTTTTCCCGCCACGTAGCGAGCACTTTCCGACTGTGACCGGCAACGCGCTCATGCTCTACTTCCTGCCCGGCGGAGAAATCGAATATCGTACGCCGCCAGCCGCTTGAGTGCGCCCTCTGCGCGTTTGTCAGACTTTGTTGGGAAGCGTCATGAGCATCAGGATTCTCGCCGTCAGCGGTAGTTCTCGCCGCGACTCACTCAATCAGAAATTGCTGGACGTCGCGGTAGTCGGCGCAAGAATCGCCGGCGCCGAAGTAACGCCGATCCGACTCGCAGACTACCCTTTGCCACTGTACGACGGCGACCTTGAGGCCGAATACGGCCTGCCAGACGGAGCACATGCGCTCCAGGCGCTTGTAGACAAGCACGATGCAATCCTTGTCGCGACGCCCGAATACAACGGCGGCTACACTGCGTTGCTGAAAAACGCTATCGACTGGATCAGCCGACCGCGCAACAACGGCTCGTCGGGCGTCGCGTTGCTGACTGGAAAAGTCGCGGCGCTCGTTTCCGCGTCGCCGGGACAGCTTGGCGGCGTGCGCTCGCAAGCAGGCATGCGTGCGGTACTCGACAAGCTCGGCATGCTGGTCATTCCCGAATCGTTTGCGTTGAGCCACGCGCATCAGGCATTCGATGTCGAAGGAAAACTCAAAGACGAGAACGTTGAGCGGCTGGTATCCAGTGTTGGTGCGGCCTTGTATCGAACCGCTGCCCGGTTGGCCTGATCGCCAGCTTCAAGGCCTCATGCCAATTCATCAGTCCCTCGAATATGCTATGAAAGCGCGGCCTGATAGACCTTCGGCGTCACACCGGCTTATTGCTTGAACACGCGCGTGAAGTCTCCTGAAGAGGTCCCCGTGGAAACCATGCTACGAGCTTCGCTCCCGAATGTATTGGACGATTTTGCAGCAGGTGCAAAATCGTCCAGTCGTTTTTCGATCAGCGTCGATAGCATCCTTCGTCGCACATGACGGCCAAACCGCGGCGGCGCTAGCCCCCGCTTGCGTCGTGCGCCTCAAGCCTCGCGGGCAAACACCTCACGCGCCGCGAAGAGGCCGTTGAGCGCCGCGGGAAAGCCCGCGTACACGGCCATCTGCATGATCGTCTCGACGATCTCCTCGCGCGTGAGCCCGACATTCAGGCCCGCAGCGATATGTACCTTGAGTTGCGGTTGAGCGTGGCCAATCGCCGTGAGCGCCGCGATGGTGGCGATCTCGCGCGAGCGCAAGTCGAGACCCGGCCGCGCGTAGATGTCGCCAAACGGAAATTCGAGAAGATACTGCGCGAAATCTGGCGCGATGTCGGCAAGCGAGTCGATCACCTGCTCGCCGCCGTTGCCGTCAATCGCCGAGAGCATGCGTTTGCCTCTTGCGAGGCGGCTTTCCTGCTGGGTGTCGCTGGGCTGATTCATCGTTGTGTGCATTCTCGTTCCTTTGCATGACGTGGGAATAACCTTCGATCTTGTTGTCGAGGACGAGAAGACACGCCTGGAGTTCCGCCACCTGCGCACGCACCGCTTCGCGATGCGTGGCCAGCAATTCGCCGCGCTCGCGCTCGGTTGCCTTGCCCTCCGCGCGCAGTTGCGCGTAGCGCAACATGCCCTGAATCGGCATGCCCGTGGTCTTCAGACGGCCCAGAAACTCGATCCATTCGAGCACCGAGCGGTCGTAAGCACGCTGGCCCGTTTCGTTGCGCACCGCATAGGGAATCAGCCCGATGCGTTCGTAGTAGCGAATCGTATGGACTGAAAGGCCTGTGAGCGCGGCCAGTTCGCCAATCTTCATGCGCTTCTCCTCATCGACGTTCTGAATGGTGGGACTTCGAGTGCACTCCAGGTCAAGCTCTTTTTTTGCCGCGGAGTGTCCCTGCACAATAGACCCGAGAAAATTAGCAATAGACCCATCAGTCTGGCGTGAAACCGGGCACCCGCCTGCCGATGATCGACAACACGCCAATCGATGCCGGTGGCAACACGTGGGGCACGAGCGGATTCTAAGGTCTAACCAGGCTCGTGCACACTGCCAACGCCGCTTGAGCATGCGTCTCAGCGGCGTTTTTTTTTGCAGCCAGAAAGCGTGCGAGGAGCCCGCCTCCGGCTGGCGGTGCTACCCGGCTGAGATCGCGTCGAACGCCTCACTTCGGAGGCCAGGGAGGGATTTCATAGCTTGCTCCCCACGATTTTCCCCAGTCCTGTATACACAGTTCGCCCTGGGGGTCCATCGGCATGACGAGGTTGGCGGGCACATAGCTTTCTGTTTTCCCATCGACCTTATGCCAGAACCTGGGTGGGTTATTCTTCCTGAAGCACGCAGAACACGACGACTTTGCCTGCATGCTGGTCATGGACCGTCACAAGTATGAGCAGGAATTGCTACGGGTCAGACAGCAGGTGCAGCGCGCGCTCGACGAGAAAAGTGTTGTCGAAACCGCTCTGCGCGATGCGGACCGCCGCAAGGACGAGTTCGTAGCCACGATTGCGCACGAGTTGCGCAATCCCCTCGCCCCTATACAGGCGGCAGCACGATTATTCGGCCTGCAGAACTTCAGTGATCCGCGGCTTGCGTGGTCCAGCAGGGTGCTGGGCCGGCAGGCCCGGCAGTTGGCAAGACTGGTGGACGACCTGCTCGATATTTCGCGGGTGGCTGAAGGAAAACTCGAGATTAAAATCGAGCACGTGAATCTCACGCTCGTTCTTCGACAGGCGAGCGACGTCTCGCGCGGGATGCTGCAGAAAGCGGGGCACCGGCTGATTGTCGATCTTCCTGATCATGCGCTTTTCGTAGACGCAGATCCGGGCCGCCTGATCCAGATCGTCGAGAACCTTCTCACCAATGCTGCGAAATACACCCCACCGGGGGGAAAGATTTCGCTTTCCCTGATACGTGACGAGCTGACCGCAACCATCGCTGTGCGAGACTCGGGCATTGGTATCGCCGAGGCCGATCTTCCGTCGATTTTTGGGATTTTCACCCAGCTTCCGTCCGGTGCATCCCGTTCCCAGGGCGGCTTGGGCATCGGTCTTTCGCTCGTTCGTGCATTAACGGAACGTCACGGTGGCGAAGTTGGCGTCACGAGCGAGGGTGCAAATAAGGGGAGCGAGTTCACGGTCCGGCTCCCGCTCTCGCCCGTGCAGACAGCCAACCCGGACACGGCAGCGGATGGTCCCGCTAAACGTTCCAGACCGCACCGGGTGTTGATTGTCGACGATAACGAAGACGCTGCACTGAGTCTCGCCACGTTGCTTGATATTGATGGGCATGAAGCTCGAACGGTGCCCAACGGGACAAAGGCCCTCGAAACGATCTCTGATCTCTGGCCCGACGTCGTTGTGATCGACATCAGCCTTCCCGATATGTCAGGTTATGATCTGGCGAGGCTGTCGAGAAAGACTGTCGGAATGGCGGACATGCTGCTGATTGCCTTGACAGGGCGAAGCCAGGCGGACGATCGACGCGCTGCACTCGACGCCGGGTTCCAGCACTTCCTGACGAAACCGGTGAACTATGAAGCCTTGCTCGGCCTGCTTCTGTAGCTTTATACGCAAGGAACGCAGAGGGCCAAGCTGTTCCTGGGCGCCCATCTGCGGACTGTCCGAACGAACTTGAGATGCTTACCGACCGTGCGGTCCTTCTCATAAGCAGTGCGGGTTGGCAGGGCCCTTGCTCGTTACGCCAGGGCTGCCTCTGCAGACAGCGCTGGCGCCGTCTTTGTCGCTCACTTGGTGTCCTCGATGGCTTTGTCAACCGCCGCCTCAGATCGGTCATCGGCTTTCCGCTGCTCCGCAGTTTGAGTTGCCATGTTTCGCTCCTTAAAGGTTTTCGGATACGGATAAAGCGCAATTGACGTGCCGAACAGGAGGAGCTGTTTTCTGTAATGGCAACCAACTCAAGGCATGGTCTTTGCGGAACGGGTTGATGACTCGCGACGTGTTACGTGTTTCGCACGTATACGGGGCGTGGTAACCCACCAGGAGAATCCACATGTCACAAGCTGAAGTATCTGCAAAGTCTGCCGCCGTGGCAGCAGACATCCCCGACGCCCTGACACTTCTCGAGGCCGATCACCGGACAGTAGAAAAGCTTTTCGATGCGTTCGAGATGGCGGGTGACGACAACCTGGAAGCAAAGGCGACCCTTGCGCAGCGCGCGTGCGAGGAGTTGACCATTCACGCGATCGTCGAAGAAGAACTGCTCTATCCGGAAGCGCAAAACGTGCTGCCGCCCGATGAAAAGCCGGATGTCGATGAAGCCTACGTCGAGCACTTTCTCGTGAAGACGCTGATAGCGAAGTTCGAGACGCTAAAAGCGGGAGACAAGGGGTTCGATGCGACATTCAAGGTGATGTCGGAGATGGTCCAGCATCACGTCGAGGAGGAGGAAGACGAGATCTTTCCGGCGCTGCGCCGGACGCAGTGCGATCTGCTCGCTCTCGGGAAGAAAATCGCGGCGCGCAAAGAAACGTTGCAGGGCAAGCTCGATGCGGTGGGAAGCCGCTCCGTCGGCGACCGGTCCTGATTTCCGCCTGCTTCCCCGCCGGTCTCGCGCGCTCGCAGACCGGCGGCCTGTTTTTCTTTCGAGCGCACTCCGCAGTGAATGCCGTAGAGGCTTGCCGGCCAACGGTTTGCGGGACGCGCATTAAACGTGTCAACAGTTCCGCGCCCGTGGGATTACGGGCCGGGCGGCTATCAGGTCGGCGCGTTCTCGAGCTCGCATCACCAAATGAGGACGCACACGCAGGAACGACTACGGTACGACGTCCGTCGAAATGGTCGGCCGTTATTGACTTGCGCCCTGCCCAATACCCGCCTTTTTCTGTGCGTCCTGGAGATCCTGCGGATAGTTCTGATCATTCGCACGACCAGGCTGATAGCCCGCGGCTTCAAGCTTCTTCAGTTCGGCGTTCTTCTTCGCCCGCGCTTCCTTTCTGGCCTCTTTGCGCTGCGCCTTGGTTGGCTTTGCGGACGAAGCAGCCACCCCCGCTGCTGCCGCGTTGGCTACGCCCGATGCATCGTTCTGCGCAAAGGTTGGCGTGACTGCGCTGATCCCGAGCGAGGCTGAGGCGAGAAGGACCATCATTTGTCTGGCGATAGGCATTTCTTCCTCCTGTTCTCCATCAATTGGCGCGGTGAAGCGGCCCATGAGATCGGCCGAAGATCAATCCAATCTATAGGATATTAAGCTATTGCGCCAGGACTGGGCGCGATCGCTGAGGGCGGTGAAGGCCACGAGCGTCGCGGGCGGGTCAGCCGCACGTACTGGCGTGAACGTGTTGAACAGGTAAGTGCTACGCGAGGGCTGACTGCGGGGCAGCGATCACGGCTTGCCAAACGTTCACGGCCAGGACAGCAAGGGCAAGTCTTGTGCTTCGGAAGAAGCTCAGGCGCAAGCAACTGCTCGAACTCAACGCGTGAAACGCATCCGGATGTTGCGCGCCATCCAGCCAGTCAATCCGGTGCGCAGCACGATGGGCGCGACACGTCCTGGGCCGATCAGCAATGTGCCGAGCAAGATGGATCCGAGCATGGTGACGTGAGGCGCGTCGGACAACGCCCGGCCAATGTTCGCCAGGCTGAGCGAATTCGCTCGCGCAGTTGCGTGCTCGACTGCCCGCGAGCCAACGTTGGCCGCCAGCAACTGTGCACGCGTCAGTTCCATATGACTGAGCAGGACCGCTTCAGCTGCGTGGCGGCTCAACCGGGCGCGACGCCTCATTTAAGCGCCTCCTTGAGCGTTTCGAGATCCGATCGCAGTTCGCCCTTGAGCACCGCGAATGAACGTACCGGCCTTTGCGCGCGGAAAACCAGCAATGCCGTGATCGAAGCGACTAGCCAGATCACCGCTATGCTCCATACGACAGCGAGGAAATAGCGCGTATTCCAGGCGGATGCGATCAACGCAAAGCAGAAAAATGAGAGCGTGAATAGCCCGCTGACAGCGAGGGCTACAAACGCGAGGATTTCGCGCGTCACATATCTGCGGGCCTCGGACAGCTCGAGCGACAGCAACTGCCCATAGTCCGTCGTGCGGATGGCGAGGAACCGCAACACGTTGCGCCAGCGGTCGAGCTTCGCGTGAATTGTCATGGCCCACCTCGCACGTGCGGCGCGCTCAAAACTGCTGTCGGCTCTGGCTCCGCTTATTCGCGGTTCGCGGCCCATAACGCGCCGAGCGCGAAGCCAATGCCCACGGCGACGCCCAGCGTCGCCAGGGGATTGTCCGCAATCGCCTCGCGCGTCACGACCGCCGCGTCAGTCGCGAGCTGTTGCGACTTGCCGCATAGCGCCCTTGCCTTGCCCGACAGCCGCATGCTGGCGTCGCCGAGCATTTCTCCGGCCGCCTCCTGCGCGTTGCCTGCGAGTTCGCGTATCGTACCTTCGGTCTTCGCTGTTCCCGTGTTCATGTCTCTCTCCCAGTCAGTTCGACTACTCAATGCGCGAAGCCCGCGCAGATCGGAAATCCGGCGAGAGCCTATGCGCAACGGGCGTGCCAGCAGTCGAGAACCGGCTGCGAATACAGCTGAATGACCTGCAGCGCGACGCGGCCGCGCACTTGATCTGGGGTTGCCAGGCTGCGCCACACAGTCAGCCGATTTGCAGCGGTCAGGGCCTAACGCCAGACCGGGGCAGTAACGCGTCAAGATCCGGCCGCATCGTGACGCTTTCCTGTTCGTTGGGATCCGTCCGGGCGATCACCGCAACGCAAGGCTCATCGGGACTCGCGTTGTACGGCACATGCGGCACCCCTGCGGGAATGTAAAAAAAGTCTCCGGCTTGAACCACCGCATGTTGTTCCAGTCGTTCGCCATACCAGCACCCCGAGACACCGCTCAGCTGGTAGATAGCTGTCTCATGCTCTGCGTGGAGATGCGCTTTGGCGCGGCCACCAGGCGGAATTGTTGCAAGCTGAAGATGCACATGCTTCGATCCCACGGTTTCCGCTGAGATACCGACGGCATAGGTGAGCCCTTGTTTGCCCTCGAATTCTGGCCCTGCTTGCACAAGCTGGCAGGTGGAGGGGGCAGGCCTGTGTGCACTAGTATTCATCGCTTCTCCAGACAATGAAGGCGGACAGCGCCGAAATGGCCGGCATACGGCCGCAGAATACACCCGGTCACTGGCCGAAAACGGTCAGCCGCTATAGGTCGCATAGCCGAGCACAGAAGTCAGCGCCGTTCCCTTCTGGGAGCGCGACTTCTTTTGCCTGATTCTCCGGTGAGGATGGCGTGTACCGGCAGAAATCGGCCCATGAGCAGCGGACCTGGCGCGTGCTATCACGTCGTGTCTTCTAGCTCGCAAGGTAGTCATGGATTACCGTACCCAGACCCAGTGTCAGGTCCGAAAGAATGTGCACACCCGAAATCACCTCGAGTACCGGCAACGCCGCCACTGGGGCGAGCGCGTGATGGAACAATTCAAGTGCGGCAGGACCTTCCCAGGCTCCTTTTATCGTGATGTCCTCGCAGAAATAGCGGACCAGTTCGCAGATTCGCACTGTTCCATCCACGTGTGGAATGATCTTGAGCAGGTAGTTCGGCGAGGACAGTGAATCGAGCATCCTGTCATGCGGGAGCGGGCGATGTTTGTATCCCATCGTGGCGACTGCCACCGGAATCTGTCCGTAACGCAAGACCCCGTGGATCGTGTCCTTTTCGATGCAAAGTTGAGGCGATGCGAGTTTTTTGGGGAATCCCCAGATTTCCCGTCCACCGGCAATGGGCGACATGTCGTCGAGATACATCGCATGCACGTAGCTGCCACTCTTGCCCTGGAACTGAACAGGAATCACCTGGCCGCTTTCCGTGTAATCACCGAAGCCTGTTGAGTCGGGCATCCGGATGAATTCAAACTTGACGATTGGGTCAGTCATTTCCAGCGGGGCGGGAATGACCCTGGCGAGCATCTCCGGGTCCGTACGGTAGGTGATAACAAGGAACTCGCGATCGACGAACCGATAGGGCCCTGGAGGAAACGCCGGACTGGTGAGCGGCATTGCAAAGGCACGCTCCTTCACGTCGGATTCGGTCATGGTGTGTGCTCCTGATGGGGGGTGGCGCTCGGGGTAAGATCAACAACCTTGATGTCGTGAGCAAATTCTTCGGCCTGACGCCAGGTCTGATGCTCAATAGCGCGGCGCACGTCACCCAGTCCTCCCTCCCAGAGCTCATTGCGGCCCCTGCGGACCGGGCACCTTGAAATGCTCGAACTGCGCGCGCGCAATGATGATCGCGAGGCCGTTGACGAACCCGAGCATCACCGGATGCGGCACCATGCGGATCAGCTTGCCGAGGCGCAGCGCACCGAACAACATCATGACGATGCCGCTCAGCACGACCGTGGCGAACAGATACTGCGGCCCATGCTGGACCACGAGCGCGACGATCACCACGGCCATCGATCCGGCGGCGCCCGAAATCATCCCGGGCCGGCCGCCGAACAGCGCCGTGATCGTGCAGATGAAGAACGCGCCGTACAGGCCCGCGAGCGGATTGACACGCGCGACGAGTGCGAAGGCGATGCACTCGGGCACGAGCGCAAACGACGACGTGATGCCCGCGAGCAGTTCGCTACGCAGCAACGAAGAACGGCGCGAGCCGGAACGGTCGGATTCCATGTAGCGGTAGGGATTTGCAGCGGATTGGCGGGATGTCGTTGCCACGCCCCACGCGTCGCGTTGGCTCGAAGGGAGGGCGGAGAAAAGGTCGGGTGCGAGGCGGCGGCGTGGCGCCGCCTCGAGGGCCCGCGAGGTCCATGCAGCGCTCGCGGGTCAGCGTGCGCCATGATCCGGACGGACGAAAGGGCGCATCCTAGCATGACTGCCGTCAGGTTGCCGGCGAGGCGGTCTCAGGGCGTCTTGAAGAGCCGCTCGCACACGAAGTCGACAAACGCGCGCAGGCGCGGCGTGAGGTGACGGTTAGAGGGCCAGAGGATCGAGAACTGGCCCGGCGCTTCGCAGGCCTCGTCGAGTACTGTCGCGAGTGTGCCCGTCGCTAGCGCGTCGCGAACAAGGAAGTCCGGCATGTAGCCGATGCCGAAACCCGCCTCCACCGCCCCGCGCAACGCCTCCATGTTGTTGCAGACGAGCGCGGCGCGCAATTCCGGCGGCGCTTCCTTTCCCGTGGCGAGGTCCCACGGCTGGAGCTTACCCGTCGTGGGAAACCGGTAACGCACGCACGCATGCGCTTCGAGATCGCTCAGCGTGCGTGGCACGCCCGCGCGCGCGAGATAGGCGGGCGCCGCGGCAAGCACAAAGCGAAACGGCCCGAGACGCCGCGCCATCAGACTGGAATCGCTAAGTGCCCCACTGCGGATGGTGGCGTCGAAGCCTCCTTCCACGAGATCGACGAGCCGGTCGTTGAAGTCCAGATCAAGTTCGATTTCCGGGTAGCGCCGCGCGAATTCGGGCAACACCGGCAGCAGGAAGCGATAGCCGATGGCGGGCAGACTCACCCGCAGGCGCCCGCGCGGCGTTTGGGCCGCCGCCGAAAGCAGTTCCTGCGTATCGCGCAGTTCTTCGAGCATGCGATGGCAGCGCTCATAGAAGAGTTGTCCTTCCTCGGTGAGTGTGATGCGGCGCGTAGTGCGATGAAAGAGCCGCACGCCGAGCGACTGCTCGAGCCGCGCAATGCTTTTGCCGACCGCCGAGGCCGAGATGCCGAGTGCGTGCCCGGCCTCCACGAAGCTGAGCGCCTGCGCGACGCGCACGAAAGCGACGATGCCGTTGAGATTGTCCATAGCATATTCGAGTAGTCCCGCGCGCAACGATTCGCGAATTGCGTTCCGCAATCTGCGGAACGCCAGCCTGTTTTTCCGCGCGCGCTTGCGCATTATCGTAGTTCGCTCCAGCCGGCGTGCGCCCGGCGACCTCTGGAGCCTTTGCGTGACGATTTCCCGCAACGACAACGAGGCGTCGCGCCGCGTTGCCATCCTGGCGGCGGTCTGCCTCGCCGGCCTCGCGATGCCGCTCGCTTTCTCCGGTGGTGCCGTTGCCACCCCAGCCATTGGCCGCGCGTTCGCGCCCGACGCCGCCAGCGCCCCCGCCGCCCTCAACTGGGTCACCAATGCATTCATGCTCGCCTTCGGCAGTCTGCTGATGGCGGCAGGCACCCTCGCGGACCAGTACGGGCGCAAGCGTGTGTTCGCACTCGGCGTCGCGGGTTTTACGCTAGCTTCGCTTGCGCTCGCCTGTGCGCCTTCGCTCCTCTCGCTCGACCTGCTGCGCGCAGCGCAAGGCTTGTCCGCCGCAGCGGCGCTGGCAGGCGGCACCGCGGCGCTCGCGCAAGAGTTCGACGGCCAGGCCCGCACCCGCGCATTCAGCTTGCTCGGTACGACTTTCGGCCTCGGGCTCGCGTTCGGGCCCGTGATCGCCGGGCTCCTGATCGAGCGCCTCGGCTGGCGCGCGGTATTCGCGACCGGCGCAGTGGCGGGCGCGTTCGCACTCGTATTCGGTGTGCCGCGCATGCGCGAGTCGCGCGACCCGAACGCGCGCGGACTCGACTGGGCCGGCACGCTCACCTTCACCGCGGCGCTTTCGTGCTTCACGTACGGCGTGATCGAAGCACCCATCCGCGGTTGGACCCATGCCCTCGTGGCGGGACTGCTGGCCGCTTCGGTGGTGCTGGCGTGCACTTTCGTGGCAATCGAAAAGCGCATCGCGCGCCCCATGCTCGATCTATCGCTCTTTCGCTATCCGCGCTTCGTGGGCGTTCAGCTGCTGCCCATCGCGACCTGCTTCTGCTACGTCGTTCTGCTCGTCGTGCTGCCGCTACGGCTCATCGGCGTGGAGGGCTACCGCGAGATCGACGCGGGCTGGCTCATGCTCGCGCTCTCGGCGCCCATGCTAGTCGTGCCGCTCGCGGCTGCGGCGCTCACGCGCTGGCTCACGCCGGGCGTGGTCTCGGGCATTGGCCTGGCCGTTGCCGCAGCGGGGCTTTACGCACTCGGACTGGCGTTGCGCGGCGGTGCGAATGCGTCGGCGATCGGGCCGATGCTCGCGATCGGCACCGGCGCGGCAATGCCCTGGGGTTTGATGGACGGCCTCTCCGTCAGCGTCGTGCCAAAGGAGCGCGCGGGCATGGCCACCGGCATCTTCAGCACGACGCGCGTGGCGGGCGAAGGGATTGCGCTTGCCTGCGTGAGCGCGCTGCTGGCTGCGCTCACGCAAACCCGGCTTCTCGCCGCGGATCACGTTCATGTCGATGCGGGCGCGATTGCGCAGGCGTCGGCAAGACTCGCGACGGGTGACCTCGGGCAGGCCGCGGCGTGGCTGCCGGGCGTGCCTGTGTCCGCGTTGCGTGCAGCCTATGCCGATGCGTTTTCGGTGTTGCTTACGGGGCTGGCTGCGCTGACGCTTGGCTGCGCTATGGCGGCGCTCGTGTTTCTAGGGCGTACGCGCGCTGCAACCGCGGTGCAAGCGGATTTGCCGGAGCACGCCGCAGCGATCATGCATGAACGAGGCGAGGCGTGACGATCGCGCTCACGTTCGCTTCACACGCTCAATTGCGCGGTCCACGATTTCGTCCGAGCAGCCGGCGTGATAAACATCGGCCGTATCGATGAAGTTGATTCCCCCATGCTTTCATGAATGGGATTCATGAAACGCTATTGAAGAACCACGCCCTGCCCCGGCGGGTTCGCACTCTCGCGCAAACAATCCAGCGCCAGCGCCACCGCCGCGCGGCTCACGCTGTCGCGCCGCCAGTACATGGCCACTGCGCCCGAACTGCCGAGCGGCATCGGCATGCCAAGCACGCGCAGCACGTTCAGGCGCTCGAAGCGCACGGCCGCGCGATGCGAGGCCACGCCGATCAGGCGCGTCTGATTCAGGAGCGTCACGTTGAGCATCGACGAATTCGACTCCACGGTGTGTCGTGGCATGCTGCGCCCCGCCGCCGCGAGCGCCGTTTCGAGCGCCGTGCGAATGGGCGTGCCGGCCGGCCAGACGATCCACGCATACTCGAGCAAATCGGGCCAGTCCAGCTTGCGGCGTTTCGCGAGCGGATGCCCGAGCCCCACGACGAAGTTCACCGGGTCGCGATAGAGCGTCTCCATTTCGAGCGTCGGGTCGACCTGCGCGTTGGCCGCGCGTCCCACCACGATATCGAGTTCCCCGTGCACGAGCGCCGGCATCATGAGATTCATCGTGCTTTCGACGAGGCGCACCTGCGCGCGCGGCATGGCCTCGACGAGGCGCGCGACCGCGAGCGGCACCGTGTCCGCTGCCGAAACACCCGACGTACCGATCGAGATCAGCCCGCTGCCGCCCTCGCGCAGCGCATCCATGTCATCGCGGGCACTGTCGAGGTGGCCTTCAATGCGCCGCGCGTGCTCGATCAGCGCCTCGCCGTATGGCGTGGGCCGCAGGCCGCGCGCGTGGCGCTCGAATAGCGGCAAGCCGATGTCGGCTTCGAGGTCCTTGAGCCACTTGGAAAGCGCCGGCTGCGTGGTGTTGAGCGCCTCGGCCGACTGGCTCAGATTGCCGGTCTGCGCCACGGAAAGCAGCATCTGCAGGTGCCGCAGACGCAGGCGATGTGTCCAGTCCATGTGTCCCCCGCCAAGTTATACCCAAAAACATATGAATGAGAAGAAATTATGATTTTACTGGATATGGCTCGCTGACTTATAAATTCGTTCAACGGCAATGCAAACCCAACGCCGCACTAACGAATACATAGGAACAAAGGAGACTCGCATGTCCAGCATGTCAGCCAGCGCAACCACGCCCGAACGCGAAGCCTACTACGCGCAGATCGCGCGCAGCGGCATGTCGCCGCTCTGGGAATCGCTGCACGCCCTCGTGCCGAAGTCGCCGCGCCCGCAGGCCCTGCCCGCCATCTGGAAGTACGCGCAGCTGCGCGAACTCGTCATGCAGGCGGGCTCGGTCATCAGCGCCGAAGAGGCGATCCGGCGCGTGCTCGTGCTCGAAAATCCCGGTCTGCCCGGCAAATCGAGTCTCACGCCCAATCTGTACGGCGGCCTGCAGCTGATCCTGCCCGGCGAAATCGCGCCGAGCCACCGCCACACGCAGTCGGCGCTGCGCTTCATCGTCGAAGGCAAGGGCGCGTGGACGGCCGTGAGCGGCGAGCGCACCACCATGCACCCCGGCGACTTCATCATCACGCCCTCGTGGAGCTGGCACGATCACGGCAACCCGTCCGTCGAGGAAGGCGGCGAGCCCGTGGTGTGGCTCGACGGTCTGGACATCCCGCTGATCGCGCATCTCGACGCGGGCTTCGCCGAAAACTACCCCGAGGCCACGCAGCCCGTTACGCGCCCCGAGGGCGACAGTTACGCGCGCTTCGGCCACAACATGCTGCCGGTGCGCCATACGGTGAGCGATCCGACCTCGCCGATCTTCAGCTACCCGTATGCGCGCAGCCGGGAAGCGCTCGACACGCTCTACCGCAACGGCGAACTCGACGACTGGGACGGCGTAAAGCTGCGCTACGTGAATCCGGCCACGGGCGGCTGGCCCATGCCCACCATGGCGACCTTCATGCAGTTCCTGCCGAAGGGTTTCAAGGGCAAGACCTATCGCAGCACCGATTCGACCGTCTACTGCGTGGTGGAAGGCAGCGGCGCGGTGCGCATCGGCGAGGAACGCTTCGCGTTCGACCCTCATGACGTGTTCGTCGCGCCCTCGTGGGCGCCGGTGCAACTTGAAGCGCAAAGTGACGCGGTGCTCTTCAGCTACTCCGATCGCCCTGTGCTCGCCGCGCTCAATCTGCTGCGCGAGGAACGCGTCGGCTAACGCCTTGACGGCGAGAGCGCGTTCGACTTGCTATGCGCTCGCCACTTTGTTCGTCATCCATATCAATCTGTTCACTCTCTCAAAGAGCAATCATCATGGCATTCGTTTTCCAGCCCGAGGCGCCCGTCGCCCTTGCCGTCGCCGGCTCGACCGATCAGTTCGCCGTGCGCCGCGTGTATTGCGTGGGCCGCAACTACGCTGCGCATGCGCGCGAAATGGGCTTCGACCCGGACCGCGAGCCACCCTTCTTCTTCTGCAAGCCCGATAACGCCATTGTGCCGGTCGCCTATGGCGAAACGCTCGAACTGCCCTATCCGGCGCAAACGCAGAACTACCACTACGAGGCCGAACTCGTGGCGGTGATCGGCAAGGCAGGTTCGGACATCGCCGAGGAAGACGCGCTCTCGCACGTGTGGGGCTACGCCGTGGGCCTCGACATGACGCGCCGCGATCTGCAGATGAAGATGCGTGAAATGGGCCGCCCCTGGGAGATCGGCAAGGCATTCGACCTTTCCGCGCCGGTGGGCCCGGTGCATCCGGCAAGCGAGGCCGGCCACTTTGAGAACGCAGGCCTGTGGCTCACCGTGAACGGCGAAACGAAGCAGAAGAGCGACGTCTCGCACCTCATCTGGTCGGTGGCCGAAACGGTTTCGTATCTCTCGAAGTTCTTCCGCCTCGAACCGGGCGACGTGATCTTCACCGGCACGCCCGAAGGCGTGGGCCCCGTGAAGGCCGGCGACACCATGAAGGTGGGCGTCGAGCGCCTGGGCGAGCTGACCGTGAAGGTGGTTTGAGCCGCATCCGTTCTACAGGAAAGTCCATCGTGCAGCTCTACAGCTTCTTCAATAGCTCGACTTCATACCGCGTACGCATCGCGTTGCGGCTCAAGGGCGTCGAACATGAGTATCTCGGCGTCAACATCCGCACCGGCGAGCATCGCGCGGCGCAGTACGTCGAGCACGTCAACGCTTCGGCAGCGGTGCCCGCGATCGTCGAAGGCGACTTCCATCTCGGCCAGTCGCTCGCCATCATCGACTGGCTCGATGCGCGCTACCCCGAGCCGCGTCTGATTCCGGCAGAGCCGCAAGCGCGTGCGCGCGTGCTCGAACTGGCGTACCTGATCGGCTGCGACATGCATCCTGTCAACAATCTGCGCGTGCTCAAGTATCTGCAGGATGTGCTGGACGTGACGCCGGAGCAGAAGAGCGCCTGGTATCGGCACTGGATCGCGGAAGGCATGGCGGGCGTGGAGCGTTTGCTCGCGCAGGCCGCTGAGTCGCACGATGGACCGTGGTGCTTCGGCGCGGCGCCCACGCTCGCCGACTGCTGCCTCGTGCCGCAGATCGCCAACGCGTTGCGCATGGGCTGCGATTTGTCCGCTTACAAACGCAGCATGGCGGTCTATCGGCGCGCCTGCGGGCATTCCGCATTCGCAGCGGCCGAGCCGCAGCGTCAGCCCGATTACACCGCCTAGCGGCGCGCTGCGGGCCACAAACAAGTCATTCAGGAGACAAGACATGCATTCATCTAACACCAGGCGCAGCGCGATCGTGGTGGGCGGCGGCATCGGCGGGCTTGCCGCGGCGCTCGCGCTCGCGCGGGCCAACGTCCGCGTGCTGCTGCTCGAGCAGGCCCCGCAGATCGGCGAGATCGGCGCGGGCATCCAGCTCGGCCCCAATGCGTTTACGGCGCTCGACGCGCTCGGTGCCGGTGAAGCGGCTCGCAATCGCGCGGTGTTCACGGACTCGCTCACGCTCATGGATGCGACCAACGCGAAACCCGTTGCGCGCATCGAAACGCGCGAACGTTTTCGCGAGCGCTTTGGCAATCCGTATGGTGTGATTCATCGTGCGGACATTCATCTGTCGATTCTCGAAGCGGTGAAAGACAATCCGCTCATCCAGTTTCGCACCGACACGCAGATCAAGTCGCTCGAACAGAACGAGCAAGGCGTCACCGTGATCGACCAGCATGGCGAGCGCTACAGCGCCGACGCCGTGATCGGCTGCGACGGCGTGAAGTCCGCGGTGCGCGCGGCGCTGATCGGCGACGCGCCGCGCGTGACGGGCCACGTGGTCTACCGTGCCGTGGTCGACGTGGAGAACATGCCGAAGGATCTGCAGATCAACGCGCCCGTGGTATGGGCGGGGCCGCACTGCCACCTCGTACACTATCCGCTGCGCGGCGGCCGGCAGTACAACCTCGTCGTGACCTTCCATAGCCGTGAGCAGGAAGTCTGGGGCGTGCGCGACGGCAGCAGGGAAGAGGTCCTTTCGTACTTCGAAGGAGTCGACGCGTTGCCGCGGCAGATGCTCGACCGCCCGACTTCGTGGAAGCGCTGGGCCACGGCTGATCGCGATCCGGTCGAACAATGGAGCTTCGGGCGCGCGACAATACTCGGCGACGCCGCGCACCCGATGACGCAGTATGTGGCGCAGGGCGCCTGCCAGGCCCTCGAGGACGCGGTCACGCTGGGCGTTGCCGTCAAGGCTGCCGATGGCGATTTCGTCGAGGCGTTCAAGCGCTATGAGGCGGCGCGTATTCCGCGTACGGCGCGCGTGCTTTACTCTGCGCGTGAAATGGGGCGCATCTACCATGCGAAGGGCGTGGACCGGCTGGTGCGCAATGCGCTGTGGGTGGGGCGCAGCCAGGAGCAGTTCTATGACTCGCTGCAGTGGCTCTATGGGTGGAGTGCTGAGAATTGTCTCGATTCTGGCGCGGTCTGAGCCGCTAGTGCGTTTGAGGTTTGCCTGGGTTCTGGTCGTAGTTCCTCGCCGCTTTGGCCTTTCCTTGTGTTCGCGTCGGTATGCAGGCGTTGCCCCTGTGCGGGGCGGCACCTACTTTCTTTGCCGCGGCAAAGAAAGTAGGCAAAGAAAGCCGCTCAAACCGCTAGTGCCAGCCACGGTTCACCTCTCGCCTTTAATGGTGAATGGCTCCGGAGCGTCTGTCACCTCGCGCCTTCAAGGTTAGTGACAAGGCGCTCATCCCTCCGGCGGCGCTGCGCGCGCCGTGGGGCATAACCAAAAACCGTTGGGGCGCGTGCATTCTCGCGAATCCTGATTCCTCCCATTGGGTTTCCCTTGCAGACCCGACCGCAGCGCGCGTAGCGAGCAGCGGGATGCATGACTGCCTTGTCACTCACTTTGGTGGTGCGAGGTGACAGACGCTCCGGAGCCATTCACCATTAATGGCGCGAGGTGAACCGTGGCAGGCATTGGCGGTTTGAGCGGCTTTCTTTGCCTACTTTCTTTGCCGCGGCAAAGAAAGTAGGTGCCGCCCCGCACAGGGGCAACGCATGCATACCGACGCGAACACAAGGAAACGCGAAAACAGCCAGGAACCACAACAAAAAAAGCTAACGCGCAAAATACATATCGTGAAGCTCATCCACATTCACATCCTTAGCGCGCGCAGCAAAAGTAACCTTCCCGCCCTGCATGAGATAAACCTGATCAGCGAGCCGCAACGCCATATTGGTATTCTGCTCCACCAGCACGATAGTGCGCCCCGCCCCCTTGAGCCGATCGAGAATCGCGAACACCTCCTGCACCATCACAGGCGCAAGCCCAAGCGAAGGCTCATCGATCAGCATGAGCTGCGGCGAGGACATGAGCCCGCGGCCCAGCGCCAGCATCTGCGCCTGCCCACCGGATAGCGTGCCCGCAGGCAGCGCGCGACGCTCCTTGAGCAGCGGAAACAGCGCGTAGACCTCCTCGAGCTGCGATTTCGCCCCAGCGCGCCGCGTTTTCGCAAACGCGCCCAGCATCAGGTTCTCCTCGATCGACATGTCGCGGAAGATCATGCGCCCTTCGGGCACCATCGCAATACCGCGCTGCGCCATGTCCCAGGTGGGCACGCCCGCGAGCGGCGCGCCGTCGAAGGTGATCTGGCCGCGCTCCAGCGGCACGAGCCCCATGATCGCGCGCAGCAGCGTGGTCTTGCCCGCGCCGTTCGGACCCACGATGGTCGTGACCTCGCCGCTCGCGATATTGAGCGAAACGTCCCATAACACGTTGATCGCGCCGTAGCCGGCGCGGGCGCTGCTGACCTCAAGCATGGGCCTCCCCCGTATAGCTGCGCACCACCTCGGGATCGCGGAACACTTCGGCGGGCGGCCCATCGGCGATCAGCTTGCCGAAGTTGAGCACGCACACGCGGCGGCACAGGTTCATCACGGTTTCGATATCGTGCTCGATGATCAGGATGCCTACGTTGTATTGCTCGTGCACCGCCAGCAGCGTTTGCATGAACCGGCGCTTGGTGGCCGTCTCAAGACCCCCCAGCACTTCGTCGAGCAACAGCAGCTTCGGTCCCGTGGCGAGCGCTTTCGCGACCTCCAGCGCCTTCAGTTCGGTGAGCGCGAGTTCCGTGGCCGCGTCGCGCTGCGCCCGGCCTTCGAGTCCCAGGAACGTGAGGATTTCGTCGATGCGCGCCTCATCCACACGCCCCGTGCCGAAGCGTTGCGCGACGATCAGGTTCTCGCGCACCGTGAGTTCGTGCATGGGCTGCGGCACCTGGAACGTGCGCCCGATGCCAAGGCGCGCGCGCCGGTAAAGCGGCGCCTTCAACAGATCCACATCGCCGAAACGGATCGAACCGCTCGTAGGCCGCACGAGTCCCGAAATCGCGTTGAAAAGCGTCGTCTTACCCGCGCCGTTCGGGCCGACCAGCCCCACCACGTCACGTGTGCCGAGCGATAGCGAAACACCGTTGACCGCCGTGATGCCGCCAAAGCGGATCGAGACATCCTGCAGGCGCAGTTCCGCCGCCTGTTCAGCTTGCTGCATAGACACCTCGCCGGGTACGTTTGAAGCGCAGTGCTGTCAGACCCGCGGGGCTCACGATGATCATCGCCACGAGCAGGATGCCCAGCACGATCTGGTGCCCCGTTGGCAGCAGGCTCTTGAGCACGAGCTGATCCACCAGATAGACCGTCACCGCGCCCACCAGCGGCCCGAGTATGGTGCGATAGCCGCCGCAAATCGCGGCAATGATCGGCACGACGGCCCAGCTCGCGTTGAACGCGTAATCGGGTTCGAGAAAGTTGATGTAGTGCGCGTTGAATGCGCCTACGAGCCCTGTCATCAGCGCCGAGAGCATCAGCATGGCGAGCTTGAGCATCACGCTGTTCACGCCCACCACGCGCGTGGCGTCCTCCGATTCGTGCATCGCCCGCAGCGCGAGTCCCACATGGCTGCCGCGCAGACGCGCATAAATCGCGGCGAACACGAGCACGAGCGTGAGCACGACGAGATAGCCGCCGCTCTTGCTGCCGAAGTCGAAGCCCGCGACCTTCGGCAGCCCCGGAATGCTCGAAAGGCCGCTCGCGCCGCCCGTGAGATCGGACCATTCGGTCGCGATGATGCGGAAGATCTGCGCATAGGCGAGGATGGCGAGCGCGAAGTACGGCCCCTTCAGGCGTAGCGCGGGGGCCATGGCGAGCGAGGCGATTGCCGCCCCCACGCCGCCCGCGAGCATCGCCGGAAACACGGGCCAGCCGGCCTTGAGCGTGAGGAGTGCGGAGATATACGAGCCCACGCCGAAAAACGCCGCGTGTCCAAAGCTCACCATGCCGCCGAGATTGCCGAGCAGCGCCCACGCAAGCGCCACACCCGCGATCGTGAGCGAGGCCACCGCAAGGCTCATCAGATACAGGTTCTGCCCGAACACGAGCGGCACGCCCGCATAAAGCACGGCCAGCGCCACGGCGAGCCCAGCCACGCGCGGGCCGGACCAGGCCGTTGTGGTTTTCAATGTCGACATCGATCTCATCCCCTTCGTTTCGCCACGCCGAACAAGCCATTCGGCAGCACGTAGAGCACGAGCAGAAACAGCAGCATGCCCGCGAGTTCCTGCAACGCCGAACTGGCGAGCGTGACGGTGAGCGCCTCGGTAATGCCGAGCAGCATCGCGCCCGCCAGCACGCCCGGAATCGAGCCCACGCCCGCGAGCACCGTGATGATGAACGCCTTGACGGTGAGCGCTTCGCCAATGGAAGGCTGGATCGCGCTCGACGCGTAGATCGATACGCCCGCGCACGAAGCGAGCAGCCCCGCCACGACGAACGAGATCAGTTCGGTCTTGCGCGGGTCGATACCCATCAGGCGCGCCGCATCGCGGTTGCTGGAGATCGCGCGCACGGCGCGGCCATACCACGAACGCGAGAGCCACCACCAGAGCGCGAGCATCAGCACGACACTGATACCGAACGAGAGCACTTCGCTACGCATGGAAAGCAGGTTGCCGAGCATCACGCTGTCCTGCAGCCATGCGCTGCCGGTCGAGCGCACGTCGGCGCCCCAGCCCAGCAGCACGGCGTTGGTCAGCACGATGCCGATACCGTAGGTCAGGATCAGCGAGTTCAGCTCGCGGTCGCGTTTAATTCGGCTAACCAGGTACCACGCGGCGGCCGCCGCCGCGCATACCACGGGAATCGCCACCGGAATGGCGAACACGGGGTTGAGGCCGAGCTTCGTCTCGAACGTGTAGGCGATATAGGCGGCAAGCAGCACCAGCTCGCCGTGCGCGAGATTGATGATGCGCATCGAGCCGAACACCAGCGCGAGCCCCAGCGCGACGAGCGCATAGGCGCCGCCCACGAGCACGCCCGAATACAGCGATTGCAGCAACAGGTCCGTCATTGCGGCTCCTCCTTCGTTGCGCGCGCAATTACCACGGCAGCGCGGGGTAGTTCAGCTTGCCCGTGGCGCGCTCTTTCGGCCACACGAGCACGATGCGATTGCCCTGGATCTGCGCCATGTTGTTCAGGAACGCGGGGTTGTCGCCGTTCGGCGCGAAGCTCACCTTGCCGATCAGCGTGTCGTGCGGCTTCGCGCGCAGTTCGGCGGCAATACCGTCCTGCTTGAGCGTGCCCGCGTCGGCGGCGCGCGCCATCGCGTCGAACAGAAGCCGCGACTGCACGTAGGCGAATTCGGCCAGATAGTCGGGTTCCTTGTGATACGCAGCCTGATACGCTTGCACGAAGGCCCGTCCGTCGGCCGTGCCGAAGTCCGCGGGGTATGGCAGCATCGCGCAGCCGATCACGTTGTTGACGAGATCGGAATAGTCGGTGGTCATCTTCGGCGTGACGATGGACCACGCGCCCATCACTGCTTTCAGTTGCGGGCGCAGCACCTTGGCGGCGCGCAGAATGCCGATATAGTCGTTCTCGTAAGCGATCATCAGCAGGACTTCAGGTTTGTCCTGCAAGCGCACCTTGTTCACGAGCGGCTTGAAGTCCGTCATCGCCGGGTCGAACGCGTGTACGGTCACCGCCACGCCCTGCGCGCGCAGTTGCGTGGAGACTTCGTTGCTGAGGTCGGTGGTGGCCTGCTTCGTCGAGGCGAGAATCGAAACCGACTTCACGCCCATGGCGTTCAACTGCCCCACCACGGCCTTCGAGTAGCCCGATGCGGGCCCGATGCGGAAAAAGTGCTTGAGCCCGCGCGAGGTCATCGCGCTGTCCACGGCCCCCGAGGTGATATAGACGATGCCCGCCTTGTCTGCCGCCTCCGAAGCCGGGCTCACCGAATTGGAGCCGTAGCCGCCCGTAATGGCGAGCACGCCTTCCGAGGCGAGCTTCTCCACCGCCGAAACGGCCTTGGCGGGCTGCGCCTCGTCGTCGACCACGGTGAGCGCGACTTTGTGCTTGCCGCTGCCGTTGTTGAAGAGATCGGCGGCGAGCCGAATGCCTTCGAGCTGCGCGTTGCCTGCGCGCGCCATCGAGCCGGTGAGCGGCAACTCCACACCCACGGGCAGCGTGTCGGCAAATGCGGCGGGCGTATGGGCGAGCAGCGCGCAGGCGCTTGCGGCGCCCGCGCCGATGCGAAAGAGTCCGCGCACGAGGGCGCGGGGCTTGCTGCGAGTCGCGAAGCGGACCATCGAACCTCCAAACCTGAGTCTCGGGAATAGGAAGCGGCGCCGTTCACATGCGGCGCTCGCCCTGTTTCGTTCTTCTATGTTTTTGTTACCACGGCACGCCCGGATACACCGGTTTCGCCGTTGCGTAGTTCGCGGGCCAGACGAGCGCAAGCTTGCCGTCGCGCGCGAACTGGCCCATGTGCGCCACGTAGTTCGCGTTGTCGCCGCGAGCGTCGAACGCCACCTTGCCAATGAACGTGTCGTCGCGCTGGGTGGCGCGCAGCGTGTCGGCCAGACCGCCCTTGTCGAGCGTGCCCGCTTTCTGCGCGTCCGCGATCGCGTCGAAGAGCAGTTGCGCGTAGACGAACGACGTCTGCGACTGATAGTTCGAGCTGGTCTTGAAGAGCCGCTGGTACGTGTCGGAGAAGTCGCGCTGGTCCGCCGAGCGGTAGTCAGCCGGCGAGGAGAGCACGGTTGCGCCGTACACGTTCGGCACGAGGTCGGGGAATGACTGCGCCATCTTCGGGCTCGCGAACGCCCACGGCGCCGCAATCGCCTTGAGGTCGGGCTTGAGCACGCGCGAGGCGCGCAGAATCCCCACGTAGTCGTTCTCGTAGCCGAGCATCGCCATGGCGTCGGGCTTGTCCTGCAGCTTGACCTTGTTGATAAGCGGCTTGAAGTCGCTGATCGAGGGATCGTAGGCATGCAGGAAGGTCTTCATGCCCTGCGCCTTGAGAGCCGTGTCGAGCTGCCTGGCCAGGTCGCTCGTTGCGTCCTTCGTCGAGTAGACGATCGCCACCGACTTCACGCCCAGCGTGTTGAAGAGGCCCACCATGCCCTTCGTGTAGCCGGGCGTGTTGCTCACGCGGAAGAAGTTCTTCAGACCGCGCGTGACCATGTCATCGCTGGTGCCGCCCGACGTCACGTAGACGAGTCCGGCCTTGCTCGCGGCTTCCGACGCCGGGCCGGCGCAGTTCGAATTGGCCGCGCCCGCAATCGCGACCACATGCTGCGAGGCGAGCTGCTCAACTGCGGCAACGGCCTTGGCCGGGTTCGATTCGTCGTCGACGGCCACCAGCGTGATCTTGTCCTGCGGATGACGCCGGTTGTAGATGTCGGCCGCCACCTGAATGCCGCGGTACATTTCGGTGCCCGCCTGCGCGAGCGCGCCGGTGAGCGGTAGTTCCACGCCCACGCGCCATTCTGTGGCGTGCGCGAACGACGGCGCGAGTGCGATGGCCAGCGCCGCCGCCAGCGCACCGCGCAGGTGCGTCTGTACGGGCCGCCCGCGTTGGGGTTTGCCGATGCTCACGTGCTGCCCGCGCGTCTTGAGTCGCGTCATGTCTCCTCCTTTGCCTTTTGGGGCTTTTGTGTGCTTTGGAGTGTGCTGCGCGGTGGCCGCCTGATTCGCTCATGCGCGCCACTGGACAGGTGCCAGTGTGGTTCAGGCGCGTGAGGCCAACAATTCGTTTTCGGGAAAGCGGGCGTTCGGCTGGCTGGAAGTCGGCATTTGTCCCAATGCCTGCGCGCGTGCAGCCTGCGGATCTATCGAGAAGGGGCGAAAAAAAACCGCTGCACTGAGGCAGCGGTCATTGAGAAACGGCTCGGCGCACCGCACTCGCGATGCGCCATCAAAACGTACGGTCTACGGTGCGCTCAGGCCGGCGCGTTTTCGGTGCTCAGCTTCGACACCATGCCGGTCTTGGCGTCGTAGGCATAGCCCTGCTGCTCGAGATGGGCGCTGACCGCTTCGACGACCACTTGCTGCTGGGATTCCTTGCGCAGCAGTTCATGCTCCGGCACGACCTGGCCCAGCTCGGCGGCGAGGCGGCGGCTCAGCGAGGCTTCGCCGGCGCTGCGGGCCAGACCCACGATCGCCTTTTCGTTGGCCTGGGCCAGTTGCTGCTTCAGTCCGTTCGCGTACTCGGACCAGCGCTTGATGTTCTCGCGCGCATCGGTAATCGCGGCGGCGTGCTTGGCCGTATCGCTGGCAAGCTGGGCCTTCAGCGCCTCGACTTCTTCCGCATCGGCGGCCGCCGGCTGTGCCTCGGCTGCGCCCTCGGCGGCTTCGCTCGACGCCGCGGCCTTGACGAATTCGCCCAGTTCGGCGAGTTCGGTCGTGCGCTGCTGCGCGGCGTCGGCACGCTCCTGCGCTTCGGTCAAGCTCGCCGAGAGACGCGCGATTTCGGAGGCGTCGGCCGTGCGCTCGTCGCTCAGGCTGGCGAGCTGCTGCTGGGCATTCTGTAGTTCGGTTGCGGCGGCGTCCCGCTCGGCCTGCGCTCCGGCGACCTGCTCACGCTGGGCCGCGTGCGCTTCCTGCTCGGCCTGCAGCGCCGCGCGAATCGCTTCGAGTTCGCCTTCGAGCTTCGCAACCGCTTCCGCATGGGCGGCTTCCAGCGCTGCGCGCTCCGCTTCGTCGTTCTCGGTCGAAGCTGCCGACTCGGCCTCCTCGCCTGCCGCTGCCGCTGCCGCTGCGGCTTCGGCAGCCTGGCTCGCGTGCGCTTCGCGCTCGGCGGCCAGTTCCGCGACCGCGCGCTCCAGTTCTGCCTCGAGGGCCGAAACGCGCTCGGCCAGTTCCTCCGCGCGCTTCTCCGCTGTGTCGGCGCGCTGCATCGCGCTCGCGATGTCTTCCTCCAGACCCGACCCGGCATCGGTCTTCGTCTCGTAGGCGCGCGTCATCTTATCCAGCTGGACTTGCAGGGCGTCGAGTTCCTGGACGGTGGTCTGCAGTTCCTCGAGCGCGTTATCGCGTTCGTTGCACGCGTCCTCGACGCGCTCGCGCATCGACTGCAGACGGCGCGCCACGGCGCGCTCGGCCTCGTCCTGCGCCGACGTCCACAAGCGATCGAGCGCGTCGCGCATCGTGTCCGTCACGGTTTCTGGCAACGCAGGGCGTTCCACGACTTGCTGGACGCGCGGCGCACGCTCTTCGCGCCACTTGCGCAGCGAGGCAGCCACTGCGACCACCGAGCCGGTATGAACTTCAGACCAGATGGCCATGGGAGAAACCTTCTGGCCCTCGTCGGCCATCCGTTCCGCGATTTCAGCAACCAGGTCGTCCGTGATCGTAATGCTGCTTGACATATATGCCTCGAGAAAGTGCGAGCCCACCCCGCGTTTCTAGAGATTGTCGGGCAACCACCTCCCGGTTAATCGCTCGAAAAGCCGGGTTTAAGGGGAGGTGTTCACAGGATTGCGCTGCCTGGGGTGGGTGGCTTCAAACTGATGCCGGACCCCTGGATGACGCCGCCACGGCGTGCGCGGTGAGCGCCTGCCCGATCAAAGCGCGCCTGGTTATCCCACCTGCTTTGAAAACGCCAACGTACTGGGCCTCGCATACCCAAGCAGTGCCGACACTTCCGCCGCGCCGCGCGCGATCAGCGTCTTGAAACGCTCCATGCCCGGCACGCCGCGGCTGACCGGCGTGCCCATCACGAGCGCCGCGATCACCGCGCCCGACTCGTCGCGGATCGGCGCGGCAAAGCCCACCACGTCGGCGGAACTCTGCTCGACCGTGGCGGCCACACCGGTCTCGGCCACTTCCTTGAGGAGCGCCTTCAGCTCGCGCTTTTGCGTGCGCGTAGCAGGCGTGTGAACGCGCAATTCGGCCGTGCGGAAATACTCGGTTTGCTGCGCCTCGCTCATCGCGGCCAGCAACACGCGTCCGCCCGAGGAGGAAAAGAGTTCGCGCCGCTCGCCGATGCCCGCAATGAAGCGGATCGCGCTGCGGCTCTCCGCCGACATCACATAGACCATGGATGGCCGGTCGCTCGCGAGTTGACCGATCAGGATCGTTTCGCCCGCTTCGAGCGCCAGGCGCTCCATCACGGGGCGCGCGATCTCGGGAAAGCGCCGCTGCGCGACGATGGCCGCGCCAAGCTTGAACGCTTCTACGCCGAGCGCGTACTTGCCGCCGTCATGCGTGAGATAGTGCGCGTGCGTGAGCGCGCGCAGCAGCGCGAGGAGGCTCGTTTTCGGCGTGGCGCTCAGGTCCGCCAGTTCGGTGAGCGTGGCGCCTTGCGGATGGTCGGCGAGAATGCGCAGTACCTGCACGATGCGCGTAGTCGCCCGCGGCCCGGGCGACGCGGTGGATTCGGTGCCCGCTTCGCGGTCTTCGGGGTGGTGCGCCATGGATCGATTGACGGTTGAACGGTGCGAAAAATTATACATGTCGCCCTGCTCTCGAAAGGGATGCGAACCAGCTGCGACGCGGCAACCAGGGCGCGCTCAAACGGCCTCCTCCTGCTGACTCGCGCTCGCCACCGCGCTCGCGCCGATCGCCCCGCTCGCGCACAGCGCGTCGATGTGCGCGGTGTCGAGACCGAGCAGATCGTCGAGCAGCGTACGCGTGTGCTCGCCGAGCAAGGGCGGCGGCACGTCGTATTCCACGGGCGTTGCCGACAAGCGCAGCGGACTCGCCACGCTCGGCGACGTGCCCGCCAGCGGATGCGCAATGCGACGCACGGTTTCACGCGCACGCGCATGCTCGGAGCCGAACGCCTGCGCCACGTCGTTGATCGGCCCGCACGGCACGCCGCACGCTTCGAGCGCGTCGATCCACGCGTCACGCGTGCGCGTGCGAAACGCCTTTTCGAGCACCGGCAGCAGCAGCGCGCGATTCACGCTGCGCGCGCTGTTGGTGGCGAAGCGCGGGTCCGCCGCGAGTTCGTTCAGATCCATCGCGCCGCACAGCGACCGGAACTGGCTGTCGTTGCCGCACGCGAGAATCAGATGACCGTCGCTGGCCGCGAAGGTCTGGTACGGGACGACGTTGGGATGCGCGTTACCCAGGCGCCGGGGCACCTCGCCCGTGCAGAGGTAATTCATCGACTGGTTCGCGAGCATCGCGAGCTGGCAGTCGACCAGCGCAATGTCGATATGCTGGCCGAGGCCGCTGCGCTGCCGCTCGATCACGGCGGCGAGCACGCCCGTCGTCGCGTACATGCCGGCCATCAGGTCCGTGACCGCCACGCCGACTTTCTGAGGACCGCCGCCGGGCGTCTCGTCGGGCTCGCCCGTCACGCTCATGAGGCCGCCCATGCCCTGAATAAGGAAGTCGTAGCCGGCACGGTGCGCGAGCGGCCCGCTCTGCCCGAAGCCCGTGACCGAGCAGTAGATGAGCGCGGGATTGAGCGCCGCGAGGCTCTCATAGTCGAGCCCGTACTTCTTCAGGCCACCCACCTTGAAGTTCTCCACCAGCACGTCGCACTGGCGCGCAAGTTCGCGGATCAGCGCGGCGCCTTCGGGCGCGGCGATGTCCACCGCCATCGAAAGCTTGCCGCGGTTCGCGCATTGGTAATACGCGCTTTCCACGGTGTCGCGGCCAGCTTCGTCGCGCAGGTAGGGCGGCCCCCACGAACGCGTTTCGTCACCGTTGCCGGGCCGTTCGATCTTGATCACCTGCGCGCCGAGATCGGCAAGATTTTGTGTGCACCACGGCCCTGCCAGCACGCGGGAAAGATCGAGCACCCGCATGCCTTCCAGCGGCCGGCCGCGCTGGCCGCCCTGTTGCTGTGCTTGTTGTCGTACCTGCGTTGTCGTCGACTGCGATGCCGATGCTTCTCTCGTTTGCTGCTGCATGTGAAATGACCTCTGCCGGGATTGCGGAACTACACGTTCGAGCGCTGCGCGTGCGCCATGCTCATTCGAGCGGCTTGCCCGCCGTTTCGGGCATGCGCCAGTAAGCGAAAAGACTCACGGCCGCGCCCGCGCACACGTAGGCGAGAAACCAGCCTTCGCGCTGCTGCGATTGCAGCCACGTCATGAGATACGGTGTCGTGCCGCCGAGCAGGGCGACCACGAGGTTGTACGCCGCGCCAATGCCGATGCCGCGCACCGCGGTCGAGAACAGCTCGGCCATGACCGCTGGCGCGATAGCCGAATAAAGACCATAAGTCAGCAAGCCGAAGCATTCGACGAGCAGCATCGACGTCACGCTCGGCCCGATCGAGCGCACCACCGGATAGAGGAACACGAGATAGGCCGCCGCAAACACCATCAATTGCGGACGCCGCCCGAAACGATCCGACAACGCGCCGAAAAACGGCTGCGCGATCATGAAGATGGCAATGCTCAGCGTGCTGGCCAGAAATGCGTCCGCTGGGGTCGCGCCCGCGTGGCGGATCGCGTAGATCGGCATGAAGCTGATGAAGAGATAGAAGCTGAACGCACCCAGCACGCTGATGCCCACGAGGCGCAGCACGGCCGTGCGATGTTGCGTCCACGTCCACCACAGCGAGCGGCGCTCGATACGCCCCGAACGGCGCAGTTGCTCGAACGCATGCGTTTCGCCCACGTTGCGGCGCATCCAGAAGCCCGCGAGCGAGCCACATCCGCCAATGAAGAAGGGAATGCGCCAGCCCCACGCCACGAGCGCTTCCTTCGGCATCACGTTCGTCATCACGCTGGCAAGCGCGGAAGCGAGCAGCAGGCCCGCCGCGATACTGAAGAACAGGAAGCTGCCATACAGCCCGCGACGCTTCGCAGGCGCGGATTCCGCGAGGAAGGTGGTGGCCGCGCCGTACTCGCCGCCGACCGAGAGGCCCTGCACCATGCGCAGCACCGTCAAGAGTATGGGCGCGAGCACGCCGATCGTCGTGTAGGTGGGCAGTACGGAAATCAGCAGCGAGGAACCCGCCATCATCATGATGGTGAGCGTGAGCGCGGCGCGCCGTCCAAAGCGATCGGAGAAGCCGCCGATCACCCAGCCGCCCAGCGGCCGCATGAAGAAGCCCACGGCGAACACGGCAAAGGTCGCGAGCAGCGAGGCGGTGTCGTTCTCGGCGGGAAAGAACTGCTTGCTGAAGTAGATCGCAAAGGTCGTATACACCGACCAGTCGAACCACTCCACCACGTTGCCGACACTGCCTGCAAATATGACGCTGGCCGTGCGTCGCGGCGCCGCTTCGGCCGCCGCGCCTGCCTGCGCGATCTCGGGGTTGGCGTTCATCCAGCTTGTCTCCTTGATTCCTGTTTTCAGGTTTATTCGAATTGCTCTGGCTGCCGGGCCGGCGGAGCCGGTCTCGGGTTCCGAATGTAGCATCGGATTCTGAATACCGAACGAGGCGCGTGCCTGGCGTATACCCTCAAAGCGTTAAAATCTCGCCCAATTGTTCTTTATAAACATAATCTTACCAACACACTCCGGGTGGATTGGCCTGTTCCGATATTCGAACCGTGTTGCCGATATCGAAACTCGATTCTAGAATCGGAACACGATACCGGCGCAGCGCGCCATCCAACACTGGAGGAAGACAGGCATGACGACACACGAAGACGCCCAACTACTCGGACGCGGTTTCTACTGGCAGGAGCTGCAAGCGGGTCAGCGCTTTCGCACGTTCCGGCGCACGGTCACGGAAACCGACCTGGTCAATTTCATTTCGGCAACCGGCATGCTGGAGGCGATCTTCATCGACGCGCATTTCGAACACGGCGCCATGAGCGGCCGCCCCGTGCCGGGCGCGCTCACGAGCGGCCTGATCGAAGGCTTGCTGTTCCAGACCATGGTGCAAGGCACCGGGCTCGCCATGCTCGAGTTCTCGATGAAGGCGCACGCGCCGGTGCTCGTCAACGACACGATCTACGGCGTGGTGGAAGTCGCGGAAGTGAAGCCCACCTCAAAGCACAATCGCGCCGTGGTCACGAGCCGCGTGGAAGTGCTCAATCAGCGCGACGAACTCGTGCTCTCGTACACGGTCAAGCGCATGCTCGCCGGCCGCCCAGAATGAGCGCGCAAGCGCCTGATGACTTCGCACTGCCAGGAACTGCACTGTAAAGCGCAGCACGCTATGACCGACCCTTTCACACTCCGAACGATTCCCCCCGAAGACGAGGCGTTGCGCGCGCCGGTGCGCGCATTTCTCACTGAGGCGCTCAAAGGCGTGCCGCCCGCCGTGCGCGCGCGTTCGTGGCTCGGCTTCGACGCCGACTTTAGCCGCCAGCTCGCGGCGCAAGGATGGCTGGGCCTCACGCTGCCGCGGGAGTACGGCGGCGGCGGGCGCAGCCCGTTCGCGCGCTTCGTGCTCGTGGAAGAACTGCTTGCGGCCGGCGCACCGGTTTCGGCCCACTGGATCGCCGACCGCCAGAGCGGCCCGCTCATCGCACGCTACGGCACCGACGAACAGAAGACGTTCTATTTGCCGCGCATTTGCCTCGCCGAAGCGTTTTTCTGCATCGGGATGAGTGAGCCCAGCGCGGGCTCCGACCTCGCAAGCGTGCGCACGCGCGCCGAGCGCACCGCCAACGGCTGGCGCCTCTCGGGCCGCAAGATCTGGACGACCAACGCGCCGCACTCGCATTTCATGATCGCGCTCGTGCGCACCTCGGGCGCGCCCGAGGACCGGCATCGCGGGCTCTCGCAACTGATCGTCGACCTGTCGCTGCCGGGCGTGCATGTCGCGCCGATCCGCGACCTCACCGGCGACGCGCACTTCTCGGAGGTCACCTTCGACGATGTCGAATTGCCCGAGAACGCACTGATCGGCACTGAAGGCGCGGGCTGGGAACAGGTCACCGCAGAACTGGCGTTCGAGCGCAGCGGCCCCGAGCGCATTTATTCGAGCATCGTGCTGCTCGAGGAATGGGCGCATACGTTACGCGAAGCCGCGCGCACGACACACGCGCCGGTTGGCGAAAGCGAGCGCCGCACGCTCGGCGCGTTCGTGACCGAACTCGCCACCTTGCGGGCAATGTCCGTGGCCGTCACGGGAGCGCTTGCCGACGGGGCAAGCCCCGCCACGCAGGCCGCGCTCGTGAAGGACCTCGGCACCAGCTTCGAGCAGAGCGTGCCCACGCTGATCGGCGACGCGCTCGGCGCGCATCCGCGGCAATCCGTGGCACGCGAGCTAGCCGATACGCTCGACTATGTGACGAAGATCGCGCCGTCGTACTCGCTGCGCGGCGGCACGCGCGAGATTCTGCGCGGCATGATCGCGCGCGGCCTCGGGCTGCGCTAAACGAACGACGAACATGGAGAAAAACACCATGGATGAAATGCTGACCGAATCGGCGCATCACGTGCTCGCGCGTCACTGCACGCCGCAATTCGTGCGCACCGTGGAAGCGGCGCGCGACCGCAACGCGGGACGCGCGCTGTGGGATCAGCTCGATGCGCTCGGCTTTCTCGACGCGCTCGTGCCTGAGGAAAAAGGCGGCTCGGGTATGCGCCTCGCCGCCACGGCGGGCGCGCTGTTCGAATTCGGCGCGCACGCGCTGCCGCTGCCCGCCGCGCACACCATGATCGCGCGCGAGCTGCTCGCACACGCGGGCGTGGAAGCGCCGCGCGGTCCCATCGCCATCGCGCTTGGCAATGCCTCGCGGCACGGCGCGGCATTCGTGCCCTACGGTCTCGTCGCCGACACGCTCATCGTCGAAACCGCCGACGGTGCGAGCCTCGTCCCGCTCGCCAGCGCCGAACTGCGCGCGCACGGCGACAGCCTCGACGCCACGCTCACTTACCCCGCGCATGCGGCGCGCGCGCTGCCCACAACCGTGCGTGGCGTGGGCGAGCTGGGCGCGCTCGCCACGGCCGCAACAATGGCGGGCGGCATGCAGCGCGTGTTCGACATGACGCTCGACTACGTGAACGACCGCCAGCAGTTTGGCCGCTCACTCGGCAAGTTCCAGGCCGTGCAGCAGCAGTTGAGCGTCATGGCCGAGCACGTGGCCGCCACACGCGTGGCGGCGCAGCTCGGCTGCGCGGGACACCACACTTCGGAACAGCGCATCGCGGCGGCCATTGCCAAGGCGCGCGCGAGCCGCGCCGCGCCGCTAGTGGCGAACGGCGCACACGCGCTAGTGGGTGCGATGGGCATCACCGCCGAGTTCGACCTGCAGCTCTACACGAGACGGTTGCACGCACAACGGCTTCAATATGGATCGGAGTCGTTCTGGGACGATGTGGTCGGCACGCACGCCATCGATCATTGGAGCAACGTCGCCGCGGGAGTCATCGGCATTTACGATGCGCTCGACGAGGCCGCGGCGGTCGGAACGTAATCGCGCGCCACGCGGGCATCACGCCGTGCCAACGCGCTCGAGGACCGGTTCTGTTGCAGTAAGCGTGTCGATGCGAAAAATGTCGATATGATCAGTATTGTTTACGACACAAGAGAGTAAAACTGCTGGGAAGCAGACCTTGGCCAGGCCCGGCGCGAGTGTGGTTCGCGGTGTCTTCGTCTTCTTCATCGCACAGCTCAAAAACTAATCTAGAGGATTTCCGCCGGTCCCGGGACCGAGAAGTCCGTGATCAGTGACCTGCTAAACCTTGTCAAACCGGTGATCGCAGCTCTACGCTATCCCCCACGCGGAGCCGCTTCCCGCCGGGCGAATCCAGCGAAACGCGTTGCTTGACGTAGGTTCCGTCGGCCTGCAGGCATGCCGAGTAGCTGATGACCGTCATCCAGTCATAGACCCTTCCGTCCTGGGCCAGCGCAACGATACGCTCTACCATTCCACGCGGCAAACGCGCAGTCTGCTGGAGTGCACCGTAGTAACGGCACTTGCAGTCCGCTGACCGAAGCACGACGAAGCCGCCGACTTCATTCGTAGCTGGGACGTTTTCAACCGTTGCGTTCGTCGACGAATCGCCGGCTGCATGCGAACTCGCTGCGAACAAAACCAGCAGCGCGGCAAACCACTTCTTCATTTGAGACTCCTCTGCGTTAAGACCAGGGATAGCGCCCGCTTTTACGCCGACGGCATCGGTGGCGCGAAAAAACAGCGCAACCGTTGTTTGCTCCTCGCCCGATACCGATCAGTGCATCAGAGCTCGTAATTTAAACAGGACCCAGCCATGGCACGACTACTCGGGGATCCACTATCAAACTGGGCAAATGCCGCATCAGGTGCAGGTTGCAGTGTAACGAAGGCGAGTCGTCATTCGACGCGCGCAATTCTGAGTTGCCATTTCGCGAACATGCAACTCGCGCGCCTGGCGAATCGCCGACGCGTAGAGAGCCCAAGCAATTCCCGCATATCGCCCTTCTTAACGCGGCCATGCATTCGCCGCGCACTTGCAAATCGCGTGCGGATAGCCGTCTCGCGACGTTGCAAGCACAGAAACAATGTATTGACGAAAGCTAATCGAGATTAATCGATAAGAGAATGACGGACTTCAACGGCACCGGTGCCCGGAATTCAAGACCGCGCCTGGTCGTTGTTTCGCTAACCTCGCGTCTGCTGTCTGTCCCAGGCGCTCGATATTGGAAGCTTCATCATGGCTAAAGTGTTCATGCCTGTTTTCACGGTCGTGTCAGTCATCGCTTTGCCCACGGGCGCGGCCGCTCAGGAAAACAGTCCTCTCACGCGTGAGCTGCTAGTGCACGAAGAAGTCATCCGACTGCAGCAGGCTGGCTACGACGGCACCCGCGGTGAAGCGCCCTATCCGGCGAACATCCACGCGGCGCTAACGAGCGTGGCGGCTCGACAACAAGCGTTCAGTGGCTACGGTAGCGCGAAATTGGGCTTCGCAACTCCGGCGGCAACGATTCCGGCTCAGTTGGCCTCGTATCGTTCGATCTACAGCGAAAGTTGATTGGGCATCGAGGTACGCAAGTCGCAGACCTGTCCGGCTTGACCATAGGAAGGCCGGCGTACCACCTGCGCACGCGTGGCCGGGCAAAACGCGGAGGTTCCTCAAGATCATCCGCAGGTTGTGATCGATTTTTGACGGCAAACTCGTACGGCATGTGGCGTTGCCCTTCGTCAGACAGTGCATGCACGGCTCACGGCTTGTTGTCGTCATTCGGCTTATGCGACCGAGCCTTCCATCAGGCGCCGATGGTGACGGGCGCCGCTTCATCGAATAGGAGAAAGCTTGTGAGGGTGAGGATAGCTGTGGCTGCCCTGATCGCGGCGACAGCGGCATGCCTGGGCAGCACCGCGCAAGCGCATGCGAGGGTCGGGGTTTTATTGGGTGTCCCACCCCCGCTCTTCGTCGCGCCGCCCCCGGTCTTCTACGCTG
>NZ_JAMBPR010000047.1 GCF_024206475.1 Paraburkholderia sp. CNPSo 3274
CGGGCGCAAACCCCGATCCCGCTCTTCCTTGCGCACCCAGCTACGCAGCGTCTCGCCCGAGCAGCCCAGCTTCGCTGCGATCGAGGCGATCACTTTCCATTGCGATTCGTGGTCGCCCTGATGTTCCAGTACCATTCGCACAGCCCGCTCACGAACTTCCGGCGAGTACCTTGGGGACTTCTTCTTGGTGTTTTCCATAGCTCCATTTTCTCAAGAAGTGGAGCCTCCGGAAATCCCGGGGCGGTTCAGACCGCGCCAGTTGCGCCTGCGTCCCCAACCTTCTGTCGCATTCGTGCCGGCCGCCCAGGAAGCCGCGGCCCGTGCCGCGCTAAAGGGCGACGCACGCACCGAGCTACGCCCGCTCAATCTGTGCGACTTCCAGCGCCGGCCGGTGCTTGGGCTCTATTCGCCGCTATATCGCGCGTTGGCCGGGCACGCAAAGCGCCTCGCCAAAGCGGGCGTCGACGTCTACGAAGCCGATATCCAGCCGCCGGACCGCTACATGATGGAGCGCTTCATCACGGCGCCTGTGCTGTTTCGCGGCGATGCAGGTAACCTGGACGAAAGCGGCGTACTGCTCGACGGCGAGATGAAACCCGCCAACGGCTATCGCCCGCGCCTGAGACTGGTGTCGCTCGACATCGAAACGAGCGCACAGGGCGAGCTTTATTCGATTGCGCTCGAAGGCTGCGGACAACGCCAGGTCTACATGCTTGGCCCCGCAAACGGTGACGCGAGCGAGATCGACTTCGACTTCGAATACTGCGAAAGCCGCGCGCAGATGCTCCATCGCCTCAACGCATGGATGGCGAAGCACGATCCCGACGCGATCATCGGCTGGAATCTCGTGCAGTTCGATTTGCGCGTGTTGCACGCGCACGCCCAGCAAACCGGCGTGCCCCTGCGTCTTGGGCGCGGCGGCGAGGTCATGGAATGGCGCGAGCACGGCATGCGGGAGAATCATTTCTTCGCGGGCGCCGCGGGCCGCCTCATCATCGACGGCATCGAGGCGCTACGCTCGGCCACCTGGAGCTTTCCGTCGTTCAGCCTCGAATACGTCGCGCAGGCGCTGCTCGGCGAGGGTAAGTCGATCGACAATCCGTATCAGCGCATGGACGAGATCCAGCGCCGCTTCGACGAAGACAAACCCGCGCTGGCCAGCTACAACCTCAAGGATTGCGAACTGGTTACGCGCGTCTTCGAGAAAACCGAACTGATGGCCTTTCTGCTCGAACGCGCATCCGTAACGGGGCTGCCCGTGGATCGCAGCGGCGGCTCGGTAGCCGCGTTCACCCATCTGTATCTGCCGAAAATGCATCGGCTCGGCTACGTCGCGCCGAATCTCGGCGACGTGGTGGGCGAAAACAGCCCCGGCGGCTTCGTCATGGACTCGCGCCCCGGCATCTACGATTCGGTGCTCGTGCTCGATTACAAGAGCCTCTACCCCTCGATCATCCGCACCTTCCTGATCGATCCGGTCGGGCTCATCGAAGGTCTGAGCGACCCCGGCGACGAAGCGTCCGTGCCCGGCTTTCTCGGCGCGCGCTTTTCCCGCGAGAAGCACTGCCTGCCGGAAATCGTGCGCCAGGTGTGGGAGGGCCGCGAAAATGCGAAGCGGCAGCACAACGCCCCGCTTTCGCAGGCGCTCAAGATCATCATGAACGCGTTTTACGGCGTGCTCGGATCAACAGGCTGCCGCTTCTTCGACCCGCGCCTCGCCTCTTCGATCACGATGCGCGGGCACGAGATCATGCGCAGAACACGTCAGCTCATCGAGGCGCAAGGCTACGACGTGATCTACGGCGACACCGACTCGACCTTCGTCTGGCTCAAGCACGCGCACAGCGAAGCCGACGCCACGCGCACCGGCAAGCAACTCGTCGAGCACGTCAATGCCTGGTGGAACACTGAACTGCAAGAACGCTTCGGTCTCCAAAGCGCTCTGGAATTGCAGTTCGAACGCCATTACTCGCGCTTTCTCATGCCCACGGTACGCGGCGCGGAAGAAGGCAGTAAAAAGCGCTACGCCGGCCTCACGCTTGCGAAGAACGGCGGCGAAGAAGTCGTGTTCAAGGGCCTCGAAACCGTGCGCACCGACTGGACGCCGCTCGCACAGGAATTCCAGCGCGAACTGTACCGGCGCATTTTCCAGCGCGAGCCCTACGTGGAGTACATCCGCGACTATGTGCGGCGCACGCTCAATGGCGAACTGGACGACCAGCTCGTCTACCGCAAGCGCTTGCGACGGCCGCTCGCCGAGTACCAGCGCAACGTGCCGCCGCACGTGCGGGCGGCGCGTGTCGCGGACGAGTTCAATCGCGCGAAAGGCCGTCCGCTCCAGTATCAGAATGGCGGCTGGATCAGCTACGTGATGACGACGGCCGGACCCGAGCCGCTCGAAACGCTGAGTTCGCCGCTCGATTACGCGTTCTATGTGAGCCGCCAGCTACAGCCGGTTGCGGACGCGATTCTGCCTTTCCTGCGCGACGATTTCGATACGTTGATGTCGGGGCAGCAGAGTCTGTTTTAACCATGCGCCCTCTCGCACGCCCTAGCGCGCGCGCTCGATAAACCGCCACAGCGCATCGTCGGTCGAATACGGCGCGTTGAAGCGAAACCACGCGCTCGGTTCGTCGTCCGGCCTGAAATAGGAGCCAGGCGCGAGCCAGATGCCATCGCGCAGCGCCGCCGTGGCGATCGCGCCGGCCCGCTCGGGTTCGATAGCAAGGCGCGCCCACACGAACAGCCCCGCGCGCGGCCGGTGGAATATCTCGAGCCCCAGCGCGTCGAGCCGCTCCTCCACGCAGGCATGCGCGGCCTTCAGCCGTTCGTTCACGAGTTCGACGTGGCGCGCGTGGCGCCCTTCGAGCAAGACCTTGTCCACCATGCGCTCGATGGTCGCCGACGAGGTGAGCCCCACCGCCATCTTCGCGCGCGCCAGTTCGCGCAGCACATCGCGCTCGGCGACCACATAGCCGCAACGCAGCGAAGGCGTGACCGTCTTCGAAAAGCCGCTGACGTACAGCACGCGCTGCAAGCCTTCCATCGCCGCGAGCAGCGGCGCGCCAGGCGGCGCAAGCTCGCGGCTCACATCGTCCTCGACGACCCACATGCGCTGGCGCTCGGCGATCTGCAGCAAGCGGAAGGCGTTGGACATCGCATACGTCGCGCCGGTGGGATTCTGCAGCGTCGTGTTCACGAAGATCGCCTTCGGCTGGTGCGCCGTCACCTGGCGCTCGAGCGCCTCGATGTCGAGCCCGGCCGGCGTGCGCGGCACGCCGTGCACCGTGAGCCCCGCGAGCTTGAGGATCTGCAGCAGATTGCAGTAGCCGGGGTCTTCCACGAGCACCGTGTCGCCGGGCCGCAACAGCGTACGCACGATGAGATCGAGCCCCTGCGTCGCGCCCTGCGTGAGCAGGACGTTCGACACCTCGACAGGCAGCCCCTGCCGGTCCAGTTGCGCCGCGATGCGCTCGCGCAGCGGCGCGTAACCGTACGGGTGCCCGTAGTCGCCAAGACGCACCGCCGGTACCCGGCTCATGGCGCGCAACGCGTGCTGCAGGCCGCTTTCGTTGATCCACTCGCCCGGCACCCAGCCACAGCCCGCCTTGATCGGCACCGAATGATCGGCGAACACGTCGGAGAGCAGCCAGGTCGCCGTTAGTGTGGGCGGCTGCCAGCCCGTCGCGCTCGCCCGCGCCGACTCGTTGCGGAGCGCCACGCGGTAGCCCGAGCCACGCCGCGCAACGACGAAGCCCATCGAAACGAGACGGTTGTACGCCTCGGTCACTGTATAGGTGGATAGCTCGTGGGTTTGCGCGAGCTGCCGCACCGAGGGCAGCAGCGCGCCGGCGCGCAGCGATTGCGCTTCGATCGCGCGCGTAAAGCCCTGCACGAGCTGCTCGACGAGCGTCGTCGTGACGCCGCGGCCGCGCTCCAGTTCGAGTTCGATCATCGGGAAAGCAAGCGTATAGTGCGAGGGAAAACCCGTACGATTCGGGGCACCGACCAATACAGTTGGCGAGAATTGTCCAGCACGGTTTGCAGAGCAGTATAGAGACTGTCTATGCCGTCGTTCAAGCCTCGGCGCTACAGTTGAGCCAACCCACCTGAGGAGAAGCACGCATGACTTCGCGCCCCGTCATCGACGATCTCTCGTCGTTCTGGATGCCCTTCACCGCCAACCGCCAGTTCAAGGCCGCACCGCGCCTGCTCGAATCGGCCAAGGGCATGTACTACCGCACGACCGATGGCCGCGAAGTGCTGGACGGCAGCGCGGGCCTCTGGTGCGTGAACGCAGGCCATGCGCGCGAGGAAATCGTCGCGGCCATCGCGCAGCAAGCCGCGACGCTCGACTTCGCCCCCACGTTCCAGATGGGCCACCCGCTCGCGTTCGAAGCGGCCCAGAAGATCGCGGAAATCATGCCGGCCGGGCTCGACCGTGTGTTCTTCACGAACTCCGGCTCGGAGTCGGTCGACACCGCGCTGAAGATCGCGCTCGCCTACCATCGCGCGCGCGGCGAAGGCCAGCGCACCAAGCTGATCGGTCGCGAGCGCGGCTATCACGGCGTGGGCTTCGGCGGCATCTCGGTGGGCGGCATCGCGCCGAATCGCAAGGCGTTTTCGGGCCAGCTGCTGCCCGCCGTCGATCATCTGCCGCACACGCATGATCTCGAGCACAACGCGTTCTCGAAGGGCCAGCCGGCCTGGGGCGCCCATCTCGCTGAAGACCTCGAGCGCATCGTCGCGCTGCACGACGCCTCGACCATCGCCGCCGTGATCGTCGAACCCGTGGCGGGCTCGACCGGCGTGCTGATTCCGCCGCAAGGCTATCTGCAGCGTCTGCGCGAGATTTGCACGAAGCACGGCATCCTGCTGATTTTCGACGAGGTCATCACGGGCTTCGGGCGCCTCGGCAAGGCCACGGCCAGCGAGTATTTCGGCGTGACGCCCGACATCATCACCATGGCCAAGGCAATCAACAACGCCGCCGTGCCGATGGGCGGCGTGGCCGCAAGCCGCACGGTTCACGACACGATCGTGAACAGCGGCGCGCAGGGCGCAATCGAACTGTTCCACGGCTACACCTATTCGGCGCACCCGCTCGCTGCCGCCGCCGCAATCGCGACGCAGGACCTGTATCGGCGCGATGGCCTGTTCGAGCGCGCCGACGCGCTCGCGCCGAAGTTCGAGGCCGCCGCGCATGCGCTGCGCGGCGAGAAGCATGTGAAGGACGTGCGCAATCTCGGCCTCGTCGCCGGCGTTGAACTCGACTCGCGCGACGGCGCGCCGGGCGCGCGCGCTTACGAGGTTTTCGTGAAGTGCTTCGAGGCGGGCGTGCTGATCCGCTTCACGGGCGACATCCTCGCGTTCTCGCCGCCGCTCATCGTGACCGAAGAGGAAATCGCACGCCTGTTCGGCACGGTACGCGACGTGCTCGCCACCGTGCAGTAAGGCGCGAGGCGCGAGCGAACCTTTACTCGCGCCTGCTTTCATTTGGTAATACGCCGCAAGGGCGGCCCGGGTTCGGGCCGCCCTTTTCTTTTTTCGGCCGTTGGACTCACTCAATACTCAAGCAGCAGGATTGCGCAGCCGTACGCGCGAGGACCAGGTTCAAGCACGGAGCGCGCCATCGGCGTATCGTTGCCCTATCCGCCATTGCAAACGCGATTGCGGCGAGCGCGCATCGACCGACGTGCGCTGGCCAGGAGGGAATCTCATGAAGATGCCAGTCCGCATCGGCACGCATATCGAGGGCATCCACTGGATCGCCGAGTATGTGGAATCGACTCATCAAATCCGTGTGTTCCGTGACGGCCGCGTGGTCGACACGATCCCCGCGCCCGCGGCCATGTTCGGCGAAGAGCGCGACGCGGGTTCGGCCAGCGACGCGGCGAGCCGCGCCGAGGAGGCCGCGCTGCTCGCCTGCCTGCGCCGCTACGTAGCCGACGTGCAGCCCGAAGAATAGGACTCTTGATCATTATCCCTGCCTCTTGCAAGGAGAGCTCGCCGATGAACGAGCGCAACGATCACTTCCCGCCCCAGCTTATCGAAACCGATGCGCTCATCATCGGTACGGGGCCGGTGGGTCTCTTCCAGGTGTTCGAACTCGGCCTGATGGAAATCCACGCACACGTGGTCGATTCGCTGCCGGTGGTGGGCGGCCAGTGTGCCGAGCTTTACCCCGACAAGCCGATCTACGACATTCCGGCGGTGCTGATGTGCACCGGGCAACAGCTAGTCGATGCGCTGATGCAGCAAATCGAGCCTTTTGGCGCGACGTTCCATCTCGGCCAGGAAGTGCAAATCGTCGAGCCGCGCGCCGACGGCCGCTTTTTCGTGCAGACGAGCAAGGGTACGCAGTTTCTGACGAAGACGGTGTTCATCGCGGCGGGCGTGGGCTCGTTTCAGCCGCGCACGCTCAAGCTGAGCGGCATCGAGCGTTACCGCGACACGCAGTTGTTCTATCGCGTGCGTGATCTCGAGCGCTTTCGCGACAAGGGCGTCGTGGTGTGCGGCGGCGGGGATTCGGCGCTCGATTGGGCGCTGCAGCTCGTGGACGTCGCGCAGAGTGTGATTCTGCTGCATCGGCGTGAGGGCTATCGCGCGGCGCCGGCAACGGTCGCGAAGATGCACGCGCTATGCGAGGAGTGGCGCATGCAGTCCATCGTCGGCCAACTGACCGGCTTCGACGACGAAGGCGGCAAGCTCACGCGCATCAAGGTAACCGGCGGCGACGGCGTCACGCGCTCGCTGGATCTCGATTACCTGCTGGTGTTCTACGGCTTGTCGCCACAACTCGGGCCGATCGCGCAATGGGGTCTTGAAATCGAACGCAAGCAGTTGCCGGTGGATACGGCGCGCTTCGAAACGAGCGTGCCGGGCATCTTTGCCGTCGGCGATATCAATACTTACCCGGGCAAGAAGAAGCTGATTCTCTCCGGCTTTCACGAAGCCGCGCTCGCTGCGTTCGCCGCGGCGCATCATGTGTTTCCTGAAAAGAAAATTCATCTGCAGTACACGACGACCAGCACGCGCCTGCACAAAGTGCTCGGCGTGGAGTCGCCGATGTTCGACTGAACGCGGGGCGAGTGCCCCGCGTGTTGTCACCGCACGATCAGGCCTGCTCGGCGTCCTGCTCGCGGAAGATGCGGTCGGCGAGATGGAACGCCGAGTTCGCCGCCGGCACGCCGCAGTAAATCGCGGTCTGCAGCAACACTTCCTTGATCTCGTCGCGCGTCACGCCGTTGTTGCGCGCGGCACGCAGATGCAGCGCAAGTTCTTCGCTGCGGTTGAGCGCGACCATCATCGCGATCGTCAGCAGGCTGCGCGTGTGGCGCGGCAAGCCATCACGCGTCCAGATCTCGCCCCACGCGTAGCGCGAAATGAAGTTCTGGAAATCTTCGGTCACTTCGGTGCGGTTGGCGAGCGAGCGTTCGACGTGCGCGTCGCCCAGTACCGCGCGGCGCACCTTCATGCCCGCTTCGTAGCGGTCTTCGTCGTTCATCACGCCCCCAGCAGGAAATCGACCACGATCTTGTTGTACTCGTCCGCCTGCTCGACGTTCGAGATGTGCGCGGCGTTCAACTCGACATAGCGTGCGCCCGGCACCGATTCGGCCAATTCGCGTCCTTGGGCGGGTGTCGCGGCCAGATCGTGCGTGCCCGAGATCACGAGCGTACGTGCCTTGATCGACGGCGCCTCACCGCGCAGGTCGGCAGCGTTGATCGCTTCGCAGTTCGAAGCATAGCCGTCCTTGTCGGTATGCACGAACACGTCGCGCACTTGCGACATCACAAGCGCATTGTTCGCGATGAATTCGGGCGTGTACCAGCGCGGCAGCACCGCGTCGGCGAGTGCGAGCATGCCTTCGCTGCGAGCCTTCACCGCACGCGGGACCCACACCTCCGGCGAGCCGATCTTCGCGGCCGTATTGCACAGCACGAGGCGATCGATGCGGTTGGCGTAACGCGCGCCGAGGCCGACGCCGGTCAGGCCGCCCATCGAAACACCCACGAAATGCGCGCGTTCGATGCCAAGCTGGTCCATCAGGCCGATTACGTCGCCAGTCAGTTGCTCGATGGTGTACGGGCCCAGCGGCGCCGCCGAGTGGCCGTGGCCGCGCGTGTCGTAGCGCAGAACGCGGAAATGCTTCGTGAACTCGACGATCTGCGGCGTCCACATCGACACGTCGCTACCGAGCGAATTCGACAGAACCACCCATGGCGCCGAGTGGTTCTCCGCACCGTCGATGCGGTAGAACAAATGCGTGTCGTTGACGGCTGCGTAAGGCATGCGTGTTACTCCTCGTGTGTCTTCTATGATCAATGGGACGTGCGTTGCTTCGCTTTCGCTTCATACGACGCGAGCACCGCGTCGACGAACGCGTGCGCCTGTCCCACGTAATTGGCCGGATCGAGCAGCGCCTTGAGGCGCGCTTCGTCCAGGTGCCGGGTAACGGCGGGATCCGCCGCGAGGACTTCATACAGAGTCCGGCCGCTTTGCACCGCCGCTTTCGATGCGTGCTCAACGAGATGATGCGCGTCCAGACGCCCGATCTGGTCGCCGAGCGCGAGCATCACGGCTTCGCCGAGAATGAGGCCGTGCGTGATGTCGAGATTCGCCGCGAGCCGTTCGGGCCGCACTTCGAGTCCCGCCGTGATTTGTTCGATCTGCGCGAGCGCGCCGCCCGCGAGGCGCGCGAGATCGGGCAGCGCGTCCCACTCGGCTTGCCAGCCGCCGAGTGCGCGCTCATGTTCCTGAACCATGCCCGCGAACACCGTCGCGACGAGGCCCGGCGCGCGCGTGGCAGCCGTCAGGACTGCCGCGCAACCCACGGGATTGCGCTTGTGCGGCATGGTCGAGGAACCGCCCTTGCCCGCCACCGCCGGTTCGCCCAGCTCGCCGATTTCGGTTTGCATCTGCAAGGAGATGTCGCGCGCGATCTTGCCCAGCGTGCCGATGAGCATGCCGAAGAACGATGCGGCTTCGGCAATGCGGTCGCGCTGCGTGTGCCACGGCAAGGCAGGCAACGTGAGACCGAGTTCTTGCGCGAGCGCTGCGCTCACCGTCGGGGCGGCGTCGCGCAAGCTCGCGAGCGTGCCGGCCGCGCCGCCGAACTGCAGCACGAGCGCTCGCTCGCGCAGCACAACAAGGCGTTCGCGATGGCGCAGCATCGCGTCGAGCCATTGCGCGAACTTCAATCCGAGCGTGATGGGCAGCGCCTGCTGCAGCCACGTGCGCCCGACCGCCGGCGTCGCGCGATGCGTGCGCGCGAGGTCCGCCAGCGTCGCGCAGAGCGCGTCGATGCCGCGCTCGATCAGCATGAGCGCGTCGCGCAACTGCAGCACGGTGGCCGTATCGATGATGTCCTGGCTCGTGGCGCCCCAGTGAACGTATTTGGCGGCTTCGGGGTCGGCGGACTTCACGCGCGCCGTGAGCTGCTTGATGAGCGGGATCGCCAGGTTGCCGCCCAGCGCGGCGTCGCGTGCGAGCGCCGGCGCGTCGAGCTGATCCGCCGCGCAGGCCTCGACGATCGAGGCCACGGCCGACTGCGGAATCACGCCATGAGCCGCCGAGGCGCGCGCGAGCGCCGCTTCGACGTCCAGCATGCGTTGCAGCGTGGCATCGGGAGACCAGACCGCATTCATCGGTTCGGTCCCGCAGATCAGGCTCGTGAGGCGTTCAATCATGGAGTGTGGCGCGTAGAAAAAAGCGGGCGATCAAATACAGACGGAACGAAGCGGGCGCGGCAACCGTCGACTGATGCCGACAGTTGCCGCGCCACTCACGTGCGAACGATGCGCACGTCGACGAACAGTTTACGCTGCGCGACGGTTTTGCGTCGCGTCGATCAGCGGCACGCCGGCTAGCTTCTGCAGCGCGTCGAAATCGATGTCCGAATAGATCTCGCGCACGGCGAGGCCTTCGGGCGTGACGTCGAACGCGGCGAGGTCGGTATAGATGCGGCCCACGCAGCCCACGCCCGTCACCGGGTACGAGCATTCGCTCACGAGCTTGCTTTCGCCCTGCTTCGTCAGCAGTTCCATCATGACGAACACCTGCTTGGCGCCGAGCGCGAGGTCCATTGCGCCACCCACGGCCGGAATCGCGTCGGGCGCGCCGGTGTGCCAGTTCGCGAGGTCGCCACTGACGGACACCTGGAACGCGCCGAGCACGCAGTAGTCGAGGTGGCCGCCGCGCATCATCGCGAACGAGTCGGCGTGGTGGAAGTAGGCGCCACCGGTGAGCAGCGTGACGTGCTGCTTGCCCGCGTTGATGAGCTCGTCGTCTTCCTCGCCGGGCGCGGGCGCCGGGCCCATGCCGAGCAGGCCGTTCTCGCTGTGCAGGAAGATTTCCTTGCTCGGATCGAGGTGGTTGGCCACCAGCGTCGGAACGCCGATGCCGAGATTCACATACGCGCCTTCGGGAATGTCCGCGGCCACGCGCTTGGCCATTTCGTCGCGATTCAGTCGTTTCATTGCCTCTCTCCGTTCCTTCAGGCTGCCTGGCCGCTTTGGTCGGCGTGCGCTTGGTGCGCCGCTTGCGGCACTTCCACTACGCGTTGCACGAAAATGCCGGGCGTCACGATGTTTTCCGGATCGAGCTGACCGAGTTCGACAACCTCCGAAACCTGCGCGATGGCGACCTTCGCCGCGCTCGCCATGATCGGGCCGAAGTTGCGCGCCGTCTTGCGGTAGACGAGGTTGCCCCAGCGATCGCCCTTGTACGCCTTGATGAGCGCGAAGTCGGCGTGCAGCGGCGCTTCGAGCACGTAGTGACGACCGTCGATCAGGCGCGTTTCCTTGCCTTCGGCGAGCTTCGTGGCGTAGCCCGTGGGCGTGAAGAAGCCGCCAATGCCGGCGCCAGCGGCGCGGATGCGCTCGGCCAGATTACCTTGCGGCACGAGTTCGAGCTCGATTTCGCCGGCGCGATAGAGCGCGTCGAACACATACGAGTCGGTCTGGCGCGGGAACGAGCAGATGATCTTGCGCACACGCTTCGCCTTGAGCAGCGCCGCAAGGCCGATGTCGCCGTTGCCTGCGTTGTTGTTGACGATGGTGAGGTCGCGCGCGCCCTGCTCGATGAGCGCGTCGATCAGTTCGGCGGGCATACCGGCCGTGCCGAAGCCGCCGATCATCACCGTGGCGCCGTCATGCACATCGGCCACGGCGGCTTGAAGCGAGTCGAAAATCTTGTTGATCATGCCTGTTCCTGAAAGCGATGCGCATCGCGGAAGGTCCACGTCACTCGATCGCGAAAAAGTTCTATATACGAACACTGATTCGTTTAGCGAACGTCCAGCGCATTATCGGAGTGTATTCAAGCGCTTGTCAAGGCGGGTCTACCCACACAGGCAATCTACTTCATGTCCGCGCTGGTGCGCGCCGGTTCGCACACGCGGCCGGTCCTTCAAGCCAGGCGCGCCCGTGGGCACATACCCCAATATCCGGAATTCCGATTCATCGACTAGTCTTTATCCGATTTCGACATAATGCGCCGCCGCCCTCGCCTTCATGCAAGACCTCGATCTGAATCTCATCCCCTTTCTCGTGGCCATGGAGGAAACGCGCAATGTGAGCCGCGCCGCCGAGCGACTCGGCGTGAGCCAGCCGCGCGTGAGCACGGCGCTCGGCAAGCTGCGAGAGTACTTCGGCGACCCGCTCTTCGTGCGCACCTCGCGCGGCATGGAACCTACGCCGCGCGCGCTCGGTCTCATTCCCGCCGCGCGCGATGCGCTGGTGCGCATCGAGAAAGGCATGCTGCAGGCGCAAGACTTCGATCCCGCCACGAGCACGCACACGTTCTCCATCGCACTCTCCGACGTCGGCGAGATCGTGTTTCTTCCGCGCCTCTTGCAGGTGTTCGCCGAGCGCGCGCCTAATGCGAACCTGCGTTCGGTGTCGCTGCCGCCAAGCCAGGTCGAGCGCGGTCTCGAATCGGGCGACATCGATCTCGCGGTCGGTTATTTCCCCGACCTCGGCGGCAACAACTTCTTCCAGCAGCGCCTCTTCACGCACCGCTTCATCTGCATGATGCGCAGCGGGCATCCGCTCGCGGGCAAAGCCATGACGATCGAGCAGTTTCTCGCCATGGGCCATGCCGTCGTGCGCGCCGAGGGACGCAGCCAGGAAGTGCTGGAACAGTATCTGGAGAAAAGGCGCATGCGCCGCCGCGCCGTGCTCGAAACGCCTCACTTCATGAGCCTGCCGTTCATACTCACGCGCTCCGACCTCATCGCGACCGTGCCGCATGCAATTGGCTTCGCCTATGTGTCCGAGCATGCATCGATCACGCTCGTCGAGCCGCCGCTGCAGTTGCCGCGTTTCGATCTCAAGCAGCACTGGCATCGCAAGTATCACAATGCGCCGCGTGGCGAATGGCTGCGAAGCATCGTGGCAGAACTGTTCAACGACGCCATGGACGAATGGCCCAAATGAGCCCTCGCGCCAAGCACGGCAAAACATGAAACAATGGACGCTCGTGGTGCACGCCAGAGCGGCGTCCTCCCACCTGTCAGGAGCCCATGCATGAGCGAAGAAAAAAAGGCCGGGAAATCGAAGCAAAGCGCGACCCAAGGTTCGAAGCAACGCAAGAGCGTGACGAGCACGACCGCCGCGCGCCCGTCGCGCGCCGAAGCCGAGGACGCCGTGCGCGTGCTGTTGCGCTGGGCCGGGGACGATCCCGCTCGCGAAGGGCTGCTCGATACGCCGGGTCGCGTCGTGCGCGCCTATGAGGAATTCTTCGCGGGCTATGAGATCGATCCGCGCGAAATCCTGTCACGCACCTTCTCGGAGGTGGACGGCTACGACGAAATGATCGTATTGAAGGACATCCGCTTCGAGAGCTACTGCGAGCATCACATGGTGCCGATCATCGGGCGCGCACACGTGGCGTATTTGCCCGAGCATCGCGTGGTGGGTATCTCGAAGCTCGCGCGTCTCGTCGACGCGTTCGCGAAGCGCCTGCAGATCCAGGAGAAGATGACCGCGCAGATCGCCGACACGCTCAATGAAATCCTGCAGCCCAAGGGCGTGGGCGTGATACTCGAAGCAGCGCATCAATGCATGTCCACGCGCGGGGTGCACAAGGCGGGTGTGGCGATGGTGACGTCGCGCATGCTCGGCACGTTCCGCACCGATCCTTCCACGCGCCGCGAGTTTCTCGCGATCGTCGGCAATCCGGGTGCAATGAGCGTCGCGAATACCTGAACGCAACCAGCCGATAAAGAACGGGACCGCGTGTCCCGTTCCCCTCCTTACTTGAGCGGACCTTCGTCGCCCCGCTCGATCTCGCGAATCTTGCCCTGGCGCACGCTGCTGCCCGGCGGCACGCTATGCGTGAGCCACACGTTCCCGCCAATCACGGAGCCGCGTCCGATCGTCACGCGGCCGAGAATCGTCGCGCCCGCGTAGATCACCACGTCGTCCTCGACGATCGGATGGCGCGCATTGCCCTTCACGAGCGTACCGTCGAGGTCGGCCGCGAAACTCTTCGCACCGAGCGTCACGGCCTGATACACGCGCACGCGCTCGCCGATGATCGCCGTCTCGCCGATCACGACGCCCGTGCCGTGATCGATGAAGAAGCTCGAACCGATCTGTGCGCCCGGGTGAATGTCGATGCCCGTTGCCGAATGCGCGATCTCGTTGATGAAGCGCGCGAGCAATGGCACGCCTAGACGGTGCAGCGCATGCGCGAGCCGATGATGCGTCATGGCCCACACGCCCGGGTAGCACAGCAGGATCTCCGTGATGTGCTGCGCGGCCGGGTCGCCCGTGAACGCTGCCTGAATGTCGCTCACGAGCAGCGCGCGAATATCGGGCAGTTGCCGGCCGAACTCGCGCGCCACTTCGAATGCGCTCGCGCGCAGTTCGTCGTCGCTCGCCTGCGAGCTTTCCGGCAGGAAGCGCAACGCGCGGCGAATCTGCTCGGCAAGCAGCCGCAAGGTGCTGTCGAGCGTATGGCCCACGTAGTAGTCGATGCTCTCGTCGGTCAGGTCGGGCGCGCCGTAATGCGTGGGAAAGAGCGCGGCGCGCAGGCCGGCCACGATGTTGACGACCGCATCGCGTGACGGCAGTTCGCGGATACCGAGCGGATGGCGCGTGCGGTGACGCTCTTCACGCGACGCACGCAGATCGGCGACGATCTGTTCGAGACCCCAGTCGGGGGAAGCAGCTTTGGACATGGTGATGCGGCAGCAGACGCAGGGTCTGTGCGGGAGTGAGTGTATCGACCCCAGAGATTACCGCGTTTTGCGGGAGTTCGCCGAAGCGCCCTCGGAGACGGTCCACGCCCGCGCAGCGCGCGCTCAAAGCGTGACCGTGCTCGCGTCGATCCAGCGCACGGCCCAGTCGCGCGCATGGGCGATGGCGGCCGCCTCATCGGAAAAGCGCAATTCGGCAGGGAAAAATCGGTTGGCAACGAGTTCGCCGTCGCTCGAGCGCGAAATCACTACATACGGTTGATACGTGCCATCACCGGCACGCGCCGGTGCGCAATTCAGCAAATAGCCACGATGCGTAAATGCAGCGTCGAAGTGCATGTGTGTCACCCGCCCTGACTGCCTCGTCCGTTTTTTTTGGCGCGTGCATTCAAGATCGTGCGGCAAAGCCACAGCATGAGCCCTCGCCCGGCCCATTAATCGAAAGCGCGCCAACTCGTTGAAAGAGGATCATACTCCTCGGAAAAAGCCCAAACCAACGAAAAAAATGCAACATCGCTGGAGGCGTTCTCCTGGCGAACCGGCTTGCTTTTCACCCCGATTCACGGGTGCGGCGCTGCAGCGGAACGGCGCTTGCGGAATTGCCTGCTGAACGCAGGCACCCAGATCTTCCAAGGAGGAAGCATCATGAATCGTCCCGACGACATGCAAAAATCGACTGCGGGAGATGTGAGCTCATCGCCGTCGCGGCCGCGCAGCGCCGAACTCCACAACGACCGCACGCACGATAGCTCGGTCGACACCGACGGCAAGAACCGCGAGGCCGCGCGCCTCGCGGGCGAAGGCTGCATCGGCCCCGACGAAGTGACGACGAGCAACGCGACGCTCGTCAACAGCGTGGCCGAAGCGGATGACGGCCTGGCGGGTTTCGACAGCCGCAAGGGCGTGCACCGGTTGCCGATCGCGCTGGAGTGCGGATACGAGGTCGTCGACCTCGGCATGAGCGAGCCCGAAGAGCCCAACGACGTCGACTGGGAGCGCAACGCCGCGCGTGAACCGGGCGTGCGCCGCAGTCCGGGGCGCCTGCACTTCGCGCTCAACCACATGCGGCCGACGCGCGTGATCGAGTTGCAGCGCAAGCCCTGAACGACGGTTCGCCGCTCGCGGTGCGGCGAACCGTTTGCGATTATCCAGAATATCGCAGCACTGGCGGATTCAGACAGTATTCAGTCGAGTGCAGTTAAAACTGGAAATGAAAAGCCTGAAAATAAATGAAAGCCGCTAAATCGACGGCATTATCCTGGCGACTTGCACGCTTTTGTCGCTTTCGAAATGCGGTCTGGCTTTATTTCAACTCCGGTGCCATGCACTTTCATGCAGTCCTGCGCACTTGCTGAGGAGACGCAGAAATCTCTCCGATGTCACCGAAATCTGACAGAAATGACCCCACAAAGCGGGAGGATTGCAGACGAGGGGGGATCAGATAGGAATTTAGTGATAAATTCTTACATCATAAGAAGCGAGGAGCGAGTGTCTGTGGGCTTGCCCCGCGATCTCGCCCAGCGCCGATGGAGAGTGTTGAACGTGCCTCTACATTTTATTGAGCAGATGTCGCCCGTGCTCGACGCGCCCGAAGAGGCAGCGTGGTTCGACGCGGTGGCGAAGCTCGCCAGCTCGTGGGGATTCAGCCAGCTCATGCTGGCTATCTTGCCGCGCCCGGGCATGAGGCTCGAGGACGCGTTCATCCGTACGAACTACTCGGCCGCCTGGCGGCAGACGTACAACGACCACGGTATGGCCTACTTCGACCCTACCGTGTCGCATTGCACGACGCGCTCGGCGCCGCTCATCTGGTCGCCGGAGCTTTTCGCGACCGAGCAGCAACAATCGATGTATGAAGAGGCACGCTCGTACGGGCTGCGCGCAGGCATCACCCTGCCGATCCATGGCCCGCGCCAGGAAATCGGCATGCTCTGCTTCGTCAACGACGCAAATCCCACGGACAATTTCTGGGACGACGTGAACCGCGCGTTGCCGAATCTCGTGCTGCTGCGCGATCTCGTGCTGGACACGAGCCAGCGGCACCTGAACGACCACGTTCAGTCGCTGATTCCCAAGCTCACGCCACGGGAAAAGGAATGCCTCAAGTGGACTGCCCTAGGCAAGTCCACTTGGGAAATTTCTCACATCCTGAATTGCTCTGAAGCCGTCGTGAACTTCCACATGAAGAACATTCGCGGGAAGTTCGGCGTGAACTCACGGCGAGCGGCAGCCGTGATTGCGACCCAGATGGGTCTCATTGACCCGGGCTAAGCACCATCGGTGCATCGCCGCGCAACACGCGCTCGGCACGGCCAAGGTCACCGTCCGAAATCGTCTTGTTGAAATACAACCCGAGCAGGATCGACACCGGCGGCGGAATCTCCGCGCCCGACTCGAACCGGCTGCCGCGCGACTGCGTCACGCCGAAACGCGCCCAGAAGCGGCGCTGGCTCTCTTTCTTCTTCTTCCGATACGCAATGATCAGGACGCGGTCGACGACCGAAGACAGATCCCCGGGGGACGAAATGGTATTCGCACCCGAGTGCCATTGATTGCCCATAAGTTCCATGATGACTCTCGCTGTCAGATATGCCTGATGAGTGACTGCCGCGGAAGTGATTCTCCTTAAGAGGCCCTATCTGCGCACCTACCTATCTAGATAGGTGTTTTTTTATATTCATAACGCATAGCTTTCGAACCGTACTGCCGCGCTTCCACACAAATCGGGAGAGTTGTCATGCAAGCTGCGATACGGATCGGACTGAGACAGGACTTCGACAATGGGGACATCAATGAGATGTACCGGCTGCGCGCGCGCGTGTTCCGCGATCGCCTGGGCTGGGACATTCCCACCATTGCGGGGATGGAAATCGACGGCTACGACGCGCTCGGGCCCCATTACATGCTGATTCAGGACCCTGCGGGCCACGTGCGCGGCTGCTGGCGCCTGATGCCCACCGAAGGCCCCAACATGTTGCGCGACACCTTCCCGCAACTGCTGCAGGGCAAGGCTGCGCCTACAGCTCGCAACATCTGGGAACTGAGCCGCTTCGCCATCGAATCGGGCAACGATCAGGCATTCGGCTTCGCCGATGTGACCATGAGCGCGATGCGCGCGGTCGTCTCGTTCGCCGACCGCGCGGGCATCAACAGCTATGTGACGGTCACCACGACGCCAATGGAGCGCCTGCTGCGCCGGACGGGCATCGAGCTGACGCGGCTTGGCGCGCCGATGCGCATTGGCGTGGAGAATGCCGTCGCGCTGGAAATCGCGATGAGCCAGCAAACGCACCACGCGCTGTTCGGGGAGTTGGCCCATGCCGCCTGAGGGTGACGCCGCGGAGGGACAGATGCGCACTGGCTGGGTGCTCCGGCCTTTCTCGCTCAGCCTGGCTGTTGTTTTTATCAGACAAATATAACGAATAAACCTGCGCCCAGCCTGCACCCGAACGCGGCCGACCCTAATCGGCCTTGACCTCGTCGGCTCGCGCTTCGTCGCTTTTCTGCGCCGCCGAGGCGCTGCGGCTGAATCGAATGTGGGAAATCCGCCCCACGCACAGGGCCGCCGCGAGCGCCGCGCAGCCCGTCAGCCCGATTCCCAGGTGGATCGCATCCACCAGTACGTGGCGCACCGCATCGATCAGCGCCGCGCCGTCGAGCCCCGCCGCCTTCATCTGCGCGACGAGGCCCTCGCGCAACGACGGGTCGATCAGCACGCGCGGATCGGCCAGCTGGGGTTGCCAGCGCTGCTGCAGCGGCGCGCCGATTACCGCCAGCGCGTCCCCCACGCCGGCCGCGTAGCGATGGTTGACGATGGTCGCCACGACGCTGGTGCCGAGCATCCCGCCCACCATGCGCGTGGATTGCAGCAAGGCGGTCGTGATGCCGAAACGCTCCCGCCCGGCAATCTCCTGGCCGAAAATATTCAGATTGTTCAGGATGAAGCCGAGCCCGATGCCCACTGCCGACATCGCCAGTTCGAGCCAGAGGTGCGCCGTGTGCCGGGACGCGAAGGCAAGACCGGCGGAAGCCGCGACCAGCAGGCTGAAGCCGACCGTGAGAATCGTCGTGGGCTTACGTAGCCGGATCACGACGCGCGTATTGATCAGGCTGCCTAGCGCGATACAGGCCGCGATCGGCGTGGCAAGCAGGCCCGCTTCCTGGGGCGACAGCCCGAAACCGCCCTGCAGCAGCAGCGGAGCGAAAAAGATCAGCGAGAACATCACGAAGCCCGAAAGCGTCGAGAGCGTAAACAGGGTGACGAGTTGCGGGTCGCGAAAGAGGTCGAGCGGGAGGATCGGGTGCGTCGCGCGGCGCTCGCAGGTCAGCAGCGCCGCCACGCCGGCGACTACCGCCAGCGCGAGCACGGCGTTGCCAGTCGTCAAGCCGCTCTTGGGCACCGCCTCGATCAGAGTCTGGAAACCGCCCAGCACCAGTGCAACGAGCGCGGCACCCGTCCAGTCGATGCGCACCTCGCCGGTACGCCCCGGCTGGTAGCGCGGCAGATGGGCCCAGATGAAATAAAGTGCAAGCGCGCCAACCGGCAGATTGACGAGAAAGGTCGAGCGCCAGCCAAAGTGCTCGCTGAGCCAGCCGCCCAGTGAAGGCCCCGCTGCCGTGCCGATGCCGTAGGCGGCCGCCATGACGACCTGCCAGCGCACCCGCGCACGCGGGTCGGGAAAGAGGTCGGGAATCGAGGCGAACGCCGTACCCACCATCATCCCGCCTCCAACGCCCTGCAGCGCGCGCGCCGCTGCAAGAAAACGCATGTCGGTCGCGAGCCCGCACAGCGCGGAGGCCACCGTAAATACGATCACCGCGGCGATCACGAAGCGCTTGCGGCCAAAGTAGTCGCCGAGCCGGCCGAATACGGGCACCGTCACGACCGAGGCCAGCAGGTAGGCGCTCGCGATCCACGCGTAGAACTCGAATCCGTGCAGTTCGGCGACAATCGAGGGTAAAGCGGTGCTGACGACGGTTTGATCGAGTGCGACGAGCATGTTGACGAGGCCGATGCCGAGCATGGCCAGCAGCGCGTCGCGAAACGGCAGGTGAGCGGAGGAAGGTTTCACGGGAGGGGAAGACTGCGCGGAGCGAAAAAGAGGCAACGATAACGGTATGCCGGTGCGCGTGCAACATAACGACATAGCAAACGAAAACCAGGCGGCGCTGCGGTATTCCGACGCAACCCACTTGATCTTCCTTCTTGCTCCTTCCACATTTCATACAGTCCGACTGCGTCTTTACTTGCGATCCATTAAGCTTCTCGCCAGTCACGACACCCGCGCCAGCCTCGTCACCGCATCGCCCGAGGCCGCGCGATTCTCGATCCCACTCAAAGAGGAGGTCCTATGTACCAACGCATCCTTGTCGCCGTCGACGGCAGCACCACGTCGCGCCGAGCCTTCGAAGCCGCGCTCGACCTGGCGAAGGCAATGGGCGCGACGCTGCAGCCGTATTACGTGATCGAGAACACACCCATGTATTTCGACGCGCCCGGCTACGACCCGTCGATCCTGCGCAACCAGATGATCGCGCAGGGCAACGAACTCGCGGAAGAAATGAACAAGGCGATGGGCGAGCGTGGCGTGCAAGGCGCCATGCTCACGGGCGAAGCCTCCTCGCTGGACGACGTGCCGACGCTCGTGCTCAACGCCGCGAAGACCGCGGGTGCCGACCTGATCGTGATGGGCACGCACGGCCGCCGGGGCTTCCAGCGCCTCATCCTCGGCAGCGTTGCCGAACGCTGCGTGCGGCAGTCCACGTTGCCTGTCCTCCTCATCCCGTCGGCCGCCGGAAACGCCGAATAGTAGTCGCTTGAGTGCACGCAGTTTTGCGTGCAACTGGAAAGTCGCTTGCGCGCCGTCAGACGCCGCGTGAGCGGCTTCTGACAAGGCTCAAAACGATTCATCTTAAATGCGCGGCGCTTTGCCACTAATCTGAGATTCGACCCCGGTAGACAATGCCTGGACAGAGATCAAAGGAGCATTGTCGATGCTGAACCATACCGTCGTTTCTCATACCACCGTGCGCCGCAGCAATCGCACACCCGTGGCGGCACCGCGCATGTCCACGCGCTGTTCGGTTTGCGCCATGCGGCACCTGTGCATGCCCCAGGGCCTCACGCTCGACGACCTGCCAAAACTCGAAGCACTGATTTGCTCCGCGCGCAGTGTGCGGCGCGGCGAAGCCGTGTATCGCGCCGGCGACGCATTCGACAATCTCTACGTCGCGCGTTCCGGCTCGCTCAAGACGGTCATGGCGCACCGCGACGGCCGCGAGCAGGTCACCGGCCTGCGTCTGGCCGGCGATCCGCTCGGCCTCGACGGCATCAGCACCGGCTTCCACACCTGCAGCGCCGTGGCGCTCGAAGACAGCTCGGTCTGCCTCATTCCCTACTCGGCCCTCAAGCATTTGTGCCGCGAAACCGGCGCCATGCAAGACCGGCTGCTCCGCCTCATGAGCGAGCAGCTCATCCGCGAATCGTCGCAAATGATGGTGCTCGGCTCGCTCTCCGCCGACGAACGCGTCGCCGCGTTCCTGCTGGACATCTCCGAACGCAACGGCCAGCGCGGATATTCGCATGCCGAGTTCAACCTGCGCATGACGCGTGAGGACATGGGCAGCTATCTCGGCATGACGCTCGAAACGGTGAGCCGCACCCTGTCGAGATTTCAAAAGCGCGGCCTGATCGACGCACAGGGCAAGCTGATCCGCATCATCGATCTCGAAGGTCTGCGGCATCTGTAATTCGCGGCACCCCCGGGCGGGCGGCCCACCCGGGCTGCCCGCGCCGCGTCTCGCTGGCGCGGCAACTCCGTTGGCACAACTCCTGCGCAGGGTTAAAGTTTCGTACTACGCCCACCCAAGGAGAATCGCCGAAATGCATCTCCCGCAATCCCCCACGCTCGCAGCCCGTCTTGAAGCGGCGCGCACCGCCAGCGACGCGCTCTTCAACGTCGTCAAGCCCGAGTTTCTGTACGAGCGGCCCATTCGCGAGCGGCACCGTATCGTGTTCTATATCGGTCATCTGGAAGCATTTGACCGCAACCTCTTCGACAAGCGCCTGTTCGACCTGCCCTCCGCCGATGCGCGCCTCGACCAGCTGTTCGCGTTCGGCATCGATCCTGTCGATGGCGGTCTCCCGACCGACGTGCCCGCCGACTGGCCCGACCTCGCCGAAGTCCTGGCCTACGGACGCGACGTACGCAGCCGCATCGACGCGCAGCTCTCCACGCTCGACCTGCCGCCCGACGCCTCAAATCACGACACACCAGGGCAGTTGCTGAACGTCGCGATCGAACATCGGCTCATGCATGTCGAAACGCTCGCCTACATGCTCCACCAGCTGCCGTTCGAACAAAAGCAGTCGCCCGCCGCAACGGGCGTGCGCACCGACCCGCTCTATACGGTCGCGGCCGAAACGGTGCAGGTGCCCGCCGGCCGCACGGAGCTCGGCATGACCGCCGAGCGTGGCCTGTTCGGCTGGGACAACGAGTTCGGCGAGCAGCAAGTCGACGTACCGGCCTTCGAGATCGACCGCTACATGGTGACGAACGGCGCGTTTCTCGAATTTATCGAGGACGGCGGCTACCGCAAGCGCGAACTCTGGAACGACGTGGACTGGACCTGGAAGGAAGGCGCGCACGTAGCACACCCCGTGTTCTGGTCGCGCGGCGCCGAAGGCTGGACACTGCGCACGATGTTCGAAGACATCGCATTGCCGCTTGCATGGCCCGTGTATGTGAGCCACGCCGAAGCCAGCGCCTTTGCGCGCTGGCGCGGCACGGCGCTGCCAAGCGAGGCGCAGTGGCAGCGCGCGGCGCACGGCGCGCTGCCCGCCCGCACCGACAACTTCGATTTCCGCGACTGGAACCCGGTGGCTGTCGACGCCACACCGGACAGCGCCAGCACGTGGGGCGTACAAGGCCTGTACGGCAACGGCTGGGAATGGACCTCCACGCTCTTCGGTCCGCTGCCGGGTTTCAAGGCGTTTCCGTTCTACGAGGGGTATTCGGCAAACTTCTTCGACGGTCAGCACTACGCGATGAAAGGCGGCTCGCCGCGCACCGCCCAATGCATGTTGCGGCCAACGTTCCGCAACTGGTTTCAGCCGCGTTATCAGTATGTTTATGCGGGATTTCGCTGCGTTCGCAATTTGGTAAACAAGGCATAAGTTGAGGCCTTTGGAGCACTTATGCCTTATTGCAAATGTTGACAACCTTAAGCTTTATTCACTCCAACCTCCGGAGGCTGAAGTGTGTCACGCGTCCAGAGCGACGGCTGGTAGCTTGGCGGGATGAGCAAACGTTGCCCCTGCCTTCGCCTCGAAACGGCCTACGCCGAACGCCGCCCATGTGGCCCCGCTCGGCAGCAGACTCGCGCATGGAGCAGGGTTTGCGGCGACGCGCAGGAGCCGTATTTAACCCCCGTCACGAAGGTCCAGAGCCCCGCACCATTCAGCACGCCTTCAGCGATCAGATCCCGCGCGAGGTGCCCCATGATGTCGAGCCCGGCTTTGGCGGCGCAGTACGCGATATTGCTGCCAACACCCGTGGTGACGGCAATGGACGACACGTTGACAACGAGACCATCGCCCGACGCGACAAGAAGTTCCCTGAACGCACGGAGCGCAGCGAATTGCCCGCGCCAGTTCACCTTGAACATTTCATCGACCAACTCGTCGGTCAGCGCATCCAAGTCTGCGTGGCTGACTGGCTTGGTAAAGCCTGCCGTGTTCATCAGGATATCGGCCTTTCCATACCGGCCGCGAACGCTTTGCGCTAGCGCGACCAATGTCGCGCTGTCGGCAATCGACGCCAGGGGCGCCATGTGCCCTTCGCCCGGGAGTCGCCTCGCGATCTCCTCGGCGGCCTTGAGATCGGTGTTTCTACAGCGACGCGCGCCAGACGAAGCCAGCCAGCTCGCCGTAGCTTTTCCGATTCCACCGCTGCTGCCGATCACCACGGCGACCTTACCTTCAAGCATGTTGTTGGGCATGTCGTCTAACTCGGTCATTTGATGGGCGGCGTCGGATCAGTGGAGACGCCCTACCCAAGAACGAAAGCGCATTCCAGCGTGCAATACGGCTCCTGCGTTTGCGGATGCGGTCCCGTGCCTGCCTCATGGCGTTCAAACTCGCGGACCAGATCGCGCGTCACGCCAAATACAACGTCTGAATCCAGATACTCTGCGTCGTCGGCGAAGATCTGCGAAATGAGCGTCGCGTAGCTTGTTCAACACCTTCACCAGCGTCGAAAGCCCAAGCACGTCGGCCAGCAGCACCACCTCGTTATGACTGGCCGTGCAGGTCAGCCCGACCCGCCGGATGAAGTCCAGTCCCCGCTCGAACCCATCGTCGGTCAGGGCGCGCCCGAAGTCAGTCACGATCCTGCTGCACTGCACCGGTCTGGCCACGTCTCATCTCCTATACAATCGATTGCAAAATAGCAACGGAAGCGCCACTATCAAAGCCGCTCGCAGAGATCCACTTGAAACGCTGTCACTCGCATCTCGCACTTTTTGCCTCAACGATGATGACAAACGCTGCGTGCGCTCGAATCTTGACAAAAAAACGAACCCTATTTTAATATGCAATCGATTGCAAAACTCAAGGGGATGCGATTGCACACCAGTCTGGCTACACTAAAGATTCTCGGCTTTGAAGGTGCGTTCAACCTGCCGTTTTGGGTTGCCGAAGACCAGCGCCTGTTCGAGAAATATGGCCTGACCACGAGCTTCGAGTACGTGAAAGGCTCGATCGACATGATCAACAGGATGAACGCGGGCGACGCGCATATTGCGTTCGCCAGTGTGGACAACGTTTTTGCGTACACGGATGGTCATGGGGAAACCGCGGATGGCAGCGCTCCCGATCTGGTCGCGTTCATGGGCGGAGATCACGGCTTCCTGTCGCTCGTCGCACGCCCAGGCCTGACGTCGGTGCGCGAGTTGAGTGGCAAGACGCTGGCCGTCGACGCCCTGACGACCGGCTTCGCTTTTGTCTTGCGCGAGATTCTATCGCTCAACGATATTGCCGCCGATGGCGTCAAGTTCGATGCTGCTGGCGGCACTGGCAATCGATATCGTGCACTGGTGGCCGGCAAGTACGCCGCAACCCTGGTGCGAACGCCGTTCGAAAGGCTCGCCGAGCGGCAAGGATTCAGAACGCTGGCCACGAGCGCGGCGCTCTTTCCGGACTATCTCGGCACGGTCGGTGTGGTGCGCGAGTCATGGGCCAGCGCGAACCGGGCGCGGTTGATCGGCTTTATTCTTGCGTACAGGGAAGCATTGAACTGGATTTTCGACCCTGCCAATGCGGCGGCTTGCCGTGCATTGCTGCGCGCCCAGTTTCCGGAGCTTTCCGACGCCGATGCGCGCGCCGTGCTCGACGACCTCGTTCACCCCACGCACGGCTTGATCCGGGATATGGAAATTGAAGACGCCGGGCTCGCCCTGGTCATGCGCATTCGGGATGCACACGCGACAGCGCCAGTCACTCGACCGCGCAGGCCCTGCGTCGACAGGCAGTACCTCAACGAAGCGCGCGCATCCATGGCATGGGCGCCCCCGCTGGATGTTCAATGAAGCTGGCCGGTGGCACTACAGGGGCTGGCAGCGGCGCCGGTCCCTGATGCGATTCCTCACAACCCGGGGTTCACGCTGTTTTCAGCGCCAGCCGTCCAGCGCCTGGATCTAATTCGAAATGGACAGCTATTTTTTTCTCGACGCAGAAGCCTTCGCCGGCTTCCGTGCGGCGCCCTTGCGGGGCGCAACTGTCGAGCCGCGCACGATGAGCTTCGGAGGCAATACCACGTTGCGGGGTGGATGATCGATCGCTTCGATGGCTTGCTCGAGCAGGTCCGCAGCCTGGCGCCCCATCTCCCTGTGACTGATGCGGATCGTCGTCAGCGGCGGCTCGACCAGGTCGACAAGCGGCATGTCGTTATGCCCGACGACTGAAATATCTCGAGGACAATTCAATCCGGATTCGCGGATGGCATCGTACGCACCGAGGGCCAGCAAGTCATTCGCGGCGACGATTGCGGTGATATCCGGACGCGCCCTCAATAGCCGCCGTGCCACTGCTGCGCCCTGTTCGCGCGTATAGGTATCGGCGAACTCGCAGGGGGCCGCGGCGGCATCGAGACCATTGGCGGATATGGCGTGGATAAAGCCGCGATGCCGCAAATAACCAGTGGAATGTTCGCGCGGTCCGCCAAGATGGGCGATGTGGCTGTGCCCCAGTTCGACCAGGTGGTCAACTGCGAGCTGTGCGCCGAGCAGCTCGTCCGACACCACCCCGGATAGCCTCGTGTCCTTCTCTGCACGATTGACCAGCACGCTCGGGACACCCCGCTCGATACAGAACGACACCAGCGGATCGTCGCGGCTCGCCGTCGCCAGAATGAGCCCGTCCACGCGCCGGGCGATCAATCCCTGGGCCAGATCGAGCTGCTTGTTGCTGTCGCTTCCGACATAGGCAACGATAACGGAATAGCCATGCTCGGAAAGACGCTCGGTCGCCCCGGTCAGAATCGGCGTGAAAACATTGGTTGCGATATCCGGAACCAGAATGCCGACAAGCTTGGAGCGACCGGTTCGAAGGCTGGCCGCAACCGGGTCGAGCCGGTATCCCAGTTCCTCGGCTGCCTTCATAACGCGTGCGACCGACTCGGGCACCACCATCGAGCGCGTCTCTGGATTGAAGGCGCGCGAGACTGTCGAAACGTGCACACCAGCCAGCTCCGCGACCTGCTTCATCGTCACAGTTCGCCGGTTATTGCCTGCTTGAGACGTCTTTGTTTTCACGACAGCTCTACCTTTTCGCTTTTCACATAGAAGGTCTCGATCAATCACGACCTCACCGTGGCCAATGACTTCAGGACGGCACGCGCCTCCCCGAACGGATCGCTCGTGTCACGGCCAAGGCTACATTATAAATAGGTCGATACAAATTTTCCGCAATCGATTGTGATAATTGGCGTGCGAAAACGCATCGGCATACCGCCCCGTTCGATCAGTACGCCGTTTGCAGTCACGATCGCGTCAGGGCCTCATATAGCGAGCACCCAGGCTACATGCCTTGATCGTCGCACTCCAGGCGAATTCGCACCATGATGCCCATGCCCTTTTGCCTGGCCCTCGGCAAAAAGAGCTTGACGCGCAAATATCGTCACCTTATTTTGCAATCGATTGCATTAACTCTCCCTAACGGTCTATTGCTCACGAGGCGTTGCGACCTGGACAAGTAGCGCAATCACGTAGTCGACCGTCTGAGCCGTCGCTTTACGTGAATCAGGCTTGCGGTCGGCATAAAAAATATCGATTGGCCCGACTTCGCCCATCAAGACGCGTTGCGTGCCGGCTAACGGAGATAGGTCATGAAGAAGATGCTTGTTGCGGTTGCGGGAACGTGTGCACTCACGGGCGTCGCGCGCGCTCAAAGCAGCGTCACGCTATATGGCTTGATTGACGCAGGCGTGAATTACACCACCAGTGTGCAAACTTCGCGGGCCACTAACGGCTCCCCCCGCGGCGGCTCGCAATTCGCCATGCTCGACGGCGGCCTGGGTGGACTGAGCGGCAGCCGGTGGGGATTGAAGGGTGTAGAGGACCTGGGGGGCGGTTGGAAAGCGCTGTTTCAGGTCGAATCGGGCCTGAACTTCAACAATGGTACGCTCGGCCAGGGCGGCGCGATGTTCGGCCGCCAGGCCTTTGTAGGGCTTTCCGGTAGTCCCGGCACCTTGACGTTCGGCCGCCAGTACGACTCCGTGCGTGACTTCGTACAGAGTTACACTGCCACCGCCCAGTTGGGCGGCGTCATAGGAGCCCGCCCCGACGATCTGGACAATCTGGCCAACTCGCGGCGTGTGAACAACGCCATCAAATACACGAGCCCGAAGTTCAATGGCCTCACGTTTGGCGGCTTGTACAGCATTGGAGGCATCGCGGGTGCGCCCGGGCGCAATCAGCTATGGTCACTGGGGCTGAACTACGAGAATGGCGCATTTGCTTTCGGCGGCGCCTACCTGAACGCGCGTAATCCGAACTTCTCGTATTTCGGCACTAACCCGAATGCATCGGCGAGCGTCACGAGCAACAATATGGGATCGGCCGGAAGTCCCGCGTCGCCACAATACAATCCAGTCTATGCCGGCTTCGCATCGGCCCACACCATGGAGATCTTCGGCGCGGCCACGACGTATAACATCGGCAATTTCACGCTGGGCGTGAACTATACCTATACCCGCTTCGACAATCTCGGCGATACGGAAACCTCCGGTCCGAACCCCTACCACTACAGCGGCGAGGCAATATTCAGCAGTCCGGAAGTTAATATTCAATATCAGGTCAACCCGGCACTGCGGCTAGGCGCCTCCTATAACTACACTCACCTGAGCCGGGCCAACTACGACAACGGCGCTACGTACAACCAGTATTCGGCGGGCGCCAGCTATGCGTTGTCCAAGGCCACCGTCATCTACGGCGTTGCGGTCTACCAGAGCGCCAGCGGTACGGACTCCCTGAACCAGCCCGCGGTGGCCTCGCTGGACGGGCTTACCCCCTCCGCAACTAGCCACCAGGCATCATTCCGGTTGGGCTTGAGGCACTACTTCTAAGTTTGCGAACCGGGGCGGTCCTGTGCCACCCCGTCTTGCTGCAATCAGTCAAGCACCGCAATGCCCTGGACTTCCACCAGCATTTCCGGTTTCGCAAGGCCTGCTACGGTAATCAACGCACTGGCGGGAAAATTGTCAGCGAAGATTTCCTTGCGCAGTTGCGTGAACGTATCGCCAAAGCGTGCGTCGGTGATGGAGACTGTCATGGTGACCAGATTCGTCAATGTGCCGCCCGCCTGCTCCAGCGTGGCTCCGATCAGCGCAAATATCTCGCGCACCTGCCCTTCGAAATTTCCCGCCAGCGAACGCCCTTCACAATCGGCCACCACGGTCTGACCGGCCAGCCACACAATGCGGCCGCCTTGCGTAATGACCGCTGGCGAGTAGGCGCGCGCCTGCGCGTTGTCGCGTTTGATATAGCTTCGTTGATGCGTCATGCTTCTACCTCCGTGAATTGATCTGCTTGAGTCAGGCGTTCGATCCAGTCGCCGAATCGAGCCATGAAACCGGTCAGCACCTCGCGCGTTTGCGCATCGGTCAACTGGCCTTGTGCGTCAAAACGCGTCCAGGTTTGCGTGACCAGGACCTCCGGCTTATTGAGCGTCAACATGTCGAGCGCCTGACAAACCTGCCTCAGATGAGCCTGCGCGCGCGCCGTCCCCAAACCCGCACCAGCGCCGACGATTGCCGCCGGCTTGCCCGCGAGCGCGGATGCGCCGGGAGGACGTGAAAGCCAATCCAGGGCATTTTTCAGTACGCCGGAAAACGAAAAATTATACTCAGGCGTGGCTAGCAGCACGGCGTCGGCGCGGCGGATTTTTTCGCTCAGCGTAACGACCGCGACTGGCATGCCGGCCTTCTCGACGTCTTCGTTGTAGAACGGCAGATCGCCCAGGCCAACGATCTCCAGCGTCATGCCTTCTGGAGCGACCTCCTGGGCGGCACGCAGGAGCGCGGTGTTCGTCGAGGCTTTGCGCAAGCTGCCCGACAAGGCAATGACATAGATTGTTTTTCGGTTCATGAATCCCGCCTCGCTTTGAAAAAATTTGGGGTTGTCTGGGTATTGGTCTGCCGCAGCCTCGCGGCTGCTTACTTCATCGAGCACTCGTCGACCAGGCGATTGCGATAATTGACCTTGATTTTCGAATGGGTTGCAAAATCGACACCCGCTGCATCCTTGACGACATCGACTCGATAAAAATCGACGCGGCCAAACTGATTGGTATCGAATTTGAAATTGCCTCGCACCGACTCGAATTCCGACGACTTGATCGCGGCACGTAACGCGTTCTTGTCCGTAACGTTGCCGCCCACCTTGCGCAGCGCGACGTCGAGCAATTGCGCGGCGTCGTACGATGCCGCCGCATACATCGATGGTGCGCGACGGTACTTCTGTTTGAACGCTGCAACAAATTGCTTGTTCTGCGCATTGTCCAGATCGGGCGAGTACGCGGACGCGGTAATTGCCCCCACTGCCGCCTCCTGAAGCGCCGGCAGCGTCGTGCCGTCCACCGTGGCCACGGAAACCAGCGGCAGCTTGCCCATGAGGCCCGCCTGGCGATACTGCTTCACAAAATTGACCCCCTGGCTGCCCGGATAGAAAACATAGACCGCATCGGGGTTGGCAGCTTGCAGTTGCGCGATTTCAGCCGAAAAATCGAGCTGGTTCAGCGGCGTATAGACTTCGTCGACCAGTGGTTGCTTGTACGTGTGCTTGAAACCCTGAATTGCGTCGCGTCCGGCCTGATAGTTCGGCGCCATGACATAGACACGCTTGTAGCCCAGTACTTGCATCAGGTTGCCGCCTGACTCGTTGATCTGGTCCATCGTGCCCGAGGAGACGGAGAACATGAGCGGTGCGCAATCCTTGCCGGCTAGCGGCGCAGGACTTGCGTTCGAGCTGATGAGCACGACGCCGGCAGCTGTGATCGGCTTGGCCACGGCCATCATGACGTTGCCGAAAGTCATGCCGGTAATGATGGAGACCTTGTCTTCCTCGATCAGCTTGCGTGCCGCCTGCACGCCGATGTCCGGTCTCAGTTCGTCATCGGCCTTGATGACCTGAACCGGCACGCCGCCGAGCTTGTTGCCCTTTTGCGCCATGGCGAGCATGAACGCGTCGTATTGATCCTGTCCGAGCGCGCCGCCGGGGCCCGATAGCGTGCCGAGAAAGCCAATCTTCACTTGTGCGCCCGCATTCACAGCGCAAAACACGGCGCCGAGCAACGCCAGCTTGGTACACGTCGTTCGCAATTTCATGACCACAGTTGTCTCCAGGTAAGTGCTCGTTGATCGATCGTTGTCGACATCCCGGCATTCTCACGCGCCGGGTTCCGTCTGGCGCCCGCAAGACATGAAGGCAGGCGCGATCGTGTACCGCACCGCATACCGCCGTCACGCCGGAAAATGCAATCGATTGCATGCTATCCATCAGCGAAAATCGCGTCAAGCATTTGTTAGCCATGTGCATCGCGCGTACCATGGCCGCCCACCCGGCCAAGCCCGGGAAAACCCGAATCACAGGCTTGACGGATATAAATTCGGGGCACCCAACGCTCACTCGGATTGGGGAAACGCCAGTTTGGGGCGGTTCGTTCAGTCGAATTGAAGTTCATGAAACTATTTGACAGACGCAGTTTGAATATCGATAATGCAATCGATTGCAGAACCAAACACTTCCGTACTTTGATGCCCCGGCGCGTCGTGCATCGCGGAGATCGACAAGCTCTATGGAGGAGGCAGCAACATGTCTGAACCGGCTCATGTTCGAGGCACCAACGAACCGTCGCACGCGTCACTGTCCAGCTATGGCATTGACGCGGCGACCGGAGAATTCATTCACCCGCAAGCCGCTCCTTTCTATCCGCATGCACGCCCCGTCGCGGATAGCCTCGACTATCTCGAGAATCGCCAGTACTGCCGCAACATGACCGTCGAAGCCCATTGGCCCATCGTGGTCAGCCCGTCGGTCTGCTGGCAACAGATCATCGACTGGGCCGGCCGGCGCTATATGTACAACTACTTCAAGACTCGCCTGAACATCTATGACATCACCGACCCGCGTGAACTGAAGGTGCTGGTGGACAAGACGTTTTCCGGCGGCGAATCGTTCGGAGCGTCCACCATCGCGTTCAACGCGAAGCTCGGCAAGTGGATCATGCTGCAGTCGGTCGAGGTGCCGCGCGGGCTCGGCGCGATGGGCGACGGTGGCAAATATGCAGAACCGGAGCGCGTCGCCGGTCTGATGGCCAAGCCGATGTTTCGGGGTTTTCGCGTCTTCGAACTGACGAGCCCGACCGAGTGGCATCTGCTCGCGGAAGTCAGCACCGACGCGTTGCATCCGCACGGCCGCGTGCAGCAAGGCTCCGGCGCGCTGGATGTGCCGACTTATCACGGGGGCCGGTACGCGTTTATCGCCGCGGCGCCGGACAACACCTTCGTTAATCAGGAATACCCGAATTACGTCTATTCTCCGGCACAACTGATTTATGACCTGGAGGATCCGTGCAATCCGCGGCTCGTCTCCACGTGGTGGGTGCCGGGCCAGCGCCTCGGCGAGGATCGCGCCTACCGGGCCCTGCGCCAGTACGGCAACCAGACGTCGTGGCTCGGCGCACGCATGCCGATTGCCGTCAACCCGCCGCTCGAACAGGGTGGCCGCTATGGCTACACGGTCATGGGCGGCCTGGGCTTTCACGTCGTCGACCTTGCGGACCCCGCCAATCCGGTAACCGCAGGCAGCCTCGATCTGCCGTTGAACGTGGGCGGCGTGGAGGGAGACAACGTCGACGCTTCGCGCGCCCACGATCTGGGGATCGTGCTGGTCAACGGCTATCCGATGAATGAAGACGGGTACGAGCCGTACAAGGACATCTTCGTAATCGACGTCAAAGACCCGGCCCATCCAACCCTCGTCGGCGTGCTGCCGCGGCCCGTGCCACCCGCTGACGCGCCTTACACGGACTTCGTGCTACGCCGCGGCAAGTTCGGCCCCAAGCGTCCCGGCTATTACTTTCAGCCCGGAGCCGCCCACTCGGGCATCGCCATTTACCCATTCATGAACGCCGGCATTCAGGTGTTCGATATTCGCGATCCGTCGCACGCCACCATCGCCGCGTACTTCGTGCCGCGCATGACGGGAGATTTTGCCAATACCCACTCATACGCCACGCCGATGGAAAACGTGTTCATCGAATGGGACCGCAAGCTCATCTGGGCCTTCGGCAACACGGGCATTTATCTGCTCACCACGCCGGCGCTGGGTGAACCGCATTTTGGAGCACCGCGAAACTAAACGCCGTACCGCAGATGTCTGGCACGACCCCCAATTTCTGAATTGCGTCCACGCACGCATCGCATCGAGGGATAAAAATGAACAGCAGTGTTGTTAAGGCAATCGAACAGATCACCCACCGCCCGCTGCATCTGGCAGGCAGCCAGGCGTTTCGCGAGGCAACGCGCCTGTACGGCTTTTCCGCGGCGCCCGCACACCCGGTGCCGCTTGGCGTGATCCGCTGTGAAAACACCCGGGACGTCGTGGCTGCCATCAAGGCGTCGCGCTCGGTTGGCGTGCCGTTGTCGGTGCGTGGCGGTGGCCACAATGCCTTCGGCTTCGCGTTGTGTCAGGACGGTATCGTGCTCGACATGCGCCAGATGCAGGAGGTGCAGGTCGACCCGGCGCGTCAAGTGACGCGCTGCGGCCCGGGCACGACCTGGGGTGTCTACGATGCGGCTACCCAGTTGCATGGCCTGGCAAGCCCCGGAGGCGTCGTCTCTTCAACCGGCGTGGCCGGCCTCACGCTGGGCGGCGGCATTGGCGCGCTGCGCGGCCTGTTCGGCCTGGCTTGCGACAATCTGCGTTCCGCCGAGGTGGTGCTGGCCGACGGCAGCGTCGTCACAGCGGACTCGACCCGCGAGCCGGATCTGTTCTGGGCGCTGCATGGCGGGGCGAGCAATTTCGGCATCGTCACATCGTTCGAATTCAACGTCCATCCGGTTGGCACCAAGACCGTTACCGGGCCTATCTACTTCGCGTTCGACGAGGCCGTGCGGGTGCTGGCCAATTTCCGCCGCATTGCTCCGGAGCTGCCCGACGCCTGCGCCATCGAGTTCAATTTCGGCCGCAACAAGGAAGGCCGCACGCAACTGGGCATCATGGTGCGCTTCATGGGCGACATGGCGGCCGCGGAACCAACGCTCAAGCAGATTCGCGCCTGTGGTCACCCGATTGCCGACATGGCGGTCGAACTACCCTACTGCCAGGCGCAGCGCCTGTTGGACCCGAAGGCGCCCTGGGACGATCGTCACTACTGGAAGACCCAGACGCTCAACGGCATGCACGACGAAGTCGTGGAGGCCGTGGTCCACTTCGTTGAAACCAGCCCCTCGCCGCTGAGCAAGATCGTGATCGAACGGCTGGCCGGCCAGATTAGCCGCATCGACGCGGACAGCGCGGCCATCAATTTCCGTCATGCCCCCTATAACGCGATGATCGTGGGGGAATGGAAGGATATCGCCGACGACGAGGTCAACCACGATTGGGTCAAACGCTTCGCAGCGGCACTGGCGCCATTCAACGCTGGCGGCGCCTATACCAACTACATGGCGTCCGACACCACCAACGCCGACATTCGCGCGGCGTTCGGCGAAAAGAAATATCAGCGGCTGCAGCGCATCAAGGCGACCTACGATCCGGAGAACTACTTCGATCGTAACCAGAACATCAAGCCCGCACGGTAATGCCGGAGGCCGGCGGCCCTGTCCCGCCGGCGCTGCCACCTTCAGGAAGGATTTCTTGATGCGAACGCCAGCTGTGGACCGAGGATCAACCTGCCGATGCCCGACTGTAGCAAGCGTCCCGACGATTGCCACGATACGGCCATTCTCAACCAGCTCGATGGCTTCAGCCTGCGTCCCATGCTGAGCTTGCCATTTGACGGCGCAATCGACCCGGCCAGTGTCACGTCGGCAACGCTGTACTTTGCGGCACTGACATCGGGTGGCGAACTTGCCGATGCACCGCCAATCGGCATCGATCAGGTCGTTTGGTCGCCCAACGCGCACACGCTGTCCGTACGCCCCGCGTCCACGCTCGACGCCTATGCCGGCGTCGCAGGCTTACTGACTCTTGCGCCATGAACAACCATGAACAATCGCGACAAGCACCGCTATTGCGTCCCGCTGGTCCTGCAAACGACGACGCGACTCACCCTTAACCCACTATCTTGCCTGGGGGCAGCATGACACCTGCACTCTTCATCATGCAGTGCCTGAACGGACTGCAACTGGGCGTGCTGTTGTTCCTGATGGCGGCCGGCCTCACGCTCGTGTTCGGCATCATGAACTTCGTGAACCTCGCGCACGGCTCGCTTTACATGATGGGCGCCTTTATCGCGGCTTCGATCTATAACCACACCGGGTCGTTCGCGCTCGCCGCCGTGCTGATCGTCCCGGCGATGCTGCTGCTCGGACTGATCGTCGAGTTCGTCGCGCTGCGCAGGCTCTATGAGCGCGATCATCTCGACCAGGTGCTCGCCACCTTTGGGTTGATCCTGTTCTTCAACGAACTGGCCCGCATGATCTGGGGCGCCTCGCCCTATTACATGGACGTGCCGCAGTGGCTTTCGGGCACCGTCGACCTGTTCGGCATCCGGTATCCGGCCTACCGCTTCGCCATTGTCGTGGTTGGCCTCGCCGTCGCCGGCGGGTGCTATCTGCTGATTCACAAGACGCGCTTTGGCATGCTGATCCGCGCGGGCTCCACGCACCGTGCGACGGTCGGTGCGCTCGGCGTGAACATCACGCTGCTGAATTCGCTGCTGTTCGGGCTCGGCGCGCTCCTCGCAGGCGTCGCCGGACTCATGGCCGGACCGCTCCTTTCGATACAGCCGGGCATGGGTGAGCCGATCCTGATCCTGACGATGGTCGTGATCGTCATCGGCGGCATTGGCTCGGTGCGCGGCGCATTTCTTGCCGCACTGATCGTCGGCGTGGCCGATACCATCGGCCGCACCTTGCTGCCCGCGCTGCTGCGCGGCATGCTCAATCGGAGCACGGCGGACACGGCCGGCCCGGCGCTCGCGTCGATGTCGATCTATCTGCTCATGGCGGCCGTGCTGGCCATTCGCCCGCAAGGCCTGTTTCCTGTCAAACACGGGTAATGATGCACATGAAGATATCCCTGCGTACCCTCGTGCCTGTCCTGCTGCTCACGGTACTGGCACTCGTCCCGGTCTACGCCCATCTGGCGCAGCAACCGTTCTATCTCGCCCTGTTCGGCCGCATTGTCATCGTCGCCATCGCGGCCGTCTCTCTCGATCTGCTGATCGGCTACGGCGGCATGGTGAGCTTTGGCCATGCCCTGTTCTTTGGCCTTGGCGCGTATGTCGTCGGCATCCTCGGCTATTACGGCGTCGACAATGGCTTCGTGCATCTGGCCGTAACTTTGGTGCTATGCGCGGTGGCGGGCGCCATCACCGGCCTGATTTCACTGCGCACGTCGGGCATCGCCTTCATCATGATCACCCTCGCCTTTGCGCAGATGTTCTACTTCCTCGCCGTGGGCCTGAAGCAATACGGAGGCGATGACGGCCTGTCGATCGGCTCGGGGAGCCATTTTGGCAGCCTCACGCTCGACGACCCGAACGTGCTGTACTACGTCGCCTTCGCGGTGCTGTGCGCGTGCCTGTGGGCGGGCAGCAGGATCGTGAACGCACGCTTCGGCATGGTCCTGCGCGGTAGCCGCCAGAACGACAGACGCATGCGGGCGCTGGGCTTCGCGACACTGCAGTACAAGCTTCTTGCGTATGTCATCAGCGCGATGGCGTGCGGGGTGAGCGGCATGTTGAACGCCAACCTGACGCACTTCGTCTCGCCGGCCTATATGACGTGGACAACATCGGGCGACCTGATCGCCATGGTCGTGCTGGGCGGCCTGGGCTCGCTCATCGGCCCGGTGATCGGCAGCGCCGCGATGCTGACGGTCGAGGAGTTGCTCAAGGGCTACACGGACCACTGGATGATCATCTTTGGACCACTAATCGTGGTCGCCGTGCTGCTCTCACGCCGTGGACTCTATGGACTGCTGACAGACCTGGAAGTCCGGATCGCGCGCCATGCGCGTGCAGTGGAGAGCAAGGTATGAGCCTGTTGCGTGTGGACCGCCTGGTCAAACGATACGGTGGCCTGACCGCCACGGATCACTTCTGCCTCGAGGTGGCGCCCGGTGAACTGCATGCCATCATCGGCCCGAACGGCGCTGGCAAGAGCACCCTGATCGGCTTGCTCGCCGGCGAGTCGAAGGCCGACGAAGGCACGATCCATTTCGGCGGCCGAGACATTACCTCGATGTCGATCGAACAGCGCGCTCACGCGGGTCTGGCGCGCTCTTACCAGATCACGTCCGTGTTCCCCGAATTCACGGCGCTCGAGAACGTCGCTCTCGCGTTCCAGGCGTTGCAGGGCCACAGTTTTCGCTTCTGGCGCGCGGCGGCCAACGACACCGCGCTGATCGAACCGGCCAGAGCCGTGCTCGCGCGCGTGGGCCTCGCCGGCCGCATGCAGGTTCCGGCGGCCGCGCTCGCACACGGCGAACACCGGCAACTGGAGCTTGCGATGGCGCTCGCCGGCGAGCCGCAGCTACTGCTGCTCGACGAGCCCATGGCGGGCATGAGCCAGGCCGAGTCGGAGCAGATGACCGAACTGCTCGCCGACTTGAAAGGCGGGCACGCGATCGTGCTCGTCGAACACGACATGGACGCCGTGTTCGCGCTGGCGGACCGCATCACCGTGCTCGTCTACGGCCGCGCGATCGCGTGCGGGACGGCCGCGGCGATCCGCTGCAACGCCGAAGTGCGCGATGCCTATCTCGGCGACGAGACTCGCAATGAAATGACCGGAGCCACCAAATGAATTCCCTGTTGTCCGTGTGCGGCGTGGACGCATTTTACGGCGCAAGCCAGGCGCTGTTCGGCATGACGCTCGACATCGAGCGCGGTGCATTCGTTACCCTGCTCGGGCGCAACGGCATGGGCAAGTCCACCACGGTCAAATCGATCACGGGGCTGATGCGCGCGGCCAGGGGAGAGATCGTGTTCGACGGCAAAGCGGTGCACACGCTGCCATCGCATCGCATTGCCAGGGCGGGACTCGGTCTCGTGCCCGAGGGCCGCCAGGTGTTCCCCCGCTTGTCGGTGCGCGAAAATCTGCTTGCCACGGCCGCTCGCGGCCATGGCAAGCAGGAGCCGTGGACGCTGCAGCGCGTCTACGCACTGTTTCCCCGCTTGCAGGAGCGCGAGAAGCACCTCGCGTGCAACCTGTCGGGCGGCGAGCAGCAAATGGTCGCGATCGGCCGCGCCTTGATGACCAATCCGCAATTGCTGATCCTCGACGAGGCGACAGAAGGCCTGGCGCCGATGATTCGCGGCGAAATCTGGAGTTGCCTGAAGCAGCTCAAGGCGAGCGGCTTGTCGATCCTGTGCATCGACAAAAACCTCGCAGCCATGCTGGCGCTCGGCGACCGTCACTATGTCGTCGATAAAGGGCGTGTCGCCTGGAAGGGCGATTCGCAGGCGCTGCGCCGCGAGATGATCCAACTGCAGGACTATCTGGGCGTTTAGGCCGAAGCGGCGAATCGACGGTCGGAATCCAGATCGTGGAAGTCGCTTCGTGGAATTACTCCGGTCCGCCCTTCGGCGGCCAGATGCCGTCGGCAAACGATTTGGCGCGAATCGCGATACGCTCATCGAGGCTGTTCCAAGGCCAGATGTGCGTGAGCGCGGAGCGCCATCGAGCGCATACATATTGAGTGTCAGCGGCGACCGCCCTGTTGAATCGAAGTCACCGACCTTCCCTTTGATCGTAGGTATTCCGAGCGTGCTCAATCTCGTCCAGATGCCTGATCGACCAGGCATATACGGCGCCAATCGGCACTTGCAGCGTGCGCCCCAATTCGATAATCGAATATACGACCGCCACCGGTGAAGCATTGATCACTTCGCGCATTCGCTTTAGCCGATCGCCATTTGCCTCCGCCAGGGGCGCCCTGTGATGGCATGACGGACCGCAGCCGCGATGAGGTCATCGTCAACTGCGGCGCCTGTCCGGGGCTCGCAAACGCAAAGTTGGGTGCAGTTCGGGCGCAAAGGCGCGCCTCGAACGCGCCGCCCGCGCCCCCAGCCTTTCCCCGCGGGAAAGCACGCTTCACCCTTCCTCAATTTTCGCGCTCGCGAAAATCTCCCACACTTGCCATCACGCCTGTTCCGTACCGTTCGTACGGAGTTGCGCCCCGACCGCGGCTCATGGCGCGGCATCGAAAATACTGGAGACAGCATGAACAGCCATCCCCTGGACCTCGGCGGCAGCGCGCCAGGCGAAGCGCCACGCCGCCCGCTCACCGCGCAAGCCCCGTTTCAAAGCGCCCAAGGCGTCACGCTCGGCAGCTTCATGGACGACATGCCCGTGGGCGCGCTGCACCGCTTCGTGGTGTGGGTGATCGGCATTGGCCTCTTCTTCGACATGTACGAGATCTTCCTCGTCAGTTCGATCGGCTCCGCGCTGCAGAACGAATACGGACTCGATGCGCACAGTCTCGCCTTCAAACTCCTCCTCGCCTCGGCCTTCGTCGGCATGTTCTTCGGCTCGCTGTTCCTCGGCAGTCTCGCCGACCGCATCGGCCGGCGGCGCGCCTTCCTGTTCACGCTCGTGTGGTACAGCGCTTTCTCGCTGCTCGCCGCGTTCTCCGTGAACGCCACCATGCTGGTGGTCTGCCGCTTTCTGACCGGTGTGGGCGTCGGCGCGATCTATCCGGTGGCCGATAGTTTCCTTTCGGAAATCCTGCCGAAGGAAAAACGCGGCAGGATGGCCGCGTGGGCCTATACCACCTCGTATGTCGCGGTGCCGCTGGTCGGCTTCCTCGCGGTGTGGCTCAACCCACTGCATCTCGGCGGTATCGTGGGATGGCGCATCATTCTCGCCATCGGCAGCCTTGGCGCCCTGTTCGTGCTGGCCGTGCAGCATCGCCTGCCGGAAAGCCCGCGCTGGCTGCTGGCGCAAGGCCGCGCCGACGAAGCCTATGCGATGCTGGGCCGCTTCGCGCAAAGCGCCGGCGCGCAGATGCCACAGCGCTTTGGCGAGCCGCAAACGCGCCAGCATCCGATGCGCCTCTCCGAGCGCATTGCCGTGCTGCGGCGCGCACCCTATGACAAGCGCTATATCATGCTCGTCGTGTTTCACCTGTTCCAGGCCTTCGGCTACTACGGCTTCGGCACGCTTGCGGGCGTCGTCGTGAAGAGCCGCGGCATCGACGTAACGGGCAGCACGCTGTTCGTCGCGCTCTCGTTTCTCGGCTACCCGATCGGCTCGCTGCTCTCCGTGCCGCTGCTGAACTGGATCGAGCGCCGCACGCTCGTGATCGCCTCGCTCATCTCCATTGCGATTTTTGGCCTTGGCTTCGCGTATTCGGGGCAGGCTGCGCTGATCGTTTGCTTCGGCGTGCTGACGACCTGTGCGTCGAATGTGTTCAGCAACGCTTACCACGTGTACCAAGCCGAGATTTTCCCCGCCAGTGTGCGCTCGACCGCGATTGGCAGCACCTATTCGCTCTCGCGCATCATGAGCAGCGCCCTGCCCTTCATCCTGTTGCCGGTGCTCACGCAGCACGGTCCAATCGCGATGTTTGGCGTGATCTCCGCCGCGCTGGCCATCGTCGCCGTGACCCTGCGTGTTCTCGGGCCCCTCACCACGCGGCGCAGCCAGGACGAGATCAATCCGGTCTGACCGCCCGATTCCTCGAGCGTCCCTGGATCATCGGGGCGGCTGCCGCGTCATGCGGGGCCGCCCCGGTTTTCATTGCGCCGCGCGCGCCGACATGTAATCGAACAGGCTCACGATGTCCGAGCTTGGCGCGCTGTCTGCCTTCATCCCGACCCAAAGCGTGCGCGTAGCCCACGTGTCCGCCAGTTTCACCTTGACGACGCCGGCCTTGCCGCGCTCGTCGCTAACCGCGTCGCGCGGCAGCACGCCGATACCCAGCCCCGCTTCGATCATGCGAAACACGCCGTCGAAGTTCGAGGCCTGGATGCGCAGCTTCAGCGATCGCTCGATGGCGAACGCCGCGTCCGTCATCCGCGCGAGCAGCGAGCTGGCATCGCTCAAGCCCACGTAGTCTTCATCGAGCGTATCCGCGAAGCGGATCACGTCGAGTTGCGCAAACCGGTGACTACGCGGCACGAGCAGCACGAGTTCGTCGCGGCGATAGAGCCGCCGCTCGATGCCGGGCGCGGGCACGTTGTCGGCGAACACGCCGAGGTCGGCCTTGCCAGCGCCGAGCGCCTCGACGATTTCATGGCTCAGCCGCTCTTCGAGACTGACCTTGATGCCCGGATGCTCGTTCAGGAAGCAAGCGAGATCGACGGGCAGAAACTGCACGATCGCCGACGTATTCGCCCACATGCGCACGTGCCCGCGCACACCGGCGGCGTAGTCGCTCATTTCGGTGGCCATGCGGTTCACCTGATCAACCACGCGCGTGGCGTGCGCTAGCAGCGCATGCCCCGCGGGCGTGAGATCCACGCCGCGCGCGCGACGGATGAACAAGGCGCAGTCGGCCACGCTTTCGAGTTCGGCAATGCGCTTGCTGACGGCCGAAAGCGTGAGCTGCCCGTGCTCGGCGGCCTTGGTGAGGCTGCCATGTTCCGCGACGAGCAGAAAGACCCGCAGCGACTGCAGATCGAAGTGAAGTGGATTGACCATGATGGATGGGGTAAAGCCGGCGCGAGAGACGATTGTCCTGCATCGCGGGCCTGGAAGGAAGTGCAGATCAGGGGATGAAGAGGCGGACGTGCTGCGATGCGCGTCCGCGTGCCGGCCATGCGGGCCGGCGCGCTCGCCGCCTAACCGGCGCCCCCCGGCTCAACGGCGAAAACTGGCGAGAGGGATGACCCGGCCTAGATCAGCTCGGAAATTTCGATGAGATTCAGATCCGGGTCGCGCACATAAACGGAGCGAATCTTCTGCGTCGCGCCCGTGCGCTCGACCGGACCTTCGACGATCGCCCAGTTCTTCTCCGCGAGATGCGCGATCACCGCGTCGAGCGGCACCGCGGCGATGAAGCACAGATCGAGCGCGCCCGGCACCGGCACATGTGCCTTGGGCTCGAATTCCGCGCCACGCACATGCAGATTGATCTTCTGATTACCGAAGCGAAACGCGAGCCGCCCCGCGCCGAAGGTCTCCAGCTGCATCTGCAGCACTTCTGTATAGAAGTGCTTCGTGGCCTCAGGGTCCACGCAGGTCAGCACCAGATGGTCGAGGTGGTCGATCAACGCCATGCTTCGCTCCTTGTCATGAGAACGCCCGCTGTACGGGCATGCCTTGCGGCTGCTCCGGAACCGGATGCAGGTCGAGGCGCCGGCCGGCCTTGAGAATCTGGCTGGGCACGTCGTGGCCGATCAGGCCGGGCAACAGCGCGGCGGCGTCGAGCACGGCGGCGAGATTGACGCCGGCGTCGTAGCCGTCGAGTTCGAGCATGTGCACGAGTTCTTCGGTGCACACGTTGCCGCTCGCGCCCGGCGCGTACGGACAGCCGCCAAGACCGCCCAGCGAGGCGTCGAAGCGCACGATGCCCGCATCGAGCGCAGCAAGCGTGTTGGCAAGCGCCATGCCGCGCGTATTGTGGAAGTGCAGCGTGAGTTCGAGCGCGCCGAACGCCTGCGAAGCGCTTTCGCACAACGCGTGCACCTGCGCGGGATGCGCCATGCCGGTCGTATCGCACAGCGTGACGCCCTGCACGCCCAGTTCGGCGAAACGCTGCATCCAGCCGAGCACGTCCGTCACGGGCACGTCGCCTTCCATCGGGCAGCCCATTGCTGTGGAGAGCGAAACATTGATCGCCACGCCCGTGCCGCGCACCGCGTCGATCACGTCGCGCAACTGCGCGAACGACTGCTCGCGCGTCATGCGCAGGTTGGTGCGGTTGTGGGTCTCGCTCACCGACATCACGAGGTTCACTTCATTCACGTTGCAGGACAGCGCGCGCTCCGCGCCGCGCACGTTCGGCACGAGCACCGTATAGACGACGCCCGGCACGCGCTTGATGCCATGCATCACCGCCTCGGCGTCGCGCAGTGCGGGAATCGCCTTGGGCGACGTGAACGAGGTCACTTCGATCTTCGCGTAGCCGCATGCGCTCAGGCGGTCGATCAGCGCGATCTTGTCGTCGGTGTCGATGAAGGCGGCTTCGTTCTGAAAGCCGTCGCGCGTCGCGACTTCGTTGAGATACAGCACCTTGCCCTTAAAGTTCTCTTTATTTCCGATCGTCATCTTGCCGCTCTCCGTTCAGATCACGCCACGCGCGCGCCATGCTTCGCGCGTTGCGGCGTCCACACCTATCGATTCCAGCACCGTGTCGGTATGCTCGCCGAGCTTCGGCGCGCTACGCTCGATCGTGCCGGGCGTCCCGCACAGCTTGGGCACCACGCCTGGCACCTGTACCGCTGTGCCGTCGGGCAAGGTGTCGTCCACGATCATCTCGCGGGCGTGGTAATGCGGATCGGCGGCGATGTCCGCGACATCGTAAATGCGGCCCGCAGGAATGCGCGCTTCGTTGAGTGCAGCGAGCACCTGGTCGAGCGTATGTCGCGCGGTCCATTCGCCGATGGCGGCGTCGATGCGCTCGACTTGCGCGACGCGTCCGTCGTTCTGCGCGAGCGCGGGGTCGCTGCCCAGGTCCGGGTGGCCAATCAGCTCCATCAGGCGGCGATAGATGCTGTCACCGTTGCCTGCGATCAGCGCGTACTTGCCGTCGCTGCAGCGGTAGGCGTTGCTCGGCGCGATGCCGGGCAGGCTACTGCCCGCCGGCTCGCGCACGGCGCCGAACACCGAATACTCGGGCAGCAGGCTTTCCATCATGTTGAAGACCGACTCGTAGAGCGCGACGTCCACGACCTGGCCCTTGCCGCCCTGCTGCTCGCGGTGCCGCAGCGCGAGCAAGATGCCGATCACGCCGTGCAGCGCGGAGAGCGAATCGCCGATCGAGATGCCCACGCGCACCGGCGTGCGGTCCGGCTCGCCGCTCAGGTGACGCAGGCCGCCCATCGCTTCCGCGACCACGCCGAAACCGGGCCGGTCGCGATACGGGCCAGTCTGCCCGTAGCCCGAGACGCGCAACATGATGAGGCCGGGATTGATCGCGCTGAGTTCGTCCCAGCCGAGGCCCCAGCCTTCGAGCGTGCCGGGGCGGAAATTCTCGATCAGCACGTCGGTTTCCGATACGAGCCGGCGAATCACGTCCTGCCCTTCGGGCGTGCGCAGATCGAGCGTGACGGATTCCTTGTTGCGCGACTGGGCGGCCCACCAGACCGACGTGCCGTCGTGCAGCAGGCGCCACTTGCGCAACGGATCGCCCACGCCGGGCGGTTCCACCTTGATGACGCCCGCGCCGAATTCGGCGAGCATGCGGCCAGCAAACGGACCCGCGATGAGCTGTCCGAGCTCCAGAACGCGGATTCCTTCGAGTGGTCGTGGCATGGCTGTGTCTCCTCACTGTCTGCGCCTGACTATGGGAGACATCATGAACCTGACCGCACCCTTTGATAATCGATGCTTGCTCAATCTGACTTGAGCAAATGGAAAGGCTGCGCGAACGCCTCTCGCGCTCGCGACTTTCGCGTCGTTTCATCTCGTGCGCGGCGTTGCTGCGAATTTCCTCATCGGAAAGTCAGTTGGCGGATCGAGCAAGCCAACCCGGCACACAGTGCGCGACAATAGATGTACTGCCCCTCTTTCGCTCAGGCCAGACACCATGCACGTCGTTTTTCTCGATCGCGCGACGCTCGCGCCCCAGACGCGGCTTCGTCCGCTGCCTTTCGACCACACACTGGAAATCTTCGAGCGCACCGCGCCCGAGGAGGTCGCCGCGCGCATTGGCAACGCCGATATCGTCATCACGAACAAGGCGCGCATCACCGACGAAGCACTGGCTGGCGCGCCCCGTCTTCGCATGGTCGCTGTCGCCGCTACGGGTACGGACAACGTGGATCTGCACGCCTGCGCAACGCGCGGCATCGTCGTGAGCAACGTGCGCGACTACGCCGGCAATAGCGTGCCGGAGCATACGTTCGCATTGATATTCGCGCTGCGCCGTAGCCTGGCCGCGTATCGCGACGCCGTGCGCGCAGGCCGCTGGCTCGAATCGGGACAGTTCTGCTTCTTTGATTTTCCGATCCGCAATCTCGCGGGTTCGACGCTCGGCGTCATCGGGGACGGCGCACTCGGACAAGCCGTCGCGCAAATGGGACGCGCGCTAGGCCTGCGCGTGCTGTTCGCCGCGCGCAAAACGCGCAACGACGCGCAAGCGGGCTACGTGCCGCTCGAAACGCTGCTCGAAGAAAGCGACATCATCACGCTGCACTGTCCGCTCACCGCGGAAACGCGGGATCTGATCGACGCCACGGCGTTTGCGCGCATGAAGCGGCGGCCCTTGCTGATCAACACGGCGCGCGGGGGACTCGTGAACGAAGCGGCGTTGGTGGATGCACTGCAAACCGGCGCGATTTCAGGCGCGGGCTTCGATGTCGTGACGCAGGAACCGTTGCCTGCCGATCACCCGTTTCAGGCCATCGTCTCGCATCCGGCATTCATCCTCACACCCCACGTTGCGTGGGCGAGCGATGAAGCCATGCAGGCGCTTGCGGATCAACTCGTCGAAAACATTGCGGCGTTTTGCGAAGGCAAGCCGCGGAATCTAGTCAGCTCGCGTTGAGCGCGAGGCGCGGCAACCGCATCGGGGTTGCCAGCGCCTGAATCATCAGGCCATTTCCGGCTGCTTGGCTTGCCACCATTCGTCGACGGCCTGCTTCGCCGTTTGCTCGACCACGCTGAGCGCCATCAGCACATCGATCTTCAGCTTGGGAATGGCAAGCTCCACGCTGGGCAACTTCGCCGTTTCCACTTGTGCGTCAACACCTTCCAAAACCGCGCGGCACAGCCATTGCGTGTCCGTCGCGTCTGCTTTCGCATCGACAGTGACTCGAAAGCCACGATATTCGACTGCCATATACTCTCCCGAAACCTGACAAAACGTAATGCTCGCCCCGCCGGACGGCGGTGAGGGGGCGACTATATCACCACTTCCGTGACGCTTCAGCGAGGTCCGCACGAAGTCACGAAGAAGTCGTGAAAAGACACCGCGCCCGCATTCACGCCCTGTTTTAAAGGGCGATTCTGCGGGCGCAACAACAATCGGGTCAGTTCGGACTTCAGACTTTCAACTCGCGAGCGTGGTCCGCATCGAAGCTTGCCGCATCGTCCGCCAGCCGACGATCGCGAGCGAAACACCCGAGATCACGGCGGCGAGCGAGACGTAATACGCGGGCGCGAGCGTATCGCCCGTTACGTGAATCAGCACTTCGGCAATCGTCGGCGCAAAGCCGCCAAAGAGCGTCACGCCAAGGCTATACGCGATGGAAAGCCCCGCCGAGCGCACGCGCACGGGAAAGATCTCCGACATCAACGCTGGCATCGGGCCCGAATAGGCCGCCTTGAAGATGCCCGCCGCGCCCTGGAGCACGAGCAGCCAGCCTAGCGTGGGGTGACGCTGCAACAGCGCGAACATGGGATACGTGAGCGCCGCAAGCAGAATCGACGTGGTCAGCATGATGCGGATGCGCCCGATGCGGTCCGAAAGCGCGCCCATCACCGGCGAAAGCGCAAACTGCAGGCCGCCATTGAGCACGACCACGCCGAACGAGGTTGCTGCCGCCATGTGGAGTTGTTTCACCGCGTACATCGGCATATAGAGCTGGAGGATATACACGCCGACGGTGGACTGCGCAACGATACCCACCGCGAGCAGCAGGCTTACCCATTGCCGGCCGAGTCCCGGCTCATTCGTTGCGCGCGCATCTTGTTCGCTGTGCGCTTGCTGGTTCGCGACGAATTCGGGCGTCTCATCCAGATGCGAGCGGATGTACCAGCCCACGGGCCCGAGCACGAGCCCGAAGAAGAACGGCGCGCGCCAGCCCCACGCCTGCAGTTGCTCGAGCGGCAGCCACCACGCGAGCACGCCGCCGAACGACGCCGCGAGAATCGCAGCCGCGCCCTGGCTCGCGAACTGCCAGCTCGCGTAGTAGCCGCGCTTCGCGGGGCTGTGCTCTACCATGAACGCCGTCGCACTGCCAAATTCGCCGCCCACCGCAAAGCCCTGCACGAGGCGCGCGAGCAGGATCAGGAGCGGCGCGGCGATGCCGATCGACGCATACGGCGGCATGACCGCCATGGCGAGCGTGCCCGCCATCATGAGCGCAATAGCCAGCGTGAGGGCGTCCTTGCGCCCCTTGCGGTCGCCGTAGGTACCCAGCACGATCGCGCCGAGCGGACGCATGAGAAAAGAGAGGCCGAAGGTGCCGACCGCGAGCAGTGTGGAGAGCCATTCATCGTGCACGGGAAAGAACTGCTTCGCGATGATGGGCGCGAAGTAGCCGTACACGAGAAAGTCGAACCACTCCAGCGCATTGCCGATCGACGAGGAGAACACGATGCGGCGCACCATGCCGCGGCTGAGCGGCGCTCCCGAAGCCGATGAACCGGTCTCCATGTCAGTCTCCTCCATTTTTATTTGGTCTACTCATTGTTCGCCGTGAACCGCGAGCGAGGCATTCCCGCTCGCGGCAAACGCTGCTCGCCGCCTAGAATCCCGCCGCGAGCCCGTCGCGGCGCGTGTCGCTCGCGGCCACATAACCGCGCTCGGGATCGTTGCGATCGAGCTTCCAGATGAACTGGCCCGAGCCGAAGTCCATGTACGGATCGTCGATGCCCTTGATCTCGTGCCCGAGCCCTTGCAGCGCGCGGGCCGTCTGCGGGTTGAAGGTCGATTCGATATCGAGCGTGAAGTCGCGGTTGACCTTCCAGCGCGGCGCATCGCACGCGGCCTGCGGCTGCTGGCCGTAGTCGAGCATGCGCACGACCGACTGCAAATGCCCTTGCGGCTGCATATCGCCGCCCATCACGCCGAAGCTCATCACCGCTTCCTGGCGGCCGTCCACCTGCTGCGTGAGGAACGCCGGAATGATGGTGTGGAACGGGCGCTTGCCGCCTTCCACGACGTTCGGCGAAACCGGGTCCATCGAAAAGCCGCAGCCGCGGTTCTGCAGCGCGATCCCCGTGCCCGGCACGACCACGCCCGAACCGAAGCCCATGTAGTTCGACTGGATGAAGCTCACCATCATGCCGCGCTCATCCACGGCCGAGAGATAGATCGTGCCGCCCGAGCGCGGCATGCCGAAGTCGAACTGCGTTGCGCGCTTCGGGTCGATCAGCTTCGCGCGCTCTTTCAGGTAGGCGTCGTCGAGCATCTGCTCGGGCGTGACTTCCATCGAACGCGGATCGGCAACGTAGCGATAGACGTCGGCGAACGCGAGCTTCATGGCCTCGATTTGCAGATGCTGCGATTCGAGACTGTCGAGCGCGAGCGAGCCCATGTCGAACTGTTCGAGAATGCCGAGCGCGATCAACGCGGCAATGCCCTGCCCGTTCGGCGGAATCTCGTGGACCGTGTAGCCGCGATAGTTCTTGCCGATCGGCTCGACCCATTCCGGGCGATAGTTGCGCAGGTCGTCCAGCGTGAGCGCGGCGCCGCCTTCGCGTGCAAACGCGCCGATGCGCTCGGCGAGTTCGCCTTCGTAGTAGTCGCGCGGGCCGCGTTCCGCGAGGCGCCGCAGCGTGGCGGCATGGCCGGGGAAGCACACGCGCTCGCTCACTTCAGGCGCACGGCCGCGCGGCATGAAGGTCTCGGCAAAGCCAGGCTGATTGTGCAATTCGGGAATCGCCGCCTGCCACTTGCGCGCGACGATGGTGGCCACCGCATGGCCGCGCTCCGCGATCTCGATGGCCGGCTCCATCAGGTCCCCGAACGGCAGCTTGCCGAACTTCGCATGCAGCGCTTCCCAGCCCGCGATCGCGCCCGGCACGGTCACCGTGTCCCAGCCGCGCTTGGGCTGCTTCGCGAGACCGTTTTCCTCGCCGTATTTGCTGCGGAAATAATCGACGCTCCACGCCGCCGGCGCATTGCCCGACGCGTTCAGGCCGTGCAGCTTCGCGCCATCCCACACGAGCGCGAAGCAGTCGCTGCCCAGACCGTTCGAGACCGGCTCGACCACGGTGATGGCGGCTGCGGCGGCGATTGCGGCGTCGATGGCATTCCCGCCTTTCCATAGCATGCGCAGCCCGGCCTGCGCGGCAAGCGGATGCGACGTCGAAACGATATTGCGGGCGAACACCGGCAGGCGCGGCGTCGGATAGGGGTTTTGCCAGTTGAAGCGCGTCATGGAAGTTCGAATTCCGGTAATGAACGAAAGCAGCGGCGCGCGCACCGCCGCACTCAGTTGCGGCGCGCACGGCTCATGCCGATTTATCGATTATCTTGAAGGATTGGGCAAAAAAATATTAATATTTTATTCTCGACACTTAAGTTTTATTTACATGCTCACCCTACGCATGCTCCGCACCTTGCAGGCCGTCGCGCGCAGCGGGTCGTTCGCCACTGCGGCGGAGAAGACGGCGCTCACACAGGCGGCCGTGAGCCTGCAGATGCGCGGGCTCGAAGAGGCGCTCGGCCGGCAGATCTTCGACCGCCGCGCGCGCCAGGTCGCGCTCACGCGCGAAGGCCGCGAGATCTGCGCGAAGGTCGAGCACATTCTCGCGCTGATCGACGAGCTGCCCGCCAGTGCGGGTGACACGATGCGCGGCTCGATCATCATCGGCGCGGTGGTGTCGGTGATCGGCGCGCTTTCGCTTGCGGTCGCGCACCTGAAAACCGGCCACCCGGAACTCGAAGTGCGCCTCACCTCGGCGCGCTCGACCGAGCTGGCGCGCATGGTGGAAGACGGCGACGTGGACCTCGCCGTCGTGGTTGGCAGTGCAGATGGTTCGCTTCACGAGTCACTCGCGTGGACGCCGCTCTACGAAGAGCCCCTCATGCTCGTGACGAGCCGCGCGACGCCCGGCGACGATGCGCGCCGCATCCTGCGCGAGCGAGGCTTTCTGCGCTTCGACCGGCGCGTGCCGACGGGCGTCGTGATCGACCACGCACTGGGCGAGCTAGGCATCGAACCGCTCGAATATCTGGAGCTGAACTCGATCGAAACGATCGTCTCGCTGGTGCGCAACGACGTGGGCGTGAGTGTGTTGCCCGTTCTGCAAGGCGGCAAATGGCAGAGCGATCCGAATTTGCGGCTCGTGTCACTTCCCGGGCGGCCATTCATCCGCACGGTGGGGATGATTCACCGGAAGGCGCACAAGCAGACGCTGCTCACACAGACGATTGCAGACATGCTGCGTCGATGACAGAAGGCGTGAGGGCGACCCTCCCTTGAGTTTGCCCGCCTCGCCGCGAAAGTAAAATGAAAGCTCTGAAAACAACAGCCGCCGAGACTAGCCGCTTCTCATTGCTCGACAGGTCCCGTTCTCGCTCTTGCCGAAGCACGAGAATTAGTTGGCAATGCAAAGTGATTTCCCGGAGAAAAACGCGTGAAAATCAGAACTCGCAAGCCGCGCTCGACGCGCACCAACCCCCGCCTTCGCCCCCAAGCCTGTACGCCTGGCGTGGTGCCTGCCACGCCAATCGCGTAAGCTAACGTCGTTGCACGCTCACCCGCGAAGCCCCGCGCTTCGCGCCTCGAAGCGGGATCGACAAGGAAAAGCGAACGCTCCATGCAAAGATCGCTCATCGCGCTGGCCGCAGACGGGTCGCGAAAACTGTGCGCCATGGCGTTGCCGCTGTGCGCGATCGCACTTGCCACAGGTCTTGCCGCGTGTCAGCAGTTACCCCCGCTCGGCGAGCGCACGCAAACCACGGCGCTTTCGTCAGCCGAAGCGCGATCGACTCAACTCGGCACCGCCGTAGCGGCCGAACTCGCCACCCATCCCGACTTCACCGGCATCGACCCGCTTGCGGACCCGCTCGACGCCTTCGCCTCGCGCGTGGCGCTCGTGCGCAACGCCCAGCGTACGCTGGATGTCCAGTACTACATCTGGCGCAACGATCTCACGGGCACGTTGTTGCTCGAAGAACTGCGCGAGGCCGCCGACCGCGGCGTGCGCGTGCGCCTGCTGCTCGACGACAACGGCATTCCGTCCTCACTGGATCCCACGCTCGCGGCACTCAATGGGCATCCCAACATCGAGGTTCGGCTCTTCAATCCGTTCGTCACGCGCAAGCCCAAAGCCATCGGCTTTCTCACTGACTTCTCGCGGCTGAACCGGCGCATGCACAACAAGTCGCTCACGGCTGACGGCGTAGCGACCATTCTTGGCGGCCGCAACATCGGCGACGAATATTTCGGCGCGACCGACGGCGTTGTGTTCGCCGACCTCGACGTGCTCGCGATCGGCCCCGCCGCCACCGATGTCGCCAACGACTTCGACCGCTATTGGGCCAGCGCTTCGTCATTCCCCGCGTCGCAAATCCTGCCGTACGTGGCGCCCGATGCACTCGCCACGCTCGATCGCGCAGCGCTTGCCGCGCGCACCGATCCGGCCGCGGCGGAATACATCGAATCGCTGCGCAAGACCACCGACGTCCGCCGCCTGCTGGACGGCACGCTGCCGCTCGAATGGGCCAGGACACAACTGGTCAGCGACGACCCGGCGAAAGCGCTGGGCAAGGCGCCCAAGGACACACTCATCCTCAGTCAGCTCCACGAGATAGTCGGCGATCCGCACCGTGAACTCGATCTGGTTTCGCCGTACTTCGTGCCGGGCGAGGTGGGCACGCAATACTTCACCCAGCTCGCCGCCCAGGGCGTGACCGTGCGCGTGCTGACGAACTCGCTCGAAGCCACCGATGTTTCCGCCGTCCATTCCGGCTACGCGCGGCGCCGCGTGGCGCTGCTCAAAGGCGGTGTGGAGCTGTTCGAGCTGCGGAGCGCGGCGGGCACCAGCAAGGGTACGTACAAAGCCGCGGGAAAAGGCGCAGGCAGTGGCCCGTTCGGCAGTTCGGGGTCGAGCCTGCACGCCAAAACCTTCGCCGTGGATGCGGAGCGCGTATTCGTCGGCTCAGTGAATTTCGACCCGCGCTCGGCCAACCTCAACACCGAACTCGGGCTCGTGATCGACAGCCCCGTGCTCGCCAGACAGATCGAAAAAGCGTTCTGGACGCGCGTACCGCAGCTCGCATATCAGGCGCACCTCGACGAGAACGGCAAACTCTACTGGACGCGCCTCTCCGACGATACGGTCATTCGCTACGACACTGAGCCGAACACCAAATGGAACCAGCGCCTGAGTGTCTGGTTCTTCTCCATCCTGCCTATCGAGTGGCTGCTGTAAGCCACGCATCGGCATCGCACGACGTCGCCCCCACCGCTTGCGCCGACAGGGTTATCCCCTATTTCACCCATGTTGTCTATACAACATCATGCGGACATTCCCGTCGTCCGCGATCCGCGGGCGCCATGCACTCACCCCAACGTTCGGAGCCGTCCGTGGCCATGCCTGAATCCGTCGCCAACCTCGAAACCGATGGCCGCAAGATCCTGGAAACGCGCTCGATCGATTACATTCCCGACGCGGAACGCCACGGCAGCCTCTTCAGCCAGTTCACGCTCTGGCTTTCCGCCAACCTGCAGGTCACGGCGATCATTACCGGCGCGTTGGCCGTCGTGCTTGGCGGCGACGTCTTCTGGTCGTTGATCGCGCTATTGGCGGGACAACTCATCGGCGGCACGGTCATGGCGCTGCACGGCGCGCAAGGCCCGCAACTCGGCCTGCCGCAGATGATTTCCAGTCGCGTGCAGTTCGGCGTCTACGGTGCGGCCATACCGATCGTGCTCGTTTGCATCATGTATGTCGGCTTTTCCGCGAGCGGCACGGTGCTCGCCGGCCAGGCCACGGCGCAATTGCTCAACGTTTCCGATACTTCGGGCATCTGTCTTTTCGCGGCGCTCATCGTCGTGCTGACGCTGCTCGGCTATCGCTCGATTCACTTCGTCGGCCGCATTGCCAGCGTGATCGGTGTACTCGCGTTCGTGTTCATGTTCGCGCAGCTCTTCACACACCACGACGTCGGCGCGCTGCTGGCAAACCGCCACTTCTCGATCGCCAGCTTCCTGCTTTCCATGTCGCTTTCGGCTTCGTGGCAGATCGCATTCGGCCCCTACGTTGCCGACTATTCGCGCTATCTGCCGCGCTCGACTTCGCCCGTGCGCACGTTCCTCGCCGTCGGGCTCGGCTCGGTGATCGGGGCGCAGGCAGCGATGGTGTTCGGCGTGTTTGCGGCCGCGCTCGCGGGCCACGCGTTCGCGCACCATGAGGTGGCGTATATCGTGAGCCTTGGCGCGAGCGGCGCGGTCGCCGCGATGCTTTATTTCAGCATCGCCTTCGGCAAGCTCACCGTCACCACGCTGAACGCCTACGGCAGCTTCATGTCGATGGCGACAATCGTGAGCGCGTTTCGCGCGAAGCGCGCGATCTCCACACGCCACCGTTTCGTCTACATCATCGGCATGGTGGGCATCTCGACGCTCGTCGCGCTCGCGGGCCGTCACTCGTTTCTCAAGGAATTCACGGCGTTCATCCTGTTTCTGCTCGCGTTCTTCACACCGTGGAGCGCGATCAACCTGGTGGACTTCTACTGCTTCACGCGCTCGCGTTACGACGTGCCCGCGCTCTCGAACCCCGATGGCCGTTACGGCCGCTGGAACGCCAAAGCTATCGGCATCTACTTGCTCGGCGTGCTCGTACAAATGCCGTTCATCTCGACGAGCTTCTATACGGGCCCCTTCGTCGACGCACTCGGCGGCACCGACATCTCGTGGATTCTCGGCCTGATCGTGCCGGGCGCGCTCTACTACGTGACCATGCGCCTCACGCCGGCGGTCATTCCGGAACGCCTGATCCTGCCGGTCGAGCAGGAGTAACGATGGCTCGATCAGAATTTCGTCTGGATGCCTACCCGCCCCACAAACTGATGATTGCTGCTTGACGGACCAAACGTGCCGCAGATGGCCGCGTTCGCCCCCTCGTTCGCGATCTGGAATGAGGTTTCCGCATAGACCATCGCGCGCTTGGAGAGGCTGTACTGCGCCACGGCATTCACCTGGTGTGCGTGGTTATTGTCGACGCCCGCGTTGCCCCACATATACATGTAGTTGGCGCCGAGCCCGAAGGCCGGCGTCACGCGGTACGTACTGCCCGCCTCCACCATCTCGACGCCCGCTCCGTTGTGGGTGTTGTGCGTGTTGGTATAGAGCAGCGTGAGCAGCGCGTCGCCCAGCGCATAGCGTGCGCCAGCGCCCCAGTTGCGGATGCTGTCGCCTTCGAGCACGGCGTATTTCACGTTCGTATAGGCGGCGCCCACGGCGAGCGGCCCCCGCGCATAGCTCACGCCATAGCTCGACGCGCTGTTCTGGCTGAAGTCGCCCGCGGCGCCGCCAAATGCATATAGGCCGCCAAACTTCAGGCCGCTATAGTCGGCCGACGTGTACTTCACCGAGTTCGAGATCGCCTCGGCGCCGTTCATATGGTCGAAGTCGTAGGCCTCGTTCGGCGGCGAATCCGGCAAGGCGAGACCGGCAAACGGGCCGTCGCGGAAATTGTAGAGGCCGCCCACGTAGAGCGCGGAATCCGCGCCCACCTCGGAGAGCAGCGTGTCGACCATGAAGTCCTGCTGACGGCCCATCGTCAGGCTGCCATAGCGGTCGCTCGACAGCCCCACCCATGCCTCGCGGGCGAACAAACCGCCGCTCGTGATCGAGCTATTGCTGGGCGAGGCGATGATCGAGCCGTTGCCCAGCGAAAACTGGTTGACGAGCCGAAACTTTGCCTTCAATCCGCCGCCCAGATCTTCCGTGCCCTGAAAGCCGAAAAGATTGGGCACGGCAATGCCGTCCGCCATTTGCCAATTCGACTTGCCACCCTGATTGCTGATGTACGACACGCCCGCATCGAGCAGGCCGAAGATGCTGACGCTGCTCTGCGCATGCGCAAGCGGGGCTGCAAGGCCGATGGCTGCAGCAAGCGCGTATGTTTTCTTCATTGACGATCTCCACCCTCAAATTTGATTCGTAATACGTAATAATCAATGCACGATCTCGCTTCGGCGATTTGGCAAGATGCGCTCCGCTACGTTGCGGAGCGCACACCGCCGCTTATTCCTGCACGAGTGCGAGTACGCGCAGCGGGCTGCCCGATCCCCCCTGGATCTTCAGCGGCGCGGCCACGATGACCGCCCCCGTGGCCGGCAGTTGATCGAGATTTTTCAGGCACTGCAGGCCATAGCGGTTCGAGCCGTGCATCAGCGTGTGGCACGGATACGGCACGGGCCACGCGTAAGACTGCCCCGCATCGGTATTGATCGTCTCGACACCAAAGCCGTGAACCTTCCGCTCGTGTATGAGCCATTCCACCGCCTCCTGCGTCGGGCCGGGCGTGTGTGCGCCGTCCTCACGCAGGTTCAGGAAGGCGGCGGAATCTGTGCGCTTCGACCAGTCCGAACGCAGGAGAACCCACGCGCCAGCCGGAATGCGGCCGTGCTTCGTCTCCCACGCTTCGAGAAATGCGACGCTCAACAGCCAGTCCGGATTCGCGGAGACCTCCGCGCTTGCATCGAGTACAACAGCCGGCGCAACGAAGTTTTTCACGTCGATGGTGTCCACGGAATTCCGCGCGTGATCTTTACCCGTCACCCAGTGCACAGGCGCGTCGAAGTGCGTGCCGGTATGTTCGCCGCACGAGAAGTTGTTCCAGTACCAACCCGGACCTTGTTCGTCGTACTGACTAATCCTTTCCATCTTGAACGCCCAGACCTGGCCGAACTGCGGCGGCAGTTGCAGGGCCGGGAATTCCGGCGACAGCGTTTGCGTCAGGTCCACGACGCGCACGCGGCCGCTCGCCAGATCGATGGTCAGTTGCTCCAGACTGCTCGTCATGTTGTGCTCCGTTCCTGGTTCAATCGTCAATGAATGCGCTGCGGTTCGCCGTGGCGCGTGTCACGCCCTGCCGGGTTGCCGTTTGCATCTGATTATCTTTAGGTCCAAATCAATCCATAATCATGATTAACCCTTTTCCCTTTCCGCCTGTGCCTTTGAAGGGGGCGGATGCGCCAGCATGGTATGTTTGCGTTTCAACGGCACAGCCCGATTGCAGCCCTATCGATTGCAGGCGTTTTCCACGTATGAGTCATTCTCCCGTCAGCGGTTTTGTCGATAACTACACGCCTGCGCTGCTCGCGCAAGTCAGTCAGCTGATCTCCGGCGAGTTCCATGTGATCGTCCAGGCGGCCGGCTTCGAAGTGTCCGACTGGCGCGTGCTGTCCACGCTCTCAGAGGGCAAGGCGATCAGCATTGGCCAGCTCGCCCAGGTCTCCGTCACGAAGCAGCCCACCGTCACGCGCCTGCTCGATCGCATGGAAGCACAGGGCTACGTGAAGCGCATCCCGCATGAAACCGACCGCCGCATTACACTCGTACGCATCACGCCGCAAGGTCAAAAGCTCGTTTCCGCACTCATCAAGCAGGCCAGAGCGCACGAAGAGCGCGTGCTGGCGCCGCTCGGCAACGCGAAGGCCGAAGAACTCAAGGCCACCTTGCGTCTGCTCCTCGATCTGCATCGGCCGCCGGCCTGATCCGCGCACAGCGGGTTCAGCTTCATGCGGCTTTCGGCCTGCGCATCCTGAACTTCGCCGCCTCGCCAATCTCGAAGTAGTCGGCCGGACCGCCGCCGCGCATGATCGGGCGTGCGACCGTCGTCGCATAGCCCTCCTCGCCTGACAACGCGCGGGCAATGTGCACGCCGACAAACTCGCCGGTCACTATCCAGGCGTCGAGCGCGCTGCCGTCCGCGCGGCGCAGCGGCTTCACATCGCAGACCTTTGTGCACCGTGTCTTGAAGCCGACGCTCGTTGTTCAGTCCTTGTGCGACGCTGCGGCCTGCTCGATTGCGGCGCGCAGTGCTTCGGGAATCGCGATCGACTCGTGTGTGTCGAGCGAAGTCGTCACGATGGTCTGACGCGCCGCCATGCGCACCACGCCATCCTCGCCCGTGCAGGCCCACGCGAGCGTGAGCGACTTTCCCCCGATGCGCTCGACGTCGAGCGACAGCCGGACCTCTTCGCCCATCTTGCTGATCGCCTTGAAATCCACTTCCAGATGCACGGTCGGCATGCCCACGCGGCGCGCGCCGATCACACCGTGGTAGCCCTCGGGCAACAGCTCGTCGATCCACGATTCAATCAGGTCGTTGAACAGCACGAAATACTGCGGATAAAACACAATGCCGGCGGGATCGCACTCGGAAAAATGGATCTTGTGTTTGCGTTCGAATGTGTGTTGGGTCATGCCTTTGGCTCCATCCATGCTCGTTGGCCGCTCAAGCCAGTGCGTGACGCACGAGCGCCGCGTTCAACTTGTGGCCGTGCTCGTCGGCCAGCGCTGCATCGCGCAGCTCGCGCAATGTCGCCGGCGCGAGTCGCGCGCCGGCCTTCTGTACCGCCGCCATGAGCGTCTGGTAGTTCTTCAGTCCGCGTGCGTGCGTATCGCTATAGCCCTTCACGAGCCGCTGGCATTGCGCGACTTCGGTGGCGAGCGCCGGATTGAGTTTTGCAGTCCCGACAATCTGAACCAGCCACGCTTCGATACGCGCATTTTCCAGTTCGTAGCGCAGCGTGCGGCGGCGCATACCGCGCAGGCTCGCGACGGCATAGAGCATCAGATAGCCCCTCAGCGAACTGGTCTTGACGACGCGCCCCGACTGCGTGCAACGCCGCACGAGCCGATGGACCCAATGCGGCCGTGCGAGCCAGCGACCGAAACCGGCGGGCAGCGTCTCGCAGATTTCCTCGATGCGCGGATGCATGAATTCGTTGATCGCCAACAGCTGGTCCGTCTGCGCCTGCACTTCGCTGCGCACGCGCTCGAAACGCGCGCCGCGCGTCTTCAGGTCCGCGACGCGTATCGTGTCTTCATACGACATCCAGAGCGCGAGGTAACGCGCGCTCTCGCGCAACAGCACGGTCTCAGTGGCCGGCAAAGCAGCGCGCAGCATGGCGAGACGGTCCAGATACAGGCTCGCATAGGCGGGGTCCTGATAGTCGATCAGGCGACGTACGCCTTCGAGTACGATCGACTGAACCGCAGTCGGCAATTCCTTCCGTGTGCGCTCGACGAGCCGAGCCACCACGGCATCGCGCGGCGCGGGCTTGAGGTCGACCGGCGCGCTCGCCGTCTCGGCGGCTTCCTGCGCGCCTGCGCGGTCGAAGGCAAGCCCAAACGCGCGCAGGCTCGGCTTCACGCCCACGCCGCCGCGCTCGATCGTCTCTTCGAACTGGCGGCGGCTGAATGGGAGCACGCCGGTGCCCGCCAGCGCGCCGAACAGCACGGCGCTGATCACGCTGCCGCTCGCTTGCGCGGCCTCGGCCATGTCGAAGCGCACGTATCGCTTCGCGGCCCGGCTCGCGTGCGCGATCAGCGCTTCGCTATCTACGCGGCCGTCGCCCATCGCGGCCTTTTCGGCAATCGAGTAGACGCGATGCGTGGAAGAGACGAGCGTCGTGCGCTCCGGAGTCACGAGGCCGCGCTGCACCGCACGCCCCGCTTCCATCAGCTCCGAGGCGAGCACCACGTCCACATCGCCTGGCAATGGCATCAGTGCGAGCACGGGTGCACGGCTTTCGCCTGATTCGAGCGGGAACAACTCGACGTAGTAAATCGTGGCGCCAGTGCGCTGTGCAACACCCGGAACCGAGGTGGTCTGGGCGCGGTAGCCGTTGTGTTCGCCAAGGTCGACGATCCAGTCGGCCAGCACGCCGCCGCCCTCGCCGCCCATGGCGAGAATCGCGATCTTGATCGGTTGTGCTTTCATCGTGTATTTCCTGAATCAGAATGCATAGCGCGCGCGGCGCTGTGCCCCACGGCGTTGCAGCCAGCCGATCACCGTGTCTCGTGCGCGCTGGCGCAGTTTGTCCATACGGGTAGGATTGCTGACGATCTGCGCACGATAGAAAGATGGGCACAGTACCGCCGCATGCGAGACCTCGCCGCACAGACCGCAGCCCACGCAACTGTCGAGCACGCTCGCCACCGGATCGGTGCGCAGCGGGTCGGGGTTGGGCTTGATCGACAGCGAAGGGCACCCCGAGAGGCGAATACACGAATGATCGCCCGTGCACGTATCGGAATCGACGCCGAAGCGCTCGCGCACCACGCGCTCGCCAGCTGCAATCGCCTTGCGCTGCTTCGGCTTCTCGCGGCGCTGCTTGTTGAGCATGCACTCGCTTTGCGCGATCAGCACTTTCGGGCCTTTCGTGGCCGTCGTGAGCGCTTCCTTGAGCGTGGCTTTCATGGCTTTCAGGTCATAGGTGCGGCGCACTGTCTTGACCCATTTCACGCCAACACCGCGCACCGCTTCTTCGATCTCGTGTCCCGTGCTGCGCGTCGGGTTGAGCGCCGTCGAGGAGAGGATGTCCTGGCCGCCCGTCGCCGACGTGTAGCTGTTATCGACGACGACGGTCAGGTTGTCGCTCTTGTTGAATACCGCGTTGGCGATGCCGCTCGTAAGGCCGTTGTGCCAGAAACCGCCATCGCCCATGATCGAAATCGCGCGCTTGGCCGCGGGCGCGTTCAGCGCAGCCGCGCTCGCGCTGCCGAGGCCGTAGCCCATCGTCGTCGCGCCGAGATTGAACGGCGGCAGAATCGAGAACAGGTGGCAACCGATGTCGGCGCTCACGTGATGCGGGCCGATCTCGCGCTCCAGCAGTTTCATCGCCGTGAAGATCGGCCGCTCGGGACAGCCCGTGCAAAAGCCAGGTGGCCGCGCGTGCACGTGGTCATCGAGCACGGGCAATGCATCGGCGACGGGCTGCGCGGCTTCTGTCACGCTCCGCGTTGCGGGAGACGCCGGCACGGCCAGCACCGAAATCACCTTGCGCGGCGCAGGCTGGGGCTGGAGCACGCCGTATCGCTCGAAGAAAGTGCGCAAGCCCTTTACCACGGTCGCCGTGTTGTACTCGCCCGCAAGCGGCAGGATGTCCTTGCCGTGCAGCGCCGCCTGCACGCCGCACTGGCGAAGAATCGCACCCGCGTTCTGTTCAACGAAGTTCGGCTGCCCCTCTTCGATCACGAGCACCGCGCGCTTGTCCGCGCAAAAGCGCTCCCATTCGGAGTCGATGAGTGGGTACGCGACGTTCATGACGTAAAGCGGAATCGGCGATTCGCCATAGACGTCGGCGAGACCCAGCCGTTCGAGCGCGCGCAACACGGTGTTGTAGCTGCCGCCCTGTACCGCGATGCCGATATCGTGGGCGTCGTCTCCGAAGAATTCGTTGAGCCCGCGCGACTCGATGAATTTCACGGCAGCCGGCCAGCGCTCATGGATCTTCTCGCGCTCGTGCAGGAAGCTCGCGGGCGGCAGCACGATTCGGTTGACGTCGCGTGCTGGATTTTCGAGGGCGTCCTTGATGGTGAACGCTGAACGTTTGTTGTCCGAAGCAACGAACTGGCCGTGTACGTGGCATGCGCGAATGCGCAATTGCAGCATGACCGGCGTGTTGCTCGCCTCGGAAAGATCGAAGCCATCCTTGACCGCCTGCACGATGCAGGGCAGATTCGGGCGCGGATCGAGCAGCCAGATCTGCGACTTCATCGCGAAGGCGTGACTGCGCTCCTGCATGATCGACGAGCCTTCGCCATAGTCCTCGCCGACGATGATCAGCGCGCCACCCGTCACGCCGCCCGAGGCGAGATTGGCCAGCGCGTCCGATGCCACGTTGGTGCCTACCGTCGCCTTGAACGTGACCGCGCCGCGCAGCGGATAGTTGACCGAGGCGGCGAGCGAGGCGGCTGCCGTTGCTTCGCTCGCGCTGTTCTCGAAACGGATGCCGTGGTCGCTGAGGATGTCCTGGGCGTCGGCCAGCACGTCCATGAGGTGCGAGATCGGCGCGCCCTGATAGCCGGCCACATAGGCCACGCCCGACTCCAGCAGCGCCTTGGTCACGGCGAGAATGCCCTCGCCGCTGAATACCTCGCCTGCGCCGAGGCGCAGCTTCTTCACTTCCTCGACAAACGACCGCTCTGCCATGACCGTCCCTTTACGTAATCTTCCTGTGGCGCACGACGCGTCATCGTCATGCACGAGGCAAGTTTATTTTAGATCTAAATAATTCCAAAATCATAGTTAACCCTGCAAATCGGCCCTTCTGCAATCGCACACAACGGGCCGCGCGGGCGCCGGACGGCAAACGTGGTGGCGAGCCGACCCACCGCGCTTGCGCGTTCAACATGATCAGGAATCGCACGGCAGGACGGCTCGCGCAGCGCCCGCGCACTATCGTGCTGCCGGAAGCCTCAGCGTGCTGCTGCGAGCGGCCCGGCAAGCGCCGTGTATTGTCCTTGCCAGTAGACGAGCGGGCTTGGCGCGGACTCATCGCGCGCGAGTGCGCGCACGCGACCGATGATGAGGATATGCCCGTGACGCACGAGCATTTCCTCCACCTCGCAGTCCATGGCGACGACGCTGTCGCCGAGGAGCGGAGCACCGTCCGGCGTCATCTGCACCCACTCGTCGTCGCCGTAGCGCGCGGCGCCCTGCTCGCCGCGAAAGCCGGTGAAACGCTCGGCAATCGCGCGATGCTCCGCGCGCAGCAGGTTCACGCCGAAGCGTCGCGTTCGCGCCAGCAATCCCGCCGACGAACTCGTCGCCTTGAGCGACGCTACCACCATGGGCGGCTCCGCCGAAAACGAGGACACCGAGGTCGCCGTAAAGCCGCTGCGCTCGTCGCCGTCCGCGACCGTCACGACGCAAACCGCGCCGGCGAACCCGCGCATGGCCTGCACGAAGCGCCTGGAGAGCGGCGTGGCGTCGTTCGTGTCGTCAGGCCGCACGGCGCGTCTCACGCGGGCTGCGCAACCCGTGTGCCTCCAGGATGGGCAGCACCGTGTCGCGAAAGTACGGGAACTCCTGCACATAGTCCACGAACGACAGCGTCGTGCCTTTGAATCCGGCTTCCGCGAGCGAAATCAGACCCGCTGCGACCTGCTGCGGCGTGCCGACGAGCGGGTAGCCGCCGTGTCCCGCCGCCATGCGGTCGCGGATCAGCGCCAGCAGGTCGTGCGGGAACGAGTGCGCATTCGCGAACTGCAGCGCCACGAGGTTGTCGACCGCGCCCCAGTCTGCGTTCTCCTGCGCGAAGTACTGTAGATACTGACGCGCCTCCTCCTCGGTTGGGCGGCAGACCACGTGCGAGAACGTCAGCACGTTCACCGCCTTGTTCGCTGATGCGGCTTTCTGCTTGAGTTCGGCGACTTCCGTACGCGAACGCTCGAGATCGATCGCCGGCGTGAACAGGAAGTTCGCATTGCCGATTGCGAAAGCGCGTCCCTCGCCCGAGCCCGCTGCGTTCAGGATAGGCGGACGCTCGCCGTTCCACGGACGCGGCAGGCCATACACATTCTTGAGCTGGAAATTCTCGCCTTCCCAGTTGAACGGGCCTTCGTGGGTCCAGATCTTCTGCACCACATCGAACCACTCCTGCGCATACGCATAGCGCTTGTCGTGGCCAGCCGCGAGCGGCAGCCCGAGCGCTTCGTATTCGGGGCGGTTCCAGCCCGCCACGATGTTCAGGCCGGCGCGGCCCGCGCCGATCTGGTCGAGCGTGGCGATCTGCTTGGCCACGACCACGGGATGGTTGGCTGCCGTGTGGACGGTCGCGAAGACCGTGAGGTCGCGCGTCTTCGCGAGCAGACCGGCCGCCCACGTCATCGTTTCCAGCACCGAGCCGTGGAAATCCGTCTCGCCGCCATAGCCGATCCAGCGCGCAATGGGCAGCATGAAATCGATGCCGGCTTCGTCGAGCATCACCGCGAGTTTCTCGTTGTTCTCCCAGGAGTTCTCCCAGCGCTCGCCGATCTTCGTCACCGACATCCCGCCCGAGCAGTTCGTCGCGAATGTGCCGAGAATGAAATCCCTGGTGTCCAGAATTCGTCTCATATCAATCCTGTCGCAGTAAAATTTGTCTACACGATGGGCTGCCTCGCGGCGGCCCCGCCTTTCCCACCCCAGTCGACGGCACAGGCCGCAACCGCGCGATTCCGCAATGACCGAAAAATCACGCAGAACCCCGAAAAACACCGCCAGGTCCGAACATCGCTGGCACCTCGCGACGGACGACTTCAGCGTCGAGATCACCGACCTCGAATACGCCGTCATGCGGCTCGATCAGTCGTTTTCGCGCTGGCAGTCCGAATGCATGGCCGCCGTCACCGGTGCCACGCTGAGCGGACAGGAAAACGCACTGATGCACGTCATTTACATGCACGAACGGCCCAAGACCATTCGCGACCTTCTGCATATGACCAACCGGCAAGACGTAGCTAATATGCAGTACGAACTACGTAAGCTGATCAAGTCCGGACTCGTAGAAAAAAACGGCACGGCGCGCACCGGCGTCTACTACTCGACCACACCGGAAGGCGCACGCGTGTGCGAAGACTACGCAGCGCTACGCCGCGCCGTGCTGCTCAAGATGGCCGAGGCGACTTCGGGCGTCCAGTCCGCTGCCGCCGCTGCCACGGCCTGCCTCGAACAGATGGAGCGCGTATACGAAAGTGCCACGCGTGAGGTCGCGACTTTCCATCGGCGGCGCTAACCCAGCGCCTGAGTTGCCATCCCGCTTACGCGGCACGCCTGCTCTTCTCGATCCAGACCTTTCAAATAAATTTTCACATTGAAAATCTATTTGATTAAATCGTAGAGCAGCCGATTTTCGACCGCAACCGATTTCGGCTAGGGGAAAACACCATTCGGTGGAGGGACGGGGAGGAGAAGCGTGTGACGGCGCTTTCATAACGCCAGGACACGAGTGTTGGCGCGCGGCCGAGGCGACTATTCGGGGCATGCGCCGCCGAGTGGATGGACTCCGGTGTTGCCCTGGTTGCGAACTGCCTGCTCGACGGCGCGACAATCCAGCACGACAGGTCACTTCAGCGCGCTGTACGTCGATGGTCCCACTCAAGCCAAAAGGAAAAGAAGATGCGTCAATCCATCTATCTGGCGGCGTTGCCCGTCGCCTTTGTTGCCGGCATGTTTGCATCCCATGTGGGTACGCCAGCACGAGCGCAAACGTCAGATGTGCCGTTGACGGCGCAGATCGTCGACCTGGCGGCCATGACCGACGCCGATCTCGGCCCACAGATTCCGAACATGGGCACCCTGCGCTCGAAGGGTCTGGTCGTCACGCCGAGTGGGACCGTTGCAGTGCAGACCGGTAACGTACCCAAGCATACGCATAGGGGTTCTGACGAGATCCAGTACGTGATTTCGGGAAGCGGCACTTTCTGGCTCGGAAACGAGCAGCGTCAGATTCACCCTGGCGACCTGATCATCATCCCGAAGGGGACGGTGCATGCGGGATCCGAGCCAACCAGCGGCGAATTCAAAGTCCTTTCTATCAAGCTGCCGCCGCAAGCGCCAGGCGATATGCAAATGGTTCCCTGACGTACCGTCGAGCCCAGCCTTGACGGTCGCCGGGAAATCTCACGCCGCAGTCGCGTTCATCGCCTCAACGGCTTCAAGCGCGCCGCCCACCATCCCGCGCAGCACGGGCTGGACTTTCTCCGCGAGCGCGGGCACGTAATCGAACGGCGCCGTTTCGTTCATATAAACGGACTGGCACATCTCCAGCTGGATCGCATGCACGCCGTCCTGCGGCGCGCCGAAATGGCGCGTGATGTAGCCGCCCTTGAAGCGTCCGTTCGCGATCCACGTATAGCCGCTTGCTGCCGCCGCGCGTTCCGCGCGCGCCTGCACCGCCGCATTCACCGTACGCCCATCCTGGGTGCCGATGTTCAGACCCGGCAGCTTGCTCTCGAACAGGCGCGGCAGCACGCTTGCGATCGAATGCGCCTCCCACAGCAGCACATTTGCGTGCGTCGAGCGCAGGCGCTTGAGTTCAGCGGCGAGCGTGTCGTGATACGGCTGCCAGAACGTCTGCACGCGACGCTGGCGCGCCGACGCGTCGGGGACGCAGCCTTCGCGGTAGATGGGCTCGCCGCGAAACGTTTCGGTTGGACACAGCGACGTGGTGGTCTGGCCGGGATAGAGGCTCTCGTCGTTCGGCGGCCGGTTCAGGTCGATCACATAGCGCGAAACGCGCGCGCCGAGCACGGTCGCGCCCAGCTCCTTCGCAAACGCGTAAAGGCGATCGAGATGCCAGTCCGTATCGGCGACGCTCAGGGCCACGTCCGTGTACTCGCCGTGCATCGCAGCGGGAATGTGCGTGCCCAAATGAGGGATCGAAATGATGAGCGGCGCGGTGCCGCGCTCCAGTGAAAAGATATCGGTCATGGAATGTAGTCTCGTGAGCAGAGCGTGCGTTCAGGCCCGCGTTCAATCATCAGCCAGCAGCCCGGCAAGCGCCGCGCGATAGTCGGCGTAAAGGCGCGCTTCGTCGCGATGGCGGCGCGCTTCCACCACTTTGACGCCGCCGGTATAGACGTCGAGCACCGGCGTTTCGCCATGCTCGCAGAAGACAACCGACGAGAGCCACGTGAGCGGCTTTTGTTCGGCCAGGTTCGGATGCTGCGCGTCGAGCACGATCCAGTCGGCGCGCGCGCCTTCCTTCAATGCGCCGACCTTGCGCCCTGTAGCGCTAGCGCCGCCGGCAAGCGCTGCGTCGAACAGCCGGTCGGCAACTTGTGCCTGATGCGTCGCGGCCAACACATTGCGCTCGCGCCGTACGAGCCGCTGACCGTATTCGAGCAAGCGAAGCTCTGCGCGCCAGTCCACGCCGATATGACTGTCCGAGCCCACGCCGAACGCGCCGCCCGCATCGAGATACTCGCGCGTGGGGAAAATACCATCGCCGAGATTCGCTTCGGTCGTGAGGCACAGGCCCGCAATCGCACCGCTCTGTGCGAGCGCGGCGGTCTCCCGCGCGTCGATATGCGTGGCATGGACGAGGCACCAGCGCGCGTTCACGTCGAACCGGTCGAGGAGCCATTGCACCGGCCGCGCGCCTTCTGTCGCCATACAGGCCTCGACCTCGGCCGTCTGCTCGGCGATGTGGATATGCACGGGCGCACCCGGAAGCTTGCGGTCCAGGCCTTCCAGCAGCGCGCGCAACGAGTCGTGCGAAACGGCGCGCAGCGAATGTGGCGCTACGCCGTAGCGCAACGCGCCGTGCTCGGGCTGCCACGCACGCAACGCCTCGACGATGCCGAGCAACTGTTCCGGTGTGTTGATGAAGCGGCGCTGATCGTCGCGCGGCGCTTGCGCGCCGAAGCCGCTGTATTGATAGAGCACGGGCAGCATCGTCATGCCGATGCCGGTCACGCTCGCTGCGTCCACCACGCGTTGCGCCAGTTCGGCGGGGCTCGCATACCGCTGGCCATCCTTGCCGTGATGCACGTAGTGGAATTCGCACACGGAGGTGTAGCCCGCTTTCAACATCTCGACGTAGAGCCAGCGCGCAATCGCCCCGAGATCGTCGGGCGTGATGCGCGCGGCGAAGCGGTACATGAGGTCGCGCCAGCTCCAGAAGCTGTCGGTGCGGTTCGCGCGATATTCGGTGAGGCCAGCCATGGCGCGCTGAAACGCATGCGAATGAAGATTAGGCATGCCAGGCGTGATCGGGCCCGGCGCCCGCGCGACGCCTTGAGGCGCTTGCGCCAGATCGGGCGTCACGGTGCGCAGCGTTCCCGCAGCGTCCCATTCGAGCAGCACGTTGCGGCGCCAGCCGTCGGGCAACCAGGCGTGCCCGGCGAAGAGCGCGCGCGAAGTCGGATTCGTTTCGATGGTGTGATTCATGCGTGAAAATAGCGCTCAAACGCGACGCTCAAATGCGCGACGCTCAAAGACAGTCTCGCCGCCGCGCACCACTCGTGCGCAGAGCGGACGGCCGATCCAGTAAGCCAGTTCCGCAAGCGACTGCACCGTCCACACGGCAAAGTCCGCGGGACGACCAGCCGCGAGCGTGCCATGACGCCCGGCGTCGCCGAAAGCCTGCGCGGCATGCCGCGTCACGCCCTGCAACACCTCGGGCACGGTCATGCGGAACAGCGTGGTCGCCATGTTCATCATGAGCAGCAACGAGGTGGCAGGCGACGTGCCCGGATTGCTGTCGGTCGAAATGGCGATCGGCACCTCGTAGCGCCGCAGCAGGTCGAGCGGCGGAAGCTGCGTTTCGCGGATGAAGTAGTACGCGCCCGGCAGCAGCACCGCCACGGTGCCCGCGTCCTTCATGGCGGCGACGCCCGCTTCGTCGAGAAACTCCAGATGGTCGGCGGACAGCGCGCCGTAGCGCGCCGCGAGCGCCGCGCCGCCGCTATTGGAAAGCTGCTCGGCGTGCATTTTGACTGCGAGCTTGCGCCGCGCGGCCGCCTCGAACACGCGCTCGCTCTGCGCGAGCGAAAAGCCGATCCGTTCGCAGAACACATCGACGGCGTCCACGAGCCCCTCGTCGGCGAGCGCGGGAAGCATGCGTTCGCACACCTCGTCGATATAGTCGTCGGCACGGCCCACGAACTCGGGCGGCAACGCATGTGCGCCGAGAAACGTCGTACGCACCGTGACCGGATAGCGCTCGCCAAGCTGACGCGCGACGCGCAGCATCTTGCGCTCGCTCGCCAGATCGAGGCCGTAGCCCGATTTGATCTCGACAGCCGTTACGCCTTCGGCAAGCAACGCTTCGAGGCGCGTTGCCGACTGAGCGAACAGCGAGGCTTCGTCGGCCGCACGCGTGGCGCGCACCGTCGATACGATGCCGCCGCCCTGCCGCGCGATTTCTTCGTAGCTCACGCCCGCAAGGCGCTGCGCGAATTCATCGGCGCGCTGTCCGCCGTAGACGAGGTGCGTGTGGCAATCCACGAGACCGGGCGTGACCCAGGCGCCGCCCAGATCCTCACACGGCCACTCGGTAAATTGCGTGGGCAATTCTGCAGCGGCGCCGAGCCACGCGATCTTGCCGTCTTCCACGGCAATCGTCGCGTTCTCGACGACGTGGCCCGGATCGCCATGCGGGCACAGGTTGAGGTTTTGCCAGAGAGTGCGGTTCATCAGGTGTGCACAGCATCGCGCGATGCCGCTTCCGTAGTGTCTTGCCGTGGCGCGTCCAGCACATCCAGCGCCACGGCGAGCAAGGCGCCCGCGCCGCGCGTTTCGATGTGCAAGGGGCATTGCGCGTCGAGCGTATCGATGCGCAGCGTATCGCCCGCTTCGAGGCGCACGTGGCGTTCGCCATCCACGCGCACATCCTTCGCGCCTTGCGCACAGTAGAGCAATACCGTTTGCGCATGCATGCTGCGCCGCTCGTCTGCGCGCCACACTTCGAGCGTTCCGCGCGCTGCATCGCGGCGCACCATCAGATTGAAGTCGCGCGTGGCGCCGTTCACGAGGCGCGCCTCGATCGCGGCTTCTCCCGCGAAATGCGCGACGTCCAGGGGCTGCGTGAGCACATGCGTGCGATCCGCTTCGTCGAGCAGCATGCCCGCGCCTTCGAGCAGCACCAACGTCCGATCCACGCCCTCGAAACGCGAGAACGGCCCCGCTTGCGCGACATCGGCCACGCTAACGCGCCACGCGAACGCGTCGAGTGACGCGCCGGCACGCGATGCCACGTGCGCCACCGCGATTTCGCGCGTGACGCCGCCGCCGTTCTTCCAGGGCGACGCCACGAGCGCCGCGCCACGCAGCAGCGTGAGCCTGGCGGCCTGCACTGCACCGCCTACCGCTTTCGCGCCGCTCATCGGCCGAGCATCGGCAGCTTGAGGCCCGCCTCGCGCGCCGTTTCCTGCGCGAGTTCATAGCCAGCGTCCGCGTGGCGCATCACGCCCGTCGCCGGATCGTTGTGCAGCACGCGGCCAAGACGCTCATGCGCCGCCTGCGTGCCGTCCGCCACGATCACCACGCCCGAGTGCTGCGAAAAGCCCATGCCCACACCGCCGCCATGGTGCAGCGAGACCCACGACGCGCCGCCCGCCGTGTT
>NZ_JAMBPR010000048.1 GCF_024206475.1 Paraburkholderia sp. CNPSo 3274
TCCCTCCCCTGCCACCACCCGCTGCACGGTTACAGTTGCGGCCCCAAAATTCCCGCCTGAAGCGCATCCTCGGTACAACGCCGCCGCGACGAAGTGTCGCGATATATATCACATCGCGATATAATTCCTCTTCTTTGGGCGGCGCCGAGCCGTCTGCGCTCCCCATCTGTTCCAAACCGTTCCGAATCGTGTCACGCTTCAAAGTCCTTCGCTGGCTCACCCGCTTCACCCCCTCCAGGGTCACCATCACATGGCGCGAGCGCGTGCGCTCGGGCGGCGGCGCGCTCGTCGGCATCGCACTGACGGGCGCGCTCGCGCACCGGCTGCTCGGCGGCGATCCGAGCATCCCGTACCTGATCGCCCCGATGGGCGCCTCCGCCGTGCTGCTCTTCGGCGTGCCCGCCAGCCCGCTCGCGCAGCCCTGGTCGATCATCGGCGGCAACCTCGTTTCCGCCACCGTGGGCGTAACCGCGGCGATGTGGATACATGACCCCGTGCCAGCCGCCGCCGTGGCCATCGCCGCGGCCATCGTCGCGATGTTTACGCTGCGCTGCGTGCATCCGCCTTCCGGCGCGGTCGCGCTGACCGCTGTGCTGGGCGGCCCGGCCGTGCATGCGCTCGGCTATGAATTCGTGTTCGTGCCCGTCGCGCTGCAGTCGTTCCTGCTGCTCGGCGGCGCGCTCGTCTATCACGCCGCCACGGGGCATCGCTACCCGCACACCGCTCGACGCCCGAGCGTGGCCGGCCCCGTACCCGCGCAAGCCGGTTTCACGCGCGCCGACCTCGAAGCCGTGCTGCGCGAGCGCGACGAAATGCTCGACATCGACACCGACGACCTCGAAGCCGTGCTCCAGGACGCCGAAATCCGCGCCTACGCGCGCAGCTTCGGCGAACTGACCTGCGCGGACGTCATGTCGGCCAATGTGGTAAGCATCACGCCCGCTACGACCGTGGGCGAAGCGCGCTCGCTGCTCAAACGCCACGACGTGAAGGCGCTGCCCGTGGTGGACGCGCATCGTCAGGTGAAGGGCATCGTCACGCGCGCCGACCTCGCCGACGACGGGCGCGAACGGCATCCGCTGCGTCTCATGCTCCATGCGATCGCGCGCATGTTCCGGCCGCACGCCGAGTCCGGCCAGAGCGTCGGCACGCTGATGACCACGCATGTGCTCACCGTCGCGAACACGGCGCCGATCGTCGAACTCGTGCGTATTTTCGCGGGCCGCGGGCACCATCATGTGCCGGTGGTCGATCACGAACGCAGGCTCGCGGGCATCATCACGCAGGCCGATTTGATCTCGGGGCTCTATCACCAGGCGAAGACGCCGCAGCAGGCGCCGGCCTGAGCCGACTAGCGGCCATACACCTGGCCGCGATGCTTATGTGACGGGCGTTTTCGGGCATAAATATCATGTCGTGATATATTAGGAGCCTAAACCGTTCCATGGACTCCCGATGAAAAAAAGCGCGCGCGACCTCGACAAGGTCGACTTTGAGCAGCTGTCCGAATTTCGCTACCAGATGCGCCGCTTCGAGCGCTTCTCGGAGCAGGCCGCGCAGGCCGAGGGCATTACGCCGCTGCAATACCTGCTGCTGCTGCATGTGAAGGGCTACCCCGGCCGCACGTGGGCGACCATCGGCGAGCTGGCCGAGCGTTTGCAGGCGCAGCATCACGGCGTGGTTGCGCTCGTCTCGCGCTGCGAGGCGATCGAGCTCGTCGAGCGCCGCGTGAGCGAGCGCGACCGCCGCCAGGTGGAAGTGCATCTGCTCACCGCTGGCGAAAAACTGCTCGCGCGCCTCGCCGAACTGCATCGCGCCGAGTTGAGATCGCTCGACGGCGCATTCACCATTCCGCATATCGATCTTTAAAGACCATGCACTCCGACGATTCCCACAAGCGCGACTTTTCGGCGAACGCACGGCTGCCCGGCATCAGCGTGCTGGCCGCCGTGATCGGCGCACTGGCCACGCTCGCGGCGTTCGTGCTGCTGAGCCTGATCCACTGGTTCACGAACCTGTTCTTCTTCGGCCAGTTCTCGTTCGCCGACCGCTCGCCGGCGCTCAACACGCTGGGGCCGTGGGTCATCGTCGTGCCGGTGATAGGCGGGCTGATTGTCGGGATAATGGCGCGCTTCGGCTCCGAGAAAATTCGCGGCCACGGCATTCCCGAAGCCATCGAAGCCATTCTCTTCGGCAAGAGCAAGATGTCGCCGAAGGTGGCCGTGCTCAAGCCGCTCTCGTCGGGCATCGTGATCGGCAGCGGCGGCCCTTTCGGCGCGGAAGGCCCGATCATCATGACGGGCGGCGCGCTCGGGTCGCTGCTCGCGCAGTGTGTACGTGTCACGTCCGCCGAGCGCAAGACGTTGCTCGTGGCAGGCGCGGCCGCGGGCATGACCGCCGTATTCGGCACGCCGGTCGCAGCCGTGCTGCTCGCCGTGGAACTGCTGCTGTTCGAATGGCGCCCGCGCAGCTTCCTGCCCGTGGCGCTTGCGTGCGCGGTGGCCGGATTCGCGCGCTCCGTGTTCTTCGGTACGGCGCCGCTCTTCCCCATGCAGACCCTGCCGCCGCACGCCGTGGCGCTCTTTTCATGCATCATCGCCGGGTTGCTGGCGGGCGCGCTCGCGTCCGGGCTTTCGGCGGCGCTCTACAAGGTCGAGGACCTGTTCGGCCATCTGCCGCTGCACTGGTCGTGGTGGCCGGCCATCGGCGGGCTCGTGGTAGGCATTGGCGGCTTCATCGAGCCGCGCGCGCTCGGCGTGGGCTACGACGTGATCGGCGATCTGCTGCATCAGCACATCATTCTTCAGGTCGCCATTGCGATTCTGGTGGTGAAAGCCGTGATCTGGGTCGTGGCGCTCGGCTCCGGCACCTCGGGCGGCGTACTCGCCCCGCTGCTCATGCTCGGCGCGGGGCTCGGCTCGGTGCTGAGCCACGTGCTGCCCGGCAGCGACCCGGCGCTGTGGCCGCTCGTGTGCATGGCGGCGACGCTCGGCGCCACGCTCGGCGCCCCCCTCACGGCCATCGTGTTCGCGTTCGGCCTCACGCACGACACCAATGCGCTGCTGCCGCTTCTCACGGCCACGCTGGTCGCGCACGGCTTCGCGACGGTCGTCATGAAGCGCTCGATCATGACCGAAAAGATCGCGCGCCGCGGTTATCACATCTATCGCGAGTACGGCGTCGATCCGCTCGAGCGCCATTACGTCGATGAAGTGATGACGCGCAATGTCGATACGATCGACGCGAACGTCACCGTGCGCCAAGCCCTCGACCGCTATTTTGGCTCGACTCAGCAGCGCCGCGCATTCCCGGTGCTGCGCGACGGCGCGGTGCTCGGTGTGGTGGATCGCGCGATGCTCGACGCCGTGCGCGCGAGCGCCGCGACCGAAGAACTCGACACGCCGCTCGGCTCGTTGCTCGCGCAACGTTCCCCCGACATGGCGCTGCCCGCGGAGACCTGCCGGCAGATTGCCACGCGTCTCGCGATTCACGGGCTCGAACGCCTGCCCGTGGTGGCCGACCGCGAATCGCGGCGGCTCGTGGGCATCGTCTCGCGCAGCGACCTCGTCAAGCTCTCACTCTCGCACTTCGAGGAAGAGCACAAGAAGGAGCGCTTCCGCCGCATTCCCATGGGCACTAGCAAGCGGCGCTTTCCGCCGGTGCGCAAGGCTGGGTGATGGAAAGGAGACGGCGCCCCGTCTACTGATGCAGCGCCAACCCCTTCACGGCCTTATCCACCGCGTTCTTCGGGCCGTATAGCGCGATTCCCACCAGATCGGGATTCTCCGGGTCCTCGGCGCGAAATACCTCGCGGTTCGCCGCGTCGTGCCCCGTCGAAAACATGGCGCGCACGTAAGGCACGATCGTGAGTTCACGCGACACGCCGCGCCGCAGCGCCGCCTGCAACCCCCCGACATCCGCGCCATAGATCATCATCGGCTGGCCCAGCATCCTGCCGTAACGTTGCCCGCGCGCGTCTTCGTAGGGCTCGCCAAGCGCTTCGGGCACCGCCGCCGCAATGCCCGTTGCGAGAAACGCGGTCACATTGAGCTTCTGCCAGACCGCGAGGGTTTCCCGCACGACCAGCGCGACTTTCGTATCGAACATGCTGCCTCCTTTTTCGAGGCAGTCATGATCTGCGAGACGCGGCTGCAAGTCTGGAACGTTTGTGCACGGCGGCGGCGGCCGGAAACCGCACGCCTCAGTGCAGATGCCGCAGCTTGTCCGGATTGCGCATCACGTAAATGGCCGTGACCTTGCCACCTTCGATCTCCAGCGCGGTGGTTTGCAACTCGCCATCCGCCTCGCGCGTGACGAAACCGGGCAGCCCGTTGATGAAACCCGCACGCACGAAAGTCGAGCCATTCTTGCGAAACAGGTCGGCTAGCTGAGCGTGCAGCTTCATCACACTCTCGAAGCCGAACACCGGGTGGCCAATCGCCGGGCGCTTGCCGCCACCGTCCGCATGCAGGCTCACGTCGTCGGCGAGCATCGCGCCCAGCGCGCTCATGTCGCCGCTGCGCGACGCCGCGAAGAACGCCTGCGCCAGTTCGAGGCCGCGCGCTTTCTCCACATGAAAACGCGGGCGCGCTTCTCTCACGTGAGCACGGGCGCGCGCCGCGAGCTGGCGGCATGCGGCGCTCTCGCGCCCGATCGTGGCCGCGACTTCGTCGAACTCCAGCCCGAACACGTCGTGCAGCAGGAACGCCGCGCGCTCCAGCGGCGAAAGGCGTTCGAGCGCGAGCATGAGCGGCAGCGTGACGTCCTCCTGCTCGTCCTCTTCGACGACCGGGTCGGGCAGCCACGGACCGACATACGTTTCGCGCTGATGCCGCGCCGACTTGAGCTGGTCGAGGCACATGCGCATCACCATGCGGCGCAGGAAGGCCTCCGGCACGCGCACGTCGTCGCGCTCCACGTCCGCCCAGCGGATGAACGCGTCCTGCACGATGTCCTCGGCGTCGGCAACCGAGCCGAGCATGCGGTACGCCACGCGGATCAGCTTGCGTCGCAGCGGATCGAAACTCGCCGCGGCGTCCCTCAGGCCCGGGTCCGTCATGCGGCGACCATCTTTTTGGCCATGGCTTTGGCCGCCGCCGGATCGACCCACAGGCCGAAGCCGACCGCAAGGCGGTTCCAGCCGTTGATCACATTGATCATCAGCGTGAGCTTCACCTGCTCCTCCTCGGTAAAGTGGCCGGTGAGCGCCGCGCGCGCCGCTTCCAGCGCATGACCTTCGGAAAGGCGCGTGAGGGCCTCGGTCCAGCCGAGCGCCGCGCGTTCGCGGTCGGTGTAGCACGGGGCTTCTTTCCACGCGGAAAGCAGATAGAGACGCTGTTCGGTCTCGCCTTCCTCGCGTGCGTGGGCGGTATGCATGTTAAGACAATTCGCGCAGCCGTTGATTTGCGACGCGCGCACCTCCACTAGCGCAATGAGGCTCGGCTCGAGGCTCCCGGACACGGCGAGCGAGGCGGCCATCCAGGACTTCATCAGGGTCGGGGCGGCGGCGAACAGGTCGAGCTTGGCAGTCATGGTTTCATCTCCTTTCGGTTGGGTTGCCATGACATGACGAGACAGCCTGGGCCGCGTGTGACATTGGGTCGAAAAAAGTCTGGCCGCGGATTTGGGCCGCCTCGACCGGTATCACGGCCGGAGGCGGCGAATCACGCTGCATCACTCTTTGCCGGACTGCGCTGCGGCTTGCTCGATCAGCTTCGCAACTTCCGCCGGATGCGACATGTAGACCACGTGGCTCGAGTGGATCTCGACCGTCTTGCTGCCAGCGCGCTGCGTCATGAAGCGTTCCAGATCAGGATTGATCGCGCGGTCCGCAGTCGCCACGACGGCCCAGCTCGGCTTCGTTCTCCACGCGGCGTGAGTGATCGGAACGCCGAACGATTGCGCGGCGGGCGTCACCTGCGAGATGGCCATGAAGCGGGCCTCCGAGGCGGGCAAGTCGGCGGCGAAATCCTCGTGGAAATTAGCCGGATCAATGTACAGGTGGCCGTCGGCAGTGGCCTTGATCGCCTGGGTGGCCGGCGGCGTCTTTTTAGCCAGTTCGAGCGGCGATTCTCCCGTGTCTGGCTGGAACGCGGCCACGTAGACGAGACCCGCGACCTTGTCGTCGTTGCCTGCCTCGGTCACGACCGCGCCACCGTAGCTGTGGCCGACGAGGATGCTCGGGCCGTCCTGTGCATCGATAACACGGGTCGTCGCCTTCACGTCGTCGTCGAACGAAGTTTCCGGCTCTTGCACCACGGAGACTTTGTAGCCGTCGCGCGCGAGGATCTTCGACACGGCCTGCCAGCCCGATCCATCGGCGAAGTATCCGTGCACGAGCACGATGTTTTTGACCGGCGCGGCCGTGGCGGCCTGCGCGCCGAGCGCGGCGGCGGAAAGGGCAACGGCGGCGGCAATGCGGGTTACGTATGAGGAAATCTTCATTTTGATGCTCCGGGGAGTGGGTGACTGGGAACTCGACAGGATCTGGCCTGTTCGATGTAGCCATCCTACTAGTAGGATGGCTAAGGTGCAAGAAAAATTTCGTGGCTGGCAATTGCTGCCCACTCCGCATAAACTGACGGACATTCAACCGACTAGATGGTAGGTAACATGACGGTAAGTGGAGAACTGACGGCCGACAGGATCATTGCAGCGGGACGGCAACTCATCATGCGGCGCGGCTACAACGGGTTTAGTTATGCCGACATCGCGGATGCGATCGACATTCGCAAGGCCAGCATTCACCACCATTTCCCCGCCAAGACAGATCTCGTGGTCGCCGTGCTGAACGCGTGGCAGGAAGCGCTCGACGCCGATGTGGCGGCGCTGGAGGCGAGCGGCGCTGACGCCATCGCACAACTGCGCGCCTACATCGGCCATTGGGAGCGCTGCATTGCGGACGACACGGCTCCGTTCTGTGTCGCGGGCATGCTGGGCGCCGAGCTCCCTTCGCTGCCCGAAGAAGTGGCTCAAGGGGTGAAGACGTTCTTCGATCACCTGACTGCGTGGCTTGAACGGGTGCTCGAGTCCGGCGTGAAGGGCGACCTCATCAAACTGGATTCGTCGGTTCACGCCGAAGCGGCCACGCTCGTCTCGCTGGTCTACGGCGCCATGCTCGCTGCGCGGGCGTATGCGAACGTCGAACTGTTCAAGCAGGTGACCGGGGGCGCGGTCGAAAGACTGGTGAAGCCTCGCAAACGCACGCGTCAGGCGATCGAGTAGCCGCCGTCGGCGACCAGAGCGTGGCCCGAAACGTAGCTCGAGTCGTCGGACGCGAGGAACGCCACGATCGTCGCCATCTCCTGCGCCGAGCCCCAGCGGCCGGCCGGCGTGCCGGCGGCGAACTGCTGCTGCACTTCGGCCGATGGCCAGATGCCGCGATGATGGAACGGCGTCTCGATCAATCCCGGGCACAGTGCGTTCACGCGGATGCCTTTGCGGAACCATTCGATCGACGCCGTTTTGGTCATGCCGACTACCGCGTGCTTGCTGGCGATATACACCGACGCGTTCCCGAAGCCGATCAGCCCGCCCATTGAGGCGTTGTTGATGATGCTGCCCGCCCCTTGCTCGAGCATGACCTGCGCTTCGTATTTCATCGAGTTCAGCACGCCGCGCACGTTCAGCTCGAAGACCATGTCGAACCTTTCGGAGTCCTGTTCGATGAGCGGTGCAAATACGCCCTCGGTTCCCGCATTGTTGAAGGCGATGTCAAGGCGCCCATAGGTCTGCACCGTGTAGTCGACGAGACGCTTGATGTCGGCTTCTTTCGAAACGTCCGCCGCGAAGGCCGACGCTTCACCACCCTCGGCCGAAATTTGCTGCGCGAGCTGGTCGAGTTCGTCCTTGCGGCGAGCCGCCACGACGACCTTTACGCCGCGCCGGGCGAGTTCGACAGCCGAAGCGCGGCCGATACCGGAGCTTGCGCCGGTCACGAGCGCAATCTTGCCTTCGATCTGCCGCTGTGTATTGATCATGTTCATGATGTCGTCCTTTGTTCCAGTGGATATTGCGCAGGGTCTGGCGCGCTGTTCACGGCTACCTTGCCTCACGCCTGGAACGAAGTATGGATATTCGGCGCTCGAAGATGAATGGAATAATCGCGCATTCACAATTCCTCATTTGGGAATTTTCCACGACAATGACTCATCACTCTCAGTGCAGCAACAATCATGCTCAATCGCCTTGATCTCCTGAGGATCTTCCTGGCCGCCTCGTCGTGTACAAACTTTCGCGAAGCCGCCGCGCGACTCGGCGTTTCGCCGCAAGTGGTCACGCGCGCGGTGCGCGAGCTCGAGGAGCAACTGAGGGAACCCCTGTTCCACCGGAATACGCGACGCGTGCAGATCACGACGTTCGGCCAGGCGTTCGTCGCACGCGCTCAGGCTGCATTAGCCGGCGTCGACGGTCTGTTCGGCCAGGCGACCATGAGCGACGACGCAATGGGCGTTGTGCGCATTACCGCGCCGTCAGCCCTGGGTCGCTACTACGTACAGCCGATCCTGATGGAATTGATGGCCCGTCATCCCGGTCTGATTGGCGACCTCAGACTCTCGGACGCCCCCTCGGCCGTCGTGGACGAGCAGATCGACATAGGCGTGCGTGTGGGCGCAATTGGCGACAACCGGTTTGTCGCACGCGCTATCGGGCCACTGCCGGTATGGACTGTCGCCTCACCTGCATTGATCGAGCGGGTAGGAGAACCAGGGAATCTGAAGGACCTCGAAGCGCTGCCTGTGACGTGCCTGATCGACCCCGCAAGCGGTCGTCCGTGGCCATGGATGTTCCGCGGAGAACGTCACTTCCAGCCTGCTGCGCCCGCATTCGTAACCAATGACACTTCTGTGGAAGTCGAAGCGGCGTGCGCGGGAATTGGCTTCAGCCAATGTACCGAATATCTGATTCGGCCTTACGTTCAGCGAGGTCAACTCGTCCGGCTTCTGCCCCGCCTCGATCCCGAGCCCTGGAAGCTCTACGTTTATCGTCCCCAACGCGGCCCGGTATCGAGGCGAATTCGTGTCGTATTCGACGAGCTGGTCGCCAGACTTCCCGTGGCAACGTTGCGTGAGTAGCTGGCGCGCGCTCTGAAGAGCGAACGTCGGTTCAACACGAAAGCGAATACTGAAACCAGACTAGACATGCGTCGCCAGCAGTCTGATCCCGGCGATCCCGAACACGACGGCCAGGCATCCTTCCAGCGCGCGACGGGTCCGCACGTACATCCTGCGAGCCGAATCCGTCGAAAAGAGAACGGCATAACCGCCGAACACCAGGCATCCGATGGCCGCACAGCCTGCGATTACGGCACCATGGGCAGATCCCGTGCCGTTCGACGAAAGCGCGACAATGGAAACCCACACGAGGATCGCTTTTGGATTGGTGAGATGGAGCGTCGCGCCGCGGACGTAGACGCTCGTCAATGTCGGTGCTCGTTCCACCTTCTCGACCGAGGCGGCGGCGGTCGAAAGCGCATTGCGTCCGGATTTGAAGGCGAGCCACAAGAGATATAGACCACCAAAGATCTTGATTGCGATGATGAACTGGGACCAGGCGATCAGGGCAGCCGACACGCCTAGCGTGGCCACCGTCGCCCAAAACATCGATCCCGAGATGACACCGAGTGCGAACATCATCGCCGCTTTACGGCCGTGACTGGCCGCGATGGACAAGATTGCAAGGTTGCTCGGCCCGGGACTCGCGGTGCCGACGAAATACGCTGCATAGGCAAGCAGCAGGTTGGTCGAGAAGAACGCGCTTCCAGTCATGATGGGAAGAGGTTGAATAGATCGCTAGTCAAAGAACGAAGCGCTTGCCTACCGCCGACGGTGCGACTCGATCCTTGAACCGTGTCGCCAGTACGCCGATTGCCCGCCAGCCGGTGCAATGCGCGGGGGTGATCAGTGCAAGATTGAACGGTTCCAGCGCTTCGACAGTGTCCGGAATAATGCTTTCCGTTGCACCTGACAAATGGAAGCCGCCCAGCACCCCGTAGATCGGCACGTCAGGGAAGCGATTGCCCGCATGAGTCAATACGTTGATGAGACCTGCGTGTGAACAGGCTGTAAACACAAACAAACCCTTATTAGCGATATGCACGGCAACATATCGTTCATCCACGAGCGTTTCGTCCAATTCCCGTTCACCGTCAGCGCCAAGCCTGTGCTGGCCGGGCATGCCGCGCTCGAAGCTTGTCACACGCGGGATTTCTCCGCTGACGTAGAAGGATTTCGACAGAACCGATGCTCAACTCTCGTGATCACGAGTTCTGCACCGTTACCGGCAAGCACCTGCTGGCCCGGAATGTCCTCCATCGGCATCACGCGGCCCTGTGGATTCCTGACCGCTCGCGATGCGAACATCTCTGGATGCATATAGGTTGGGACAGGCTTTCCACCGTTTGCCAGCGTAATCATCTGCAATGCCCGTGGCATTGCAGCGGCGTGATCCCAATGCCCATGTGAAAGCACCATCGCGCCGACCTTGCCGAGGTCGAGGCCGAGCCTGACGACGTTACGTTCGAATACCCACTCGTCGGGCCCCGTGTCGAACAGAAGCGAGCGCGAGGTGTCGCCAGTTCGGGCGGTAATCAAACAGGACAAGCCGTGAGCGGCGCAACAAAGACATCCTCTACGAAGCCATTTCATCCCGCGCCGCCAGGCTCCGGCAACCTCCGTTTCCACGTACGGTGGATTCGATGAAATGATGTCGGTAACGTTATCGACGATGACCGTAATCTCCAGGCTGTCGATTGACTCAATCATCTCTGCACTCCTTAGTGCTGGTCAGTCCCGCAGCAAACCTTCCGCCAGCAGTGCTTCCCTGACCTGCGGGCGACTAGCCGCGCGTTGCTGAAACGCGGTAATAGCGGGCAGCCGCGATAAATCCACGCCCACGTGCCTTGCCCAGTTTGTCACTGTGAAAAGATAGGCGTCGGCTACCGAGAATTGCTCTCCCAGCAACCATGGCTGGTGCGTCAGGGATTGCTCCACTACTGCATAATATTTGAAGCCTCGCGTGCAACGATATGCGACGCAAGCGAGCATGCTCCCGGCGAGTAATAAAGCTTCATGTTCGATCCTGACAACGAGTTAAAACAATAACCGACGGCGCTGCAGCCGAGCACGCTCTAGCGCGTTCTACTCGGGGGAAGGCGGATTCAAAAGCTTGCTCAACGGCTTCAGTGGGCCTATTGGGAAGAGCGAGAATGTCATTAAGTGCACTTTCCCCAAGGGAAGTGCCTCAAGCATTTCATGCGCTTGATTGACATCCGTAACGTTCAGGATGAACGCCACTCCGGCCCGGTCTTGCAGTGAATACCACTGGTCGATCTTGCCCTCGAGGTAGAGCTGCGCCGTCTCGCGAACTTCGGTCGGAAGAGTGTGTTGAACAAGTTGCATGTCCGTGCCCGGCGGAAAAGTGCCAATCGCCAAAATCTTCGTGGTTGGCGTGGTTGGCATCGGAGTGGTTTGCGACATGGAAACTCCAGCAAAAGCGACCAGCACAGCGGCTATGGTCAAATTAAGAAGAAGGCGTTTCATTCAGCGTCCCGTTACGGTGGTGTGAGCCGCTGATGCTCCGGCCCAATGGCTGGTGCCAAGGTATCATCGCTAGTCGCAAGCGGCTATTCATCACATTGTTGACGGGCCATGAAGCAGAACTTCACAGTCAGACAAGGCGCGCTGGACGGCGTGGAGGTGTTCCTGCGCGTTGCCCAGCATCGCAGTTTTCGCAAGGCGGCCGCGGAGCTCGGTGTGACGCCCTCGGCTATCAGCCAGACGGTGCGTGTACTCGAAGCGCGCATTGGCGCGGCGCTCTTCATCCGCAACTCGCGCAGTGTCGGCTTGACCGAAGCCGGCGAAAAGTTTTTCGTGCGCGCCAAGCCCGCCTTCGAGGAACTGGTCGCCGCCAGTGAGGTGGCGCGTGGACTCGGCCAGCGGCCGGCTGGATTGCTGCGTCTCTCGGCGCCACGCGCGGTGATCCCCACTCTGCTGGAGCTGGTCACATCGTTCTGCCGGGCTTATCCCGAGGTCGAGGTGGAGCTTGCTGCGAGCAAGGAGGTGACCGACCTTGCGGCCGAAGGATTCGATGCCGCTGTCCGGCAGGGGCATCTCGTTGCTCCCGATATGGTCGCGGTGCCGATGACGCCGCCATTTCGTCTCATCGTCGTCGGCAGCCCTGCCTACTTCGCCGGGTTAAGCCCGCCCACTCACCCGAACGACCTGCGCCAGCATGCATGCTTGCGATGGCGGCGGTCCAACGGCGCGCTCGCGCTATGGTCATTCAACGACAGCGACCAAGCGATCGAGATCGCCGTATCCGGCCCCCTCATCGCCAGTGACTTTCCCACCGTGCTTGGCGCTGCGATAGAAGGCCTGGGTCTCGCCCAGGTACCAGAGCCTCTGGCCGCTGTTGGATTGAGATCGGGTGAACTGATCGAGGTGCTGGACGCCTACGCGCAGGTAAGGCCGGGGGTGTTTCTCTGCTATCCAGGCCGCCGGCAGATCATGCCGAAACTGCGCGCGTTCATCGATCATATGAAGAGCCGCACGGCGAGCGATGGAAAAGTCCGCGTCCAGGCTGACGCGAAACGCGCAGGGTCGCGAAAAGGAGGCTGATACCCCCAACGCTAACAAACATCCCCCCGCCAAAGCCCCCCACGCCGCACAGCACGAAGCCCCCGCACCATCGTCCTACAATGTCGCAGTCGCCACACGTCGCCACGACATCACCGGCGCAAACCTCACTTTCCCAGGAGCAGACGATGCCAAAGATGCACGTAGTGCAGGTAGCAAAACCGGGCGCCCCTCTCGAACTGGTCGAGCGCGATATTCCCGAGCCGCCCGAGGGACACGTCCTCGTCAAGGTGCAGGCCTGCGGAATCTGCCATAGCGATTCGCTCACGAAAGAAGGCCAGTGGCCCGGCCTGCAGTTTCCTCGCGTCCCCGGCCACGAGATCGCAGGCGTGATCGAAAAGCTTGGCGCGCGCGTCGACGAATGGAAGGTCGGGCAGCGCATCGGCGTGGGCTGGCACGGCGGCCACTGCGGCCATTGCGAACACTGCCGCCATGGCGACTTCGTGCTCTGCAAGAACGGCCAGATTCCCGGCATCAGCTACGACGGCGGCTATGCCGATTACATGGTGGCGCCGCAGGAAGCGCTCGCGCGCATGCCCGACGACCTCTCCGACGTCGACGCCGCGCCGCTCCTGTGCGCCGGCATCACGACCTTCAACGCGCTGCGCCACAGCGGCGCACACGCGGGCGATGTCGTGGCGATTCTCGGCATTGGCGGTCTCGGCCATCTAGGCGTGCAGTACGCCCGCAAAATGGGCTTCGTCACCGTGGCCATCGCGCGCGGGCAGGACAAGGCGCCGCTCGCGAAGCAGCTCGGCGCGCATCACTACATCGACAGCGCCTCGCAGGACGTTGCGCAAGCCTTGCTCGCGCTGGGCGGCGCGCGCGTGATCCTCGCCACGGCCACGAGCGGAAAAGCCATGAGCGCTGCGCTGGGCGGCCTTGGGCTGAACGGCAAGCTGATCATGATCGGCGTGTCGCAGGAGCCCGTGGAAGTGCCGATCACGCAGTTCATCATGGGCCGCCACTCGTTGCAGGGCTGGCCCTCGGGCACCGCCGCGGATTCTCAGGAGACCCTGGCATTCAGCGCGCTCTCGGGCGTGAAGCCGATGATCGAGGAATATCCGCTGTCGCGCGCGGCTGAAGCCTATGAGCGGATGATGAGCGGCAAAGCGCGCTTTCGCGTCGTGCTCAAGCCTGGCGCCTGACGGGCATCGAGGCGAAGTGCGGTGCTGCGAGGGCGGCACCGCATCGGCTTGGCGCTACTGTCCCGCCTGCGGCCCGGCTTCGTCCTTCGCGAGGCCGGTCTCGTCGACATAGCGATCGACAGCACTGCTTACGGTCGGATCGAAGCGGTCGGCGCCGATATCATCGAGCAAATCGAAGCGCTTGAGCTTGTCGCGCACCGGGTCCTTCATCTCCGCGAAATGCAGCGCGATGCCGCGCTCGCGCAACGCGTGGGTCAGTTCGCGCAGCATGTCGGCGGACGTGACGTCCACACTCGTCACGGGCTCCGCCGCCACAACGACCCGGCGTACCGTCGTGGGCGACGCTTCCACCGCCTCCATCAGGCGCTGCTGAAACAGTTCGGCATTCGCGAAGAACAACGGCGCGTCCCAGCGAAACAGCACGAGTCCCGGCGTGCGCACGGCTGCGGGATAGCGCTCGATGTCGTGATAGCCGCGCGACCCTTCCACGCGGCCGAGCACCGCGAAATGGGGCCGCCAGCCGTCCCAGAGGAATTCGATCACGGCGATCAAGACGGCGAGGCCGATGCCGGGAATCGCCCCGAAGACCGCGACTGCCGCGAAGCAACCGATCGAAAGCCAGAACTCCCACTGCTGAATACGGTAGATGCGTTTGAGATCCGCGATTTCGAACAGTCCGAGCGCGGCGGCGATCACCACGGCGGCGAGTGCGCTATTGGGCAAATAGCGCAACAAATTGGGCGCGACCATGAGCAGCGCCGCCACGGCGAGCGCACCCACTACGCCGGTTAGCTGCGTGCGGGCGCCCGCGGCTTCGGCAACCGGCGTGCGCGAGGCGCTGCTGCTGATCGGAAAGCCCTGGAACAAGCCGGCCGCGAAGTTCGCCACGCCGAGGCCCACCATCTCCTGGTTCGGGTCGACGCGCGCATGAAAGCGCGCCGCATAGGTGCGCGAGAGCACGCTCGTATCGGCGAAGGCGATCAACGCGACGGCCGCACCGCCGAGGACGATCTTGACCAGGTCCGCGTTGGCGACCCACGGCAGCGAAAGGCCAGGCAACCCCTGGGGAATCGTGCCCAGCACTTTCACGCCCATGCTGTCGAGATGGAAGAGACTGACCGAGACCGTGGCCACGATCACGGCGATCAGGATGCCGGGCACTTTATCGAAGCGCTTGAGCACCAGGATCAGTGCGAGGCTTCCTGCGCCCACGGCAAAGCTGTACCAGTTGGCCTGGCCGTGCGCGACAGCCTGAACGAGGCTAAGCAGGTCTCTCATCGGGCCCTGCTCGTCGATGGAGATGGCGAAGAGCTTCGGCAACTGGCTAACGAGCACGGCTAGCGCAATGCCGTTCATGTAGCCGTATCGAATGGGCTTGGACAGAAGCTCCGTGATGAAGCCGAGGCGCAACAGCCCCATGACGACGCAGACGAGACCGGAAACGATCGCCATCATGCTCGCCACGCCGATGGCGCGTACGGGGTCGCCGCCCGCTACCTCCACCACCACGGCGAGTATGGGCGCGGCAAGCGCGGAGTCGGGGCCAAGCACGAGAATGCGGCTGGGCCCGAAAATGGCGTAGGCCAGCAGCGGAATGATCGTGGCATACAGACCATAGACACCGGGCACGCCGGACGCCGCCGCGTAGGCAATGCCGACCGGCACGAGCATGGTGGTCAGCACCAGTCCCGCAGCGAGATCGTTGAGCAACCAGGCGCTTTGATAAGTCTTGAACAACGTGACCCCAGGCAGCCAGCGCAGCCAACGCCGGCTTGCGGTTGCACTGGCGGGCTGTGCGTGGGGGGAGGCAGGTCTTTCCATTTCCATTGGCCGGTTAATTGTCGTGAGAATGCTGGCGCTGGGAATCGCGGAGCCGGCGGTGTGCGCTAAAAAGAATAGTTGAAACATGCGTGTCACAAAAGGCGCGCTCGACTGTCTTGACGTTGGAATGCAGAGCGCAGATTCGGGCCGGCCTCCCGCACTTTTTCGGGCATCGCCCCCAACCGCTGCGCCAACTGAGTGCGCCGTGTCGCCCCCCGCACTGCTGCGGTGCACAATGCGTTGTGCGCCGCGTTTCTGCACGGCGCGCCCCAAACCCCATCCGGCACGGCTTTGCGGCCAACGGACAAACTGGCACGCACCTTGCTGAACACTCATGCGTGCCCAGCGATGGCGCGCAATGCACCGATTAACCGTCGAAGACATCATGCCGACGACCACCGAATCCCCATGCTGCGCGTATTGCTCGTAACCGATACCGACAAACCTATTGGCGACCTGCGCGACGCGCTCGCCAAGCTCGGCTATGACATGCTCGCCGAGCCCGCGACGCCGCAGGCGCTGCATCGCGTCGTCGAGCGCGAGCGGCCCGACGTCATCATCATCGACACCGAGTCGCCCTCGCGCGACACGCTCGAACAGCTCGCGGTGATGAACGCCACCGCGCCGCGCCCGGTGCTGATGTTCAGCCACGACGCCAACCAGCAGCTCATCCGCTCGGCCGTGAACGCGGGTGTGACCGCCTATCTCGTGGAAGGGCTCGCAAGCGAGCGCCTTGCGCCGATCCTCGAAGTCGCGCTCGCGCGCTTTGCACAGGAAGCGCAGTTGCGCGAGCGTCTTACGCAGGCCGAGAACGAACTCGCAGAGCGCAAGCTGATCGACCGCGCGAAGCGCGTTCTGATGGAGCAACAGAAGCTGACCGAACCCGCCGCCTACGCGGCACTGCGCAAGCGCGCGATGAACCAGAGCGTGAAGCTCGCCGAGGTCGCCCGCCAGATCGTCGCGCTCGCGCAAGCGCAGGAACGACACGAATGAGCAGGAACGATGCGCCGCCCATGAACGCCACCACCACCCTCGCCGCGCCCGAGAAAACCCATCTGAAGATCGGCTTCGTGCCGCTCGCCGACGCCGCGCCGCTCGTCGCTGCGAAGCTGCTGGAGTTCGGCCACGCGCACGGCCTCACGCTCGAACTCTCGCGCCAGCCCTCGTGGGCCGCGCTGCGCGACAAGCTGCTCTCCGGCGAACTCGACGCCGCGCATTCGCTTTACGGGCTGGTGTATGGCGTGCAGCTCGGCCTGGGCGGCCCGCAGACCGACATGGCCGTGCTCATGGTGCTCAACCGCAACGGCCAGGCAATCTCGCTTTCGAACCGTCTCGCGGATGCGCTCGCCGAACACGGGTCGCTGCCGCGCGCGCTCGCGACGCTTGCGCGCAAGCCCGTGTTCGCGCAGACCTTTCCCACGGGCACGCACGCGATGTGGCTGTACTACTGGCTCGCTTCGCAAGGCGTACATCCGCTGCGCGACATCGAGAGCGTGGTGATACCGCCGCCGCAGATGGTGGCCGCGCTCGCAGAAGATCGCCTCGACGGCCTGTGCGTGGGCGAGCCGTGGCCAGGGCTCGCGCAGCAGCGCGGCGTGGGACGCACGATCATCGCGAGCGGGGCGATCTGGCCGGATCATCCCGAGAAGGTGCTCGCCTGCCGGCACGATTTCGTGGCGCGCCATCCGAACACCGCGCGCGCGCTCGTGCAGACGATGCTCGAAGCGTGCCGCTGGCTGGACGGCGAAGGCAATCGGCGAGAGATTGCGCAGTGGCTCGCGCGCCCGGAGATGCTGGGTGTGGACGCCGCGCTGATCGCGGCGCGGCTCGAAGCGGACACGGCATCACGCGCGCCGGGCATGAAGTTCTTCGAGGAAGGTCGCGTGAACTATCCGCACGAATCCGAGGGCGTGTGGTTTCTTACGCAGTTCGAACGATGGGGCATGCTCGCACGCCGAAGCGACTATCGCGAGATCGCGGGCGGCTTGAACCAGACGGCGCTGTATGGGCAAGCGGCGGAGGCTATGGGAATTGCGCTGCCGGGTGAGACGGCCACCGCGCCGTTCGTCGATGGACGCGTTTGGGACGGAGAAGACGCGGTGGGGTATGTGGAGGGGTTCGGTATCAAGGCGTAAGCGCGGCTGGCCGCGCTCAGCCTTTTACTTCACGACGACCTGCGTATGCCCCACGACAGGCGGCTTCTCGAAGTACGGGCCGACGAGGCGCCGCCATTCCTGAAAGTCATCCGACTCGCGAAAGTGCACCATGTGATCCTCGACGGTATCCCACTGCACGACGAGCACATACTGGTTCGGCTCTTCCACGCCGCGCTGCAATTCCACGCTGCGGCAGCCGCGCGCGCGGTGAAAGAGCGGCAGCGCCTGCGCCACGCTTGCCTCGAATTCGGCGTTCTTGCCTGCGCTCACCGTGATATGCGCCATCTCGTAGACCATCCTGTTCTCCTTGTGAATTGCGTTGATTCGCTACTGCAGTCAGTGTGTGTTCAGGCGTGCGATCACTTCGTCCGCGATCGCGAGCGATGCCGTCAGCCCCGGCGACTCGATGCCGTAGAGGTTCACGAGCCCGCTCACACCGTGCTCGCGCGCGTCCTGGATCACGAAGTCGCCGCCGTGCTTGCCCTCGGCCAGTTTCGGGCGAATGCCAGCATAACCCGGTTGCAGCGCGTCGTCAGGCAGCGCGGGCCAGTATGTGCGAATCGCCTCGTAGAATTTCGCCGCGCGGCCCGGATCGACGGTGTAGTCGATCGTGTGGATCCACTCCACGTCGGGACCGAAGCGCGCCTGGCGGCCAAGGTCGATCGTCAGATGGACGCCCAGGCCCCCTTCCTCCGGCACCGGATAGATGAGCCGCGAAAACGGCGCCGCGCCCGTAAGCGAGTAGTAGTTGCCCTTCGCGTAGCGCCCCGGCGGGATCGATTGCGCCGGCAGGCCTTCGATGCAAGCCGCTACCTGCTGCGCGTAAAGGCCCGCGCTGTTCACCACGCGCGTGGCGAGCAATTCCATCGGCTCGTCGCCGCCCACCTTGAGGAGCATCGGCTGGCCCGGCCGCACCAGGCCGCCTGTGACCGGCGAGCAAAACGCGAGCATGCCGGCCGCCGCTTCGAAGTCGCCCTGCAGCGCGAGCATCAAACCGTGGCTGTCGACAATGCCCGTGGAGGGTGATTCGAGCGCCGCCACGCAATCGAGCGCGGGTTCCCGTGCACGCGCCTCGCTGCGGTCGAGCCAGCGCAGGTCGTCCACGCCATTGGCGGCTGCCGCCGCGCGAATCGCGCGCAACGCGTCGAGTTGTCCTTCGTGCGTCGCGACGATGAACTTGCCGCAACGGCTGTACTCCACGCCCTTCTCTTCGCAATATGCGTAGAGCTTGTGCTTGCCGTGCACACACAACCGCGCCTTGAGCGAGCCTTGCGGGTAATAAATGCCCGCATGTATCACTTCGCTGTTGCGCGAGCTGGTGCCCGTGCCGATGGCGTTCTGAGCCTCGACGACGACGGTTTCCCAGCCCTGCTGCGCGCACGCGCGCGCAATCGCGAGACCGACCACGCCCGCGCCGATCACGACGCAATCCACCGTATCCGTCATGAAACTTCCTTTCTCGTCACGCGAGTGCTGTTTCGACTCACGCTATTTTGCCCAATTCGCTCGCCTTTCGTGAAAGGACGCACACCATGAAAAAAACGCCGCCCGATCAGTCGATCGGGCGGCGTCAAACAACTGCCGGAGATGATCAAGCTAGAGGTGCATTAGAAGTGCGTATGCAGGCCCACACGCGCAACCGCCTGGCTCTGACCGCTCGAAGCGCCATCCGAGGAGTTCATACCATTGATCTGCGCAAGACCGCCCGAACTGGCGCGCTGGTACACGCCCAGCACGTAGACGCTGGTGCGCTTGGAAAGCGCGTAATCGACGATCGCCGCGACCTGGTGCGCGTGATTGTTGTCGACCACTTCGTTGCCCTTCATGTACATGTACGACGCGCCAGCGCTGAGTGCAGGCGTGAAGTAGTAGTGCGCGCCCACCGAGCCCTGATACACCGAGCCGCCGTTGGCCGAGTTATGCACCGTGGTAAAGAGGGCGTTCGTGATCCAGCCGCCGAGACGGTAGTGGGCGCCGATGCCCCAGTTACGCACGCTCACGTCGCCTTCGCCCGTCACGACAGTCTTGAGGTTCGTATAGGCCGCGTTCACGCCGAAATCATGCGCCGAGTAGTTCAGTGCGAAGCTCGTGCCGTTGCCCGTGCCGATCGAACCGGCCACGCCACCGAAGCTGTACATCGCGCCCGCGCTGAAACCGCCGAACGTTGGCGACAGATACTTCACGGAGTTGTTGACGGTCTCGCCAGCCATGCGGTCCCAGTCGAACGCACCGGTCGGGTTGTTCGGCAGCGCGAGCTTCTGGAACGGACCCGCGCGGAAATCGTAGAAGTGGCCCGAGAGCTCCGCCGGATCGTCGCCGGCGAAATACAGCGAGTCCGTCATGAAGTCATACTGATTGCCGAGCGTGAGCTTACCCAGCTTGTCGTTGCTCAGACCCAGGATCGATGTACGGCTGAAGAGGCTCTTGTTCGGCATGAACGCGCCGTTGTCCACCTGGAACTGGTTGACGAGCTGGAAAAAGGCCTTCGTGCCGCCGCCCAGGTCTTCCGTACCGATCATGCCCCAGAGGTTCGGGCCATTCACGCCGTCGTCCATCTTGACGTTGTGCTTGCCGCCCTGGTTGCTCACGTAGGTAATGCCCGTGTCCATCATGCCGTAGAGCGTGACACTGCTTTGCGCGAACGCCGGCGCAGCGCATGCCATCGCGCCGATGGCCCCCGTAATCGCCAATGCAATCTTTTTGTACTGCTTATGATTCTGCATTCTCCAAGTCTCCTGTTTTGAACAAACCTGTTTATTCGAGCATCGAAGGTTAGCGCTCTCGCCGCCCCGAGATCCGGCGAGCCGCAAGCAAGCGCGCGGCATGTGGGGCCACGCGGGTCAAACACGCTCGAGTGGGCGAAGCGCCCGCTCGAACGCAAAAGCGATTCAGGAAATCAAGCGTCCACGCAAACGCTCAGACCGCGTCGGGCACCTTGCGCGTCTTCAGGAACGCTTCGAGGGTTTCGCCACGCATGCTCGCGTACATGCCGAGATTCGTGATCTTCACTACGCGCGCGAACTTCTCGAGCACGAAGAAGCACACGCCGTATTGAATGAGGCCGAGCCAGTCCGTTGCGTCGACGAGCGCGCGCTCCTCGATGGTGAGCGCGGCTGCGTCGTAGGCGGCCTTGCGGTCACTCAGCCACAGTTCGCGCGCTTGTTGCAGGCGCATTTCCCAGAAGAAACGATTCAGGCGCATGGCCTTCATGCTCTGGCGAATGTCGAAGGGGTAGGTGCCCGTCAGTTCCTCGATGCCAACCAGTTGCGGATTCATTGCTGGCCCTCTTCTTCGTACACCGTGACCGCCATCGCCGTGCTGGTCGCGAGATAGTAATTGCGATGGACTTCGCGGATCTTGCCGCCCAGCGCCCCGCGCATGGCGAGCCACATGATCGTCTCCACGCTTTCCGCGCCGCCAAGGCGCACGTAGTCCACGTGCTTCATGCGTGCCAGGCGTTCCGGATCGTTCACGATCAGGTCGAGGAACTCCATGTCCCATTCGGTGTTGTTGTAGCCGCTGCGCTCGCCGTGCACCTGGTGCGAAAGCCCGCCCGTGCCGACCACCACCACATCGAGATCTTGCTCGAACGATTCGATCGCACGGCGCAGCGCCTGGCCGATCCGGTAGCAGCGGTTAGCCGTGGGCAGCGGATACTGGAGCACGTTCACCTGGATCGGCACCAGCGCCGCGGGCCAACCGCCTTCGTGCGGCAGCATGAGCGAAAGCGGCGAGTTGCAGCCGTGGTCGAGCGGTTTGTCCTGGAAGATCGTGAGATCGAACTCGTCGTTTACGAGTTGCTCGGCAATATGGATCGCGAGATCGGGGTGGCCCGCGATGTCCGGCAGCGCCCGCTTGCCCGCGCCTTCGTCGGCGAACTCGTGATTGGCGGAAACGCCCAGCGCGAACGTCGGGTAGCAGTCGAAGAAGAAGCTGTTGGCGTGGTCGTTGTAGAACATCACCAGCGCGTCCGGCTTGCGCTCGGCAAGCCACCGCGCCACCGGTTCGTACCCCTGGAAGAGCGGCGCCCACGCGGGTTCGTTCTGCTTGCCCTTGTCGTATGCCATGCCGATTGTCGGCACGTGCGATGTGCCGATGCCGCCCACTATTCTTGCCATGATCTTGCCCTCTGCTGCTGTTCATGCGGCGCACTCGTGCCGCGCTGGACCGGATACGTCGGCAGATGCCTTCGGTCCATCAATTGGGATACGAAATTACAAAAACGCCGCCCAAACCGTAAGCAAGGGTTAACCACGATTTTTTCCATTTCCCTCATAAATTCAGGGCTTCTGAGCGCTTTCGCACACTCGGTCGATCGCGCAAACCCGCGCGCCGCAACGGTTTTTGGTATCCTGAAACACCGTTGCAGGAAGTGCGGCAGATCCGCCCCGGCAACCCCCTCATAAACGAAACAGATATCAAAAGAACGAACTCGCAAGGGCCGCGCGCGCCATCCGCCGCGCGCCTCGCCAGTTGCGATTCACGCATGACATGAACGGGACGACCCAGCAAACCATCGTGCAGGCGCTGCGCACGCGCATCCTCTCCGGCGAACTCGAACCCGGCGAGCGGCTCGTCGAGGCCCAGCTCGCCGAGCGACTCGGCATTTCGCGCACGCCGCTGCGCTATGCGCTGAGTGTGCTCGCCACCGAAGGCCTCGTCGAGCGCTCCGGCGCGCGCGGCTATACCGTGCGGCGCTTTTCGGTGACCGACGTGCTCAACGCCATCGACGTGCGCGGCGTGCTCGAAGGGCTCGCCGCACGAACGGTCGCCGAGCGCGGCGTGGACGCGGCGCTCGCGCGCGCGCTCGAAGACTGCCTGCGCGAAGGCGACGCGATTTTCGCGGCCGGCGTGCTCGATAGCGAAGCGGAAACGCGCTACGCCGCGATGAACGGCCGCTTCCACGCACTGATTGTGGAAGCGGCGCACAATCTCGCGGTGAGCGCAGCGCTCGGGCTCAACGACAAGATTCCATTTGTCTCGCCGGGCACGGTGGTGTTCGACAAGGCGGCTCAGCAGCGCCAGTTCATGATGCTCTCGTATGCACACCGCCAGCATCACGCCATTGTCGGCGCGCTCGTGAACGGCGAAGGCGCACGCGTCGAGGCGCTGATGAAAGAGCACACGCATATTTCGAAGGAGAGCCTCAATCTCTCGGTCGACCGGCTGCATCTGAGCGCGGTCGGCGACGCCGCCGCCGCAGTTGCCACGATTGCCACGGCTGCCGCATGAGACACGGTACGTATCCCACCCAAAACGACATGATCGAGCCGTGAGCCAGCCAGAACTCCTGAACCTTGCGCATCTGCGCGCTTTTCGCCTCGTTGCCGACACGGGCAGCGCGACGCGTGCCGCTTCGGCCCTCTATCGCGCGCAATCGGCCGTCACGCGTTCGGTGCAGGAACTGGAGACGGCGCTGGGCGCGCCGCTCTTCGAGCGCAAGCCTTCGGGCATGCTGCCCACGGCCGTGGGCCGCGTAGTGCTCGAGCGCTGCGCGCGCATTTTTTGCGAACTGGAAGAACTCGCGCAGTGGTGCGCCGCGCGCCAGGCGCGCCGGCGCGCGTTGAGCGAAGGCACACTGCCCGCGTATCTGCTCAACACGCGGCGGCTGCAGCTATTCGTCGCCCTGGCGCGGCACCGCCATATGCCGAGCACGGCCAATGCATTCGGCATCAGCCAGCCCGCTGTGAGCAGCGCCATGCGCGTGCTCGAAAGCGGCTCGGGCGTCACGCTCTTCCATCGAGGGCCGCGCGGCGTGCTGCTCACGGCCGAGGGCGAGACCTTCCTGTTGCACGTGCGGCGCGCGCTCAACGAACTGCGCCACGTGCCCGACGATATCGCGGCGCTGCACGGCAATATCCAGGGCGCGGTGACGGTGGGCGCGCTGCCTTTGGGCCGCACGCTGATTCTGCCGGCCGCCATCGCGCGCCTTTCCGCGCAGCATCCGGGCGTGCGCGTGGTGACCGACGAAAGCGCTTATGAACTGCTCGTGGCAGGCCTGCGCGCAGGCGACGTGGACTTCGTGCTCGGCGCGCTGCGCGAGAACGACGCGGCAAGCGGCCTTGGCAACGAACGATTGATGTCGGAGGACATGGTCGTGCTCGCGCGGCGTGACCATCCGCTCGCGAAAAAGCACGGCCTCGCGCTGAACGATCTGCGTGACGCACAGTGGATTCTTTCGCGCACGCATTCGCCCTCGCGCGGACTGCTCGAAGCGCAGTTCCGCCGCGTGAAGCTCAAGCCGCCCCTGCCCACAGTCGAGACCGCCGATCTCGCCGTGATTCGCGGGCTGCTGCTCGGCACGGACATGATCACTGCGCTCTCGGCGCAGCAGCTGCACTACGAAATCGAGTCTGGCCAGTTGGTGATTCTCGACGTGCCGCTGCAGCACACGCGCCGCGATATCGGGCTTACGCTGCGCGCGCAGGGCTCACCCTCGCCCGCGGCACGCGCGCTGATCGACGCGATCCGGCTCGCAGTGATGGATGTTGCGCCCGCAACGCGCGTGGTGGAGGGACGGCGCGCAGGTTGAGCGTGGTGCGGCCCAATCAGTGCTTCCGAAGAACTGCCGAAGATCGAGTTCTTGCACCGTGAACCCAGATCCGTTGACGTCATTCGGGTCGCGCAGATGCGCGCATCGATTGCGCCACTCGTCGACTCAACACGGACAATGCCAGGGTTTACCTCGATCAATATATGCGAAGCGCAAGCCGTAATACTTGATTCTTACATCGAGGCTGGCCCGTTGGAGATGAAAACGCTAACGTTTGCGCAGAGACTACGGGTAGACGGAAACCACGAACTCACTTTCTGGGGTAATTGCGCTCGCGTCACGCTCGCAGCTTTTGTCGGCATGCTGGCGGGATGCGGAAATCCGGTTTCAGACTCGGATATCCAGTTCGTCACGGCCGCAATGCCAGCGCAGTTCGAGGCGTTCCGCATGTACGGCGCAGTCCCCTTTCGCGACGGCTCACCCGGTTTGTCCGCTCATGCTCCAGCCCGGCTCCAACAGGGCTGCGAGGCGGTCGTTCGTTCGGCAAGAGGCAATTTTCGTGAGTCAGTGGTCCTGGATAGCGAATCGGCTGAGTACTTCGAACTCGATGTCTCTCGTACGCCTGACGGATGGGTTGTGACAACTGACAGCCTTGCCGCACCGAGCGGCAACTCTGTAGGGCTTCGCACCCAGTTCACGAACTGCCTTACTGCAATAAAGGACAAGCTTCGGGCAGAGCCGGAACCGATACGGTGAGCCATGGCGTCCATGTTCTATGTAACGCGCCCCGCATGGCGAACAGGTAGCCTCCGTCCACAAGCAGCGCTATGCCCGTTATGAAAGCGCTATCGTTGGAAGCGAGATAGCGCGCGGCCGATCAGTCGAACTTGACCAGATCCTGGAAAATAAGCCGGGCCCACTCGTCGCCCCGTGCCTGAACGAGGAGGCCGCCCTCGCCGAGCTTCCCGAGTTCGACCGGCGCGAACCCGAGCCGGTCGACGAGGGCCGACACGGAGGCGCTAGCCGCGTCGTCGTCGCTAGAGACGAACACGACCCGCCGGCCGCCATGCGGCGTCGTTGGCCCCTGCGCCAGAGTGGCTGCGGGGAGGTGGTTGAAGGCCTTCACCAGCTTCGCGCCCGGAAACGCCTTTGCAACGGCCGCGCTCGAAGGCAACCCGTCCAACTCCCTCACAGGGACGCTGTACGCGTTCATTGCGTCGATCACGATCTTCCCCTGCCAGCTTTCGGCGGCCCGTGCGACGTCCTCGTGATTACCGAAGGGCACAGCCAGGATGACAACGTCAGCCTTGATCGCGTCCTCGATCCGCTGCGGAACGAGCGACCGCCCAATCTGCGCTGCGAGCGCATCGACCGGCCGCCTGCCCGCCACGGCTACTTTGATGCCCTGATGGGCGAATGCCTGCGCGATGGCCGTGCCGATCTTGCCAAGCCCGATGATTGCGTAGCTCATTGAACTCTCCATTAGTCATCCTCAATAAGAGAAAAGTCAGTTTGGCGGACGGTGTGCCTCAGGCCTCAGACCTGGCCGATGCCACCGTCATTCATCAAATCCGCGCCCGTCATATAGGAACTCTGCCCGGAGGCGAGAAAGAGCGCCGCGCTCGCCATCTCCTCGGCCCGGGCGAGTCGACCGAGCGGGACCATGCTCTGGTACATGCTCACCAGATCCTCGCGCGTCACCGACTGGGCGTCGAGAATCGGCGTGTCGGTGACGCCAGGGCTGAGCATGTTGACGCGAATGCCGCGATCCTTGAATTCGGCGGCCCAGGTGCGGGCATAGGAACGCAGCGCGGCCTTGGTCGCCGCGTAGGCGGTGTGCCCTGGAATGCCCATCACGTGAATGGCCGAAGAAACCAGGACGATCGATCCTCCCGCTGTCATCATCGGTAGCAGCTTCTGCACCAGAAATACGGGGCCGCGCGCCATGAGGTTGAAGGCCTTGTCGAAATGCGCTGGCGTGATGGTCTCGATCGTAGCCTGCTCGGTAAAGCCCGCGTTCGAGACGATGATATCGACGACACGCTTTTCGTCCCTGACTGCCGCAGCGACGCGGTCGAGGTCATCGAGATCCGCGGCGTCGGCCTGGATAGCGGTGACGTTGCGTCCGATCAGTTTGACGGCCTCGTCAAGCTGACCTTGCCGACGGCCGAAGATAAAGACGTGAGCGCCTTCGGCGACGAAGCGCTGCGCGATCGCCAGGCCGATACCCGTCGTTCCGCCGCTAATAACGGCAATCTTGCCTGAGAGAGTGGACATTGAAACCTCCTGCCTGCGGGTGAACGGAATTGACATCGTAATTGCCGCCCCCGCGAATGATAATCAGCGGAGTTATCATGAGATCTATTCTTCGAGAGAATGGGTCTCACGAGAGACATGCAATGGATCGGTTTCACGAATTGAACGCCTTCATCGCCGTTGTCGAAGCGGGCGGCTTTTCCGCCGCGGCGCGTAGAACCGGCGATTCACAGTCCGCCATCAGCAAGGCGATCGGCGCGCTGGAAAAGCGCCTGGGCGTGCTGCTATTGAACCGAAGCACACGCAGCGTCACCCTGACGGATCAGGGGCAGAAGTACTACGAGCGGACCAAGCCGTTGCTGGACGAGTTCGAGGTAGCCGACAGCGAACTGAGCAGCAGCACGCTGGATGTCTCGGGCCTTGTCCGGATCGCCTGCGCCTCTACGTTTGGCCGTCTGCACGTTCTCCCGCTCATTCCCGAACTGCTGTCGCGCCATCCTGGTCTTCGGGTCGATCTCGTGTTGTCGGATTTCGTACGCGATATGGTGGAGGATCGAATCGATCTCGCGATTCGAGTGGGCACCGTCAACGATCCGGATTCGGTCGTGAGGCGAATCGCCAGCACCCCGCTGGTCTGCGTCGGATCGCGCCGCTATTTCGAGCAACACGGCATACCGAAGGATCCTGCGGAACTCGCCAATCACAATTGCCTGGTCTACGGCGGTCTGATGGAATCGGCGAACTGGCCGTTTCGCGGGCCGCAAGGCCGGTTCAACGTGCCTGTGCGAGGCAACCTGTCGTCCAATAGCGTCGAGACAATACGATCGGCCGTGCTCGCGGGTGTGGGAATCGGCCTCTTCTCGAAGCTCTCGCTCACCGACGAACTCACGCATCCCGACATCGTGACCGTGCTGGACGACTTCATTCAAGACGCCCGTGATGTCAGTATCGTCTGGCCGAGGCGTCGTTTCGTGCCTGCGCGCGTTCGCCGGATCACCGATTTTTTTGCGGCTGCGCTGCCGCAGCGCTTGTAGAATCGCGACGGCTTCAAACGCAATACGTCACGCAATGTTCGCAAGCTGCGCGTGTCGAGTGCCTGCGTCGTTCGACATCGATTCGCGTACATGGCGTGCGAATTCCTGCGCCGCGGGCTGAACCGTCGCGGGCAATCGCAGGCAGATCGCGAACGGCGGCAGCGCGGGCAAGCCGGTTGCTTGAGGCGTGAGCGTCTCCAGGTCGGCCGGCACCGTGGAGGCGAGCCAGGTCGTGATCGCGAGGCCCGCACGCACCGTCGCAGCGGTCGCCTCGATGTTGCCGCTCTCGAATACTGTGCGCCACGCAATGTCCTCGTCCGCGAGCGCGCCGAGCACGACCGCGCGGAAGGCACATCGCTCGTCCACCATCGACAGCGGCAACGGCCGCTTCTGCCAGGCATCGCTGCCGCGCCCCTTGACCCACACCAACGGCTCGATGCGGACCACTTCGCCTTCGGCTTCGCTCGCGACATATTCGACCAGCGAGACGTCCACACGACCGCTATTCACCGCTTCGCTTAACTCCGGCGACGCCGCACACACAAGCGAAATCTCCACTTGCGGATGCGCTTCCGCGAACGTCTTCATCGCGGGCGCGAGGGGGGTCACGAGATCGTACGGCACGCCCATGCGCAGGCTGCCGCGCAGTGATCGACCGGTCATGTCGGCCCAGATTTCGTCGTTCAGCCGCAGCAGCTGGCGCGCCTTCACGAGAAATTGCTCGCCATGGCGCGACAACTCCAGCTTGCGCGTCTTGCGCACGAACAGCAGGCAATCCAGCACGTCTTCGAGGCGCTTCACCTGCTGGCTCACGGCGCCTTGCGTCATGTGCAGCAGATTCGCGGCGACGGTCATGCTGCCGCTATCGGCGACGGCAACGAAGGTGCGGATCAGATCGAGGTCGAGGTTTCGGCTCATTGATGCATTATGCCGCGTAATGGATCACATCATAATTATTGCCTTTAATAATGCGTCGGTGGTCCGTACAGTGCAAGTCTCATTCTCCCGGATCTGCACCGATGACCTCGATCCTGCCGCTTCTCCTGTTTGTCGTCATTGCGACCGTGACGCCCGGCGGCGCAACCACACTCGCCACCGCTTCGGGCGCGCGCTTCGGCTTCGCGCGTTCGATTCCACTAATGCTCGGTATCGCGATGGGCCTGGCGATGCTCGCCGCCGTCGCCGGGCTCGGGCTTGGTGGCCTGTTGCTCGCGCTTCCGTCGCTGCAAACAGCCGTCAAGGCGCTCGGCTCCGCGTATCTACTGTGGCTCGCGTGGCGCATTGCGCGCAGCGGGCCGCCGAACGCTGACAAAGGGCCCGCGCGCCCGGTTACGCTCGTCAACGGTTTCCTGCTGCTCTGGCTCAACCCGAAAAGCTGGGCGATGACGGTCGGCGCGGCGGCGTCGTTCGCGCTGCTCGCGGGCAGTCCGAACCGACTCGCGCTGCTGCTCGGCGCTGCGTTCGGCGTGGCCGCGTGCGTCTCGCTCGCGCTGTGGTGCGCGCTCGGCGTGCTGCTCGCCCGGCTCTTTCGGACGCCGCGCCATTGGCGCATCCTTAATCTCGCGATGGGCGTGCTGCTCGCCGCATCCGTCATTCCAGCATGGAGATAGCGATGCCTTGCCATCCGTTTGCCGAATCGTTCGATCTTGAAGCCGCGTTCGCCGACGTATCCGATTACTGGTCGCCGAAAGTTGTCGCGCAGGTCAACGATCAGTACGTGAAAGTCGCGAAAGTGCGCGGGCAGCTCGTCTGGCACGACCACGAGCACGAGGACGAACTGTTCTTCGTTGTGCGTGGCCATCTGAAGATCGAGTATGAAGGCGGCCGTGTCGTCGATCTGCCAGCGGGCTCGATGCATGTGGTGCCGCGCGGCACGCTCCACAATCCAGTCGCAGAGGACGAATGCTGGATCGTGCTGATCGAGCCCGTGCAGACACAGCATACGGGGCGCGTGGAGTCGCCATTGACGAGGACGATCGAAGAGCAGTTGGGCAGCTCACACTGAGACGGCCCGGCCCCCCGGACATCGACAAGACGGATTCAACCGAACACCTTTGGCAGCCGGCTGGGTTGAGCGCGAAGATACTGCTTCGGCGCCCTGACCTGAGCCCCGAAGTGAGCGGCAGCGTGCCAGGGCCAGCGCGGGTCGAAGAGCACGGCCCGGGCCAGCGCAATCAGATCGGCCTCTCCCGTGCTGAGGATGGATTCGGCTTGCTCGAACTCGGTGATCATGCCGACGGCGATGACAGGGAGCGTCGTCGCCTGCTTAGGCATGCATGGCAGAAACGTCGCAATTCCAGGTCCGCATCACCGTCGCCCGAGTTGGCCGATGCGCTGCGAGCAAGCAGTCCCTATGAGGGGCGCGACTTGCTCGAAGCCGTATTGCGCGAGTACAACGCCGCTTTGAAGTGCCAGTTCGACGCGTTCGCCGATTATGTCAAAGAGGCGGAGTGTGCCGGGCTGGACCGCTATCCGTTGTATCAATGGACGAAAGACACGATCGTCAATCCCGGGAAAAAGGCGAAGTACCTGAAGTCGTTTGCGGTGTACGTGCGCGGTGAAGAGGTGCGCAAGTGAGACAGACACCGGTTCTGCCGCATCGCATCATCGTCTTGGGCTACCCAGGGGCTTCGTACTTGCGCCAGGTAGCACTCAGAACCGATGCTGAACGCCAGCCGTCATCCCTGTTTGCGTGTCGGCCGCACCGACGAGGTCGCGCGACAAGCCCACCTTCTGACCGTGCTGAGCCATCGCATATCCGCCGGAGACATAGAGCAGCGTCCGTTTGGAAAGCGAGTATTGCCCGCGCAGCGAGAACAGCGTCGGATCGGCGTCGCTCGCTCCTTTGATGTTCTGATGATAGATCGCGCCGAGCAGCGTGAAGTACGGGTTGAAATCGTACGAGCCGCCGATCCAGTACATATCACTTTGCAGCGTTGCCGCCGCAGTCCTAAATGTCTTGCGATAATTCCGGTAACCGACCATCGCCTTCGCCGCGCCGAAGTCGTATGAAAGACCAGCGTGGATGCCCTGAATGTAGCGGGTCTGATCGACGGGCGTGACGCTGTCCGCCGCGCCGTTTTGTCGATCGTAGGTGACCACGGCAGCGAACGGACCGCCGGCGTAGCCGAGCGCGAAGTCGTATTTCGAACTCGTCTTCATGCTCCCCGGCACATTGCCGAACCCATACAGCGCGCCCAGCTTGATGCCGGAGAATTCGCCGTCGTAGCGCACGGCGTTGGCCGAGCGGGTGAACAGACCGTCTTTGCGGCCGCCCGTCGCGCTCGATGATGTCGCCCATGAATAGTTCGGCGCATAGCCCATCGGATCGAACGGCAGCATGTAATCGTACGTCACCGTGAAGGTGCGCCCGAGCGTCAACTGCCCGAAACGATTTTTCAGCCCGACTGTAGCGCGCCGGTCGAAGATTGCACCGGGGCCGTCGTCGAAGGTGCCGTTCGCGATGTTGATGCCGCTTTCGAGCTGGAATACCGCCTTCAGCCCGCCGCCCAGGTCCTCGACGCCGCGCAGACCCCAGCGCGACGTATTCTTGCCGCCCGAAACGAGCCGTGCAGAACCACCGTTTGCGCTGGTGTGATTCGCGTATTCGACGCCCGCATCGACGATCCCGTAGAGGGTGACCGTTGATTGCGCCTGCGCGACGGCGGCGATGCCCGCGCATGATAGACCCAACATGGTTGTTCTTGTGATATGCGACTTCATTGTCTACTCCCAGTTTCTGCGTTGGATTCCGGTGGCGGCATGCGCCAACCCACGGTTACTGCAGCTGCAAACAAGCTTGAATGGCACGAGCCCCTTGTCAGCACGCCTGGGCAAAGGCCCAGCAGTCGTTCGCCGGCAGTTCGAGCCAGTGCTCGCCGGCGGCGCGTGGCTGCACGCCGAAGGCACGCAAGCGCAGTTCGCCGCAATGAAACAGGTATTCCCAGCGATCGCCGAGAAACATCGACGTGACGAGTTCGGCGCGCAGGCGGTTCTGCCCGGGACCATCGACGACCTGAAGACGCTCGAGCCGGATCACCGCTTCGACTGCCTGACCGGGCGTAAGCGCTTCGCGCGCGGATGCCCGCAACGTCCAGCCCGCGCCGCTCAATACAACATGGCCCGGTTCGACAGCGCAGACGCGTCCTTCGAAGCGATTGTTGCTACCCATGAAATCGGCGGCGTACAGCGTGCGGGGCGAATCGTAGAGGTCTGCCGGCGAGTCTTCCTGTTCGATGCGACCGTTGCGTAGCAGCAGGATGCGATCGGACATCGCCATTGCTTCGGTTTGGTCGTGGGTCACGCATAGCGCCGAGAGGCCGAGCGTGACGATCAGCTCGCGCAGCCATGCGCGAGCTTCCTCACGAAGCTTCGCGTCGAGGTTCGAAAGCGGTTCGTCGAGCAGAATCACCGGCGGGTTGTACACGAGCGCCCTCGCGATGGCGACGCGCTGCTGCTGCCCACCCGACAGCTGATGGGGATAACGCGCGGCGAGAGCACCGAGGCCGAGTTGATCGAGCGCGGCCTGAACCCGACGCTTGTGCTCCGGGGCCGACACGCGACGCAGCTTGAGCCCGTAGCCGACGTTTTCGGCTACGGTGCGGTGCGGCCACAGAGCGTAGGACTGGAACACGAGACCGAGCGAGCGCTGCTCGACGGGCAGATCGATGCGGGCTGCGCCGTCGAAGAAGACGCGTTCGTCCAGCTGGATGCGACCTGATGAGGGCTGTTCGAGACCGGCCACCGCACGCAGCAGCGTGGTTTTGCCGCTGCCCGATGCGCCGAGCAGACATACGACTTCACCCGCCTTCAGTTCGAACGAGACGCCCTCCAGGATCGGATGCGCGCCGTAACTCAGATGGAGGTCGTTGACCGAGAGCTTATCCATGCAATTTCACTCCGAAGCGCAAGGCCACGGCGAGACCGGCGCCGACCATTGCGATGTTGATGACGGAAAGGGCGGCGACTTGATCGACTGACCCTGCTGCCCACAGTGAGACGAGCAGCGCGCCGATGACCTCGGTGCCGGGGGAAAGCAGGTAGACGGCGGTCGAATACTCGCGCTCGAAGATCATGAAAATGAGTAGCCACGCGGCGAGCAGCCCGAAGCGCACAAGCGGCAGCGTGACGTCGAGGCTGACGCGCGCACGTGTGCCGCCGACGCTGCGTCCGGCCTCTTCGAGCTCGGGGCCGACCTGCAGCAGCGCGCTCTGGATCAGACGCATGCCGTAGGCGAGCCACACAACGGTGTAGGCCACCCAGATGCTCCACATCGAGTTCTTGAGTTCCTTGAGGCCGGGGACGAAGAGGAAGACCCACAGGAACGCCAGTCCGGCGAGCAGGCCTGGCACGGCGCGCGGCAGCAGCACGATGTAATCGAGCAGGCGGGTTGCCCAGTCATGCTGGCGATGGCCCGCGAAGGCAACCAGCGTGTAGAACCCGACCGCGAGCGCGCCGCCCAGCACGCCGATGCCGAAGGTGTTGAAAATGGCCCGCACCAGATTGCTGTGCTCGAACAGTTCGGAGAAGTTCGCGAGAGTCAACGTCTCGACGAGGTCCACGCCTTCGCCCCAGTGAGTGACGAATGCTCGCAGCACGATGCCGGAAAGCGGCACGAAGATCGTGAGCAGCAACCAGAGCGCGACGACGGCGAGCGCGACCCAACGCCATGTACCGAGTGCCAACACGGTCTGCCGCGTGGCTTTGCCCTTGAGAGCGACGAAGCGATTGGCGCTCTTGAGCAGATGCCGTTGCAGCAGCACGAGCGGAAAGGTCACCGCGATGATGCACACGGCGACCGCGGCCATCAGGTGATACGAGGGCACGCCGAGCTTGTTGGTGAGCTTGTAAAGGTAAGTGGCCAGCACGAGATGCCCTTCGGGGTCACCGAGGACGAGTGGCAGACCGAACACCTCGAAGCCGAGGAAAAACACCAGTACGCCGGCAAAGAGCAGCGCGGGCATGCTCATGGGGAGGCTCACGTCGAGGGCCACGCGCAGCGGCCGGGCGCCCGATACGCGCGCGGACTCCTCGACGTCGGAGCCAAGGTTGCGCAAGGCCGCCGCGGCATAAAGATAGACATGCGGCACATGCGTCAACCCGACGATCACGGTGATCGCGAAGACCGAATACACGTTCCAGGGTGTGCCCTCCATGCCGGTCAACTGCTTCCACCAGATCGAGTAGAAGCCGGCTGGGCCTGCGGCGATCACGTAACCGAAGGCGAGCACCATCGGCGAAACGAAGATGGGCGTGAGCAGGACCGGTTCGAGCCAGCGGCGTCCTGCCAGATCGGTGCGCACCATCAGGAAAGCCAGGATGCCGCCGAGCGGAATGGAGATGAACAGCATGCCGCTCGCGATCGTGAAGGAGTTGCCCGCGGCCGACCAGAAATCAGGGTCGGTAAAGATGAAGGCGAAGCCGGCCAGGCCGAAGGTGCGGCTCGCGTCAAAGAACGGGGCGCTCAACAGACTCTGGAACACGATGAGCGCAACCGGTAGCGCGACAGCGACGGTCAGTACCGCGATGACGAGCCAGCGTAGCAAGCCAGCCAGGGGGCGCAGCGGCCCCTCGGGCAGCGCCGGAATATCGCTTTTCTCCCTGGCATGGAGCGGCACCGCGGCCGGGATGGGCGCGCGTCGTGAAAGCATGAGGGTCCTCCTGCGGCACGCGGCCGCATATCGAAAAGGGAAACAGGGAGAGCGCACCGTGAAGCGCCCGGCGCTTCACGGCGTTCGTCGTGTCAGGCGTGCGCTAGCGCTTGATCGACTGTTGCCATTGCCTGAGAAATTCGAGGCGTTTGGCCTGGTCGAGATAGACGAGCAAGCCGGAACCGACCGGAATCGGCTTAAGCGAATCTCCGAGCTGTTCGGTCAAGCCGGCCATCGAAGTCTCGCCGGTCACGTCGGCGCGGATCGAGAAGAGGTTCGCTTCGTTCGCGATCAACGTTTGACCGCGTTTCGAGAGCACGTAGTCGACCCACAAACGCGCTGCATTGGGGTTCTGGGCCTTCTTCGAAATGGTGAGCAGGCGGCTAACCACCTGCGTGTAATCCTTCGGGTAGACATAGCCGATGGTTGGATCTTTTTTGGCCTTGCTATACGCATAGGATCCCAAAATATTGTAGCCAAGCAAATTTTCGCCGGATGAGATTCGCTCCATCATGGCGCCGGTACTGGACTGCAGCTTCGGACCTGTCGCGCCGATTGCCCGCACGAGTGCCCACGTGACCTGAGGGTTCACGCGTGCATCCTGGGTCAGATAGTTGAAGCCGGTACCCGACTTCTCGATGTCATACGTGGTGACCTTGCCCTGGTAGCGTGCCGACTGGGTCTGTAACAGCTTGATCAGGTCGGCGCGCGTCTGCGGTACCTCGCCTGCCGGCATCAGGCGTTTGTTGTAGACGATCGCGAGGGGCTCGAAGGTCGTGCCCCAGGCCTGCTTCTGATATTGCGACCACGCCGGCAGATGCGGGGTCTCGGGCGACTCGTAGGTCGCCATCAGACCGTCGTTGACGAGCTTGATCTGCAGGTCCATGGCCGAGCTCCAGAGCACGTCGGCGCTCGTGCTGTTCGCGGCGTTCTCGCTGATGAAGCGGTTGTAGAGCTCGGTGCTGTTCATGTCGTTGTATTCGATTTTCACGCCATACAGGCTTTCGAAATCCTTGATGAGGGGCTTCGCGATGGCGGCATCCGTCGCGGCGTAGATGATCAGTTTTCCTTCTTTTTTTGCGGCTTCCACCGAGGCTTGATAGTGGCTCGGGTATCCGGCAGGAACCTGCGCCCAGACCGGGCTGACGGTGAGTGCAAGAGCGAGCGTAGCGGCACAGCGTTTGGATGAAATCGGCATGTCTTCCTCCAGGTCAAGACGGGCTTTTATCTTGTGTTGGCGAATGGTAAGGTTTCGATGCTTTCTGTACGCTTTCATCCATGGCGAAAACTGGAAGGAAAACGAATGATTTCTCTCATGGATTTCCCTGGGGGCGGCGATGCGTGTTTTGCTTGTTGAAGACAACCCGATCCTGTCCCGTTCACTGACCGATGCGCTCTCCAGCGCGCATCTGACGGTCGACTGCATGCATGACGGCGAGTCCGCCGATCACGTGCTGCGCACCCAGGACTACGCACTCGTGATCCTCGACCTCGGGTTGCCCAAGCTCGACGGTCTGGAAGTGCTGCGCCGTCTGCGCGCGCGCCGCAACACGGTACCGGTGCTGATACTGACCGCGCACGGATCGGTGGAGGATCGCGTGAGGGGACTCGACTTCGGCGCCGACGACTATCTGGCCAAGCCCTTCGAGCTGAGCGAACTGGAGGCACGTACGCGTGCGTTGATACGACGCAGCCAGGGGCAGGACTGTCTGCGCGTGGCCTGCGCAACACTCGTCTACGACGCCGCCGACCGCGGCTTCAGCCTCGAAGGCGAGCCGCTCCCTCTCACGCCGCGCGAGCGCGCGGTGCTCGAAGTGTTGATCCTGCGCAATGGCCGGGCAATCAACAAGGAGACGCTCTCGGAGAAGATCTTCGGCATTGACGAATCGGTGAATGCCGAGGCAATCGAAATCTATGTGCATCGGCTGAGAAAAAAGCTCGAAGGCAGTGCCGTGGCGATCGTGACGCTGCGCGGGCTCGGCTATCTGCTCGAAACGAGGCAGGCATGCAGGCCCGTCTGAGGGCACCCGATCTGCGTATGCGGATGTCGCTGTGGCTGCTGCTGCCGCTGCTTGGCCTGCTCGCGCTGGATGCGTGGCTCACCTATCAGCGCGCAATGCAGTCGGCCCATGCCGCGTTCGACCGCACGCTCGAGTTTTCGCTGCGTTCGATCCGCGAGGGGGTGCACCTGCGCGAGGGGCGGGTCCATGTCGATCTGCCTTATCTCGCGCTGGAGATGTTCGAATCCAGCAACGACAGCAAGATCTACTACCTGATTCGCGAAGAGGCGGGTCAGGACGCACGGCCTGTAACCGGCTACGCAGACTTGCCGCAGCCTGTGGGGCACCGTCTCGATCCTTTCGCTACACGCTTCTACGACACGATCTATCGGGGCGTGCCCTTGCGCATGGCCTTACTGCGTTTGCCCATTCACGACGTGCCCGCCGCGCAGACGCGCATGGTCCAGATCATGGTTGGCGAAACCATCGAACCACGTCAGGCGCTGGCGCAGCAGATCCTGATCGGTTCGATGCTTCAGGAGGGGCTGCTGGTCGTGCTCGCGCTCGGCATCGTCTGGCTCGGCGTCGGGCGAGGCCTGCGTCCGCTCAACCGCCTTTCGGCAAAGGTCGCGGCGCGCAGCGAGGACGACGGCGCGCCACTGGCGGCTTCGGGCCTGCCACGCGAGGTCATGCCGCTTGTCGAGGCGATCAATCAGTACATCTCGCGCTTGCGGCGCATGCAGGAATCGCGTCGGCGGTTTTTTGCCGATGCTGCGCATCAGCTGAAGACCCCGTTGGCGGTGATTCAGGCGGAAGCGGAACTGGCTCAGCGCGGCAACCTCGACGCCATCACCGGCCTGCATCTGCGGCGCCTGAACCGGGCGGTACGCCAGGCGGTGCGGGCGGTGCAGCAGTTGCTTTCGCTCTCGCGGCTCGATGCCGGCTGCGATCAGGCGGCGAAGCGGGCACCGATGCTGCTGCACAAAATCGCGCGCAGCGTTACGCTCGACTGGTCACCGGTGGCGCGATCACGCGGCATCGATCTCGGTTTCGACCAGCAGGACGCGGTCGAATTGGTGGGTCACGGGGACCTGTTGAAGGAGCTGATCGGCAACCTGATCGACAATGCGATCCGTTATTCGGGCGACAGCGCGGTCATCACGGTGCGAGTGGGGCGGCGCCATACCTGCGCCGTGCTCGAGGTCACCGACAACGGGCCGGGCATCGCCCGGCACGAGCGCGAAGTCGTGTTCGAACGCTTCTACCGCTGCGAATCGACGCAGAACGTAGAAGGCAACGGGCTGGGACTCGCGATCGTCGCGGAGATCGCGCGCGTGCACGAGGCACGCGTTACACTCGACGAAGCCCCCGGCGGAGGTCTCGCAGTCAGTGTCGCGTTCCCGGCTAGAGCGCCAATTGCACCGGGCACGACCGCGAGCGCGACCACTGCCGCGCCCGCACAGCGGGCACCCAGGCAGGGAGTTTCATGAAACAGGCGATTCAACATGGCGGCGCCTGCGCCAGTCGATATTTGCTGCTCCGCAAAAATGAGTGAGCGCGCTAACATTGCCGCGAACGGGTAATGAGCGTGATCTAATACCCGTGCAACATTGCGAACAGCCTTGTCGCCGCAATTGCAGACGGCTTTGGTTAGAATCGGTTGTCAATTCGACTATTCATTTTCTTTTCGGAGGCGAGCGTGCCAGGTTTACTTCCCAATGTCGACCGCGAGGGACTCCTCGAATATTCAGTGGTTTACACCGACCGCTCGATCAATCACATGTCGCAGCTCTTTCAGGGCGTCATGCGAGATATCTCCAGCTCCCTGAAAAAAGTCTACAACGCGAAGTCGGTCGTTGTCGTCCCAGGCAGCGGGACCTTCGGCATGGAAGCCGTTGCTCGGCAGTTCGCGACGAACAAGAAGTGCCTCGTCATTCGCAACGGCTGGTTCAGTTTCCGCTGGTCGCAAATTTTCGACATGGGCAGCATTCCTTCTGAATCGATCGTGTTGAAGGCGCGTCCGGTCGAACAAGGCAGGCAGGCCGCCTATGCACCGCCGCCGATCGAAGAAGTCGTCGCGGCGATCAAGGAGAACAAGCCCGATCTGGTCTTTGCGCCGCATGTCGAAACCGCATCCGGAATGATGCTGCCCGATGCGTATTTGCGCGCGGTGTCCGACGCTGTACATGCTGTTGGCGGCATGTTCGTACTCGATTGCATCGCCTCCGGTACGGTCTGGGTCGACATGGAGGCCAGCGGCGTCGATATCCTGATCAGCGCACCGCAAAAGGGGTGGAGCGCGTCACCCTGCTGCGCGCTCGTCATGCTCAACCTGCTCGCCCGCGAAAGAATCGACGCAACGACCAGCACCAGCTTCGCCTGCGATCTTCGCAAGTGGCTGCAGATCATGGAAGCCTACGAGAACGGTGGATTCGCTTACCACGCAACCATGCCTACGGACAGTCTCGCGACGCTGCGCGACGTGATCAAGGAAACCGGGGCATACGGCTTCGACAAGGTGATGGCGGAGCAACTCGAACTCGGCAAGCGCATTCGCTCGCTCCTGGTTAGCAAGGGTTTCAGAAGCGTCGCAGCCGAAGGTTTCGAGGCGCCGGGCGTCGTGGTCAGCTACTCGGACGACGACGGCATACGATCCGGCAAGAAGTTCGCCGATGCCGGCCTGCAGATCGCGGCCGGCGTTCCCCTGCAATGCGACGAGCCTGAAGACTTCAAGACCTTCCGCATTGGCTTGTTCGGCCTCGAAAAACTGCATGACATCGAAGGCGCGGTCGCAAGGTTCGCGAAGGCGTTGGACCGGATCCTTTAACCCGCTTTTCCTCGAGGCGCACGACGCGCTTCCTTAGGTCATCGCGAAACAAAACGAGTGCCCTTGCGGCGCTCGTTTTCGTTCTTGCTGCGGTGCGACTCGTGTAAAGCCATCGAACGTTGCCGACTCAAGCGTCTGCCGGCGTGTCGACGTACCGCAGACCCTTTTCGGCAAGGCGCTCGCGCATGCCGTAATAGTCGAGGCCGAGCGTGCCGCCCGCGAGCACCGCGCGCGTTTTTTCTTCCTTGGCGAGGCGCGCCTGGGTCGCTTCCACGACCTTCGCAACCGTGGCGAACGGCACCACGACCACGCCGTCGTCGTCGGCCACGATGACGTCGCCCGGATGCACGATCTGCTGCGCGCACACCACCGGCACGTTCACCGAACCGAGCGTTTCCTTCACCGTGCCTTGCGCTGAAACGGCCTTCGACCACACCGGGAAGTCCATCGCCTTCAGTGCGCGCACGTCGCGGCAACCCGCGTCGATGATGAGCCCGCGCACGCCGCGCGCCGCGAGCGAGGTGGCGAGCAGTTCGCCGAAGTAGCCATCTTCGCAGGGCGATGTGGGCGCGGCCACGACTACGTCGCCTTCGCGACACTGCTCCACGGCCACGTGCAGCATCCAGTTGTCCGAGGGCGGCATGAGCACGGTCACGGCCGAGCCCGCAATCGCGGCGCCCGAATAAATCGGCCGCAGATACGTGGCGAGCAGGCCGAGGCGGCTTTGCGCCTCGTGCACGGTAGCCGTGCCGGCCTCCTTGAGGATGTCGATGTGGCGCGCGTCGGCGCGCGGAATCTGGGTAACGACGACACCGCGTTTCATGACAGATCTCCCACCACTGCGGGCGTCAGGCGCATATAGCCTTCCGCGTATTGAATGTCGCGCTTCGCCGTAATGCCGATATTGCGCTTGGCCTGCACGCCGCGCTGTTGCGCGACACGCGTGTAGTACTCCCAAAGGTGTTCCTGGCCCGCCATGCATTCAATGGCGCGGCGCTTCACGTCCCACACTTCGGTGATGTCGAGGAAGGTGTCCGGAATCCACTCGCACTGCTCGGTCTGGTGCGGTTCGAACGCGTAGACGGGCGGCGCGCCGACGATCTTCTGCCCCGGATTGTGGCCTTCGGCCTGGGCGATGATGCGCGCTTCCTGTGCCACGTGCATGGCGAGCGGATGATCGAAGTTGTACGGGTCTTTCTGCGAATGGCTCAGCACGAACGCGGGCTGCACGTCGCGATAGATATCGACGAGGCGCAGGAGCGCTTCATCGGAAACACGCAGCGGATAGTCGCCCAGATCGAAGAACTCGCATTCCGCGCCGAGAATCTCGGCGGCGGCGAGTGCCTCCTCGCGGCGCGCGGCTTTCACTTTCTCGATGGTCATGTCGGGGCCCTTGCGCCAGAGCTTCGCAGACTCGCCGCGCTCGCCAAACGAGAGGCACACCACCTTCACGCGATAGCCGTTCTTCTTGTGCAGGGCAATCGCGCCGCCCGCGCGCCATACGAAATCCGCGCTGTGCGCGCTCACCACGAGCATCGATTTTTCAGTCATTTCCGGTTCACCAGACGTCGATCATCACGAAGCCCCATTGTAGGTTTGGGCACGCCTCGCGAACCAACGAAAGGACTGCCGAATGGCATCGAATCTACTTATCGGCGCCGCATGGATTGCGCCTCGAAAACGGGCCAGGCCGCGTCTCGCCCATGCGGCGGCAAACGCCGTGCGGCGCATTGGTTGCGCGCGCAACGTTGGACGAAGCAGTGCGCTCACACGGCGCACTCCAGTCTTGTGGCCCGAATTTTCCAACCTTTCGTTGCGCCCACAACGAATGCCCGAAGCTGAAATTGTTGCGTAAACGTTGAATACACCTATTGACAGTAATATTTAAATAACAAGCATTCTCATTTTCAATACAATCCGCATACTTTTCCGGGCCGCTCATAGGGCCAGCTCTGCGAGCCCTGTCTGACCGGCAAAGCATAACCATTCGCCCGGAGCCTGAGCGCAGCACCAAGGCATCACGGAGCGACAGCGCTACCTTCGCTACGAACCCTTTTTATGTCCGCATCCCGTTTGCACACGCCTTTCAATTTGCCTTCGCGTCTCCCCGCTTCCCGCGTCACGATCCTCGCCGCCATCGCCGTTGCCTTCAGCCTGCCGACCGCAGCGTTCGCGCAAACCGCCGAGGCGGCCACCGTGGCGAGCGGCGCCGCTGCGACCGGTAACGCCGGCAACGCCACGCTGCCCACCGTGAAAGTGCAGGCGTCCCAGGAAACGCTGCCGGGCGACCTGCAGCCGACCTTTGGCGGCGGCCACGTGGCGCGCGGCGGCGACTTCGGCGTGCTCGGTTCGCAGAAGAACATCGACGTGCCGTGTTGGCCGCATCGAAATACTGCGGACCCGTATGGGTCCAGCGCGCCGAAAGCGTGAGGCCCTGCACCCACGGCACGTCGTATTCGGCGCCCAGGTTGAGCAGGAAGCTCGGCACGCCGACCACCATGTCGATCAAGGCGTGGGACACGGTGGATCTGGGTGCGCGCTATGCGACGAACGTGTTCGGGCGCCCGACTACGTTCCGCGCCAATGTTTTTAACCTTGCCAACAAGGCGTACTGGTCGTCGACCAACGGCGGTTATCTGACGATGGGCGGGCCGCGTACCGTGTTGTTCTCGATGACGACGGACTTCTGACCGGCAAACGTCAGCGTAGCGACACGGACAAAGGGCCTGGCGGTTCGTCTGCCAGGCCCCCTTTGTTTTTGGCGTAGGTGTGTGGGCGATCGAGCTTCGTTATCCGCCCACCACCGTAATCGCAAACCCGTCCCAGCCTTTGCTGCCCACCGTCTGCACAGCCGTGGTCTCGAGCCGTTTGTCGTGACCAAGCATGTCGAAGTAGCGACGCAAGCCAACCACCTCGTCCTCGTGATGCGCGGGGTCGGCCACGCGCCCTTCGCGCACCACGTTATCGGCCACGATCACGGTACCGGGACGCGAAAGCTTCAGCACGCGTTCAAGGTAGTTCGGGTTATTGCTCTTGTCCGCGTCGATAAACACGAAGTCGAACGGCGGCACGTCTTGCGCGATGAGCGCATCGAGCGATTCAAGCGCGAGGCCCGTCATGACCGTCACCTTCGCATCGAGCCCCGCCCGCGCGATGTTCGCCCGCGCAACGGCCGCGTTTTCCGGGCTGAATTCAAGCGACACCATCGCGCCGTCGTCGGGCAGCGCGCGCCCGAGCCAGATCGCGCTATAGCCGCCCAGCGCGCCGATTTCGAGTATGCGCCGCGCGCCCTGAATGCGCGCGAGCAGATGCAGAAACTTGCCCTGATTCGGTGCCACGTTGATCGCGCGAAGGCCCGCCTTGGCGCTCGCCGCGAGCGCGCCGTCGAGCGCGCCGTCGAGCGCGTCATCGGGACCGATCAGCCGGTCGCAGAACCAGTCGTCCACTGCTTGCCACGTTTGCTCGTTCATCACCCTGCTCCGCTTTTGGATCAAGCCGCCAAGATTACCGCACCCGCTCGCGGCACTGCACAAGCGCGAGATTGTTGCGCGCCTCAACGATACGGCATCCTGATTAATTGAATGAACCGGAAGGCTGACTTTCGGCACACCACCTCCGGCGCCCGCGTTGCGCAATCGCAACGCCGCCGCGCTTTGTTGCGTGCACAGGAATTGTCAAGCGCTCCAACCCGCCAGCCCAACCCACGCGCTCAACTGTCAAACCGGTCGCCAGGCCCCGCCAGCCCGTCATCTGCGCGCTTTACGCAACGGGCATAAACACGTGCATTCATAGGGCGCGATCCTCGGCTCTCCGCTAAACTGCACCCACACTGACGCCGTTTCGAGATAACGCCTGGCAGCACCGCGCCGCCAGTATCCTTGGTCGCTGTCTTTGCAAGATAAAGACAGCCACTGCGAAGAAAACAAAGGGCTGTTGCGATGCGACTCTCCGTTCAAGTTGGGCTGGGCGCACTCGTCGCCGGATTGCTGCTGGGGGCGAGCCTCTTCGCGGTGGACAAATCGGCTGTCGCGGCCTCTGCCACCGTGACCGGGCCCGTTGTCATCCAGACGGCACCCGGCGCCGTCATTGCGGAGCCTGCCGCGTCGACGCCGCTCGGGCAGCCACGCACGCGCACGTTCACGTTGCGCCAGATGGGTGCGTACGGGCCGATCCCGTTGCGCGGCCTCGATCCCTCCGGCAGCATGAGCGTCGACGTGCGCACCGACGAAGTCGTGACCGGCGCGAAGCTCAAGCTCGTCTACACCTATTCGCCCTCGCTGATCTGGTCGCTTTCGCATCTCAGGGTGTTTGTGAACGGTGAAGTCGTCGCGACGATTCCGCTCGTGAAGGAGACGGCCGGGCAGCTCGTGACGAGCGAGATCGATCTCGACCCGCGCCTTTTCACCGACTACAACCGCATCACCGTGCAGATGATCGCGCACTACACGCTCGATCATTGCGAGGATCCCTATCACTCGAGCCTCTGGGCCGACGTGAGTCCCGACACGTCGCTCACGCTCAACACGGCAGGCATCGTCCTGCCCGACGACCTCGGGCTCTTGCCAGTACCGTTCTTCGACCGCCACGACAACCGCCTCGTGCGCGTACCCTTCGTGCTCGCCGCCAACGCGGGCGTGCCCGTGCTGCATGCGGCGGGCGTCGTCTCATCGTGGCTTGGCGCGCTCGCGAACTATCGCGGTTCGCGCTTCCCGGTCTCGCGCACCGTGCCGCCCGACGCCAATGCCATCGCGCTCGTGCTGCCGGGCCAGGTGCCCGAGGGGCTGAACCTGCCGGAGATCAAGGGCCCCACAGTCTCGGTCATGGCGAACCCGGCCGCCGATCCGCAGTCGGGCCGCAAGCTCCTCGTGCTCGCGGGCCGCACGCCCGAGGAACTCCTGAACGCCGCCTACGCGGTCGCGCTCGGGCAGGCCGGCATGGCCGGCAGCAGCGTGATGGTGAAATCGATCGATCTCGGCCCGGCGCGCGAGCCCTACGACGCGCCGAACTGGGTGCCCACCGACCGCCCTGTGCTGTTCCGCGAGCTGGTGACCGACCCGCAACAGCTCCAGGTGTCGGGCTACAACCCGCCCGCGATCCGCGTGAATCTGCGCGTGCCCGCCGACCTCTATGCGTGGGCGCGGGGCAACGTGCCGCTCGACATCCGCTATCGCTACACAGCGCCTTCCGCGTGGAACGACTCGGTGCTCAACGTGAGCATCAACGATCAGCTCGTGCGCTCGCAGCGGCTGCGGCCCGTCACGCGCGCGTCCGACGAAGCGCGCATCAACGTGCCGCTGCTTTCGGGCTCGGACACCCGCGCCACAACCAATCTGGAGATCCCCGCGTTCCGCGTGGGCAGCGACAACCAGTTCCAGTTCCAGTTTCATATCGATTCGCAGAAAACGGGGCTGTGCACCTCCACCGCCACCGATGTCGCGCGCGCGGCCGTCGATCCCGACTCGGTCATCGACTTCAGTGGCTTCGCGCACTACACGGCGCTGCCCAACCTCGCCTTCTTCGCGAACAGCGGCTTTCCGTTCACGCGCATGGCCGACCTTTCCGACACGGCTCTCGTGATTCCGGACGAACCCGACACGAAGGATCAGGAAGCCGTGCTCACGCTGCTCGGCCACATGGGCCAGTGGACCGGCCTGCCCTCGCTGCGCCTGACGATCGTGCCCGCAAGCCAGGTGGACAGCGTGCGCGACAGTAACCTGCTCGTGATCGGCTCGGGCTCGGGCGCGCAACTGCTAGAGAAGTGGGGCAAGGACCTGCCGCTTCTGATCGAGCGCGGCAGGACAGAAGTGACCACGCGTGACCAGCGCACTGGGTGGCCCGGCTGGCTTGGCGGCACCGAGGACGAGGACCCGACACCGTCGGGCCGCTCGATCGTCACGCTCGGCGGACCGATGGCGGCGCTGATCGGCTTTGAGTCGCCGCTCAAGTCGGGCAGGAGCGTGGTGGCGCTCTCCACCACCTCGTCGGCGCAGCTCGGCGACGTGCTCGATGCGCTCCAGGACGGCGGCAAGATCTCGCATATGCACGGGGATCTCACGCTCGTGCGCGACGGTCAGGTGGAGGGCCTGCGCGTGGGCAACCGCTATTTCGTCGGCGATCTGCCGTGGTATGCGCGCGCCTGGGTGTATATCTCGCGCTACCCGTCGCTGATGGCGCTTGCGGGCATTCTGGCCGGTCTGATCGTTGCGCTCACCGTGTTCTGGGCGCTCGGCCGCATGGCCTCCCGCCGCTCCGGGACCTGACGATGCGCCCGGGTTTGGCTACGCTCGCGCCCGCTCTGGCGCCACGGCTTGCGCCTCGGCTCATGCGCTGGCTCGCGGCCGGGGCGCTCGCCTGCGCGCCGCTCGTGCCGCTCGCACCACTGGCGCTGTTGATGCCGGCTGCGACAGCGCGGGCGGCTGCGCCAGCCGCCAATGCCAACGCCGCAAAATCCGCCAGCCCCGCGGCCTGCGCCTGGCCCGCGTGGATTGCGTTTCGCAGCACGCTGCTGAGCGCCGATGGCCGCGTGATCGACGCGAGCACGCCGCGCCAGGTGACCGTTTCCGAAGGACAGTCCTACGCGCTCTTTTTCGCGCTGGTCGCGAACGACCGCGCGAGCTTCGAGAAGGTCCTCACGTGGACCGAAAACAATCTCGCGCAGGGCGACCTCGCCACGCATCTGCCCGCATGGATCTGGGGGCGGCGCGACATCGGCGAGGACGGCAAGCCGGTTGCGGCGTCGGCAGCCTCGGGCGCTTCGAGCGCCGCGCATGCCGGCGAGCCGCAGTGGGGCGTGATCGACAGCAACCCCGCCAGCGACGCCGACCTCTGGATCGCCTACACGCTGCTCGAAGCCGGGCGCCTCTGGAACGAGCGCCGCTACACCGCGCTCGGCACGGTGATGGCCCGCAACATCGTGCGCGAGGAAACCGCCGTGCTGCCAGGTCTTGGCCGCACGGTGCTGCCGGGACCGGTGGGCTTTACGATCGGCAAGAACGGCTGGCGTCTGAACCCGAGCTACGTGCCGCTGCAGGTCATGCGGCGCTTCATGCTCGCGCTGTCAGAGGCGGGCGAATGGAAGGCGCTGCTCGCCTCGTCGGCGAGACTCGTCAACGAGACCGCGCCCAAGGGCTACTCACCCGACTGGGTGGAATATCACGCGAAAGGCGGCTTCGCCCCCGACGCGCAAACGCACGCCGAAAGCGCCTACAACGCGATCCGCGTGTACCTGTGGGCCGGCATGCTCGCGGGCGACGACCCACTGCGCGCCAGCACGCTCGCCACCTTCAAGCCGCTCGCGGACTTCGTCGGCGCGCATGGTTTCCCCCCCGAGCGCGTCGACACGACCACGGGCACACCGGGGCCGAACGAGGGCAACGGCGGCTTTTCCGCCGCGGTCGCGCCGTATCTGGCGGCGCTCGGCCGCAGCGATCTCGCGAACGCTCAGGCCGACCGCAGCCGCACGCTCGCGCAAAAGTCGCCTCCTGGCTACTACAGCAGCGTGCTGATGTTGTTCGGGCTCGGCTACCTCGACGGGCTCTATCATTTCGACGCGCAAGGCCGCGTTGCCCCAGCATGGACGAGCGCATGCCCCACGCCGCGCTGAACGCCCTCGCGTCTGCCCGCCGCGCTGCCCGCGTGCGCAGCGCGCGCCGCGCGGCTGCGCACCCGTTGCGAGGCGAGGCGGTTTCACGCCCGCCGCAGCGCTTGTTGCCGAACATCGCACCGCGACTCGCACCGAAACTCGCGCCGATCGTCGCGCTGCTCTTCGCGGCCTCGCCGTATCTGGCCTCGGCGCAGGCAGGCCCGCAGCCAGCGGCCAACGCCGCCACGCCGGCCGCCCAGGCCGCGCAGCTGCTCTCGGCCGCGCGCATGTGGGAAGGCAAGAATCGTCCGGATATCGCACGCGGGCTCGTGCAAAAAGCGCTGCTGTTCGACCCGCAGCAGCCCGACGCGCTCGCGTTGCTCGGCGAAATCGAGCTACGCTCGAATCGACCGGCCGAAGCCGCGAAAATCCTCGCGCAGCTCAAGAAGGTCGCGCCGAACGCGAGCGCGACGAAAGAGCTCGACGACGCCTACCGCGTCGCCACGAGCGGCAAGATGGAGATGGCGCAGATCCGCCTGCTCTCGGCCGCCGGCAAGAGCGAGGAAGCCTCGGCGCGCCTGCTCAAGCTCTTTCCGAACGGTGCGCCCGCGGGCGATCTCGCGGGCGACTACTACCGCATCCTCGCCGGCACGACCGCGGGCCGCGCGCAGGCGATCAGCGAATTGCGCACGCGCGTGAAGCAGAACCCGAACGATCCTCGCCTCGCGCTGATCCTCGGCGACTTGCTCACCGACCGCGCCGACACGCGCATGGAGGGCCTCAACCTGATCTACCACGTGTACCAGCGGCAGGACAGCAACCGTGCGTTCGCGCTCGAACTGTGGCGGCGCGCGCTCGCGAGCGCCGGGCACGACGATCCCGCCTATTACGTGTGGTATCTGCGCTATCTGCAGGAAGTGCCCGACGACGCCGACGCGAAGCAGACCGTCGCCGATCTCGGCAAGAAGCTCGGCGCGAAAGGGCAGGTGCAGGCGCAAGCCCTGGCGCGGAACCCATCGGCTGTCATTAGCGCGCCCGCGCCCTCGCGCGCGGCCGGAACGGGAGCCGCTTCGACCCAGGCGCGCCCCCGTCCCGGTCCCGGCGCGGCCGATCGCGCGCGCGGCCTTGCGCAACTCGATCGTGGCGATCTCAAGGACGCCGAAACCTCACTGCAAAGCGCGCAGCGCGCGAACCCCAACGACGGCGAAACCATCGGCGCGCTCGGTCTCGTGCGGCTGCGCGAAGGCCGCCACGACGAGGCGCGCGAGCTGTTCGCGCGCGCCCTCAAGCTCGACCCCGACAACGCCGGCAAGTGGCGCAGCCTCGAAAAGACGGCCACCATCTGGGGCACCATTGCGAAGGCGCGCGAGGCGAATACGCGAGGCTTGCCCGAAGAAGCCGAAACGCTCGCGCGCGAGGCGCTCAAGCTCGATCCGGGCAACACGACCGCCAGCGATATCCTCGGCAACGCGCTCATCGCGCAGAAGAAGTGGCCCGAAGCCGAAGCCGTGCTGCGCCCCCTCGTGAACGCCCCCAAGCCCGACATGGACGCGCTGCGCGGCCTCGTGACGGTGCTGCGCGAGACGGGTCGCGCGAACGAGATCGAGCCGCTGATCGCCGCCACGACGCCCCGCGTGAGCGGTTCGAGCACCGAGCAAAAGCAGCTGCACGCCGAACTGCTCTCGATCCAGGCCGACCAGTTGCTGGCGGACAACCGCAAGAGCCCGGCCATCGCGAAGCTCGAAGAGGCCGTGCGCCTCACGCCCGACGACGCCTGGACGCGCTTCACGCTCGCGCGCCAATACCGCGATCTGGGCCTGCCCGCACTGGGCCGCCAGGTCATGGAAGACGGCCTGAAGGTCTCGCAGGCGCCCGACATGCGCTACGCCACGGCGCTCTATCTGAATTCCGTAGACGACGTCGATGCCGCCGCCGCGCAGCTCGACGCCGTCCCCGCAGCCGAGCGCAGCGAAGGCATGCGCGAACTGATGGGCAATCTCGCCGCGCAGAAGAAGATCGCGCAGGCCCGCCAGCTCATCGCTCAGGGCAAGGAAGACGAGGCGCGCGCGCTGCTCGATTCCGCCGCCGCCGACGCGAATGCGGCCAACGACCCGCAGATGCTCGCCACGGTCGGGCGTGAGTGGATCGCGATAGGCGAGCCGGACCGGGGCCTGAAGCTCGTGCAGGACTGGCTCGCGGCGCACCCCGACGACCCGGCGGCGAACGGCGCGCGCGTACGCTACGGCGAGCTGCTGGCGGCGGCCAACCGCGACGACGCGTGGGCGAACTGGATCGACGCGACGCGCGATCAGCCCGGCATCACCGACGAACAGGAGGCCAGTCTCGACGACCAGGAGCTGCGCCTCGTCGCGCGCGAAACCGACCGTCAGATCGAGGCGGGCGACTTGACGGGCGCTCGCCATACGCTCGACGCCGTGCCCGACCGCCTCAAGACGACCAAGCGCTGGCTGCTCGAAGACGTCGATCTGCGCGAAGCGAAGGGCGACTACAAGGGCGCAATGGCCTCCGCTCAGAAGGTGCTCGTCACGCAGCCCGACGACGCCGATGCACGCCTCGCCGTTGCGCGTATGCTGGAGCGCATGGGCCGAGACCGGGAGGCCGCCGACATGGTGCGCGCAGTGTTGGCCGACACCGCGGAGAACGACATCGACACGCGCCTTGCCGTGGCGCGGCGCTTCACCGCGCTCGGGCTGAACGACGAGGCTTCCGCCGTGGTCGACCCGTTGCGCGAGCAGTATCCGAACAACCCGGACATTACGATCCAGGCGGGGCGCGTGGCGCAGGCGCGCGGCAACTACAACGAAGCGGCCAGCCTCTATCGCACCTCGCGCACGCAGGAACAGGCCGAAGGCACGCAGCCCGACGCCGACGGCACGACGTCGGCAGGCCGTGCGCTGCAAAGCCTGGAAGACCGCAAGCAGGGGCAGGTCGCGACCGGCTGGTATCAGTCGAATCTCTCGGGCGACCCCGGCATTTCCGAGCTGCACGCCACCGAAATCCCGCTGTACGTGCGCATTCCGGACGGCTACACAGGCCACTATTTCTTCCACGCCGACACGGTCTACCTGAACGCCGGCACGCTGCCCGCCAACGATCTCAACACCGCGTACAAGTACGGCAAGATCGCCGCGCTCGGCAACGCCGGGCTCTCGCCCGTCAACGAAACCGCCACCGGCGTCGCGCTCGCGGCGGGCTACGAGTTCAGCGGCGCGAACAATAGCTGGCGCGCCGACATCGGCAGCACACCGGTGGGCTTCCCGATCGAAAGCGTGCTGGGCGGCATTCAGTACCGCCACGACTTCCAGAACAATTCGTCGCTCTCGTTCGACGTCTCGCGGCGGCCTGTGACCGCCAGCCTGGTTTCCTACGCGGGTGGCATCGATCCGGTCACTGGCGAGAAGTGGGGCGGCGTGGTGCGCAACGGCTTCACCGTGCGCGGCGCGCAAGACTTCGGGCCCGGCACGATCTTCACGAGTATTGGCTTCGGGCTTCTGACCGGCACCAACGTGGAGACCAATCAGGAGTTCAAGGTTCGCAGCGGCTACGACTGGTCGGTGTTCAAGCGACCCGACCAGATCGTGTCCAGCGGCCTGATCCTCAACTACTGGAAGTACTCGAAGAACGAGCACAACTACACGTTCGGTAACGGCGGCTACTACAGTCCGCAGAGCTATTTTTCGATCGGCATTCCGCTCGACTGGACCGGGCGCTACAAGAAGCTTTCGTGGGAGATCGACGGTTCGGTGGGCATGTCCTTCACCAACGAGAACCAGTCGCCGTTCTACCCCACGCGGCCCGGCCTGCAGGCTCAGGCGCTCGCGTTCATGAGCGCCAACGATCTCGGCTCGCCCTACTTCGGCGGCGGCTCGGGCGGCGGCTTCAGCTATACGATCGAAGCGGCGCTCGAATATCGCGTGACGGAGCACTTCGTGGTGGGCGGGCGCTTTTCGATCGACCGCTCGCGCGACTACGCGCCGAATGTAGGTGTGCTGTACATGCGCTACTTCTTCTCGCCGCAGAAGGGACCGGTGCCGTTCCCGCCGCGGCCGGTCGTCCCTTATTCGGCCTACTGACGAGGCCACAGAGCGAGCGCGCATGACGACGATGAAACCCGCGACGATGAAATCCGCGAGACGAGCGACACGATGAACGAACCCGCCAGCCTCCCCGCAGCGCCTGCCGCCGCCGGCCGCGATACGCGCCGCTCGCTGTTCTCGCGACTCGCGCGCCGCGAGCCGCTCGCGATCGACGGCCTGCCGGCCTCGCTCGCTTCGCTCGGCGCGGGCCAGGTGCATGTGGTCTACGCGAGCGCCTCGCCCGCGCGCGACGCGCTTTTCTGGCAAACCGCCGCCGCCGCGCTCACGGGGCCCGCCACTGTACTTTCCACACGGGACGGCGCGAGCCTTACGGCCGCGCTGCGCGATCATGGCGTCGATCTCGACAAGAGCGGTTCGACGCATGCGTGGGCAAACGTATGCGCGCTGCGCCCACTCCCAGAGCGCGACGGCGCGCAGGTGCTGATCGAAGCGCTCAACGCGCTCTCCGAACAGTGCGCCGCGCCCGACAGCCAGTTTTTCATCGAAGGCGCGGAGGCGTTCTTCAACTGGCAGGACCCCGCCGCGCTGGCAGGTCAGGGCGCGCAGCTCGCGGGCTGGTGCGCGCAGCATCGTTACGGCGTGCTGATGGTGGCAGCGCCGCCCGGCCTCGGCGACGATCAGGAGCATCCCGAGCTGGCCGCCTTCCAGGCGCGCTTCGCGGGCGCCGCGCAATTGCACCAGGTGCAGGGGCAGTATCACTGGGAAGTCGCGTTCTGGCGCGCGGGCGATAGCGTGCACGGCAGCCGGAGCGTGCCGCTGCGCTTTTCCGCCGCCGATCACCGGCTCACGGTTTCCGGTGGCACCTTCGAAACCGAGATCCGCGAGGCGGGCCTGCTCGCGCCCGACGAAGGCCGCGTGATCGTTTCGCGCGATGCCATGTTGCACGAGCGCGTACTGCCCCAGGCCTGGCAGATCGTCGATAACAACGAGTCCGCGGTGGCCGCCGCGCGCACCTCGGTCGCGGCCACGGTGATTCTCGATTTCAGCGTGAACCGCGACCTCGAAACGCTCGCGGAGCAGGTGCACACGCTGCGCCTGCAGTGCGGCGAAGCGCTCAAGATCATCGTGCGCGAGGACGCCGTGGCCATGCGCTATGAGTCGCTCATGCTCAACCTCGGCGCGAACCGCGTGATCGCGCGGCAGACGCCGCTCGCGCAGGTCGAGGCCATCGTCGACAGCCTGCTGGGCCAGGTGTATTCGCGGCCCATGCCTGCCGATTACCGTGCGGCGCTCGCCGCCGTAGTGCATGGCGAGGAGAGCGGCTACGTGGGCGCGGCGCACTTCGTCGAACTCGTAGGCGCGGCGGTGGAGCGCAGCCGCGTGATCCAGCTGCCGAGCGTGCTGATTCGCCTCGCGCTGATGCCGGAAGTCGCGCATGTGGATGCGCTCAAGGCGTGCCATCTGCGCCGCGCGGGCGACATCGTGACGGCGAGCGGCGACAGCCTTTACGTGTTCTTCTTCGCGTGCCGCATGAGCGACGCCGACGCCGTGTGCCAGCGCGTCTTCCAGCGGCCGCTCGCCGAGCTGTTCCAGGGCGAGGAGCGCTACGGCGACGGCCGCGCGATCACGGAGGCGCTCGCCACGCTCGGCGACGAAATCGACACTACGCCGCCGCCCGACTATTCGGGCTGGCTCGCGCTCAACGAGGGGCAGCCCGCGGCCGTCTCGGTGCACGCCAACGGCCAGACTGTGCCTCCGGGGGCTGCTTCCGCGATCGCGCCGGGCGCAGCCACGACAGAAGCCGCAGCGCCGCAACCCGCAGTGCCAGTCAACATCGCTCCCATAAACGGCGACCTGTTGCCCGCGCTCGACCCCGCCGCGCGCACCGACAACGCGAAACCGCGAGCCGCGCCGCAGCGCGCGCCGCTGCCGCTCAAAGCATAGGAGAGCGACATGAACGTCTTCCTCGGTTACTTCGTCTGGGGCTTGATACTCGCCGTGCCGCTCTACTGGATCGGCTGGCGCCTGCGTCTTGCACGCTTCGTGCCCATGTGGCTGCGCCCCGCGCGCTCGCGCCCGCTCCAGCTCCCGCCGCAGGTCGACGCCCTGCTGATTCGCGGCCAGCGCCGCTTCAGCCAGACGGAGCCGCGCCGATGAAAACCATCGCCATCGTCTCCAGCGTGGGCGGCGCGGGCCGCACCACCCTCACCGCGGCGCTAGCCGGCCTGCTGTCGGCGCGCGAACATGTTGCGCTCGCCGCGGAATGCGACCCGCGCAACGTGCTAGCGCTCCATTTCGGGCTACGCGAGAGCGCGCGCGAAGGGCTCGTCACGCATCTGTCGGGCGGCCCCGGCGCCGACGCCGCCTGGTCGCGGGCCGCGCTGCAAAGCGACGACGGCGTGCTCGTGCTGCCGTGGGGCAGCCTCGCTGACGGCAATGCATCCGATGACCCGCGCGACGACGACGCCAGCGCCCAGCTCGACGCCCGCCCCGGCTGGCTGCGCGAACTGCTCGCCCGCGTGGACCTGCCGGCGCATACGATCGCGCTCGTGGACGCGGGCACGTGGCCATCGGCGCACGCGCGCCAGGCGATCGACGCCGCCGACCTCGTGCTCGGCGTCCTCACGCCCTGCGCCACCGCGTGCGCAACGCTGCCACGCCTGATCGCCGCGCTCGTGCGCGCGCGCAAGCGCAGCGTGTTCGTCGCCAATGCGGTCGTGCCAGCGCGCCAGTTACACATGGACGTCGTTTCGCTGCTGCGCGCGCGCCTCGGCGCCGCCATGCTCCCGTATCTCGTGCATGCGGACACCGGCGTGCCCGCCGCGCTCGCCGCCGGCGAAAACTTCTGCCTGAGCGCGCCCAGCTCGCAGGCCGCGCACGACCTTCACGGCATCGCCTCGTGGCTCTCGCACTGGAGCACGGGCGCGAGCTTCGACGCACCCGACGAACTCCTCGCGCAACACGTTGCGCGCGGGAGCACGCCATGATCCGCGAGCGCATCGTTGCCCTGTGGACGGCGTTCTGGGCCTCACTGCGCCGCCTGAGCGCGCCCGAGTTCAATCTCGCGCCCGACGCGCCGGGTGGCCAGTGGCTGCTGCGCGCCTTCTTCCGGCCGCCGCGCGAAGGCCAGCGCGACGTGCCCGCGCTCGCCTTCGCGCGGCTCGGCAAGGACATCCGCCAGCGGCTGAACATGGGCCGCGACCGCACCGTCGGCGCGTGGCTCTTGCGGATCTTCCTGCGCCCGCGCCGCGCGCGTCAGCGTCTCGCCGCCGATCTGCGCAAGCTTCACAAGGCGCCGCAAGGGCATCATCGCTTCGCGCTGCGCGCGTGGCTCGACAGGCGGCTCGAACCCATCTATCGCCGTGCCTCGCGAGCGAGCGCGGCAGTCGGCGCCCGCCTGCCCGACGTGCCCTGGGAAGGCATCGAGCAGCAGCTCGAGAAGCTCTCGGCGGCGCTCGACAGCGTGCCCTTCCTGCGCCAGGGCCTCTTGTGGCTCGCGTTCGTCGCGGCTGTCGCCGTGTGCACGACGCCGCTGCCGTTCGCAGGCCAGGTGCTGCTGTTCCTGCTCGTGTACGTCGTGGTGATGATCGCGCGCCGCCTGCCGGGGCGCCTCGCCACCATGCTCATGGTGATGCTCTCGATCCTCATGACGGGCCGCTACGTCTGGTGGCGAAGCACGCAAACGCTGCATCTTTCGAGCCCCGCCGAGGCCATCGTCGGCTACATCCTTTACGCGGCCGAGCTTTATACGTGGATCGTGCTGATCTTCGGGTACGTGCAGACCGCCTGGCCGCTGCGCCGCAAGCCGCAGCCGTTGCCCGACGACCCGGCCGACTGGCCGACCGTCGACATCTACATTCCGACCTACAACGAATCGCTTTCGGTAGTGCGGCCAACCGTGTTCGCGGCAAGCTCGATCGACTGGCCGCGCGACAAGCTGCGCGTCTACATTCTCGACGACGGCGACCGCGACGAATTCCGCGACTTCGCGCGCGAGGCGGGCGTGGGCTACCTGCGCCGCGACGAACACACGCATGCGAAGGCCGGCAACATCAATCACGCGATGCCGCTCACGCAGGGCGAGTACATCGCGATTTTCGACTGCGACCACATACCCACGCGCTCCTTTCTGCAAACGACCGTGGGCGTCTTTCTCGCCGATAAAAAATGCGCGATGGTGCAGACGCCGCACCACTTCTTCTCGCCCGATCCGTTCGAGCGCAACTTCGACACGTTCCACCGCGTGCCCAACGAAGGCAGCCTCTTCTACGGGCTGATCCAGGACGGCAACGACTTCTGGGACGCCACGTTCTTCTGCGGCTCGTGCGCGGTCATCAAGCGCACGGCGCTCGAGCACATTGGCGGGATCGCGACCGAGACCGTGACCGAAGACGCCCACACCTCGCTGCGACTGCACCGCCACGGCTATACGTCGGCCTATCTGCGCACCGTGCAGGCAGCGGGCCTCGCCACCGATAGCCTCGCCGACCACATCGGCCAGCGCATTCGCTGGGCTCGCGGCATGACGCAGATCTTCCGCATCGACAATCCATGGATCGGCAAGGGGCTCTCGTTCTTCCAGCGCATGTGCTACAGCAACGCCATGCTGCACTTCTTCTACGGCTTCCCGCGGCTCATCTTCCTCGTGATGCCGGGCGCGTACCTGTATTTCGGACTGCACGTGATCAACACGCCCGCCCCCGTGATCCTCGCCTACGTGGTGCCGTATCTGGTGATTGCTGCGATCGCCAACTCGCGCATCCAGGGGCGCTACCGGCATTCGTTCTGGGCCGAGGCCTACGAGTCGGTGCTCGCGTGGTACATCGTGCTGCCCACCACCATGGCCTTCATCAACCCGAAGCTCGGCAAGTTCAACGTGACCTCGAAGGGCGGCCATATCGAGCACGAGTATCTCGACTGGACGATCTCCAAGCCCTATCTCGTGCTGCTCGCGATCAACGCGTTCTCCGTGCTTGCCGGCATCGGACGCCTTACGATCTGGAGCACCGATGAGCCCGCCACCGTGTTCATGAACCTTTTCTGGGCCGCCGTGAATCTCACCGTGCTCGGTCTCGCACTGGGCGTGGCCAAAGAGGCGAAGCAGGTACGCGTGGCGCACCGCATTCCGCTGCGCGTGCCCGCCATGCTCACGCTGCCCGACGGCCGCACGCTCGCCTGCAAGACCGAGAACTATTCGATGGGCGGCCTCGGCCTCATGCTGCCCGCCGACGCCGTAGCGAAGCTCGAGCCCGGCGAGCGCATCAACGTGACGCTCGCGCGCGGCGTGCTGGAGCATGACTTCCCCGCCGTGGTCGCGCGTCTCGCCGACCGTCGCCTCGGCGTGCGCTTCGTCGGCATGACGGTCGAGACGGAGCGCAAGCTCGTGGAATGCACGTTCGGCCGCGCCGATGCCTGGCTCGAGTGGGAGGACGTGCCGCCCTCCGACGCGCCGCTGCACGGCCTCATTCAGTTGATCGAGTTGAGCTGGCAGGGCTACATGCGCCTCTTCGACGCGTTCTTCGACGCGCTGGAAAACCTCTTCACGCGACGCCGGGCCGGCCAGGCCCGCCAACCCTGATAACCGGAACAGCCGCCACCCTGGAACGCGAAACACTATGGGTCTCTGGAATCTCTACTTCCTCGCCAAGCTGTACCTCTACTCGATCGGCACGCTCAAGCCCGAGTGGTGGATGAACTTCGCCTTCGTCATCCTGCTGCTCGTGCCGCTGCACAATCGGTGGCTGCGTATCGCGCGCGATGTGATCGCTGTGATCGTGGGCATCTCCATTGCGTACCACGAGTCGAGCATGCCTGACATCGGCCGGGCGATCTCGCAGATCCCTGTGCTCCTCACCTTCACGCCCTCGTACATGTTCGAGCTTACGCGGCGCGTGATTTCGCTTTCGATGGTCGTGTCGGCGGTGCTCGCCGTGCTGATCTACTTCCTCATCAACCGCTGGGTGCGCGTGACGACGCTCGTGCTGATCGCGCTCGTCGTCATGCCGGTCTGGCAGGGCGTGGGCTCATTCGTGGCGAACGCCACCGCCAACGCATCGCTCGCAAGCAATGGCGACGAGGACAGCGGCACGGGCAAGAAGCGCGACGAGCAGTCGGGCAGCTACGACCAGCAGCTCGCGGCGTTTCGCGCCAACGAGGAAGGCCGGCACGTGAACTTCACGCCGCTCAGCACCGATGCGAACGCGCAGTTCGACATCATCGTGGTGCACATCTGCTCGCTCTCGTGGGACGACATGGATCTCGTGAAGATGCGCAACAACCCGCTCTTCTCGCGCTTCGACTACATCTTCCAGAACTTCAGTTCCGCCGCGAGCTATAGCGGGCCGGCCGCGATTCGCGTGCTGCGCGCGAGCTGCGGGCAGGAGCCGCACAAGGCGCTCTACGACCCCGCGCCGCCCGAATGCCACCTGTTCGTGCAGCTCGCGCAGGCGGGCTATAAGCCGCAGGCGCTCCTGAACCACAACGGCCGCTTCGACAATTTCCGCAGCACGGTGATCAATGAAATCGGCGTCCCGGGCGTGACGATTCCCTCGAACGAAGGCCTGCCGGAAGCGATGAAAGAGTTCGACGGCTCGACATTGGTCGGCGACTACGACGTGCTCGCGCGCTGGTACAAGCAGCGCATAGCCGCGGGCGGCGGCCCGGTCGCGCTGTACTACAACACGGTTTCGATGCACGACGGCAACCGCCTGCCGGCTCCGAACAACAATCTCACGAGCCTGCAGTCGTACCCGATCCGCCTGCAGAATCTGCTCGGCGACGTCGACAAGCTGATCAATCTCGTCGCGCAATCGGGTCGTCGCGCCGTCATCGTGTTCGTGCCCGAGCACGGCGCGGCGCTGCGCGGTGAAGAGAACCAGATTGCCGGCATGCGCGAGATCCCCACGCCGAATATCGTCCACGTGCCAGTGGGTGTGAAGGTAGTGGGTCTGCCGGCCGGCAGCGAGCACACCGGTGGCGTGACGACGATCGACACGCCCACGAGCTATCTCGCGCTCGCGCAGCTGCTTTCGAATCTCGTGGCGCAGAGCCCGTTCGCCACCGGCGCGCCGCCGCTCGCGCAGTATGCGAACAACCTGCCGCAAACGCGCATGGTCGGGGAAAACGAAGGCACGGTGACGATGACGACGCCAACCGGCTATGTGATCCATACGCCGGACGGCGTGTGGGTGGAGGGCAAGTGATGGCGAGGCGCTTGTGGGGATCCGGCCGGCGTTCGCGCAGTGGTCCCGCGCTACCGAGCGATATCGACGCGCTCGCGCGTCTTGTTGAGGGCGTAGACCGCGATCGCTATCTCGACGTTCAGGCCGAGGACGCCTGGCAGGCAGCCGCGAAGCGCTGGCCGCTCGTGGCGGCCGTGCTGGAGTTGCCAGTGGCGGGCGAAAAAGGCTGAGTTAAAGCACGCGCGCAGGCCCGCGCGCAGCGCGGCGAGGCGCGGCAGATCACACGCCAGCTCCTCAGTGATCCTTATGATCCTTAGTCTGGCGCGCTTGTACTTCAGTAACCGAATCGAACAACGCCTCGGCACGCGCCAGTTCGTCTAGCGCGTGGTCGAGCCGCGATTGCGCGGCGCCATAGCCAAGCGGCGCGGCCACGTGGTCGTCGGCCTCGGCACGCAAGGCTCGAAATGCCCGGTCGACGTTGCGGCTCGCCTCAAAAAAGCGTTGCGCGGCCTCGGCCTCTTGTGAACGGATGTGAATCGCCATGGAAGAGTTCCATCGTGAGCTGTGTCCAGTCTCCCGCCCGGGAGACGTGGCGCGTTCTTGCGCCGCCAAGCCGTGAAGACGCGGTGTGCTCGGCAGGCGGCAGGTCGAAGAGATCGCGCGTAACGCCGCGCGCCTGCTGCGCGCACGCCTCGCTGCGCACGCGTTTGGTGAGATCTGCGTAGGTGTCGAAGTCGCCCATGCGCGACGCCTCGTGAATTGCCGCGAGATCGCGCGCCTTGACGAGCGTGGGCTGCGTGAGCCGCACGAAGTACGGCGCCTCCAGCTCCGCCGTAAACACGAGCGGATGGCTCTTGCCGCCCGCCTGGGCGGCGCGCTCGACGCAATCCACCACCACCGTGCCCTGCGAGCGGCCTGGCGGCTTCGCCGTGCTCACGCTGCGCAGCCGCTCCGGAACCACCCGCAGCGAGCTGCCGACGCTGAGTTCGGTTGGCGAGACGCATACGAGCGCGTAGTGATGCTCGCGTGCCGCGCCCGAGGGCAGCGTGGCGCTGCTCGTGACGAACACGTGCTGCGGAAGCTGGCGCACCTGGCCGCTCGCATCGACCCACGCATTCCAGACGACCACGCCGGCACGTTTGCCGCGCTTGTCTTGCATGGTGCGCGGGCGACTCGCCGCCGGCGAGAACAGGGCGAGAAGCGAACCGGTGCGCAGCGCGGCGACTTGAGCGCTGCTGCCGAGCGACTGACCGATGCCCCAGAGGAAGCGCCCGCCGCCCTGCCGACGCTCCCACTCCTTGCGCAGAATCAGCGTGGGGAGATCAACGCCAGCCTCTGGCCCGATACGGGACCAGCAAAACGTGGGCGGTAGGTGTTTCAGTGCCATCGACTTCCTCGGAATGCAGCCACCCGCCGATTTTGGCGGGCAATTCAATAAGCGCTACTGTATAGGTATAATGCATGGCATGGAAGCCCCAGATACTTATTTTCCGGTGCAGGAACTGCTGCGGCGGTTATCGGACGATTCACGCTCTGCCAGCGAAATTGCGCGGCTTTCCGGGGTCAGCCAACCTACTGTCTCGCGTCTTCGCACGTCGAACGGACGGCGGGTGCGCCGGAGCGCGTCATTCAATAAGCTATGCAGTTTCTATGGCGTGAAGGCGCCGCCGTCCAGCCGGCACGCGGCCGCGTACAACGAATTGCTGCGCAATGCGATCGTCGAGGCGTGGGACGGCTCGGAAGAGCACGGCCGCGCACTGCTCGTCGTCATCAAGGGATTGAAGGAACTGAGGGAACGGGCCGCGTAGATTCGCCGGGGTGGGCTTAGGCGGTGCGTTGTGCGCGAGGGCGTAAAAGGTAACCATCCATGGGAAATTCGCCTTGTATATCGGGGCTACAGGGGCGCCACGAACCGTTCGGAGGCCATCGCTGGCTGGCAAATCCCCATATGTGGTGACCTTTGCGTTTTCCTGCGCCGAGGGTGCCTCAAACGTATGATGTGAGGGCACACACGGCAGCCGCCCGTTCGCAATGTTTGACACTTGCCACCAGAGCACCGCGTCCATCATGTCCGCCGACACTGCCCCCACCCCCACGAATGCTCCCGCCACGTTGCGCGGCCAGTGCCTTTGTGGCGCCGTGCGCTATGCGGTAGCCAATGCATTCCGCTACGCGTTCAATTGCCACTGCTCGCAGTGCCGCCGCGCCACGGGTTCCGCGTTCAAGCCGTTTGCGGGCATCGAAAGCGAGGCGCTGCGACTCACCGAGGGCGAAGGGCAGACGCTGGTCTACGGCGATCCGCAGGGCGCCCACGACATGCATTGCGGCCGCTGCGGCTCGCTGCTCTATTCAGTCGTGCGCGAAGGGGCGTATGTGCACGTGACGCTCGGCACGCTGACCGATCCGCCGGACATCCGCCCCACCGGCCATATCTTCGCGCGCTCGAAAGCACCGTGGTTCGAGATCGCCGACTCGCTGCCCCAGTACGACGAACTCCCGCCCTGACGCTGCGTGCGTCGCGTGACTAGCCACAGGCGAGCGTGGCAGCGGCCATACCGGTATCGCTGCGCTACTGCCTGTCGTCGCATTGATCGGCTAGTCTCGAAGCGTCCTTTCCTCTTGTCACAAGAACGGCGAGCCCCATATGGACTCCATGACGATCGAGACATACACGAGTGGCGCCGCAAGCTACGCAGCCGAATGGGCGAACCAGCCTGCGCCCGACGACCTCTATGTGCGTCTCGCGCAGTATTTCCGGCCCCAGGGAAGGACGGTGGACATCGGCTGCGGGTCGGGCCGCGACGTGGCGTGGCTGAACGCCCATGGTTACCGGACATCGGGCTACGACGCATCGGAGGGTCTGATCGCAAAGGCCGCCACTGAATACCCGCAGTACGCCTTCGGGGTTGCCACGTTGCCCGCGCTAAAGGGTGTGGCCGCCGCGAGCTTTGACAACGTCCTCTGCGAGACCGTGATCATGCATTTGCCCGTCGCGCAGATCGGCGCGGCGTGCCGCCGGCTCGTCGAACTGCTCAAGCCCGGCGGCGTGCTCTATCTGAGCTGGCGCGTAACCGACGGCGACAGTGCGCGCGACTCAGCAGGACGTCTATAGACTCAGCAGGACGTCTATATAGTGCCTTCGACCCGGCGCTCGTAACCGGCGCCCTCGAGGGCACGACCATCGCGTTCAACGAGGAGGCGGTCAACCGGTCCTCCGGCAAACGCGTTCAACGTATTGTCGCGATTCGTGCGTGAGCGCTGCCACGCATGGCGACCGGACAACGGGAAATTAGCGGGGAATAACGGCACGCCAAGCGCCTGGCGGGTCAAAAAAGCGTGAACTATTGACTTGAAAAATGGTCTAAGGGACTCATGTAGGAAATATGTAAGGTGGAACGTTATCAAGCGGTACGACCCTGAAGGCGGACAATGTGCCGCAAACGCTACGATTCGGGTTGCCTCGCATGCCGTAACGCACTACCATACGCGGTCTTTCTGCATTGCACGAAAATCCAGGCTGCCACGCCTTCTGGCGTTCGGCGCTCGCTTGGCGGGACCGGCATGCGCCCCGCCCACTCCCCTGCAATTTCGTCATCGCCAGGACGCCACGCCGCTGGCGCGTGACCTTTTTTGCCCTTGTCGGGCTACCCCCTCGAGGAGAATGTATTGACAAGCCATGACCGGGACGACGCGCTGACCTCGTCTGCCCGCCCCGCACGCCGCTCGTCGAAAGACAAGTCCGGCGATACGACGCCCATGGACGCAGGCTCGCAACTCGAAAAACGCCAGCATCAAATGCGGGCGCTCATCAAGCTCGGCCGTGAACGCGGTTATCTGACCCACGCGGACATCAACGACCATCTGCCCGACAACTTCGCGCAGACGGCCGCGCTGGAAACGATCGTCGCCACGTTCAACGACATGGGCGTGCAGGTGTACGAGCAGGCGCCCGACGCCGACACGCTGCTCCTGAACGAAGATTCCCGCGCCGACCGGCAGGCCGACGACGAAGCCGACGAAGAAGTCGAAGTCGCGCTCTCGACCGTCGACTCCGAATTCGGCCGCACGACCGACCCCGTGCGCATGTACATGCGCGAAATGGGCTCGAGCGAGCTGCTCACGCGCGCCGGCGAAATCGAAGTGGCGAAGCGCATCGAAGACGGCCTCCAGGAAATGATCCAGGCGATCGCGGCTTGCCCGTCGATCGTCGCGACCATCCTCGCCGACGCCGACCGCATCGCGGCTGAAACGATGCGCATCGACGAACTCGTCGACGGCATCGGCAGCGACGAAGCCGCGCAGGAACCGGCCGCAGCGGCCGACGCAGACGCGACCGAAGAAGCCGAAGCCCAGGCATCGGAAGAAGAAGAGTCGGACGACTCGAGCGACGACGAAGACAGCGACGCCGACAACAGCAAGGCGAACGAAGCCCTGCTCGCGCAGCTGAAGGCAGACAGCCTCGCGATCTTCGCGCGCGTTCGCACGCTGTTCGAACAGATGGCCTGCACGACGGACGCCAATGCGCGCGCTTCGGCCTCGGAAATGCAGATCTGCGCCGACATCCAGACGGAACTCGCACCGATCCGCTTCACGGCGCGCACCATCGATCGCCTCTGCTCGCTGCTGCACGATCAGGTTGCACAGATTCGCGCGATCGAGCGCAATGTGCTCTCCATCGTCGTCGATCGCTGCGGCATGCCGCGTGAAGCCTTCGTCGAGCAGTTCCCGGGCCACGAAACCGATCTGGACTGGGGCGTGCGCGCCGCAGCCGCGTCGAGCAAGTACGGTCCCGCGATCGAGCGCAGCCTGCCGGCTATCCAGGCAGAGCAGCGCAAGCTCGCCGAGATCGAAGCGGCCGCGTCGCTGTCGCTGCAGCAGATCAAGGCGATCAATCGTCGCATGACCGCCGCCGAATCGAAGATGCGTCAGGCGAAGGGCGAGATGGTCAAGGCCAACCTGCGTCTCGTGATCTCGATCGCGAAGAAGTACGTGAACCGCGGCATGCAGTTCCTCGACCTGATCCAGGAAGGCAACATCGGCCTGATGAAGGCGGTGGACAAGTTCGAATATCGCCGCGGCTGGAAGTTCTCGACGTACGCAACGTGGTGGGTGCGTCAGGCCGTGACGCGCGCGCTCGCCGACCAGGCGCGCACAATCCGCGTGCCGGTGCACATGATCGAAACGATCAACAAGCTCAACCGCATTTCGCGCGAGATCCTGCAGCAAACGGGTATGGAAGCGCATCCGGCGGACCTCGCCGCGCGCATGGGCATGACCGAAGAGAAGGTGCGCGGCATCCTCAAGATCGCCAAGCAGCCGGTCTCGCTCGAAAGCCCGGTGGGCGACGACGGCGACGCGACGCTCGGCGACATGATCGAGGACGCGGGGTCGGCCTCGCCGGCTGATGCCGCGATCCACGCGAACATGCGCGCTGCCATCGACGAAGCGCTCAAGGCGCTCTCGCCGCGTGAAGCGAAGGTGCTGCGTATGCGCTACGGCATCGACACGACTTCGGACCACACGCTCGAAGAAGTGGGCAAGCAGTTCGACGTGACGCGCGAACGTATCCGCCAGATCGAGAGCAAGGCGATGCGCAAGCTGATGCACCCGAGCCGCGCGGACAAGCTGCGGCCGTTCCTGGAGCGCTAAGCGGCTTTATTGCTGCGCTCTCTGGAGCTGGATTGAAAAAAGCCCGTCACCTTCCAGTGACGGGCTTTTTCTTTATCCGACGCGAGCGCCGATCAGTCCGTACCGTATTTCGGTGAGTGCGGACCGTAGAGCAGGCCCGTCGGCGGGCCCGCGTGCAACAGCCGATAGCTCGTGATACCGGCGATATCGTGGCTCTTGTCGGTCAGCGAATTCGCGACCTGCTTGATCGCCGCCATCACCAGCATGCCAATCAGGCCGCCGCCACTGCTGTTGTTGCCTTCGTTGCTGCTGGCGCTTGCCGCGCCTTGCCACAGCACCTTGCCGGTTTTCAGATCGACGAGTTTCGCCGTCGCCGTCACCACCGTCGCGCTGTCGATCACACGATATTGCGTGCCGAATTGCGTGATCGTCGAGTACACCACCGCATCGGCCCCGAAGATTTCGCGCAACTTCTCCGGCGGGGTCTGCTGGATGTCGCCTGCCGTCGTCAGTCCATTCTGCTTGAACGTTTCCTCCATGACCGCGACCGGAATCACGTAGTAGCCCGCCTCGGCGAGCGGCATTGTCATCTGGGAGAGCATGCTGTTCGACGCATTCACATCCGTCGTCGAGTTGTCGGGCGGCAGTACGAGGATCGAGCGCGGGCGCGCATTCTTGAACGCCGTGTAATCCGCGTGCTTGACCGGCTGTGCACAGGCGGCCAGCAATGCGAGCGCGGACAGAGCCAGCCAGAGCTTGAGAGTTGAAAATCTGGACATATCGGTGCGCTCGCTTATTGTTGTTTAGGTTTCTTCATGAGGAAGTCCATATAGGTCGACGACTCCGGGAAGAGGTGCTTCTCGGCGTCGAATTCCTGCATGGCTTGCGTGTCGTTGCCGACGTTCGCGTAGAGCAAGCCCAGTTGCGCATGGAATCCAGGCGGCGGCATGGTGCCCTTCGCGCGGATCTCCTGCAGCGACTTCTCGAGCGCATCGATCTGTTGCTGCGGTGCCTTCTCGCCCTTCAGGTAGTCGTAGACCTCAGGCTGATAGCCGCTCCACTGGTAGAGCGGCGGCGTGGTGTTCGCGCAGCCTGCGAGCAGCAGCGTTGCCGCCGTGATGGGCAGGCAGAGTCCCCGAAGCGTGCCGATGTATTTCATGAAAACCCCGTATGAGTAGTTGTTCTGATCTAGCGTGAAGCGCGGACGACGTGGGCGGTCAGTGAGCGGTGCGCAGCGCGCCCGCGTCGACCTGGTCGGCCAGATGGTTGACCGCTTCCTGGATCGCGAGCTCGAGCACCTTGCCATTGAGCGTCGAGTCGTAGCTCGCGGTGCCGCCAAAACCAACGATCTCGCGGTTCGAAAGGCTGTACTCGCCCGCGCCCTGCGCCGATGCGACAACTTCCGAAGTCGTGGTATCGACAACGTTGATGCTCACCTTCGCGTAGGCGATCTGGTTTTTGCCGCTGCCGAGAATGCCGAACAGTTGGTGATCGCCGACTTCCTTGCGACCGAACTCGGTGACGTCGCCGGTAATGACATAGTTGGCGCCCTTGATCGCCTGGGCTTTCTTGGTGAAGCCCGCTTCCTGGCGGATCTCGTCGAGGTTGTCGCGATCGAGCACGCTGAAGCGGCCGCTTTGCTGCATCGACGTGATCAGGATGGTCTTTGCCTGGCCGCCGAGCCGGTCGATGCCGTCGGAGAAGATGCCACGCATATAGCTTGAGCGATTGTCGAACTTGCCGACTGCGATCTGCACCGGCTTGCCGACGGCAGGGCGCTGCGCGCTGGTGACAGGCGGCACTGGCAGCGCACGCGACGACTCGGTCGCGCATCCGCTAAGGGCCGCGATGGTGGCGGCAGCGAGAACCGCACCCCACGTTTTGGACGACTTCATGAATTCTCCTTGTTGTCAGGGCAGAAACGGCTGGACAAGGGAGATTGGCGAGATACGGTGCCAGACGGCGGCGGCGTGCACGCGGAGCACGTAGGGCGTCCCCGCAAGCGTCGTCGCGGCGGAGATAGAGGGCGCAGTGCGTCGCTGCGCGCGCAGTCATTCCATCGGTCGTGCATGTTTCTCGCTTCCCGCATGCGAGCGCATGCGCGGAAGCTCCCCGGTTCTTATTGGTGTAGCGTGTGATCTTTAGTTTGTAACTAATGACTACACACGCGTGTATCGGCCGGGTTAGGGGAAAACTTTAGGAAAGCTGCAATTTAATGCGATTTGGATTTTTATTTGGGCGATTTCTGAGGCGTATTGACGCACGCATGAAATGCTATTCAAAGCGGTTTGGAGATTTCCGCTATCGATGGGCCGGCCCCCGCGAAAACCGGACACTGGGTAACGCTTAAACTATGAGGTAGTCTTCCGCCTATGTTTAAGCCTACAACTAACAACATGGAACCCGTTGAGGTTCTGACGCAGCCGGAGCAACGCCGACGCCGCTCAGTTGAAGAGAAACTGGCGATTGTGCGTGAGACCTTCGAACCCGGAGCCACCGTCTCCGGGGTAGCCCGACGTCATCAGGTGAATGCGAACCAGGTGTTTGCGTGGC
>NZ_JAMBPR010000049.1 GCF_024206475.1 Paraburkholderia sp. CNPSo 3274
CTTGAACCGGGCGTCGTAATGACTGTACTTCTTGCTGAACGCCGCTTTGCCATGCGCCTGCCAGGCGGCTACCCATTTGCGCACCGTGCCGTGGTCCACACCATGCCGGCGTGCCACTTCCCTACTGCTGCAGCCTTTGCCTGACAGCAAGTCTTTGACAACAGACCGCTTGAACTGCTCCGTGTACTTCGCCATGAAAAACACCCCAAAGGTTGGATCGGTGTCCAACTTTTGGGGTGCAGTTCATTCGTGTGGGCTTTTTTTATGGTTCATCGCGGGCGCCGAGGCAATGATGCCTGTGATTGCGGTTCTACATCTGCCCCCGCCGGGAGCAGATCTGAGCGATGCGCGAGATCGCGGACGGTTCTCTCGCGCCCGGCATATTCTGCAGGATACACTCGTGGTATGCCTTCTCGCGCGGCAGCAGCATTTCGCCGTTTCGATACAGCGCGTAGCATGAACGCTGTATATAGTTCGATGCAGCCTCATTGCGGGCGTCGCGCAATCCGGCCAGCATACAGTCATCATAGGACGACTGACCATCGGCCAGCGCCGCATGCACGGTCAGGAGGCCCAGCAGGCCGATCGCAGTCCGCAGGGTGGAACTCCATCTGCCATTCTTTACCATGACGTTCCTTATTATGCTTCTCGTCTGTCTGCGTGAGTTTGCGTGGCGTGGACACTGGCCTCGCAGTCGCAGCAGTGTATCAAAGGATGTCATTCATGCTTTGATGGAAGTGCCACCTGGGAGTCGCCATTGGTCTCATGACGACTTCAGTATTGCGAGGTTCGTACGAGGCTCATGCGATTGAGGGAATACTGCTGCTAACGGATGGAGACGCCCCATGACGGACACCGCTTCGCCGCGCCGCAAGCGCACGGCGCGTTTCGTGGAGATCGCCGAAGCCGCCGGCGTGAGCCCCGCCACGGTCGACCGCGTGCTCAACGAGCGCGCCAGCGTGTCCGCCGCGATGCGCGCGCGTGTTGTAGCGGCCGCCCGCCAGCTCGGCGTGCCGCGCGTGTTACCCGAAACGCATCACGGGCTCGTGCATATCGACGTGCTGCTGCCGCAAAATAGCGCGCCGTTTTTCCAGCGGCTGACGCTGGGCCTCGAGCGCTCCATGCAAATGCTCGACCGGCGCATCGTGCTGCGCCGGCAGTTCCTGCCCGAAGCCGACGACGACGTGATCACGCGCGCCATCCTGCGTCCAAACTACAAGCGCGCGGGATTGATCGTCACGACGCATGACACGGAGGCAGTGCGAGACGCGCTGCGCACAGTCATCGCCCAAGGCGAGGCCGTGGTGACGATGGTCACCGACATCGACGCGGTTGAGCGCGTGCATTACGCGGGCATCGACAACCGGCTTGCAGGCCGCACGGCGGGCTATTTCGTCGGGCGCCCGGCAAAAGCGCCGGGCCGCGTGCTGCTGATCTGCTCGCGCAAGGACTATCACGCGCATATCGAACGGATCAGCGGGTGCCGCGAACAGTTGGCCGAATCGTTTCCGCACCTGGTTTGCGACGAAGATGCCGTGGAAACGCTCGACGACGTGGACCAATGCCATCGCGCGGTGCTCAAGTCACTCAAGCGCGGCGGCGTGGTCGGCATCTACAACAGCGGCTATGCGTCGGCGGGAATCGAGGCCGCGTTGCGCAAGGTGGGCGCGACGGGAAAGATCGTGTGGGCAGGCCATGAAATGCTCGACCTGCACCGCCAGTACATCGAACAGGGGACGATGGATATCGCCATCGACCAGGACCCTGACGGGCAAGTCATCTCGGCATTGCAGCACGCGCTGAACGCATGCGGCGTGCTCGAAACGCCCGCGCCTCCGGGGCCAGTTGAGTTCCGGATTTTTTGCTCGGCGAATGTGAGGCGCAATCCGTATCTGGGCGTGGGTCATTGAGTGTCCGGTTTCAAGCCGCGGCGCTATCGCGCGCAGATTCCTTCTCGACTTCTTGCCACAACTCGCGAATCCAGTCGCGCATGAGCAACGATTCGCGCCAGCGGTCGGTCGTGTCGTTGCCATCCGGCCCGATGATCGCGTAAGGCTGCGGCCCCAGTTCGCAGGTGAACGCGAGCGTGTCGTCCGCGCTTGCACGCTTGCGCCACGAACGAAAGCCGTAGCGCCACCAGTCGAGAAAGAGATCCACCCATTTGCGGTGCGGCGCGAAAGAAAGCTCGATCTGCACCTGCTCGCGGCTCGCCACGCGGCCATGAAACGCCCACGAAGCGTCGAGTATGCGATGCATGAGCGCGTGATTCTCCTGCGAAACCGGCCACGCGAACTCGCGCCCTACGAGGTAGTGCGAAATGTCGCCGAGCAGCTTGAGGGCCGGCCGCGCGTCGAGCAGATCGAGCGTGAAATACAGGTCCGTCGTCATGCGGTCGCGATGCGTTTCGATGTAGACCGGTATATCCACCTGCTCGGCCAGCCGCTGCCAGCCGTCCAGCAAGGCGAGCGCCTCGCGCTGCGTGCGCGGGCGCACGTCGGGCTGAAGGTCGACGTGGTGCAGGCCGAATTCGGTTGCAAGTTCGAGCACCGGCTGCAGGTCGTCGACGGTCGTGGGGAAGCATTGGCCTTCCGCCGCCAGCCCGTATGTTTTGCGCAGTTCCGCGAGGCGCTTCACGTCCTCGCGCTGCGTGCAATGCGCGCTCACGCCGTCGAAGCCCGCTTCGGCGATCATCCGCACCTTTTCTTCGAGCGTGCGCTCGTAGCCATCGGTATGGCGGCGTTCCATCGACCAGAGCGACTGGAACACCAGGAGTCGTTGCGCCATCATGTCTCCGTTCTGCGTCTTAAAGGGCTTCCGTGTTCGACACCGATGTCTCCTTGATCCGGTCGGCCGTGCTTCGAGCGGCACCGTCTTCCTGGAATCCAACATAAGCGGCGCGCCTGCCGCGCTCAACGGAAACCTTGATGAAATTTCGTCAATTTTCGTCCAGGTCGATGTGGTCCATCGGGTTCGTGTGGTCCTGTTCCGTGCCGAGCATGCGCGAAATATCGGCGACGAGCGCATCCACCGCCACGCGCACCTTCGACGGCATGTGCCGCGCCTTCTGCCGCACGACGTGAACTTCGTCGCCCATTACGCTCCTGCTGTCCATGACGAGTTCGAGTCGTCCGTCGCTCAAATACGGGCCCATGAGCCAGCACGGCAGCCACGCGAGACCGGCGCCGGCTGCGGCCGCATCGGCAATCGCCAGCAAGTCGTCGAAGCACAGCCGCGACGCGAGCCGGCACTCCTCGACTTCGCCGCCGGGGCCGCGCACACGCCACGCCGGGCTCTGTCCAGCGCGCCCATACGCGATGCCGGTATGCGTGGCGAGCGCGGCGACGTCCGCGGGCTTGCCGTGTTGCGCGAGATACGCAGGCGACGCGCAGATGCCCATCCGCTGCACACCAAGCCGGCGCGCGACGAGCGTGCCGTGGTCGGGCAGCGTGCCGATGCGCACGGCCAGATCGAAGCCGTCCTCGATGAGATCGGCCACGCGGTCGCTAAACGAGAGTTCGACATTCAGACGCGGATGCTCCTCAACGAGCCGCCGCACCACGGGCGCCACGCACTGGCGCCCGAACAGCACCGGCGCACTGATCCGCAAGCGTCCCGAAGGCTCGCGCCGCCCGTGATCGAAGGCGGCTTCCACGGCACTCAGTTCGCCCAGCACGCGGCGGCACTGCTCGTAGTAGGCGTGCCCCTCGTCGGTGAGGCTCAAGCTGCGCGTGGTCCGCTGCAGCAGGCGCACACCCAGGCGCTGTTCGAGCCGCGCGACGATCTTCGCGACCGCCGAGCGCGTCACGCCAAGGCGCTCGCCAGCGGCAGAGAAGCTGCCCGCGTCCACCACGTCCACGAATTCGGCCACGCCGCTCAGGCGGTCGTTCATTTCCCAGCTCCTTTTGTATCCTTTTAGGCGACAAAGAAACTCCGGAATCTCGCCAATGTCGCCTGGCAAGCAACACTATCATAGGTGCTCCCACTCGTACTGGAGCAGTCATGAACGCATGGAAACTGAAGGCCGGCAGCGGCTATGGCGCACTCGCGCGCACCGACTTCACGCCGCGCGCGCCCGGCCCGCATGACGTGGTCGTGAAGATTCACGCGGCCTCGCTCAACTATCGCGACCTGATGTTCGCGCGCGGCGATTACCTCGGTCTGGGCGACACGCCGCTCGTGCCGGTCGCCGACGGCGCGGGCGAAGTGGTCGAAGTCGGCGCTGCGGTCACGCGCTTCCAGCCCGGCGACCGCGTGATCAACACCTACTTCCCCCATTGGGTGGACGGTGCGCCCGCGCCGTGGAAGGTGCGCGAGTCGGCGGGCGCGCAGTTCGACGGTGTGCTCGCCGAACGCTTCGTCGCTGCGGAAACCTCGCTCGTTTCGATCCCCGCGCACCTGAACTACGAGGAAGCCGCGACGATCTCGTGCGCTGGCATCACCGCCTGGAACGCGATCTTCGCCGATGGCGAGGCGCACCCTGGCGCGACCGTGGTGCTGCTCGGCACGGGCGGCGTGTCGATCTGGGCGTTGCAGCTCGCCCACGCGGCGGGATTGCGGACCATCATCACCTCTTCGAGCGACGAGAAGCTCGAACGCGCCCGCGCGCTAGGGGCGAGCGAGACGATCAACTATCGTTCGCACCCCGAATGGCAGGACGAAGTGCTGCGGCTCACGGGCGGCGAAGGCGCGGATATCGTCGTAGAGGTGGGCGGACGCGATACGTTGCCGCGCTCGGTCGCCGCCGCGAAGATGGGCGGGCTCGTTTCGATCATCGGCGGCGTGACGAGTTTCGCGGGCCCCGAACTGGGGCTGCTTTCGGTGATCGGCGGCATCAAGCGCCTGCACGGCATCATGGTCGGCAGCCGCACGATGCTCGACGACGTCACGCGTTTCGTCGCCGCGCAGCAGATTCGCCCCGTGGTGGATCGCGTGTTCGCTTTCGACGAAGCGCCCGAAGCTTACGCGTGGCTGGAAGCCGGCAAGCACTTCGGCAAGGTGGTGATACGCGTGGCCTGACAGCACGTGTGCAGAAAAACGAAGCGGGCACGCCAGGTGCCCGCTTCGCTTTACATGTGCCGGTCGCTTCAGAAAACCGGATGCCCGTTGATCAGGCTAGGCAGCCACGTCGAGAAGAACGGAAAGTAGGTGACCAGATTGACCGCGCTAAAAATCGCCAGATAGTACGGCCACGCGACCTTGGTCGTCTCCCCGATCGACACGTCGCCAATTGCACAGCCGATGAACTGCACCGAGCCGATTGGCGGATGCACGAGACCCAGCGCGCAGTTCAGCAGGATCATGATGCCGAACTGCACCGGGCCCACGCCGCTATGCATGGCGAGCGGCAGGAAGAGCGGCGTCGTGATGAGGATGTGCGCCGCCATGTCGATGAACGTGCCCAGAAACACCTGGATGATGTTGATGTAGAGAAGCATCAGCCAGGGAAGGGTCGTGGCATGTTCGAGCACGCGCTCGATGGACTCCGGAATCTCCAGATAAGCCATCTGATAGCGCAGCATGTTCGACACCGCGATCAGCAGCAGCACGACGCCCGTGGTCTTGGACGCGCGCGAGAGGGCGAAGAACAGCTTCTCCTTCGTCATCGAGCGATACACGACCACGGTGAGCGCAAGCGAATACACCACGGCAATCGCGGCCGCTTCTGTTGCGGTCGCAATGCCCCGCGCCACGCAGAAGAGAATGATCGCGATCACGAGCAGCCCGGGCAGGGCACCGAGAAACGCCCTCACCACGGCGAGCCAGCCGGGAAATACCTGCAGCTTGGTCGAGCCGTCCGCGCTGAGCGGATAGCCATAGCGGCGCGCCTGCCAGTACGCGGCAATCAGCACGAAGCCCATGACCCACAACACCGGCAGCAGACCCGAGAACAGCAGGTCGCCAATCGAAACGCCGCTCATCTGCTGGCCGTTCAGCGTGCCCGTAATGCCTTGCGCCGCGAACGCGTAGATGATCATGTTCGTCGAGGTCGGCATCAGCGCGCCCGCCAGCGACGAGTGCGTCGTCACGTTGACGGCGTAGGCCGCGCTATAGCCTTCGCGCTTCATGAGCGGAATGACCACGCCGCCCATGGCCGACGTATCGGCAGAAGGCGAACCGGAAACGCCGCCGAACAGCGTGCACGCGACGACATTGGCCATGCCGAGTCCGCCGCGAAAATGCCCCACGGCGGCCTGGGCGAAGCGCAGGATGCGGTCGGCAATGCCACCGTGCAGCATCAACTCACCGGAGAAGATGAAGAACGGCACCGCGAGAAACGAAAACGCGTTCATGCCCGAGATCATCGACTGCATTGCAGTAGCGGCCGGCAGTCCTTCGTAAAGGTACGTGCTGACGCAGGCGAGACCCAGGGAGAAAGATACCGGCACCCCAACGGCGAGGAGCACCAAAAAACTGAGCGAAAGAATTGCGAGTTCCATGTTTGCCCTACTTTGCCTTGCGTACGAACAGTGCCAACAGATGCTCGAGCGAAAACAGCACGATGCAGGTGCCGGCCACGACCGGAATGACATAGCGCACCGCTTCCGGCACGCCGAGAATCGCGATGCGGTCATCCATGGTCGTTTCCGCCATTTGCAGGCAGCCGAAGAAAATCGCCACGCCAAGCGCGATCAGGCAGACGTGCTGGAACGCCTCCGCGATCAGTTGTCCCCGCGGGGAAAGCTTCTTGACGAGCGAATCGAGACCGATATGCCCGCGCTCGCGTACCTTCAGCGCGGCGCCGAACATGGCGATCGTGACCACCAGCAGCAACGCGATCGGCTCGACGAAATCGGGTGCGTTCTCAAACACATAGCGCATGATCACGCCATAGAAGACGAGAACCGTCAGCGCGGCGAGCGCGACAGAGGCCAGGATCGTCAGCAGGCGAAACAGTAAATCGTTGGGGAGTTTCAGGAAAGTCATGATCTATCCTTGCACGGCACACCCTGCACAACTGCGTTTTTTCGACTCCGCGCCGCTTGCGACGCGGAGCCCCGGGCTTTAGTGAATCGCCTGGATTTCGTCCACGATCTTCTTCATATCGGGCGTCTTTTCATACTTCGTCCAGACCGGCTGCATGGCCTTCACGAAGGCCGCGCGATCGATCTGCGCAGCCGGAATGATGCTCGCGCCGCCCTTTTCCACCGTCTTGCCCGCCGTGTCTTCGCGCGCCGTCCAGAGCTTCACGTAGTACGGCACCGAGTCGGCTGCGGCCTTCTTGATGATCTCCTGCTCCTGCGGCGTGAGCGTGTCCCATACCTTCTTCGAGAACACGAGCACTTCAGGCGTCATGGCGTGGTCCGTCTCGGAGTACACCTGCGCCACTTCGTAGTGCCTGGTTTCCTCGTACGACGGCAGGTTGTTTTCCGCTGCGTCCACGAGGCCCGTCTTCAGGCCCGTATAGACTTCGGCGAACGGCATCGGCGTGGGCGTGCCGCCCATGGCCTTGATTTCGTCGACCATGAGGTCAGACGGCTGCACGCGCACCTTCAGGCCTTTCATGTCGGCCGGCGACTTGATCGGACGCTTCGCGTAGATCGAGCGCGCGCCGCTCTCGTAGAACGTCAGCGCGATCATGCCCTTGGCCTTGAACGCGTCGAGAATCTTCTGACCTTCGGGGCCGTACATCACCTTGCGGAAATGGTCGATGTCGCGAAAGAGGAACGGCAGCGAAGGAATCATCGATTCCGGCACGATCTCGTTGAACGCGGCGCCATTGGCGCGAACCATATCGAGTGCGCCAATGCGCACCTGATCGATCGTATCGTTCTCCGAACCGAGTGCGCTGTTGCCGAACACCTTGATGGAGTCCTTGCCGCCCGTGGCCTGCGAAATTTCCTCGCCCATGTGCTTGAGCGCCATGTTGGTCGGGAAGGTGTCGCTGTGAACGTCGGCTACACGAAACACGCGCGCGTGCGCGGCGCCCGCGGTGAGCGCGAGAGCCGCCGCCAGTACGGTCATTGCGGTCTTTGCGGTGCGTGCGCTACGTGAGTTGCGAAAGGTCTTTTTCATCGCTTGCCCCTAGAATGGAAGAGTTGTTTTCGAGCCGTGTTTGGGCTGATTAGCTGGCCAACCGGGTGTCTCAGAACCGGTGGATGATGCCTGCACCGACTGCGACCATGCTGCGGGACGAAGACGGCGTGGTCTGGAAGCCGTCACCGATCGTCGCGGTCGCGTTGATGATCTGCGTACCGTTGCCTGCCGGCGTGAGGGTCTTGCCGTTTGCACGCCGAAAGCCTGCAACGCGTAAAGTCCCGTGCGCCCGGAAAGCGTGTAGTACTCCGAGAGATTGAACTGCTGGTATTGCGCGCGGCTCGTGATGCCGTTGGTTCGCGTTGCGCGCGCGTGTTGTAGCCCGTCGCGAAGTCGTATCGACGATGCCGTAGAGCGCGACACTGCTTTGCGCAAAGGCGGGCGCGGCGCCCGCAATCGCCACCCCGACAACAGCGCAATTCAAGGCGCGTGTTCTCCGCCATTCTCCGATCTCCTTTTGTTCTTCGCGTGCCACTTCTGGAAAACGTTTTCTCGAATTTAATGCGTTCCTTTCGAAATGGCTAGTAGGTAGTTACGCGGAGCGGCGCAGCGTTGGCGCGTGCGAGTTGGCGAATCGGAACAGGCGTGACGAAGCCGCTGGCCGTTGATTGGCGGCCAGCGAGCAGGAAGTTCAGAGATCAGGGAGTCAGCGGCAGGCGACGGTCGAGTCGCGCACGACGAGGCGGGGTTCGAGCACGACTTGCTCGACATCCGCGCGGCCGGCCAGGACGTCGACGAGCTTTTGCATGGCCAGCTCGCCCATTCGCTCGCTCTGCCCGTCGATCGTGGTCAGGCGCGGCTCTACATATTCGCCATAGGGCACGTTGTCGATGCCGGCGACCGAGACGTCCTGCGGCACGCGAAAGCCGAGCGACCTGGCCTCCTTCATGAAGCCGAGCGCGATAAGGTCGTTGTAGCAGATCACCGCCTGCGGGCGCTTCGGTCCCAGCATCACCCGCGAACAGGCCTGCTCGCCCGCCTGGGCGGTCGGCGCGTGCGTCTCGTACACGTCGAGCGTGAGGCCGGCCTCGGCCAGCGCCTCGGTTGCGCCGGCAATACGCTCGTCGTTGATGGTCGCCGCGGCGAACCCCAGATAGGCGACATGCCGGTGCCCGAGATTGAGCAGATGACGCACCAGCATGGAAGTCGCGAGCCGGTTGTCGAAACCGACGGTGGGGATGTCGAGCCCGCGCACGGTCCTGAGCATGACGACCGGCTTACCCAGATTCATCGTCCACCTGGCGATTTCCTCGGAAGCGCGCGAGCTGACGATGAGCCCGTCCACGCGCGGCGCGAGCGCCTCGATGAGCGAGCGCTCGCGCGCGAGATTCTCTTCGGCGTCCACGAGAAGCAGCGTGTAGTCGTGCTGGAGCGCCACGCGATTCGCGCCCTTGACCACGTTCGTGAAGTGCGGGTTCGCGATGTCCAGGATAGCGATGCCGATGGTGCGCGTGCGCCCCGTGATCATCGAGCGCGCAAGCGGATTGGAGCGGTAGCCGAGCCGCTCGATGGCGTCTTTGACCTTCGCCTCGACCGCCGGCGAAAAGCGTTGCGTGCCGTTCACGTACTTCGATACCGTCGCGACCGAGACGCCGGCCATCGCAGCGACATCGCGAATCGTCGGGGAACCACTTTTCATAGGTTGGCAACGCCAGGGATGATCGACGGCGAGCATTGTCGCAGAAACAGACCTGGGGTGAACCCCTGTGTTTGCCGCAGGTATTCCTCCATTGACGCTGCGACTCCCGATGGCTATATTCGGAAAACGTTTTCCTCGCGTTAATCAATATCAAAATAATTCCCAGGGAGCCCTGATGTCGCAACACACACTTGCAGCCAAACCTTTCGGTCGCCTTCTTCTTACGGGCGCGGGCGGCAATCTGGGCCGTCAGTTGCGCGGCGCGCTCGCGAACTGGGCCGACATCGTTCGCGTCAGCGACATCACGGGGCTGGGCGACGCGGCGCCGCACGAGGAAACGCGCCATGTCGACCTCTCGGATCGCGAGGCGGTCATGCAACTCGTGGAAGGCGTGGATGCGATCGTGCACCTGGGTGGCATCTCCATCGACGCGCCGTTCGACGATCTGCTCGAAGCCAACATTCGCGGCACGTACAACCTCTATGAGGCCGCGCGCAAGCACGGCATCAAGCGCATCGTCTACGCAAGCTCCAATCACGTCACGGGCTTCCATCCCGTGACGAGCGTGCTCGATACCGATGCCGCGCACCGGCCGGACAGCCTGTACGGCGTGACGAAATGCTTCGGCGAATCGCTGTCGCGCTATTACTTCGATCGCTTCGGCATGGAAACGGTATGTCTGCGCATCGGTTCGTCGTTCGAAGAACCGAAGAACGCACGCATGCTCGTCACGTTCCTGAGCTATCGCGACTTCATCGAACTCGTGCGCTGCTCGTTGTTCACCAACCGCGTGGGTCATGCGATCGTCTATGGCGTGTCGGACAATCCGGCAAGCTGGTGGGACAACAGCAAGGCGGGATTCCTGGGCTACCGGCCGCGCGACAGCTCGGCGGCGTACGCCGAGCGCTTCCCTGCCGCCGCGCCAAACGCCGAGCTTGCGGACGCTGCGCAGCAGTATCAGGGCGGCCCGTTCGTGCTTGGCGAGCCGATGCAAGGCGCTGAACTCTAATCGGACTCCTGATAAAGCGGCCGACCGGCTCGATGGCCTGTAGGCCGACCGCTCTGGCCGCGAAGCGGCTGGGCGGTGTTACGCGGCGGTTGACAGTTAGTTGCACATTTACCAGCACCACGCGCCCACGGCCGCTTGCGCCCGCTTGCGCCCGGCGCCGGATACAACCTGCAGGCTGTATTTTAAAATTACAGCCTGTGATTTGTATTTTTGCTTTACAGCGTATAGACTGTATTCGACTGCCGCGCGTTTCCATTTGCATCGGCCGTTTGCATCGGCATTGAGCCGCCCGGAGTTGCCGTGGACTACACTCTCAAGACCCTGAGCCAACTGCGCCCGATTCTCGTCGGCTTCCGCAAGAAGGCCGGCCTCACCCAGAAAGACGTCGCCGCGCGGCTCGGCATCTCGCAGCAAAGCTATGCCGCGTTCGAGGCGAATCCAGAAGCGGCGAGCGTCGAGCGGCTCGTTCGGGTCTTGCGGCTCGTCGACGTCGAAATCAAGCTCGGCGCGCCCGAAGCCAAGGCCGCGCCGGTCGCAGCGAAAGCCGTGCCCCGCCCGGCGAGAACCCCTGTGGCCGCAGCCAAGATGTCGAGCGCGGCCAAGCCCCCGGCCGCCAGCAAGCGCGCCAGCGTCACGCCAGCAGCCGCAGCGCCGCAGCGCCAGTCCGCCGCCCCCCGCAAGCCGAGGGAGAACTGGTGAGCGCACGCCCACGCCTGCCCAACCGGCTCGACCTGTGGATGAACGGCCTCCCGGTGGGCTACTGGGAGAACGTGCGCGGCAACGAACGCCTTGTGTACCTCGACAGCTGGCTAGACGACGAACAAGGCCGCCCTCTTTCCCTCTCGCTGCCGTTCACGCCCGGCAACCAGCCGTATCGCGGCCAGATCGTCGCGGATTATTTCGACAATCTGCTGCCGGACAGCGACCGCATCCGCAGACGCATCGCCGCTCGCTACCAGGCTGGCGGCACCTCGCCGTTCGAGTTGCTCGCCGCGCTCGGCCGCGATTGCGTGGGCGCGCTGCAGATTCTTCCCGCCGGCGAAGCGCCCGCCAGCCTGAAGAGCATCAAGGGGCGCGCCCTGAGCGAAGGCGACATCGCGCAACTGCTGCGCGAAACCACCGCCACGCCGCATGCGGGCGAGCACGATGCCGTGGACAGCCTGCGGCTGTCGATCGCCGGGGCGCAGGAAAAGACCGCGCTGCTGCGGCATGGCGGGCAGTGGCTGCTTCCGCAGGGCAGCACGCCGACCACGCACATTCTGAAGCTGCCGCTCGGCCTCGTCGGCAACATGCGCGCCGACATGCGCACCTCGGTGGAAAACGAGTGGCTGTGCACGCAGATCATCGCGGCCTACGGTTTGCCCGTCGCGCCGTGCGAAATCGCGCAATTCGAGGACGCGAAGGCGCTGGTCGTGGAGCGCTTCGACCGGCGTCTTTCCAGCGACGCCAGATGGATCGTGCGCCTGCCCCAGGAGGATCTGTGCCAGGCCACGGGCACGTCCGGCCTCGCCAAATACGAAGCCGACGGCGGCCCTGGCATCGACGCGATCATGCAAGTGCTGGACGGCTCCGCGCAGGCCACGGCCGACCGCCGCAACTTCTTCGTCACGCAAATTGTCTTCTGGCTGCTCGCGGCAACGGACGGCCACGCGAAGAACTACAGCATCGCGCTGCTCCCCGGCAGCCAGTACGCCGCCACGCCGCTCTACGACGTGCTCAGCGCGCATCCTGTCGTCGGCCGGGGCCGCAATCATATTGCGCCGCAGCGCGTGAGCCTTGCGATGGCCGTGTGCGGACGCAACCGGCACTATCGCGTCGAGGAGATCTATCCGCGGCACTGGATCGCGCAAGGCCAGCGCGTGGGATTCGCCGCGGCGGACGTTGAAGCGATGCTCGCGCAGGTGGCGGCGCAAACGCCTCGCGTAATCGAAGCCGTCTCGGCGCAGATCCCCGCCGAATTCCCCGCAGACGTAGCCGACGCCGTTTTCGCCGGCATGCGCAGGCTCGCCGCGAGGCTTACCGCTTAGGCGAAATCAGCTGCACGCAAGCTGCTCGTCGTCGATCGCGCGCGTGAGCAGGTCGAGAAAGGCCTGCATGGTTTGCGGCAGCGTGCGGCCCGCCATTGTCTGGATTTGCAGCGTGCGCTGATGCAGCTCCGGGTTCGTGAGCGGCACGGCGGCAAGCCCCTCCACTTCGAGACGGCCGCGCACGGTGAGAAAACCGGTGAACGTCACGGCATCGGTCAGGCGTACGAATCTTTGCAACGCCACATGATAGTTGCTGACAAACACCGGCTCGAAGATCAACCCGTCGAGGCTGCACGCGATGTCGAGGAGCTGGCGGATCGTCACACCCTGGCTGTTCATGGCGACCGGCCACGGGATCAAATCGCGCAACGACAGCGACTCCCGCGCCGCCAGCGGATGATCGCGCCGCATGAGCGCGAATATCGGTGCGCGCTGCGAATAGTGCACGGCAATCTCTTTCTCCGGCGCGAGGCTGAAGCACAGCGCGATATCGGCCGTGCCCTCCCGCACACGCTGCGTCGCAACAGAAGGCGCCGAGACGTCCAGCTGAAAATGCGTTTGCGGATACGTCCTGAGAAAGTGCGCGAACACCTGCGGCAAAAAATCCGGCGCGAGGCCTTCGGAACTTGCAATGCGTAGCGTCGCGCGGCCCCCTTCGCTCAGCCCGCGAATCTCGCCGACCACGCGCTCCGTTTCGAGCAGGCTGCGCCGGGCGTGCTCGGCGAGCAGGCGCCCTGCCTCGCTCAGCACCATGCCGCGCGGGCGCCGTTCGAATAAAGGCGTGCCGAGTTCCTCTTCGAGCCGGGCGATCTGGCGGCTGAGCGCAGAAACGGCGACGTAAAGCCGCTCGGACGCCTTGCTCAGCGAGCCGCTGCGGGCCACTTCCAGAAAATAGCGCAGTGCGGTGTTGTCCATGTCGATGAGCGCGGTCCCGTCCGCTTTGCCGTTTCGGCAAAGATAAATCACAAATATTGTAATTGTGCAGAAATATCGGCGGTTGCAGGATCGTTCGACAGCTTCAGACGGCCTAATACAGACGGAGACGCATGTTGACCCGTGACACCGCCATTCAAACCGCAGCCGGTCAATACGATTCAGGCCGCTTCCTGAACGATCTGCGCCGCCGCGTGGCGTTTCGCACCGAGAGCCAGGAGCCGGAGAGCGGCGGCCGTTTGCGCGGCTATCTGGACGAGGAACTCACACCGCTCCTCACCCAACTGGGCTTCACCTGCCGGGTCGTCGAGAATCCCGCCAAAGGCGCGGGCCCGTTCCTGATTGCCCACCGCCACGAAGACGATGCGCTGCCCACCGTGCTCAGCTACGGTCACTGCGACGTGGTGCGCGGCTACGACGCGCAATGGCGCGCGGGCCTCACGCCGTGGGACGTGACCGTCGACGGAGAGCGCTGGTACGGCCGCGGCACCGCCGACAACAAAGGCCAGCACAGCATCAACCTCGCGGCACTCGAGGCCGTGCTCGACGCGCGCTGCGGCAAGCTCGGCTTCAACCTCAAGCTGCTCTTCGAAACGGGCGAGGAAGTCGGCTCGCCGGGCCTGCACGAACTGTGCACCCGCTTGCGCGACGAACTCGCGGCCGACGTGCTGATCGCCTCCGACGGACCGCGCCTCTCCGCGCACCGCCCGACGATCTTTCTCGGCTCGCGCGGCCTCGTCAATTTCAAGCTCGAACTCACGCTGCGCGAAGGCGGCCATCATTCGGGCAACTGGGGCGGCCTGCTGCGCAATCCGGGCGTCGTGCTCGCGAACGCGATCGCCTCGATGGTCGACGCGCGCGGCAAGATCCTCGTAGAAGGCCTGCGCCCGCCGCCGGTTCCGGAATCCGTGCGCCGCGCGCTTGCCGATATTCGCGTGGGCGGCAATCCGGGCGAGCCCGAGGTCGATCGCGACTACGGCGAGCCGGGCCTCACGCCAACCGAGCGCGTGTTCGGCTGGAACAATCTGGAAGTGCTTGCGTTCCGCACGGGCAACCCCGAGAAACCCGTGAACGCGATTCCGCCGCACTCCATCGCTTACATGCAGATCCGCTTCGTCGTGGGCACAAACTGGCAGAACCTCGAACACATCGTGCGCGCGCACCTCGACGAGCACGGCTTCGACATGATCGAACTCGAGGTGGAGCGCGGCGCGCCGGCCACGCGTGTCGATCCCGACAACGCCTGGGTGCAGTGGGCGCTGCGCTCGCTGCGCGAGACCACGGGAGCCGACCCGGTGCTGCTGCCGAACCTGGGCGGCACGCTGCCCAACGACGTATTCTCCGAGGTGCTCGGCATGCCCACGCTCTGGGTGCCGCATTCGTATCCAGGCTGCTCGCAGCACGCGCCGAACGAGCACCTGCTCGGCCCGGTCGTGCGCGACGGTCTGCGCATCATGGCTGGCCTCTTCTGGGACCTCGGCGCAAGAGAGGCCGGCGCGTCCAATCCCGCACCGCATCCAACAACGCTTGCATGAGGACGTCCCCATGAGCATCGATTCCCTCCCCGCGCACGGCAGCGAACCCTGGTCAGAGCCCGCTCAGAGCACTTCAGGCAAGAACGTCTCGCGGCTCATCCTCGCGACTTCGATAGGTAACGCGCTCGAATTCTATGACCTGCTAGCGTACGGCTACTTCGCCTCGACGCTCTCGAAACTCTTCTTCCCCGTTCACAACGCGACGATGTCGCTGCTGCTCACGCTCGGCACATTCGCGCTCTCGTACCTCGCGCGGCCGTTCGGCGCGCTCGTGCTCGGCTCATACAGCGACCGCAAGGGCCGCAAGGCGTCGCTCACGCTCTCCATTGCGATGATGACGATCGGCACCGGTATGGTCGCGCTGATGCCCACCTACGCGACGATTGGCATACTCGCGCCCATCGGCCTTTTTGCCTCGCGTCTTCTGCAAGGCTTTTCGGCGGGCGGCGAGTTCGGCAGTTCCACCGCCTTCCTGATCGAGCACGCGCCGCAGCGCAGCGGTTTCATGTCGAGCTGGCAGTTCTCGAGCCAGGGCGCGAGTACGCTGCTCGTCTCCTTGTTCGGCGCGGTGCTGACGGGCACGCTCACGCAGCCGCAGCTCGAAGGCTGGGGCTGGCGCATTCCCTTCTTGTTCGGTGTGCTGATTGGGCCCGTCGGACTATATATCCGCAGACGCATGGACGAAACGCCCGAATTCGAGCGCATCGAAAAAGCCGAGTCGCCCGTGCGTGAGTTGTTCGCCACGCAGAAGGCGGGCGTGATTGCATCGATTGGCGTGCTGATCCTGACCACGTCGGCCCAATACGTGCTCCTCTACATGCCGACCTATGCTGCGCGACAGCTCGGCCTCGCGCCTTCGTCGGGCTTTATCGCCACGCTCGTGGCCGGCCTGATCGCCATCGTGCTCACGCCGATCGTGGGCCACTGGTCGGACAAAGTGGGCCGCACGCGCATCATGTTCGTGGCGGGCGTGCTGTTCCTGCTGACCGTCTATCCCGCGTTCATGTTCGTGAACGCCCATCCTTCGCTGACCACGCTGCTGGCCGCCGTGGTCTGGATCGCGGTGCTGAAAGTCACCTATTTCGCCTCGATTCCGGCGCTCATGGCCAGCTTCTTCCCCACGCGCACGCGCACCACGGGCATGGCGCTCGCCTACAACGTCGGCACGACCGTGTTCGGCGGCTTCACGCCGCTGGTCGTGGCCGCGCTCATTGCGGCGACGGGCAACAATCTCGCGCCGGGGCTCTGGCTGATGTTCGCGGCAGTGTTGAGCCTCGTTACGCTGAGCTGGGCGCGCGTACGCCTCGATGCCCGTTGAACCGGCGCCGTACATGAACGCAAAAAGGAAACACGCACGTATGCAACACGAGTTGCCGCAGGAAATTCAGGACGCCATTCAGTTTTCCGTCGATCACGAATCGGCATGGGACCGTAACGCCGATGGCAACTTCGGCGTGCACGTAAATGACCCGCCGCCATGGAACCGCTTGCTCGGCCCCATTCACGATCGCGGCCCGGTGTCCGGCGCCATCGCTGTGAATGGGCGCCCGCTCGCGCAATGGGGCGAGCCCGATCGGCCCGATCTGACCTTCAGCATTGCGAAGACGTATCTGGCGCTGCTCGCGGGCGTGGCGCACGACCGCGGCCTCCTGCCCGATCCCGACGAGCCCGTACACGTGCGAGTCCCAGGCATCGGCTTCGACGATGACCACAATGCGCGGGTCACGTGGACGCATCTGCTGCAACAAACGAGCGAATGGCAAGGCAAGTGCTTCGGCCTTTCCGATCAAGCCGATCACTATCGCGCCGTCACGTTCGGCGAGCCGCCCAACGGGAAGAAGGGCGATTTGCGCCCTTTGCGCGCGCCCGGCTCGTATTGGGAATACAACGACGTGCGCATCAACCAGCTTTCGCTCGCGCTCCTGCATCTGTTCTGTCGTTCGTTACCCGAAGTATTTCGCGAGACGATCATGAGACCCGTTGGCGCGAGCGAGAACTGGCAATGGGTCGGTTACGACGACACGTGGATCGACCAGGGTGGCAAACGCGTGCAGTCGGTGCCAGGCGGCTCGCATTGGGGCGGCGGCATGTCGGTGAGCGCAAACGACCAGTTGAAGGTCGCGCAAATGCTGCTCGACGATGGCGTAGCCTCGGGCCGCCGCGTGCTGTCGAGCGAATGGATCGCGCGCATGCGCACGCCCTGCCCGCTCGCGCCGTTCTACGGCTCGCTGGTCTGGCTCAACACGGGGCGGCGCATGTTTCCGGACCTGCCCGAGTCGAGCTGGTTTGGCGTTGGCGCGGGCAGTTCGTTCATGTGGATCGAGCCCGAGCGCAAGATCGCGTTGATCGTGCGCTGGCTCGATTCGCAATTCGCCGATGCGTTCTTCGGCAAGATGCTGCACGCCGTGGATGCCGTGTGCGCACGCCAGGGCACGAGCACGCTGGGGACCTAGCGCATCGCCATTTCCAGCACCCGCGCCACGTGCAGCGCCGTGGCGTTTGCGCCGTCGTGGATCTGGTGGCGACAACTCGTGCCATCCGCCACGATGAGATCGGCGCGATCCGCCTGGCGCACGGCGGGCAACAGCGAAAGCTCGGCCATCGCCATCGAGGCTTCGTAGTGCTCCGCTTCGTAGCCGAAGCTGCCCGCCATTCCGCAGCATGACGATTCAATCGGCTTCACATCCAGGCCCGGAATCCAGCCCAGCACCGTGAGCACGGGCCGGAAGGCGTCGAACGCTTTCTGGTGGCAGTGGCCGTGCACCCACGCGCGCGGCGCGTCGAGTTCGTGCAATGCCAGATCGAACCGGCCAGCGCCTTTCTCGCGCACGAGGAATTCTTCAAACAGGAACGCCGCGGCCGACAGCTTGCGCGCTTCGTCGCCGTAGCCGTATTGCAGGAATTCGTCACGCATGGAGAGCAGGCACGAAGGTTCGAGCCCGACGATCGAAACGCCGCGCGCCACGAACGGCATGAGCGTATCGAGCAGGCGCCGCGCCTCGCGCTTCGCCTCGTCCACCAGTCCCGCTGCGAGGAACGTGCGGCCGCAGCATAGCGGGCGTTCATCGCCGCGCACATTGAAGTGCACGAAATAGCCGGCCGCTTCGAGCACCCGTTGCGCGGCGCGGGCGTTTTCAGGCTCAAAGTTGTCGTTGAAGGTGTCGACGAACAGCACCACTTCTTTCGTTGCCGCTGCTGCGTCCTGCTTTGCGGCCGCAACCTCCGCAAGGAACGAAGGCCGGAACTGCGGCAGCGAGCGTTGCGGCGCGAAGCCGAGCACGCGCTTCGCCCAGGCGGATACGACAGGGATGCGCTCGCCAGCCGCCGCAAAGCCGCCTGCTTGCGCCGCGCGACGCGCATAGCGCGGCAAAAACGCAATCATCTTCTCGCGCAGCCTCAGGCCGTGCTTCATGTTCCATGCCGCACGCGCCTCGATCTTCAGCTTCGCCATGTCCACACCGGTCGGACAGTCGCGCTTGCAGCCCTTGCACGACACGCACAGATCGAGCGTGTCCTTGACGTCGTCGCTCGCGAGTCCGTCCTCGCCCAACTGCCCCGAAATCGCAAGCCGCAACGTGTTCGCGCGGCCACGCGTCACGTGTTTCTCGTCTTTCGTCACGCGATAGCTCGGGCACATCGTGCCCGCGTCGAACTTGCGGCAGTGGCCATTGTTGTTGCACATCTCCACCGCTTTCGCGAGGCCGCCAGTCAGGTCGTCGCCGCTGCCGGGCGGCGTTTCTACACCCGTTAGCGGGTCACGGCCCACGTCCCACGCCGACCAGTCGAGCATCGGTCGCATCTGGCGCTCGCGATATCCCGGCGCGAAGCGGAACAGCTTCGTGTCGTCCATCTTCGGCGGCCGCACGATCTTGTCGGGATTGAAACGGTTCTCGGGATCGAACAACTGCTTGATTTCCATGAACGCCTGGTTGATCTTCGGTCCGTATTGCCAGGCAATCCATTCGCCGCGGCACAGACCATCGCCATGCTCGCCCGAAAACGCGCCCTTGTACTCGCGCACCAGTTCCGCAGCCTGCTCCCCTATCGCGCGCATTTTCGCCGCGCCGTCGCGGCGCATGTCGAGTATCGGCCGCACGTGCAGCGTGCCGACGCTCGCGTGCGCGTACCACGTGCCTTCGGTGCCATGTTGATGGAAAATTTCGGTCAGACGGCTCGTGTACTCCGCGAGATGTTCGAGCGGCACGGCGCAGTCCTCGATGAACGAGACGGGCTTGCCGTCGCCCTTCATACTCATCATGATGTTCAAGCCCGCCTTGCGCACCTCCCAAAGCGCCTTTTGCTCGTTCGCATCGCTCATCTGCACGACCGAATCCGGCAGGCCGAGGTCGCCCAGCAGTTCGACCAGCTCATCGAGCCGTCGCACCTGTGCGTCGCGCTCGTCGCCTGCGAATTCGACCAGCAGGATCGCATCGGGTCTGCCTGCCAGCGCCTTTTCGATCACCGGCCTGAAGCCCGGATTGCCAAGCGCAAGCTCGATCATCGTGCGATCGACTAGCTCGACCGCGGTCGGCTTGAGCTTGACGATGTGCTGCGCCGAGTTCATTGCCTGCCAGAACGTGGGAAAGCTCACCACGCCCAGCGTTTTGTGCGCGGGCAGCGGCGCGAGCTTCAGCGTGATCTGCCGGCTGAATGCGAGCGTGCCCTCGGAGCCCACGAGCAGATGCGCGAGATTCGCCACGCCGTCGTCGGTATAGGCGAGCGGGTTCTTGCAGTCGAACAGATCGATGTTGTAGCCGGCCACGCGGCGCAGCACCTTCGGCGTGCGTTCGGCGATCTCGCCGCGCTCGCGCGTGGCGATGCGCTGCACGCCTTCGAGCAGCGCCGCCAGCCGCGCGCCCTCGCGCGGCATCTTCAACGACTGGAAGCGCGCTTCGCTGCCGTCCGCGAGAATCGCGTCGATGCCGAGCACGTTGTGCACCATGTTGCCGTATTCAATCGAGCGCGAGCCACACGAGTTGTTGCCCGCCATGCCGCCGATCGTGCACTGCGCGGCCGTCGAAACATCTACGGGAAACCACAACCCGTGCGGCTTGAGCCACGCGTTCAGATGATCGAGCACGACGCCCGGCTCGACCGTCACCGTGCGCGCATCGGCGTCGAAATCGACGATGTTGTTGAGCCACTTCGACGTGTCGATCACGAGCGCTTCGCCCACCGTCTGCCCGCACTGGCTCGTACCCGCGCCGCGCGCCAGCACGGGAGCGTGCTCGAGGCGCGCCACTTCCAGCGCGGCGCGCAGGTCGTCCTGATCGCGCGGCACGGCCACGCCGATGGGCATGATCTGATAGATCGAGGCGTCCGTTGCGTAACGGCCGCGGCTCGCGGCGTCGAAAAACACGTCGCCGCGCAGGGCTTCGCGCAGGCGCCGCGCGAGCGGCGAGCCGTGGCCCGCACTCGAGGGAACCAGATGAACCGGCTTGACCAGCATGCCCGAGGTGCGTGCGCCTTCCATTGCCGTTCACACTCCTTGACGAGAACCCGTGGGTTCTTCTGCCTTCTTGCCCAGCTCGAAGCGGCTGTCCGGCTGCATGCGGAACGCGAGAATCACGCCGCACCCCATCAGCGCCATGCTGCCCACGAACGGCAGATCCCAGTTGCCGAAGCGGTCGATCAGAAAGCCGCCCACCACGGGCGAGATGATCGCAGCCAGCGCCGAGCCCGTGTTCATCATGCCGCTCGCCGTGCCAGAGAACTCCGGTGCGATATCCATGGGAATTGCCCACATCGGCCCGATCGTCATCTCCGCGAAGAAGAAGCCTGCCGCGAGGCACGCCATGGAAATGACGGGGTCGTGCACGAACATCAGCGGCACGAGCACGATCAGCGTGATGAGCATGCACACCGAGACCATCCAGCTGCGCGCGCGCTTGAGGTTGCCCGTGCGCTGAAGGAGCCAGTCGGTCACGAGGCCGCCGAGCGTGTCGCCCACCACGCCCGCGAGGAACACCACCGAGGCGAAGATCGCCGACTTGCCCAACTGCAGGTGATAGTTGTGCAGGAAGTATTGCGGAATCCAGCTAAGGAAAAGCCACAGCGTCCAGCCGTAGCAGAAGTAGACGATCGTCACCGGCATCATGCGCTTGAAGAGCGCCATCCACGGCAGGCCTGTCGCGCGTGGCTTGGGCGGCGGCAGGATCGCGAGTTCGGCCTCGGTGATGCGCGGGTGATCCTTCGGGTGTTCGGTGAACGTGAACGCCCACACCACCACCCACAGCAAGCTGAGCGCGCCGCAAACATAGAACGACTCGCGCCAGCCGTAGCGCGCCATCACCAACACCACGACCGCGGGCGCCACCGCATTGCCGATGCGCGACGCGGAGTGCGTGATGCCCTGCGCGAAGCCGCGCCGCTCTTTCGCGACCCAGCGCGACATGGCCGAGGTCGAGGCGGGAAACGTTGCGCCCTCACCGAAGCCGAGCAAGAGGCGCGCAGCGAGCAGCGCGGCGAGGCCGCCCGCCATGCCCGTGAGAATAGTGGCCACACCCCACAATGCGCCGCAGAAAAGCAGCGTGCGGCGCGCGCCGAAGCGGTCGCTCACCCAGCCGCCGATGATCTGAAACAGCAAATACGGATACGCAAACGCCGAAAAAACCAGCCCGACCTCGGTATGCGATAGCTGGAACTCCTTGCCGAAGCCCGCCGCCGCCGTGCTCACGTTCACACGATCGAGGTAGGTGATGAAGTACATGACGCAGAGCATGATCAGCACGATGCTGCTCGCGCTCGTCAATCGATACCGTTTCATCGTCTGTCTCCGTTGCTCTATCGGCCGCATCGCCCTTCTCGAAGTGGCGTCCGGCATGGGAACGACCTGCCATCACCTGGAATCGGCCCGTCAAGCCGCGCCCCGTGCGCGGCATGTGCAAACGCGCTGGTTTCAGGCTGCTTTCAGCGACACCACATTGGGTTGCGCCGCGAGATATTCCATCGCGGCGGGCAAGCCGCTGTCCTTCAAGGGCACGCCCGCAACGCGCAGGCCCATCTCGCAGCCGGCCAATGCCGCCAGCAGCGTGAGGTCGTTGCAGTCGCCCAGATGCCCGATACGGAACATGCGCCCCTTGACCTTGCCGAGGCCCGTGCCGAGCGAAAGATCGAAGCGCTCGTAGATGATCTTGCGCACGGCATCCGCATCCACGCCTTCGGGCATCATCACGCCCGTAAGCGCGGGACTGTAGACGGCGGGATCGGCGCACTGGATCTCGAGGCCCCATGCGCGCACCGCGCGCCGGCACGCCTCGCCCAGCCGCTGATGCCGCGCGAACACGTTGTCGAGCCCTTCGTCCTGCAGCATGTCGAGCGCTTCGGAAAGGCCGTAGAGCAGGTTCGTGTTGGGCGTGTACGGCCAGTACCCGCTCTTGTTCATCTCGATGATCTCAGCCCAGCCCCAGAAGCTGCGCGGCAGCTTTGCATGCTCGCTCGCGGCCAGCGCCTTCGCCGAAACGGCGTTGAAGCTGATGCCCGGCGGCAGCATGAGACCTTTCTGCGAGCCGGAGACGGTCACGTCCACGCCCCATTCGTCGTGGCGATAGTCAGCGCTCGCGAGACCCGAAATCGTGTCCACGAGCAGCAGCGCCGGGTGCGCCGCGGCGTCGATCGCGCGGCGCACCGCGGCGATGTCCGACGTCACACCGGTCGAGGTCTCGTTGTGCACCACGCAGACGGCCTTGATGGCGTGCTGCGCGTCCTCGCGCAGCCGCTTTTCGATCATGTCGGCCTGCACGCCGCGCCGCCAGCCTTCAATGCCAGGCAGGCCGAGAAATTCCGGCTTCAGGCCAAGGCGCTCGGCCATCTGCTTCCATAACGTCGCGAAATGGCCCGTTTCGTACATCAGCACCGTGTCGCCGGGGCTCAGCGTGTTGGCGAGCGCGGCTTCCCACGCGCCCGTGCCGGAGGCCGGGTAGATCACCACCGGCTGCTGCGTCTTGAAGATCTTCTTGATGCCTTCCAGCACCTTGAGCCCGAGCACGCCAAACTCGGGGCCGCGATGGTCGATGGTCGGATAGCTCATCGCACGCAGGATGCGATCGGGCACCGGGCTCGGCCCGGGAATCTGCAGGAAGTGGCGACCAGCGGGATGGAAATCGAGCTTCAACATGCAATCGCTCCTGTTTTGAATTTTGCATTCAAAAAACTATAATCCAGTCAGCTCATGCGCAGACAGACAATTCTGATGTGGTTTACCCCAATCACAGCTTGCTTCTTTGGGGTCCTGTCCTTGGGCTAGAATTCGCTGGAAATCGATGAGAATGCCTTTTGCATGCAAAACCCGAACCTGAACCCCTCTGTCGTCAGCCCGGATCTGCCGCCCATTGCGCGCCAGCAACTCCATGACACCGTCGTCGACCATCTGCGACGGTTCATCGTGGAAGGCGTGCTCGAGGCTGGGCGCAAGCTCAACGAGCGCGAGCTGTGCGAAACCCTGGGCATCTCGCGCACGCCGCTGCGCGAGGCGCTGAAGGTGCTCGCGTCCGAAGGGCTAATCGAGATTTCGCCGAATCGCGGCGCCTCGGTCTCGAAGATGTCGGAGGCGGAGCTGCGCGAGACCTTCGAACTCATGAGCGGGCTCGAAGCGTTTTCAGGCGAGTTGGCTTGCGAGCGGATCACCGCGGCCGAGATCGCCGAGATCAAAGCGTTGCACTACGCCATGCTCGCCTGTCGCGCGCAGAACGATCTGGCCGGCTACTACAGTCGCAATCAGGCGATTCACGACAAGATCAACGAAGCGGCCCGCAATTCGGCGCTGCGGCAAACGTATATCGCGGTGAATCGCCGTTTGCAGGCGCTGCGGTTTCGTTCGAACTTCGAAACCCCCAAGTGGGACCGCGCGATCCACGAGCACGGCGAAATGCTCGAAGCGCTCGATGCGCGCGACGGCAAGCGACTCGCGGCGATACTGCGGCAGCATTTGCTCGCCAAACGCGATGCGGTGTTGAGGATTGGGGACACGCCCTCCACGCAGGAATAGCCTGGCGGCTGAGCGACTGGCATCTCGATGCGTCGCGCGCGCAACGTCTCTCGCCTACTTCGCCGCCGACTCCAGAAAACTCTGCGCAAGCTGCTTCCTCAGGTGATCGGCGGCCGGCGAGAGCCGGCGGCCCACGCGCGTGACCATCTGGCTCGAAAAGCCCGCCGCGATCGGATGATCGATCGGCACGGCCACCAACTCGCCCAGATCGATGCCACGGCGCGCCGTAATCGACGACATGAACGCCACGCCCAGCCCGGCGGCCGCGAGCGTCTGTGCCGTGTTGAACAGATCCACGCGATAAGCGGGTATCACGTTCAGACGCGCGTCGTCGAACAGCGACTGCACGAAGTGCTGCACACCGAACGACTCGGTCATGAAGATCAGGCGCTCGCTGGCGAGTTCGGCGGGCGCCACCTTCTGCATTTTCGCAAAGCGATGCGAGGGCGCGACGAGCGCGCAGAGCGGCCGCGACGCGAAGGGATGAATGCGCATGGCAGGGTCGTCCGAGGTGCGCGTGCACAGGCCGATATCGACGACGTCGTCGCGCACGAGCGACAGCACGACCGGCGTCGGCCCCGAGCGGATCTCCACGAGAATGTCCGGGTACGTCATCGAAAAACGCTGAAGCGCCCGCGCGATCAGATTGCCGATGAAGCCCTCGCCCACGCCCAGTGCCACGCGACCGCGCCTCAGGTGCCGGTACTCCTCCAGGCGCGCGGCCAGATCGCGCTGGCGGCGCTGCCCATCGCGATAATGGTCCACGAACACCTGGCCGATCTCGGTCACGGCCAAGTTGCGCCCGCGCCGCTCGATCAGCGGAAAGCGCAGCCGCCGCTCCAGCGCCGCCACCTGCCGGCTGATCACCGAGGCGTTGATGCCCAGCGCCTCGGCAGCCATGCGCACGCCGCCAGCCGCCGCGATTTCGGCCAGATAGCGCAGCGGCCGCTCGCCGATGTCGTCGACCGCGCCTCGCGCCGCATCTTCCCGATCTGCCTTTCCCCGCACTGCATCGCTCCTTTCACGCGCGCTGTCTTGCTGCGCCGCGACAATCGACCGTTGACTTCAAGGCAACATTTTCGGTGCTTTTCCGTCATGGGTCGACTTTTTCGTCGATGCAATACTCGGCCTTTGGCTTTTGCCCAAACCTATTCCAATAAAAGGAGTCCCCCGTGAGCGAGCACCACTACTGCGAAGTCGCCGACCTGGCCGAAGCCCGATCGGAACTCGACGAAATCCGTCATCACCTCCACAAGCACCCCGAGCTGTCGTACGAGGAAGCCGACACGTCGCGCTTCGTCGCTGAGAAGCTCGAGTCCTGGGGCTACGAAGTCACGCGCCACGTGGGCGGGCATGGCGTCGTGGCGGCGCTCAAGGCGGGCACGAGCGCACGCACCGTAGGCGTGCGCGCCGACATGGACGCCCTGCCGATCCAGGAGCTGACCGGCCTCGACTACGCAAGCGTCCACCAGGGCAAGATGCACGCGTGCGGCCACGACGGCCACACCACCGTGCTGCTCGGCGCAGCACGCCAGCTCGCCAGAACGCGCAATTTCGACGGCACCGTCCACCTGATCTTCCAGCCCGCCGAGGAAGCCGGTTCGGACAGCGGCGCCGAGCGCATGATCGCCGACGGCCTCTTCGAGCGCTTCCCCTGCGAAGCCATCTTCGGGCTGCACAACCATCCGGGCGTGCCCACCGGCACCTTCGGCTTTCGCGCCGGCCCGCTGATGGCCGCGTGCGACACCGTCAAGCTGCGCGTTCACGGCAAGGGCGGCCATGCGGCGCGCCCGCATCTGGCCGTCGACCCGGTGCTCGTGGGCAGCAGCATCGTGATGGCCCTGCAGTCGGTGGTGTCGCGCAACGTGGATCCTAATGAAGCCGCGGTCGTGACGGTTGGCGCATTCCGTTCGGGCCACGCGCCGAACGTGATTCCCGAAGACGCCGTGCTCGAAATGAGCGTGCGCTCGTTCTCGCCCGAGGTGCGCGCGACGCTCGAGGCGCGCATCCGCGCGCTGGTTCAGGCGCAGGCGCAAAGCTACGGCGCGACGGTGGACATCGAGTTCATCCGCGGCTACCCGGTGCTGATCAACAGCGAAGCCGAAACCGAATTCGCACGTCAGGTCGCCGAGGAACTGGTCGGGCCGGAGCATGTCATCGCGCCGTTCCCGCCGATCGCCGGCAGCGAGGACTTCGCGTACTACCTGCAGCAGCGCCCCGGTTGTTTCGTACGCCTGGGCAATGGAGCAGGCCGGCCGATGCTGCACAACGCGCGCTACGACTTCAACGACGAGAACCTGACCATTGGCGCTGCGTTCTGGACGCGCCTCGTCGAACGCTTCCTCAGCAAGGACCGTGCATGAACGCCACCACCGAACCGCTTTTGAAAGCGGCCGAAGAAGCGACGCTCTTGCCTGGCTACCAGCGCAAGATCGTTCTCGCGGCGGTGATCGGCAACCTGCTCGAATTCTTCGATTTCACTGTCTATAGCTATTTCGCGCTCACAATCGGCCACCAGTTCTTTCCGGCCGACGGCCAGGTCACGTCGCTGCTGCTCGCGTTCGCGGTGTTCGCCGTGGGCTTCGTGATGCGCCCGCTCGGCGGCATCGTGCTCGGCCGCTACGCGGACCGCGCGGGCCGCAAGCCGGCGCTCACGCTCACCATCCTGCTGATGGCGGTGGGTTCCGCGTCCATCGGTCTTGCGCCCACCTATGCGCAGATCGGCCTTGCCGCGCCTGTGCTGATCGTCGTCGCCCGCCTCGTGCAGGGTTTCGCGCAAGGCGGCGAGTTTGGCGCGGCAACCGCCACCCTCCTCGAAATGGGCGGACAGGCGAGCCGCGGCTTTCGCGCGAGCTGGCAGCTCGCGAGCCAGGGCGCGGCGGCGCTGCTCGGCTCGGGCCTCGCGGCGAGCCTCGGCTTTCTGCTCTCCGCGGAAACGATGCATAGCTGGGGCTGGCGCATTCCGTTTTTGCTCGGCACGCTCATCGCGCCGGTTGGCATCTATCTGCGCCGGCACATTCGCGAAGAGCCGCCAGCGCAGCGCGTGGTCGCGGACCGCAACGACCCGAAGCGCGGCCTGTACGTGCGCAACTGGTTTCTCACGATCTTCGCGATCATGGGCATGTCGGTTTCGACGTACGTGATGATGTACTACATGCCGACTTACTGCATCCAGTACCTGGGACTGCCACCCAAAATGTCGATTCTCGCGGGCGTGGCGTCCAGCACGATCTCGCTTGTGATGTGCCCGATCTACGGCGCGTGGTCGGACCGCATGGGCCGCCGCAAGCCGCTTACGATAATCGGACGCGTCGCGCTGATCCTGCTGCTCTATCCGGCGTTCTGGCTCATGACGCACTTTCCGTCGCTGCCGGTCGTGCTCGCCGCGCTTATCGTGCTCATGCTCTGCTATACGATGGGCTCCGCCCCCGCTTACGCGTTGATGCCGGAAAATTTTCCGAAACATCTGCGCGCAGGCTATATGTCGAGCGCGTACGCGATTGCGGTGTCGGTCTTCGGCGGTACGGCCCAGCTCGTGGCCGGCTGGCTCATCCATGCGACGGGTAACAAGATGGCGCCCGCGTGGTACATGATCGGCTGCGTGCTCATCTCGCTCATCGCCGTTTCGATGTTCGAGGAAACCGGCAACAAGGCGATCGACTGACCGGTCGATTGAAAAGCATGCGGCCTTGAAAAAAGGCGGGCGAACGGGGGCACGGCATGACGGCGCTGGCCGGCGTCATGCTCATAGCGCCACCTGCACGCCCAGCTCGACCACGTGCTCGGGCGCGAGGCCGTAGTACTCGGCGCTCGACGTGCAGTGATATGACATGAACGCGAAGAGCCGCGCGCGCCAGCGGCTCACGTCCTGCTGGGCGTGCTGACGCAGCACCTCGTCGCGCGGCAAATAGAACGTGGTCTGTTGCGGGTCGAAACGCCAGTCGCCCAACCTGCCTTGCAGCGAGTCCAGAAGGCGCGGCAGATTGGGCCGCTCGACAAAGCCATGATGCGCGACGATCTCCCAGCAGCCCGCACCGAGGTCGCGCACTTCAATGCGCGTTTCATCGTCCGCCTGTGGCGCGGACTCCGAAACATTGGCGAATACGATCACCGTACGATGCAGGACGTGATTGTGACGTACGTTGCTCGCGAGCGCGTCCGGCGTCATGCCCGGTGCGTTGCCCGGGTACACGGCCGTGCCCGGCACGCGGGGCAGCTTCGGATCGGCAGCGCAGATGCCACGTAAAAACGCGTCTACCGACTCGCCGCGTGCCGCGTGGCGCGCCTCCAGTTCGCGGCCCCGGTTCCAGGTACTCATCGCGATGAATAGCAACGCGCCCACGGAAACCGGGAACCAGCCGCCCGAAGGGATTTTCGGCAGGCTCGCAGCGAGCAGCATGCCGTCCACGACCAGCAGCGGCACGCACGCGAGCCACGTGGCGACGCGCGGCCAGCCCCAAACTTCGCGGCACACGGATAGCATCTGCATCGACGTGGTCACCATCGTCATCGCCACCGCGAGGCCATATGCGGACGTGAGCCGCTCGGAGCTGCGAAAGAACAGCACGAGAAACACCACGGCCACGAGCAACCCCGCGTTGACCGCCGGAACATAAACCTGGCCGCGCCGCGTGCTCGAGGTTTCGATCGTGCGCATGCGCGGCAGGAAGCCTAGCTCGATGGCCTGGCTCGTCATCGAAAACGCGCCCGAGATCACCGCTTGCGAAGCGATGATGGTGGCGAGCATGGCAATGCCGACCGCCGGAATGAGCGCCCAATGCGGCACCGAGCGAAAGAACGGCTGGCTGGCCCCGCTCGGCTCGAACAGCACGCTCGCGGCCTGGCCGAAATAGCCTGCGACGATCGCGGGCAGCACGACGCAAAAGAACGCAATGCGAATGGAGCGCGTGCCGAAGTGGCCAATGTCGGCGTAGAGCGCCTCGGCGCCCGTCAACGCAAGGATCACGGCGGCGAGCACGCCAAACGCGAGCCCCGGATGCGCGAGCGCGAGCCGAACGGCCCAGACCGGCGACACCGCGGCGAGAATCGCCGGATAGCGCACGATGTGATAAACGCCCACCGCGCCGAGGCTCAAAAACCAGAGCGCCATGACGGGCCCGAACGTGCGCCCGACCACGGCGCTGCCGCGCGACTGGAACAAGAAGAGCGCCACGAGAATCGCCAAGGAAACCGGCAGCACGGCGCTGTCGAATGCGGGATTGATTTCCTTGAGGCCTTCCACCGCGGAGAGCACGGAAATGGCGGGCGTGATCATCGAGTCGCCGTAGAACATCGCCGCGCCGACGAGCCCCGCGAGCACGAGCAGACGCGGCGCGGGGCGCCCCGCCTTCGTGAATCCGGCGCGCACGAGCGCCGTGAGCGCGACGATGCCGCCCTCGCCTTCGTTGTCGGCGCGCATGACGAAACAGGCGTACTTGAGCACCACGACGATCAGCACCGTCCACAGGATCATGGAGAGTACGCCCATCACCTCGGGCTGCGCCGTGGAATGCGCCGTCTGGACGGCTTCGCGCAGCGCGTAGATCGGGCTCGTGCCGATGTCGCCGAACACCACGCCGAGCGCGCCGAGCACCAGCGCGCGCTGGCCGGAGTCGTCGGCCTGCTTGCGCGCCTGCTCTTTCGGCGCGTTTCCGAGCGGGTTGAGGCGTTCCTGAAGCATGGCTGCGCGGCGTTCGTGGAGGCTTTGCCCTCTCGCAATTAGCGTTCCTCTTGAGCCTGAACGAGAGAAGGGTCGATGCAATTTCCCGGCCGCGTTGCGAACTTGCGTTAACCGTCGGGCGCGCCTATATTTTGATTGCGAATGGTTGCGATGCGCAACCATCGGCGTGAAGACCGGAACGGAGACCCTCATGGATTATGTCGACGTGCCCGCGCAGCCTCGCGAGACGACCATCCTCGAGCTGCGCGAGTTCTCGCGGCGGCTCGTGCGCGAACTGGGCTTCATGCGCACGACGCTCGCCGATAGCGATCTCGCCCCGTCCGCCGTGCACGCCATCATCGAAATCGGCGCGCAGCCGGGCATCAATGCGAGAGCGCTGGGCGACATCCTGCGGCTCGACAAGTCGAACACGAGCCGGCAGGTCGCACGGCTCGAAGCGGCCGGTCTCGTCAAACGCAAGATCGCCGCCGACGACGCCCGTTCCTCCGAGCTGACCCTGAGCGCGGCGGGCCAGAAGCTGCGCGCGAAGATCGACCGCTTCGCCACGGATCAGGTTTCCAACGCGCTGCGCAGGCTCGTTCCTGCCGACCAGCAAGCGCTCGTTCGTGCGCTCGCGCTCTACGCCGACGCGCTCGCGCACGACAACCCCAACGAGACCCGCGCAACCGCGCCGGCGGCGGGGTTGCAGATCGTGGAAGGCTACCGGCCCGGCTGCATTGGCGACATCGCGAGCCTGCACGCGCGGTTCTACGCGGCGAACTGGGGCTTCGGCGCTTACTTCGAGAAGAAGGTGGCGACGGAACTCGCCGAATTCGCCGGCGCCTTGCCAGCCGTTGGCAAGGCGCTCTGGCTCGCACTGGAGCGCGATCGCGTGCTGGCTTCGCTGGCCATCGACGGGCACGAGAGCGGCAACGCAGGCGTCGCCCATCTGCGCTGGTTTATCGTGGACGACTCACTACGCGGCACCGGTGTCGGCAGGCAGTTGATGACGAACGCGATGGAGTTCGTCGATGCGCAGTACGCCGAGACTTACCTGTGGACGTTCAAGGGCCTCGAAGCCGCACGGCATCTATATGAGTCGTTCGGCTTCCGGCCGGCGGAGGAGTTCGAAGGCGGCCAGTGGGGCAAGAAGGTCACGGAGCAACGCTTTGTGAGGCGGCGCGCCCGTTGACTCGCATCACACGGAACTTGCCGGGCGCCCGCGCGTTTCAGGCATGCGCAGATACACGATCAGCGAAATCGCAGCGCAGGCCGTCACGTACCAGTAGAAGTACTGCTCGTGCCCGCTCGCCTTGAAGCGCAGCGCGACGAACTCCGTTGTGCCGCCGAGAATCGCCGTGGTGAGCGCGTACGGCAGGCCCACCGCGAGCGCGCGAATGCGCGTGGGGAACAGCTCCGTTTTCGCGAGCATGTGCACCGAGGTGAAGCCGCTTAGCATCACGAGACCAGCGAACGACAGCAGGAACGCCACCAGCGGATCGCGCGTATGGCTAAGCGCCGTGAAGAGCGGTACGGAAAACAGCGTGGTCGAAAGGCCAAAGCAGATCAGCACGGGGCGGCGGCCAAACACGTCGGACGCGAGCCCGAAGAGCGGCTGGAGCGGCAAATACAGCAGCAGCGCGCCGGTGGAGACGAGCGTAGACATCTCCTTCGAAAGGCCCACGGTGTTTACGAGGTACTTTTGCATATAAATCGTGAACGCAACGTAACCCACGGCCGCGATGGCCGCCGTGTTCATGAGCTGCACGGTCGGCTTGTCGCTCGGGAAAAACGACTTCGCGAAGTAAATCGAAAAAATGCTGTACGCCAGAAAGTCGTACCACTCGATCAGGTTGCCGGCCAGGCCCCCGACGATCGAACGGATGCGTGGCCGCACGATCGGCGCAGCGTGCGTGTCCACCGCCTGATTATCTATTCGGACTCCGAAATCCGTGTCGTTCGACATGCGTGTCTCCTCCTCTTGTTTTTCGAAATTACAGGGTGTGGCGTTCAGTCCTTCGGTGCGTACTCGCTATCGAGCCGGTCGAAGAGCGGCTTGTTCACGAGGCGCTGACGCTCGGCGAACGGCGCGACGATAGCTGCGTCTTCGTCGAGGCGGCCATTCGTGCGCAATTGCCCGAGAGCACGCTGCATGCCGACCACCGCGCCTTGCAGCGCTGCGTTCGCGTACAGCACCAGCGCGTAGCCAAGGCCAGCCAGCGCTTCACGCGACTGCACCGGCGTCTTGCCGCCAATCACGATGTTGATGAGCTGCGGCGCGTCGATGAGCCTGGGCAGGCGCTCGATGTCTTCGAGCTTTTCCGTGGCTTCGATAAAGAGGATGTCCGCGCCCGCCTCGATGAACGCGTGGCCGCGCGCAATCGCGTCTTCGATGCCGTGCACGGCGGCTGCGTCGGTGCGCGCCATGATGAGCAGGTTGCCGTCTTCGCGCGCGTCAACGGCCGCGCGGATCTTGCCCACCATCTCGCTCGCGCCGATCACTTCCTTGTTGGCGAAGTGGCCGCACTTCTTCGGCATCACCTGGTCTTCGAACTGGATCGCGTCGGCGCAGCTGCGCTCTAGCGTCCGCACGGTCTGGCGCACATTGAGCGCGTTGCCGAATCCCGTGTCCGCGTCGACGATGAGCGGCAGGTTGACCGCGTCGCGCACGCGCGCCGTGTGCTCGGCAATGTCGCTCAAACCGATGAATCCGAGATCGGGCAGGCCGAACGACATGTTGGTGACGCCCGCGCCCGTGAGGTAGAGCGCTTCGAAGCCGGCGTCCTCGATCACGCGGGCGCTCATGGCATTGAAGGCGCCCGGCACGAGCAGGCCGCGGCGTTCGTTGACCTTGGCGCGGAAAGCGGCGCGGCGTGCGGCAGTGGAGGTGGTCATCGCAGGAACTCCGTTCTGTTGGTTTGGAGATAGACGAGATTTTGGCACGAAGCAGGACGCCCGGCCGAAGCCGGGCGCGAAGTAAACGCTCGGGCGAGCGTGGAACGTAGCGCCGCCGCGCTCGGGTAATATGACAGGCTAAATATCGCGTCGAACGACAACGCCTCCACCCTCCCGCGGATCCTGCCATCGTGAACTATTTCAATGTCCTGCTCGCGCTTTCGGGCGTCCTGCTGCTGAGCGTCGCCAGCCCCGGGCCGAACTTCGTCATCGTCACCTCCACGGCGGTGGCCTCGCGGCGCGCGGGCCTCGCGACCGGCCTCGGCCTCGCCGCCGCCTCCGGCACGTGGGCATGGATCGCCATCGCAGGCTTGAGCCTGATCGTCACCCACGTGGCCTGGATCGGCACTGGGCTGCGCATCGCGGGCGCAGCCTATCTGATCTGGCTCGGCGCGAAAATGCTCCTCACCGCGCGACAGCCTTTGCAGGTTGCGGCACAGGCGGGCGCATCGGGTTGGGCCCCAGCGAAAAAGGGCTACGTCGTCAGCATGACGAATCCCAAGGCCATCGCGTTCTACGGCAGCATCTTCGCGTTGATGGTGCCCGCTTCCGCGCCACGCTGGCTCGAAGCGGCGGTCGTCGTGATCGCCGTCCTCATATCGTGCGCCTGGTATTGCACGATGGCCCTGCTCGCCTCGCATCCCACCGTGCGCCAGTTCCTCGTCCGGCGCAAAGCCGCGCTCGACTCGGTGGTGGGCGTCGTGCTGATCGGACTCGGCGGGCGCATGCTCGCTGGACGCTGAGCCTGCCCACGCGGCCGTGAGCGGGCGCATGGCTTCGCGATGGCTGCGCGCCGCACCGATGGCGTTCGCGCTGGCGTTCGTGCTCGCGGCGTCGTCCTTGCTGGCCCATGCGCAAAGCGCGCCCAAGGTCGTCGACATTCCTAACCGGCCCGGCGTCACCCAGCGCTTCCTTTTCATTGCGCCCGCGGCGCCGAAGGCGGTCGCGATTCTTTACGCGGGCGGGCACGGCGGCCTGCAACTGGACCCGCAGGGAAACTTCGGCTGGGGCGCCAACAACTTTCTCGTGCGCACCCGCATGCTGTTCGTGAACGACGGCGTTGCCGTGGCGGTCATCGACGCACCGAGCGACCGCCAATCGCCGCCCTACCTGGACGGCGGCTTTCGCCTCACGCCCGAACACGCCGCGGATGCCCGCGCCGTGATCGCGTGGTTGCGCGAACAACTACACGTGCCGGTCTGGCTCGTCGGCACGAGCCGCGGCACGCAGTCGGTCGCGGCCATCGCCATTGCGCTCGCGAACGACCCAAACCCGAACGCAATCCCCAGCGCGGGCCCGGACGGCATCGTGCTCACCTCGACCATCCTGCGCGAAAATCGGGGCGGCGACCCGGTCACGGGCATGAACCTCTCCGCGCTCAAGATTCCCGTGCTCGTGGTACACAACAAGGACGACGCCTGCAAGCTGTGTCCGGTATCCGAAACGGACGCACTCATGCAAAAGCTCACGCAATCGCCGAGAACGAAGCTGATGCTCGTCTCCGGCGGCGCTTCGCGGGGCGACCCATGTGGGGCGTTCGCGTATCACGGCTTCAACGGCATCGAGGGCGAAGTCGTGCACGGCATCACGGCGTGGATGCTTGCGCCTTGAGTATGCTTCGAACGCGCGTTAGCGCCGCTTGCGCGCCACCCGTCCCGCTTCGCTCCCCGCCTCGTCCTTCAGCCAGTCACGAAACGCCGTGAGGCGCGGCAGACTCGCGCACTCGTGCCGATAGACCACGTAGTACGCCAGCGCCGACGTGAAGGCGACCTCCGGAAAGAGGCGGACGAGCCGGCCAGCCGCGAGATCGTCGCGCGCCATGACGCTGCGCGCGAGCGCGACACCGTGCCCGTCTATCGCTGCCTGCAGCACCGCAGCCGAATTGTTGATCTTCATGCCACGGCTCGCTGATGCGAGCGTCACGCCCACGCTCTCGAACCACGCAGGCCATGAAGCAAAGCCCGCATGGCTGTCCACGGAGAGATCGTGAATGAGCGGCGCGCGGGTGAGATCGCGTGGCGCGCGCCATTTGCCGGCTCGGCGCACGGCTGGTGAGCAGACGGGATAGATCTCCTCGTCCATGAGCTTTTCGGCGGCGAGCCCCGGCCATGCGCCGGCGCCATAACGCACGCCGATATCGACGCCCTGCGCAACGAAGTCGAGCAGTTTCAGGCTCGTGTCCAGACGCACGTCGGTGTCCGGCCATGCGGCCTGAAAGCGGTCGATGCGCGGCAAGAGCCATTTGGCGGCGAATGCCGGGCTCACCGTGACGGTCAGCACGCCGTTCGCCGATCCTTCCTTCAGGCGTTCCAGCCCCAGGCTCAAGCGATCGAAACCCGCGCGGATGTCGGGCAGCGCGCGCTCGGCCACTTCCGTCACCACCAGCCGCGCCCTACCGCCGCTGCCGCGTACGAACAAGGGCGTACCGAGCCAGTCTTCGAGACTGCGCACGAGCTGGCCGACGGCGGCGGGCGTCACATTCAGCTCGGCCGCCGCGGCGGAAAAACTCTGATGCCGAGCGCTCGCTTCGAATGCGCGCATGGCGTTGAGGTAGACCGGCGTCTTCATGATCTAAAGATTTTCTATCAATGGGAGACAGAATATCTGATTTGTGAGCGCGTGCGGACGCGAACAGAATGAGTGCCGTCGACGTGGTGCCGGGCGCATTCCCTGCCGCCGGCGTCGCCCCATTCCGTGGCTTCGAGGAGTCCATCATGAACCATAGTTTTTCTTTTGATTTTACGTCCAGGGTCGCGATTCTCACCGGCGGCGGTTCTGGCATCGGCAAGGAAGTCGCCGCGCGTCTCGTGAAGGGCGGCGCGCGCGTCGTCATCGGCGGGCGCGACGAGGCGAAACTGCGCGAAGCGGCTGCGCAAATCGACGCTTCAGGCGCCGACGTGCGCTTTCATCCCGGCGATATCGCGCTGCCCGCCACCGCGGCTGCGCTCGTCGACCTCGCGACCGAAGCGTTCGGCGGTGTCGACATTCTCATCAACAACGCCGGCATTTTCCGGCCCAAAGCGTTTCTCGACGTGACCGAGGCCGAATACGACGGCTTTCTCGACACGATCCTCAAAGGCAAGTTCTTCATGGCGCAGGCCGCGGCAAAGGCGATGCTCAAGCGCGGCGGCGGCGCAATCGTGCAGACGGGTTCGCTCTGGGCCCTACAGGCCATCGGCGCCACGCCTTCCGCGGCGTACTCGGCAGCAAATGCGGGCGTGCATGCGCTCACGCGCAATCTGGCCATTGAACTGGCGTCCTCGAACATCCGCATCAATACCGTCGCGCCGGGCGTCGTGGAAACGCCGGTGTATCGCACCTTCATGACGGAGGACGAAGTCAGCAAGACGCTGCCGGGGTTCAACGCGTTTCATCCGCTCGGGCGCAACGGCCAACCCGCGGATGTTGCCGAGGCCATGCTCTTTCTCGCCTCGCCTCACGCCTCCTGGATTACGGGCACCGTGCTGCCCGTGGACGGCGGCGTGATGGCCGGGCGCCACGCCTGAAGCGCGAGCGGCATATCGATTTTTCGAGACGACACACAGGAGCACACCGCGGTCTATCTGCAAATCATCCTCAAGATCGCCGCTAACAACCGCGCGGCAATGGCAATTCCGCCCGCCACGCTTGTAATTTTTCTACCCCGTTCCCCGCCTGGCTGATCTTTCACGTTTGCACTGCCGCACTCCGTCTTGCGCCAGCCCTGCGTCCAGCTATTCCCGGTAAGCCGCCATCACGATCCACATGTCGCGCTCGCCGTTGCTCACTTCAGCAGCCAGCGCATAGCGATCGTGCGGGCTGCATGCGTTTTGCAGCGCCTTGCGCGCCTGCTCCGTGTTGTCGTACTCGCGCCTTTCCAGCGGACGCACCTCACTGCGTCCCTCAAACATCTTCTGGTCCTTGCGGTAGATAAGCGTTTCGTTTTTCCATTCGCGAAAGCATTCCCGGACATGCTGGAAATCGCCTGCGCAAACATTCACCTCGTAGCGTGGAGTTGACTTCATGATCGATGCCTCCCTTGCCGGTTCTACGCGCACGAGCCGTTTTCCTCACGCCACGCGCGTGCCCACCTGCGTGGACGCATGAAGCGTGCCGGGCTTCGCCTCGCGTGCGGCTTTTTCACGGTGCCATCGGCGTCGCGACCAACTCTTATATAAGACATAAGACATTTGACGTTATATTATATTGCGCTTAAAATCGCGATCAAAGCAGTGCCTGGAAAAGCCTCGGAGTGCCTGAAAAGCCTTCGCCTTCAAACGCAATACCAGTAGGTCCCCCAATGCTTGAAAATTTTCGCGCTCACGTAGCGGAACGCGCCGCACTCGGTATTCCTCCCCTGCCGCTCACGGCTCAGCAGACCGCCGAACTGGTGGAACTGCTGACGAATCCGCCCGCTGGCGAAGAGCAGACCCTGCTCGACCTGATCACCAACCGCGTGCCCGCAGGCGTTGACGAAGCCGCCCGCGTGAAGGCCGGGTTCCTGGCCGCCGTGGCCAAGGGCGAAACCGCCTGCGCGCTGATCTCGCGCGCTCGCGCCACCGAACTGCTCGGCACGATGCTGGGCGGCTACAACATCCAGCCGCTGATCGAACTGCTGTCCGACGCCGAAGTGGGCACCGTGGCCGCCGACGCGCTGAAGAAAACCCTGCTGATGTTCGACCAGTTCCACGACGTCAAGGAACTGGCCGACAAGGGCAACGCCAACGCAAAGACCGTGCTGCAAAGCTGGGCCGACGCCGAATGGTTCACGAGCCGCCCGGAAGTGCCGCAAAGCCTGACCATCACCGTGTTCAAGGTGACAGGCGAGACCAACACGGACGATCTCTCGCCGGCTCCGGACGCCACCACGCGCCCGGACATCCCGATGCACGCGCTGGCGATGCTGAAGAACGCCCGTCCCGGCATCACGCCGGAAGAAGACGGCAAGCGCGGCCCGGTCAAGTTCATCGAATCGCTGAAGGAAAAGGGCCACCTGGTCGCCTACGTGGGCGACGTGGTCGGCACCGGCTCCTCGCGCAAGTCGGCCACCAACTCGGTGCTGTGGTTCACGGGTGAAGACATCCCCTTCATCCCGAACAAGCGCTTTGGCGGCGTGTGCCTGGGCGGCAAGATCGCCCCGATCTTCTACAACACGATGGAAGACGCCGGCGCCCTGCCGATCGAACTCGACGTGTCGAAGATGGAAATGGGCGACGTGGTCGAACTGCGCCCGTACGAAGGCCGTGCGCTCAAGAACGGCGAAGTCATCTCCGAATTCCAGGTCAAGTCCGACGTGCTGTTCGACGAAGTGCGCGCGGGCGGCCGCATTCCGCTGATCATCGGCCGCGGCCTGACCGCCAAGGCGCGTGAAGCGCTGGGGCTGGCCCCGTCGACGCTGTTCCGCTTGCCGCAGCAGCCGGCCAACAGCGGCAAGGGTTTCTCGCTGGCGCAGAAGATGGTTGGCCGCGCGTGCGGTCTGCCGGAAGGCCAGGGCGTGCGCCCGGGCGCGTACTGCGAGCCGAAGATGACCTCGGTGGGCTCGCAGGACACTACGGGCCCGATGACCCGCGACGAACTGAAGGACCTGGCGTGCCTGGGCTTCTCGGCCGACCTCGTCATGCAGTCGTTCTGCCACACCGCCGCGTATCCGAAGCCGGTGGACGTGAAGACGCACCAAACGCTGCCGAACTTCATCAGCAACCGCGGCGGCATCGCGCTGCGTCCGGGCGACGGCGTGATCCACTCGTGGCTGAACCGCATGCTGCTGCCCGACACCGTCGGCACCGGCGGCGACTCGCACACGCGCTTCCCGATCGGCATCAGCTTCCCGGCGGGTTCGGGTCTGGTCGCCTTCGCGGCTGCCACCGGCACGATGCCGCTGGACATGCCGGAATCGGTGCTCGTGCGCTTCAAGGGCAAGATGCAGCCGGGCGTCACGCTGCGTGACCTCGTCAACGCCATCCCGCTCTACGCCATCAAGCAAGGCACGCTGACGGTCGCCAAGCAAGGCAAGAAGAACATCTTCTCGGGCCGCATTCTCGAAATCGAAGGCCTGCCCGATCTGAAGGTCGAGCAAGCGTTCGAACTGTCGGATGCTTCCGCCGAGCGTTCGGCCGCCGGTTGCGCGGTCCACCTGAACAAGGAACCGATCATCGAATACCTCAACAGCAACATCACGCTGCTGAAGTGGATGATCGCGCAAGGCTACCAGGACCCGCGCAGCCTCCAGCGCCGTATCAAGGCGATGGAAGCGTGGCTGGCCGATCCGCAACTGCTGCAACCGGATGCCGACGCCGAGTACGCCGCCGTCATCGAAATCGACCTGGCCGACGTGCATGAGCCGATCGTGGCCTGCCCGAACGATCCCGACGACGTGAAGACGCTGTCGGATGTTGCCGGCGCGAAGATCGACGAAGTGTTCATCGGCTCGTGCATGACCAACATCGGCCACTTCCGTGCCGCATCGAAGCTGCTCGAAGGCAAGCGCGACATTCCGGTCAAGCTGTGGGTCGCTCCGCCGACCAAGATGGACCAGAAGCAGCTGACCGAAGAAGGCCACTACGGCGTGTTCGGCACGGCTGGCGCGCGTACCGAAATGCCGGGCTGCTCGCTGTGCATGGGTAACCAGGCACAAGTGCGCGAAGGCGCAACGGTCATGTCGACCTCGACGCGTAACTTCCCGAACCGTCTGGGCAAGAACACGAACGTGTACCTCGGTTCGGCGGAACTGGCTGCGATCTGCTCGCGTCTGGGCAAGATCCCGACCAAGGAAGAGTACATGGCCGATATGGGCGTGCTCAACGCCAACGGCGACAAGATCTATCAGTACATGAACTTCGACCAGATCGCCGACTTCAAGGAAGTGGCCGATACGGTGACGATGTAAGTGTCACGCTGGATTACGGCGCGGGGGTTTTGTTGTAGATCCGCGCTGTAGCACCAGACAATGGCGCCGCAGGCTGAATGCCTACGGCGCCATTTTTTTTTGGTTCGCCGAGATCCTGCGTTATGCGCTGGGGTCGAGAGAGCTGCTTCCGGAAGCGATGATTGCCCGAACGACCAGCATGATGCGTTCGACTCGCGCGCTGGGCCGGATTCGGCCTGAACGCTCGAGTTCGGCGAGCCCATGCAGGGCGGCCCAAAAGGTCTCGGTCACGTTCTCGACATCGACGGAAAACGGCGCAACGGCCGACGCAAGCGCTTCGAAACCAGCCCGCAGTTCCGGTCGGGTTTCGGCGTCAGCGAACCGCAGATCCGTCGGAAGGGTGAACATCGCCTCGTAGAGCGCGGGGCACCGCACTGCAAAGCCGAGATAGGCCTTGGCGACATTCTCGAGGGCGTCTTGTTGCCCCGTCGCCCCATGGACCGCTTCCCGAAGCGCCACTGCGAGCTCCTGAAAACCCTCGACTGCAACCGCTGCCACGATCGCGTCCCTATTCTCGAAATGCGAGTAGAGGACCGGCTGGCTATATTCGATCTCTTCGGCGAGGCGGCGAACCGTGACGGCATCCCATCCTTCGCGCTCCGCGATCAGGCGCGCAGCCGCGACGATGCGGGACTCGCGCTCAGCCCGTTGCCTGCCTTTGCGCTCGGCGATACTCAACTTTTCATCTCCCTGACCCGGATGGTCCACATGCCACGTGATGATACGGAAGCTTGATAATCTAGCAATGCTAGATTATATTCCATCACTACATCACGAAGCATAGGACATTGCGATGCATTGGCTTTCGATCGGACCGGCACTCTTCCTGGCCCTCGCGATTATCGCGATCGGCACCCAATATCTTGTGAGGCCAATGACCGCGACACGCAGTTTCGGCTTGCCGCTTCCAGAAAACGGCGCCAACGTCGCCTGGTGGCTTCGCCTCAAGGGCGTGCGCGACATTGCGTCGGGACTGGCGGTCCTGGCGTTCATGGTGTGGGGCACGCCTCTCGGGGCCGGCATCATCCTGCTTGTGGAAGCCGTCATCCCTGTTGGCGACATGCTGCTCATTCTTGCCGCGAAAGGCTCCACCAAAAGCGCCTTCGGCATGCATGGCGCAACGGCCGTGCTGATGGTTTTCACCGCGATTTCGATGACGTTGGGAGGGCGCTGAGATGATTCATACGCTTTCAATCTGGCTCCTCGCCGCCGGCTTCTTTGGCGCCGGTCTCTTCAACGCAATCAGCACGCCCGCGACGCAAAGCGATTACGTCCGGTGGGGTTACCCGCGCTGGTGGGGTCGTTTAACCGGCGCACTGGAGATGATGTGCGCCGTTCTGATTGCACTTCCGGCAAGTCGCATGGTTGGTCTGGCGCTTGGGGCGCTAATCATCGCGGCTGCGGTTTTGACCGTTCTGCGTCACCGCGACTTCACGCACCTTGTGCCGCTGGGTGTTTTTGTCGCCGTGATCGCGCTCGCAGGGATCTCATTTTGAGAGGGCGCAGCGCAAAGACGTCGATGCGCGCCGCGCGCTGATTGCACCCGGTGCAATCAGCGCGCGACTCGGATGTCCCGCCTGTTATGCCAACACGGTGTATTCAGCCGTTCCCGCCGTGAAAGAGCGTCAGCTTGTTCGATACCGAATTCACGCCCTGCACCGAACGCGTAACCTCTTCCGCCTGCCGGATCTGGTCGCCAGTGCGAACCGTGCCGCTCAGCGTCACGGCGCCGCTTCGCGCGCGAACGAAAACGCCGGAAACGTTGAATCCCTGCGCCCTCGACAGCGCGCGCCGCACAGCACGGGCGAGTGCCCGGTCCGACTTCGCCGCGCTGGGCGCCGCCTGGGTCGCGCCCATTGGCATCGAAGCGTCCATTGGCTCGCTTGCCGACTGGGCATGAGCCATGCCAGCGGCGGTCAACAGAAGAAACGCAAACAAGGCGCATTGCAGATTCGATTTCATGACCCACTCCCGTCATTGCCGCGCAGGGCTGCGCCGGCCGCAGTCCATATTGCACCACCATGCGAACACCCGCTCCGACGGCGCTCGAATCGCGCCGTCGCTCTACACGGCCGCGGATGTCGCCGCAACGGCTAGAAAGGTCTGCACGATGCCTCGCTTGCGTTGGCTGTGAAGGCAGGCCACCGAATCGATATTGCAGCCGCGTAGTTCCTCCACCGGGATGGCAACGGTACGCGCGCCCTCGGGAATCTCGCGCTCGAGCACGAATCCGATGCCGAGGCCTTGCCGGACGGCTTCCAGAACGGCCTCGCGACTACCCAGTTTCAGCGCCGTCGGGAGCGACATCCCCGCACGTCGCAAGGCTTCGTCGACAAGCCGTTGGGTGTTGGATCCCGCCTCCCGGCGAATCACGGCATACGCCCCGAGATCGCCGAGGGACACGCTTTTGGCCGCTGCGAGCGGATGATGCGCTGGCACGAGAACCCGCATGTCCTGCCGCGCGACGGGAATCGACGTCACACGGGCATCGCTCCTGGCATTGCCGATGACCACCGCGTCCACCCGATACGCGAGCAGATCGTCCCAGACCTCGCGCTGACTTCCGAACGAGACCGAAATTTCGATGTCCGGATACTGCGCGCGAAAGGCGGCCACCACTTGAAGCACCACCTGTGGGCCATCGGCGGCGAGTTTGAGGCTGCCGTGCTGAAACATCGTCGCCCGGCTCACCATGTCCTCGATCTGCTCCTCGGCCGCAAACATCTGCCGGGTCAGTTCAAAGAGCGGCTTCGCGGCATCGGTTGGAAGAACGCCCTCATTCGTGCGGATAAATAGCGCCTGCTTGCAATCCTCTTCGAGATTGCGAATCTGCGCCGTGATGGCCGGTTGCGTCAGGCCGAGAAGATTCGCGGCCTTCGAAAAACTGCCCTCGCGCGCGACCGCGTCGAACGCCCTGAGCTGGAAATAGCGCATCGCCACCTCGAACCTCACCCTATAAATATCGATGCGAAAATATAGCATCCATATTAATTTGACTGCCACGGGTCCGCACTCTAAGCTCGGTGCCGTTGCGGTTCTGGCTCCCCGCCCTTTTGACTCCTGGTGAGATTCGTAATGAGCAAACAGATCGACTACCTCAATCCCGCCCTCCCTCGGGGCCTCCGGCGAGTGGCGATGCCTGTGGTCGACGCAACTCCGGCAACGCTGACTGACTATGGCAAGCTGGTGGACGACCCGCACGCATGCCAGGTGGAAATCGTCCAGTGGCCCGCAGTAGGGTCAAGACCGATCGACCCGGGAACCGGCGACGAAGCGGGCACGACCGAAGGCACATTCGTCAGCGAATGGCGCGGTGACATCCTCTACGGTCGAAACGAAGCGGTAGGCGGCAACTATGTTCTCGCGTACGCAACGGAGCCAGACGACGCACGCGAAGACAGCGCCGCCGCACCGGAACGCATGTTGATATGGCATGCGAACTATCATCCCGACGGCGGCCAACTGTTCTTTCCGCTCGATCGTCGCCCGTTCTACGTTCCGCTGGCATTGCCAGGCGACGATATTACGCCGGAGAAGTTCGTGTGCTTCCGCTTCGACGGACGGCAGGGTCTCTATATCCACCCCAACATCTGGCATGAAGGCGTGTTCACGGTCGACGGCACTCAGCGATTCTTCGACAAACAAGGCGCTGTCCATGCACGCGTCTCGGTCGAATTTGCGTCGGAGTTTGGCTGTCTGCTCGAGGCGGCCATTGCGCGTGACTAGCGCGCGCCGCTCCCGCAGACGCACTGCGATGGATGACGCTAGCGGACGTCGCTCGAGCGCGTCATATCCTTTGCTTCCGTGTCGACGGCATCGCTGTGCAGCAATGCATGCTGCCGTTCAGGCGTTTCGCTTTGCGCCATGCCTTCCTTGAATCCCTTCACCGCGACGCCCAGATCGCCTCCGATGTTGCGTAGCTTCTTCGTACCGAAAACCAGTGCCACGATCAGGAGAACGATCATCCAATGCCAAATGCTCAACGAACCCATAACTGAAAACCCTCTCTTTGCCGTCGCGCGCGTCGCTCGCGACGAATGACATGAACCTTGCGGCCCGACCCCGCGTATAGCCCGATGTTCCGCAGGCGTATTGGAGCGCGCGGATGTGTCTCGCTCGTTTCCTGGAACAGCGGTTTTGTATGCGCATGTACGAACGCACCGTGTAGATACACGCATATACAAAAGGGAGCCGTGTCCGCCAATCTGCGCGCGCATGGCGCGAATCGCGGCCTCAGCGCGGTCGGTGCACGACCGCCTTTCAAACGGTTCCAGACAAGCGTTTAATATCGGCTGCAACGTCTCTTTGGGAGCCCTCCCATGCTTAGGGTACTTGAACCGGGCGACTACTTCGGCACCACTTCCCAGCGATACGGGGATGACGGCATCTCGGTCGTGGAGACCGATTTCGCAACGGATCTGATCATCCCGCAGCACGAGCATGTCAACCCGTTTTTCTGTTTCGTGCTGAATGGTTGCGGAACCCGATCCTGGCCGGCCCGCCGCGGCGAAGACGGGCCGATGTCGCTGACGTTTTTCCCCGCGGGCGTGCCACATGCCAACACCTGGTACGGGGCCGGCGGCAAGGCACTCCATCTCGAGTTCTCGACCTCGTGGGCACAGCGGCTTGGCGGCCGGACCCGGGTCCTCGATCGTCCCGATGACTTTGCAGGCGGCGCACCGCTGTCGTTCATGCGCCGCCTGGTCCGCGAATGCCGCGAGCAAGATTCGGCTACGTCGTTGGCAGTCGAAGGGCTGGTACTCGAACTGCTTGCCGCGTGCGAGCGCTCGGTCTCGCGTGCGGCGACGGCTGGCGGTTCGCGCCGCTGGCTCGCTCGCGTGGAAGCAATGCTGCACGATCGCTTTCGCGAGACGTTGACGCTGGATGAAATTGCTTCGGACAACCATGTTTGTGCCGACCACCTTGCGCGTGAATTCCGCAAGCACTTTGGCTGTCCGGTCGGGGAGTACGTGCGCCAGCTTCGGCTCGATTTCGCATGCTCTGAATTGACCCGTGGACGCCTCTCGCTCGCAGCGATTGCCGAGGCCGCCGGCTTCGCCGATCAAAGCCACTTTACGCGCGTCTTTCGGCGCCGGATGGGTCTGACACCAGGCGGGTACCGCGCGCAGCTGCTTGAAAATCGCTCCTGTACCAAAGATTGACGCTCCGGTACAAGACCCACAGAGCGGCCACGGCCTAGAGTGGCTCGCATGTTCGACACGAACTGACGTTCCTGGAGATCGATGTGAGCCCCGATGCCTTTCCCTATCTGACCCGCCTTGACGTCCTCTACGCCTTCGGCGAAATCATCGACGTGCCCGCCCTCGTGGCCGCAAACCGCCACCCCTGGTACAACCAGACGCTATGCGAGGTGAACCAGTCGGTCGTCCGGCTGGGTGTCGTGCAGGGCGAATATCACTGGCACAAACACGACGCAGAAGACGAGTTCTTTTATGTCGTAAGCGGACACTTCCTGATCGATCTCGAAGACCGGGTCATCGATTTGAGCCCGGGACAAGCGTTTGTCGTGCGTACCGCTCGTCTGACAAATTTACAATACCGTAAGCTACGCGCAGCCACGGGCCATATCCCAGAAACCCAGGTACACCACCTAGATAAATCTGATTGACGATTTCGATGTCGTCTGACAACAATATCCATGTAATCGAGTCAGCCGCTCCTGTTCGATCTCGTCGCTGTAACCGTGCCTCTCCCGTTCGCATTAGCGTCGCCACGCGGCCCAATGGCCGCCGAAGTCCGGCCGTCACCCCTGCAGCAAAACAATTCAGCGAGACAACATAGGAGAACGAATCAAATGGCAACACATGACCAGGACGATCCCCTGCTCTCCGAAGCCCCCACCAATGCGCCCGCCTCGCCCAAACGGCGCGCGTTCATGGCCTTTGCCGGTGCGTCCGCAGGCGCGAGCCTCTTCGCCGCCAGCCGCGCAGCGGCAGCAGCCGATTCCATGTTTCCCACGCCTGCCACATTCGGAGGAAAGATTCCGCAGCCGCCCGGCCACGCCGCCGGTGACCCGATCTGGGGCCCAGAGGGCCAGGCCACGGCGATCATCAGGAGGCTTGCCCACGTCGATCGCTCGCTGTTCTCCCGCGCCGATTTTCACCTAACTAGCTACGGTGCGCGCATACTCCCCGCCTCCGCACTGATTACGTCGACCGCCTGGCCGGGCGGCAAGATTCCATGGGTGACGGGCGGCACCGAACAGACCGCGCATCCGACCAGCGACCTGCAAAGCCCGGGCTCGGGCGTGATGGTGCCGTGTGACTACACGGGCACGCAATACGACTCATGCACCGCGATCAATACGGCGATTATCGACGCGAGCCGTGCCGGTGGCGGCCGCGTGGTGGTGCCGGCCGGCAACTGGTACTGCGGCGGTCCGATCGTGCTGCTGAGCCATGTGAACCTCCACCTGGAATCAGGCTGCACGATCTATTTCAGCCCGAATCCCGCCGACTATGCGAAAAACGGCCCGTATAAGACAGCGAACGGCAATCTGTACCATACGCGCTGGCAGGCGAACGACTGCCTGAATTTCGGCTCGCCGATTTATGCATTCCGCCAGACCAACATTGCGGTGACCGCCGACGACAACACCTGCGTGCTGAACGGTCAGGCGATGACGCCGATGCAACTGAGCACCCAGGCGCCCACCTCGTGCTGGTGGACCTACAAGGGAAGCAGCAACACCTATGGCTGCGCCGGTTCTTCAACGCCGTCACAAGCCTATGTGAATCCGAACAACGTCGCGCTAACCAGCCTCCCCGCTGCCCAGATCCAGAACCCGCAGGCGAACGTCTCCTTTACGAATCAGTACGGCGTGACGACTTCGCTGATGACCCTGCTCACGGGCACGGGCTGGAACCAGGACCAGAACTATCTGCCCGCGCTCTCCGAGCTGCGCGTGCCGTTCGAGAACCGCATTTTCGGCAACGGACACTATCTGCGTCCGTGCATGATCGAGTTCATCGGCTGCACCAACGTGTATCTGCAGAACTACCACACGCAGACCACGCCGTTCTGGCAGCACCATCCCACCGATTGCACGAACGTGGTGATCGACGGCGTGTTCGCTGACAGCGTCGGACCGAACAACGACGGCTTCGATCCGGACGCTTGCAATCACGTGCTGGTGCAAAACGTTCAGTTCAACACCGGCGACGACTGCATCGCGATCAAGTCCGGCAAGTATCTCGACACCGAGTACGGTCCGATGCAGAACATCGTCGTGCAGAACTGCACGATGCAAAGCGGGCACGGCGGTCTGACGATCGGCAGCGAAATGAGCGCGGGCGTGCGCAACGTCTACGCTCGCAACCTGACGATGCAAAACGAGAACTGGGCGAGCAATCCGCTGAATATCGCGCTGCGGTTCAAGAGCAACATGAATCGCGGCGGGTTCATCAACAACGTCTGGATCAACGGCGTGACGCTCGCCAACGGCGTGAACCTCGCGGGGAAATACGGTGGCGGCTCGCTGGGCGCTGCGATCAGCAAGATCACGGGTACGGGAACGACCGGTCTCGCAACGAACCCGTCGACGGGCCAGGGCGGCTTGATCACGTTCGACTGCGATTACAGCCCGTCCGGCGACGCGGTGCGCTGGAGTCCGTCGCTGATCAGCAACATCAACATCACGAACGTGAACGCGAGCAACGTGTCGGGCGCGGTGTCTTACTCCATGCCTTCGGGCTTCGTCGCCGGGTCGAACTCGTGCTTCCAGGCGATCGTCATGCAGGGCCCCGAGGCGGTCGATTACAACGGTCCGCTGCCGGTGCCGACCGTGAGTCCGATCAGCGGCGTCACGATCTCGAACTGCAACCTCGGCAGCCCGGTGTGCACGGGCGCGGTTCCGACCACGCCTTCGACATCGGCGACGGCCGCGCCGGGGCCGGTCTTCGCGAGCAACGTGAGCGGCATTACGCTGACCAATGTGGTGATCGCGGGCACCACGTACAACACGTCGCTGACCGCACCGGCGACCTGATGCCGACGCACACGGACGCGGGCTAGCGCGTTCCGTGTGCGCGGCGATCGGTTCGTCAGCGTGGCTCCTTGTCTGCCGGAGGTTGCCGGGGTTTCGGCGCCGGTTCATTTCCGGACTGCACCGGCTCGCGCGTACAGGCGTCCGGCGGCATGACAAAGGGAATGTCGTCGCGGCAACATGCATACACCGGAAACCCGTACGCATTCGTACCGACGATGGTCGTTGGCCCGTGCAGCGGGCACACCGCCTTCATGGCGTCTCCTGAAACTCGTCGCTGAAATACTTGTAGCGTACCCCTCGCGGGGCATCGCTCAGGCTTTCTTCACGTAGGCACTGCACCAGCCTTTGGCGTCGACGATCTTGCCGCCGTAGGTCGCGCACGGGCCGTTCGGCGCGCCGGGCTTGCCCTGAAACAGCTGGCAATTCGCGCAGGTCTGCCCCGCCTGGAAGTGCGGGAACCTGGTCTTGTCGACTTTGCTCGCGTCGGCTTTGTAGCCGAGCGCCATGGCGGTCGGGTCGCTCTCGGAGAGCACCGGCGCGTCGGCGCGCGATTCGTTGGAAAGCGCCGCCGTGGAAGCCACGGAGGCGGCAAGGATCATGAAGCGACGACGGGAAAGCGGCATGGTGGGGCTCCTGAGCATGGAACGTACCCGGCTCTCGTTGTTGCTGATCAGGTGGCCGATTCGTTCGCGGATTTTACGTGTGCTATTTATTTATATCACTTGATGATGCGTTGTAAAGAACGGAAACATTGCACTTCGCATGGCGCTTTTAATTATTTCGCTATGCCAGGCAATTTTTACGACGACCGCAAACGCGGCGCCACAACGGCGCCGCACTGGCTTCACCACGCCGCGCAGACCTTGCCGAAATGCGCTCCGGCCTGCTGATGGCGAAACGCATCGGCAAGCTCGTCCAGCCCGAACGTACGGTCGATCACGGGGCGAATGCCAGCCTGATCGAGCGCCGCGACGTAGTCTTGTTGCTGGCGCCGGCTGCCCACGATCAAGCCCTGCAGGCGCGCCTGCTTCGCCATGAGTACGGAGGTCGGCACGGTGCCTTCGCGTCCGGTCAACACGCCGATCAGCGCGATGTGGCCGCCTACGCGCACCGCGTCGATCGACTGGGCGAGCGTGCCCGGGCCGCCGACTTCGATCACGTGATCCACGCCCTTGCCGCCCGTCATGTCGCGCACGAGCGCGCCCCACTTTTCGTGTTGCCGGTAGTTGACCACCTGGTCGGCACCCAGCGCTTTCGCACGCGCCAGCTTCTCGTCCGACGATGACGTGACGATGACCGAAGCGCCCATCATCCGCGCGATCTGCAACGCCGCGATCGACACGCCGCCGGTGCCGAGCGTCAGCACGGTGTCGCCGGCCTTGAGGCCGCCGTCGGCCACGAGCGCGCGCCATGCCGTGAGCCCCGCCGTCGTGATCGTGGCCGCCTCGGCGTGGGTCCAGCCCCGCGGCGCGAGCGTGAAGGCGCTCGCGGGCCGCAAGGCGTGCAAGGTCGCGAAGCCGTCCACGCCGTCGCCGGGCGTCTGCGCGAAGTTGCCCACGGCCTGCCACGGCAAACCGTCCGCCCATTGCGGGAAGAAACACGACACGACGTGGTCGCCGCGCTTGAACTCCGTCACGCCCGCGCCCACCGCCGACACCAAGCCCGCGCCGTCCGCCATCAGCACACGTCCATCTGCCGTGGGAATGGCGCCATTGGCCACCAGCAGATCGTGAAAATTGAGCGACGTGGCGTGTAGCTCCACGCGGATCTCGCCGGCGCCGGGCGCGCCGGGCTCGGCGATATCGCGCAGTTCGATCCGGTCGAGCCCGCCCGGCGCACGCACCACGGCGGCCTTCATTGCCGTGCTCCCTTCGCCTTGCGCGCGGCGTCGATCAGGCCGTCTAGCCAGTCCTGGTGCCCGTTGATCATCGGATTCGGGCGCGTCTTCGCCAGCTCCACAGCCGGTTTGCCCTTCTGCGACTCCTGCGTGAGCACGCGCACGCGGCCGCCGGAAAGGTCTTCGATCAGCCATGCGTGAATCACGTCCAGGCGCGATTGTTCGTCGCCCTCGGCCCAGCCGTGCCACGCCACGCGCGCGGGCTGGCCCGCCGCCGGCGGCACGTACTCGGTCACTTTGGCCTGTACCGGAAAGCCGAAGGTTTTGAAGTAAAAGCGCGCGCCCGCGCTCAGTTCGGGGCCCGGGCCGTCGTGGAAGCCGACATCCGCGGAATTGCTGTAGTAGCTCGGCCACACGGTCGCGTTGTACAGCAGCGGCCAGACGTCGTCGGTGGAAAGGCCCGCCACGATCACTTCGTTGGAACAGAAGTTATCGGTCGTGCCGGGCAAGTAATCGTCGGGCCAGAGAATCTCGTTCATGTTCGTTACCTTTCGATGCTGTCGGTTTCGGTGCGGTGGACACGAGAAATCATGCGGGCTATGCTGAAATAAATCCAATCGCGGATCATTATCTCCGTCATAAACCGTGTTGATATCAGAATGCTCGATCTGAACCTCTTGCGGGCGCTCGACGCCCTGCTCGACGAACGCAACGTCACGCGCGCCGCGCAGCGTCTGTCGCTCACGCAGCCGGCCGTGAGCGCGATGTTGACGCGTCTGCGTGAGAGTTTCGGCGATCCGCTGTTCGTGCGCTCGCAACGTGGCATCGTGCCGACCGAGCGCGCGCTGCAACTGGCCGCGCCGCTCAAGCAGGTGCTGAGCGAGATCGAGCAGATGCTGCAGCCGCAGGCCTTCGCGCCGGACGAGGCCGAGATGACGCTCACCCTCGCCTCGACCGACTACGCGCTGCGCGCCGTCGTCGTACCGTATCTCGCGCGGCTGAGGGAAACGGCGCCCGGCGTGCGCGCCGTGATCGTGCCGGTCCAGCACGAGCGCCTGCAGGCGCAACTGGAAAGCGGCGACGTGGATCTGGCCCTGATCACGCCGGAAACCACGCCCGCCGACCTGCATGCGCGCCGCCTCTTCGACGAGCGCTACGTGTGCGTGATGCGCGCGGATCACCCGGCCGCCGCGCGGCCGCTCACGCTGGAGCGGTTTTGCGCGCTCGATCACGCGCTGGTGTCGTATGCGGGCGGGAGCCTGAGCGGCGTAACGGACGAGGCGCTGGCGCGCGTGGGGCGCGCACGGCGCGTGACGGTGTCGGTGAACAGCTTTCTCGTGCTGCCCGATATTTTGCTGACGAGCGATCTGATTGCGGTCGTGCCGTCACGGCTCGTGAAGGACGCGCAGGGGCTCGCAGTGGTCGAGCCGCCGCTCGCGATACCGGGGTTCACCAAGACGCTCGCGTGGCACGAGCGCACGCATCGCTCACCTGGGCATCAGTGGGCGCGCGCGTTGTTGTTCGAAACGTGTGAGGGGTTGGCGGGCGAGGCGCCGGGGTGACGCGTCACGTTTCGGCGCTTCGCGGTGCGCGGCAACGCGCGAAAAGGCCATCAGCAGGACGGACTGCCATTGGCCGTGCAGAACGCGGCGGGCGCACCCGCGATGAGAGGAAGCGGCGTGACGGGACGCGGCGGCGGCGGAATCGTCACGGCGCCGCACCACGAGGTGTGGCTGTGCCCCGCGCTGGGCACGCAGGGCGCAACCGCCGCGCGCATCTCCTGGGCCGCTTCCTCGCTAAGTTCGTTGCGCTCTCGCGCTTCGAGCGCGGGCCGCAACTGATCGTCCAGCCAGGACGCAAACGCGACGACACAGGCCGCCGCGACGGCCAGCAGCATCAGCCGCGCCTTGTGCTCGCGTAGCTTGATGAGCACGCGCACCGCCGCCGGGTGGCCTGCAATGGGCGCCTCGCGCCCGGTGGCGGCCCGCACCGCCGCTCCTTCGATGATTCTCGTTGCCACTGTTTATTCGTTTTGCTCTTGTGATTACGCCTGGCGCCCGTATCGAGGCATACGGGTTAACGGCAGGTCAGAGCGATCCGAAAGGGGCCGAGCGAAAATATTTGAGCGCCTCAGTGGTCCTTGCGCGAGCGCTCCACAAACGCAAACACGGTTTCGCGGAACCGCTCCACCGCGGATTGCGCACGGCGGGCTTCGTCACGAGATGAAGCGGCGCGCGAAACGCCTCGTCCCCAGCCACACGGCAGTCGCGCACGCACTCCTGCGGGTAGCGCCGCATGGAAGCCGGCACGAGCGTCACACCGCCGCCCGCGGCCACGAGGTTGATCGCGGTGACCATGCGCGGCACCTCGTCGACCACGCGCAATTGCACGCCCCGGCATCGACGTGCCCGTTCATCATCATCTCGATGATCTCGGCCGCGTTGATCTCGCTGAGTTCGATGGCGATGTCGGGATGCGCGTCACGATACGCGCGGATCACGGCTGGCGCGAGCGGATGAAACGCGGCCGAACTCGTGAGCGCCACATGCAGCTTGCCCACCTGTCCGAGCGCCACCCGCCGCGCGTGCGTGACGCCCTGCGCCAGCGTGCGCAGAAGGTTGCGCGCGCAAGCAGCGAAGGCGTGAGTACGGCACGCCGCACAGGTTGCTGTGTGTGACGACGACGGTGAGGGGGTTATAAACCCAGCTGCGAGCTTTCGAAAGCGCATTCATCTCCGCTCTCCATCATTTGATGGAGGCAAATCGCAACCCGAGACAATATAGTTGACATGCGGCGGCAGTGACTGTTGCCTCTCCTTTGTGGTAGTCGGAAACCTTCTCGCCGATGCCCATAAATAGAACGATTTTGCTAAAACAACAATGACGCTTTGTTCACGCGGTGGCTCGTCACACCAGGCGGGCAAACGCTCCACGCACCATCGTCGTGCCGAAAGAAGAACAGTGCTCGGGCCCCGTCTGCGGTCGAGACGTACACATAGCGACTACCGCCCCATCGTGTACGACCGAACTCAATCACGTGAACCGGTAGTGCCGGTACCGGAGCTAGCCATTTTTCGACCTGCCAGCGTAGAGACTTTTCACCCGTGCTTTTCATGTTCCCCTCCGGCAATTCCGAGGGCCGACGACGCTGGGGAGAGCGTATCCACTCCCCCAGTTCGTGCCTTGTCTAACGTCGGCGAAAACGTTACTGGCCGATTTGTCGGCTTACGTGATTCTCCTGCTGGTTTAGAACGTAGTCCTCTCGCCGGGTGATATGGCTGCTGTTCTGGGTTGCCATGTCGCGCTCCTCCTGCCGAATCCGACGGTCATCGCTATGGAGTCTCGCCGCCTCGGCGTGCGACATTTCCCCTTCGCGCACCTCCTGGTGAATGCGTCGGTCCTGATTCGCCAGGCGGTGGTTCACCTCTGCGCGACGTGGGTGCGTTGCATCCCAGTGGGTCTGCGCCGACGCGGTGCCTGCGAATGACAAAGCAAGTACAGCCACCGCCGCGATTTTGTAGGCAACGTTGTGCATGTTCATCTCCGATTCCGTTGAGGGGACGGCATCTAGCCGTTCACCTCCTCAACGTTACGGATGACCACGATGTTGACTGAAGAGTTGTGAGTTCTGAAACCGATTATTTCGCGTGAGACGGGATGTCCGGGTTGGTGCGTGGACCGGTCAGGTGTTTCAAATTACACGTCTCGTTACAAACAAACACATCGGTAATTTGCGCTCCAAATATATTGCCTTCACTAACGACAAGTGAGGAACGTATGAAACGAATTTTTGCGCTGGTGCTGATGGCTGTTTGTCTCGGAACCGCGTTGAGCGGCTGCATCGTCGTACCTGCAGGTGGTTACTACCACCGCTATTAACTTGCCCATCTTTCTGCAAGGTGCGTGAAGCAGGAGGAGGTCGCTCCTCGCCCCGCTCACCCTGGGGAAAAAGTAACGAGACGGGATGCGTGGCGAGAGAGGAGCCCGTTCGGTCTCCTCCTCCGCGCGCTAGACGTGGTACTGCCTTTGCCACGCCAGCTTCGCTTCTTTTGTCAGTGCTTCAATCTTGAGCGCCGCGCCCGAGCCACGCGCGCAACGCGGCGTGACCCTGCGCTTCGTGATCGCGAATCCCTCTTCCTGGGTGTATTTCGATTCGTTGCGCGCGCAACCTGACGGCGGTTTCGCCCCTGCGGATCACAGCGCATGTCCCGACGTCGACGACTGGAAGTACGGCATGCGCAAGCTCCCGCGCTATCCGGCAACGCGGCAAACACGGCGCAGAGCGCAGGCGGCGCGGACGATTGAAACGGGCGGCCGTCGTATCATAGCGGCTCGATTCCCGCCGGAGGCGCACATTCGCCCGGCCGCCCAACGACCGCCATGAGACGCCTTCCCCCGCTCAACGCCCTGCAGATTTTCGAAACGGTCGCCCGCTACGGCAGCTTTACGCGCGCGGCCGAGCACCTTTGCCTCACCCAAGGCGCAGTCAGCCGGCAAATCCTCGCGCTCGAGCAATACTACGGCCTGCCGCTCTTTCGCCGCTCGTCCAAAGGCCTCACGCTCACCGCCGAAGGCGAGCAACTGCTGCCCGCCGTGCGCGACGGGTTCGGGCGCATCGAGGAAGCCTCGCAACGTCTGACGCGCCAGCGCACCGAGCTTGCGCTCAAGGTCCCGACCTGCGTGATGCGCTGGATGCTGCCGCGCATCATGCGCTTCCAGAACGAGCACCCCGACCTGCAGATCCAGATCACGACCACGTGGGGGCACGAAGTCGACTTCCAGGCGGAGCCCTTCGACGCGGCGATCATCTACGGCTCGTCGCCCGGCGCCGACGTGCATGCGGTGCCGCTCTTCGACGAATACCTCACGCCCGTCTGCACGCCCGAGTTGCTCTCGCGCCGTCCGCTCGTCAAGCCCGACGACCTCGCGCATCAGACCCTGCTGCACCCCACGCGCGACCACGCCGACTGGCGCCTGTGGCTCGCGCGCGCGGGCGCGAAAAAGGTCGATGCCAATCTCGGCCCCACATTCGAATCGCTCGATCTCGCGGCCACGGCAGCCATGCAGGGCTTTGGCGTCGCCATTACCGACCGCACGCTCGTACGCGAGGACGTCGAGACACGGCGCCTCGTCATGCCCTTCGACCTCGCCGTGCCCACGGGCTCGCGCTACTATTTCGTGTACCCCGAGTGCGTGGCCCAGCAGAAGAAGGTGCAGTTGTTCAGCGAGTGGATCGGCGAGGACCGCTCAACGCCGTAGCGCGCCATGAGGGCAGCGCATGGCGGGCATGAGAAATAATCGATTGCACGCGGGCCGCTCTTTCGGCGTAATGGGCCGCTTCCTGCAAGGCCCGATCTTCCGGCAGCCTCGCATTTGTTACACCATGCGGCCGCGGGCCGCCCGAAGGGAGACCGAACATGCAGAGCGCCGCGCAGGCCCGCTCGAAGCTGCCCGATGTAGGCACGACGATTTTCACGGTGATCGGCCAGCTTGCCGCCGAGCATGAGGCGCTGAACCTCTCGCAAGGCGCGCCGAATTTCGACCCGAGCGCGAAACTCGTGGATGACGTGGCCGCCGCCATGCGCGCGGGCCACAACCAGTACGCGCCCATGGCGGGTCTCTTCGACTTGCGCGAAGCACTCGCCGCGAAGGTCGAGACGCTCCATGGCGCGCACTACGACCCCTCGACCGAAGTGACCGTGCTCGCGAGCGCGAGCGAAGGCCTGTACTCGACGATCAGCGCGCTCGTGCATCCCGGCGACGAAGTGATCTATTTCGAGCCCTCGTTCGACAGCTATGCGCCCATCGTGCGCCTGCAGGGTGCGAAGCCCGTGGCGATCAAGCTCGCGCAGCCGCATTTTCGCGTGGACTGGGACGCGGTGAGCGCGGCCATCACGCCGCGCACGCGCATGATCATCGTGAACACGCCGCACAATCCCACGGCCACGATATTCGGCGAGGACGACATCGCGCGGCTTGCGGCGCTCACGCGCGGCACCGACATCGTGATTCTCTCCGACGAGGTGTACGAGCACGTGGTGTTCGACGGCGCGGCGCACCGGAGCATGGCGCGCTATCGCGAGCTTGCCGAGCGCAGCGTGATCGTTTCGTCGTTCGGCAAGTCGTATCACGTCACGGGCTGGCGCGTGGGCTATTGCCTCGCACCCGCCGCGCTGATGGACGAGATCCGCAAGGTCCACCAGTTCGTGGTCTTTTCCGCCGACACGCCCATGCAGTATGCGTTCGCGCAGGCGCTGGCCGAGCCGCAAAGCTATCTGGGCCTGGCGGCCTTCTACCAGCGCAAGCGCGACCTGCTCGCGCGCGCGCTGGAAGCCTCGCGATTCGAACTGCTGCCAAGCGAAGGCAGCTTTTTCATGCTCGCGCGCTTCCGGTCTTTCTCCGACGAGCACGACAGCGACTTCGTTCTGCGGCTCATTCGCGACGCCCGCGTGGCGACGATTCCGCTCTCGGCGTTCTACACCGACGGCACCGACGAAGGCATCATCCGCCTGAGCTTCGCCAAGGATGACGAAACATTGCTCGAAGGCGCGCGCCGCCTTTGCGCGATTTAAAGCACTGCATTCGAACCACAACGAAACTGATCGGCAAGGAGATCTCCATGAAGCGACTCAACGCGCTCCTCGCGCTGGCATACGTGTACGGCGTACTCGGCCCGGCATCGGCTTTCGCCGATGCGAACCTGTTGCGCTTCGGCGTCGAGGCGCAGTATCCGCCGTTCGAAACCAAAGCTTCGGACGGCACGCTGCAAGGCTTCGATATCGACATCGGCAATGCCGTGTGCGCGAAGGCGAACATGACCTGCAAATGGGTTGAAACGTCGTTCGACGGCCTGATTCCGGCGCTCCAGGGCCGCAAGTTCGACGCCATCAACTCGGCGATGAACGCCACCGAAAAGCGCCGTGAGGCCATCGACTTCACCACCGTGATCTATCGTGTACCGAGCCGCCTGATCGCGCGCGGTGACAGCGGGCTCGTGGCGACCGCCGCGTCCCTCAAGGGCAAACGTGTAGGCGTACTGCAATCGTCGATTCAGGAAACCTATGCAAAGGTGCACTGGGAACCGGCCGGCGTGAGCGTGGTGCCCTACCAGGACCAGAACCAGATTTACGCGGACCTCGGCGCGGGGCGTCTGGATGCGACGCTCGTGCTCGCGCCCGCGGGCCAGAAGGGCTTTCTTTCGCAGCCCGACGGCAAAGGTTTCGCGTTCGTGGGCGAAGCCGTGCGCGACGACAAGATTTTGGGCAGCGGCGTGGCGTTCGGCATCCGCAAGGGCGATACGGCCTTGCGCGAGCGCCTGAACGCGGCCATCGCGAAGATCGAGTCGGACGGCACGGTCACTTCGCTCGCACACAAATACTTCGGCGACATCGACGTTTCGCCGAAGTAATACGCCGCACTCAGGGGCGGCGGCATGGCGTGAGCGAACTCAGCGCCGCCTCTCTCGCGAATTGCGGTTCACGTGGGCGTCGTTTTTCGTGCGCTCCTGGTACGCATCGCCGCCCCGGCGGTCCGTGTCCTCCTGCCCGCTTTCCACGTCGCTATGGCCCTGGCGGCCCACCGAGCGCGGCTCGTGCGGGTGACGCCGCGCGAGCGGCTCGCTGCTTTCGTGCTGCGGACGCTTGACGTTCGTGCCGTCGTCGTCCGGGGTCTCGGGATGCTTCATGGTTCCCTCCTTGTTAACGCAATGCGCACACGCGCATTCGCCTGCCGCTTGCCAGTCAGCGCATCGGGCGTGCCCAGGCCGCTTGACATCGACGTTGACGATTCGGAATTCGAAACCCCGGAAGGCTTTCCTGGAACAACGCGAATGCCTAACCTGCGGCTGCCGCCGAGCGCTCCACCCGCGAGCGCGACGAAGCGTGCAGCCCGAGGTTCGCCACCAGCGCGACCAGCGCCGAGCCGATCACGTACCACGCAGGCGCGGCCGGCGACCCGCTCATGCGCACGAACGCCGCGCAGAGCAACGGCGCAAACCCGCTGAACACGACCACCGAAACGTTGTAAGCGAGCGCGATGCCGCTAAAACGCACCTGCACCGGAAAGAGATCGGCGAGGACCGCGGCCCACGTGCCGCTTGCGAGCGAGAACACCAGCGCGGCGAGCACGAACAGCACGACCACGTTCACGCTGTGCGCCGCGAGCGCCGTGTAGAACGGCCAGGCGAGCGCGGCGAGCAGTACGCACGACACTCGCAGCAGGTATCGGCGCGGCACGAAGTCGCCAGCCCAGGCCGCCGCGAGCACCCCCATCGAACTCACGAGCAGATACGCATTCTGCGCAAGCGCGGCCTCGCGCGGCGCGTATTTCAACGTCTCGATCAGATACGCGGGCATGTGGCCGTAGAGCACGCCATTGAAGCCCGCCATCACCGCAACCGAAAGCGCGCCGGCCGCCACTGCGCCGCGATGGTGGCGCAGCGTTTCGCGAAACGGCCGCTTCACCACGGCGCCCTGCATCTGCCTGAATTCGGGCGACTCGTCGAGATTGCGGCGCAGGAGATACGAAACGATCCCGCACAGGCCGCCCACGAGGAACGCAATGCGCCAGCCGTAGCTCGCGGCGTCGGCGGGCGTGAGCGCGGACTGCACGACGAGATTGACGATCGTCGCGAGCATCACGCCCGTGTTGATCGCGCAGACGATCACGCCGGCCGCGAGGCCCGCGCGGCGCGGCGCCGCTTCCACCGCGTAGGTGATCGCGCCGGGCATTTCGCCGCCCACGCAAAAGCCTTGCAGCACGCGCAGGCCGATCAGCGCGACGGGCGCGGCAATGCCCCAACGCGCGTAATTGGGCAACAGGCCGATGCAGATCGTCGCGAGCGTCACGACGACGATCGAGCCCACGAACACAGGCCGCCGCCCGATGCGGTCACCAAGGCTGCTGAGCACGATGCCGCCGAGCGGCCGGATGATATAGCCGATGGCGAGTACGGAAAACGTGAGCAGCATGCTCACGAGCGGGTCGCTCGCCGGAAAGAATTGCGCGGCGATCGAATGCGCGAAGAAGCCGTAGATCACAAAGTCATAGAACTCCAGCGAGCCGCCCAGACTCGCAATGAGGATCATCTTCCATTGGGCGCGGGTCAGGCCAGGCGCTGTGGCGCGCGATGCTGGCAGCGAGGGTGTCGTCTCCATTTGCTCTCCTGATTGATGTAATTGGCGGCGCTTGGGTTTCTGCTAGCGGATCTTCGTCCTGCGCCTGGGCTTCAAAAGCATCGGCCCGGGCGGCCGCGTTTCATCGCGGACCACCCGGGCGTCGGGTCAAGCGGCCTCGCGCCGCTGCGGTGCACACGCAACGCCTGCGCGTGCGAGCAGCGCTTCCAGTTCGCTCGCATCGTGCGCCAAGCCGCCGACGTAGCGGTCGGGCCGCAGCAGCACGGCGCGCGCGCCGGTCTCCGCGAGCCAGGCGCGAAGCGGCTGGCGTGTCGCAGGCACGATCGCCACGCGCTCGCGTTGTGCAGCGTTCGTCAGCGCGTCTTGCGCGCGTTGCGCGAGCGCTTCGTCGACGATCAACGCGAAGCGATAGCCAACGGCGTCATCGAGGCGCGAACCGTCTTCGAACACGGGTTGCGGCCCGATCTCGCCGCCGGCCGCACCTGCGTGCCAGCCCGGGCCCAAACGCGGCTGGGGCGTGCGAAACTCGCGAATCGCCGCCGTCATCTCGCGGTCGCGCGCGGCAACGGCGCCGCTGTCGGTGGCCTGGATCACGCCGCCTAGCTGCACCGCCGTTTCGATGAACGTGCGCACGTGCGGCTCGCGCTCGCTCTCGTAGGTGTCGAGCAGCGTGTCGGGCAGCGCGCCATCGATCACGTCGGCGAGCTTCCATGCGAGGTTCGAGGCGTCGCGTATGCCCGCGGCCATGCCCTGCCCCATGAACGGCGGCGTCTGGTGCGCGGCGTCGCCCGCGATCAACAGCCTGCCGCGCCGCCAGCCCTGCGCGATCACCGAATGGAACGTGTAGATCGCCGAGCGTTCGAGTTGCGCGTGCTCGGGCGTGATCCATCGTGTGAGCCGCTCCCAGATCCATTCCGGCGTGCCGATGCGGCGCTCGTCGTCGCCCGGCATCACCATGATTTCCCAGCGGCGGCGGTTGTGCGGCCCACGCGTGTACGTAATCGGCCGCGCGGGGTCGCAGTACTGGATCGAGTAGTCGCCGAGATCGGCGCGCTCGCCTTCCAGCAGCACGTCCACCACGACCCAGCGCTCGTGCGACTTCAGATCGGCCAGCTCGGTGCCGATGAAGCGGCGTACGGTCGAACGCGCGCCGTCGCAACCCACCACGTAGCGCGCCGTGGTGTGGGCAAGGCGCCCTTGCGCCGTGTCCTCGAAGCGGATCTGCACGTGGTCGTCGCGTTCGTCGAGCGCGAACACCTCATGACGCAAATGCACGTCGGCGCCGCCGCGCGCGAATAGTTGCGCACGCAACGCTTGTTCGAGATCCGGCTGATGAAACTTGTAGCTTGCGCACCAGCCTTGCGGGCCAATGCCGCCGGGCCGGCTCCAGTCGATCATCAGCTCGCCGCGCGCATTCACGAACTTCATGCCGGGTCCGACGAAGAGATTGGGCAGCAGCGTCTGCGCGATCCCGGCGGCCTGGAACACGCGCATGCATTCGCCGTCGAAGTGCACGGCGCGCGGCAACTGGAACACATCCTTGTCGCGCTCGAACACCACGACTTTCAGGCCGCGCAGCGTGAGCAGATTGGCGAGCGTAGCGCCCGTCGGCCCGAAGCCGACGATCGCGACGTCATAGTCGGGCGTCGGATTTGATTTGCATACCGAATTTTTTACGACATCCTTCATCCCATTCACCTGATCCATGGCTAACTGCGTGGATGACTGCGCCGCTCGCGTCGTGCGGGCGGCGTCCTGTGCCTTACGCTTCGTCCGCGACGGGGTTCCTGAGCGTGCCGATGCGATCCACCTCGACTTCCACCACGTCGCCATGCTTCATGAAAAGCGGCGGATTGCGCTTCGCGCCCACGCCGCCAGGCGTGCCGGTCACGATCACGTCGCCGGGGAAAAGCGGCGTGAAGGTGGAGAGATATGCGATCTGCTTCGCAATGCCGTGAATCAGCATCTCCGTGGTCGCGCGCTGCACTTCCTGGCCGTTCAGACGCGTGACGAGCGTCATCAGCGCATTCGGCTCGATCTCGTCGCTCGTGACCATCCACGGGCCGAACGCGCCCGTGCGGTAGAAGTTCTTGCCCGGTCCCCATTGGCCCGTGTGGCGCTGCCAGTCGCGCACCGAGCCGTCGTTGTAGCAGCTGTAGCCCGCGATATGACGCCATGCGTCGGCCTCGGCGATGCGCCGCCCGCCCTCGCCGATGATCACGGCAATCTCGCCTTCATAGTCGAACTGCGTGGACTCGCGCGGACGCAGCACGGGCTCGCCCGCGCCCACCTGCGAAGCCGGCAGTCGCATGAAGATCACAGGCTGCTCGGTGGTCTCGCGGTTGGTCTCCTTCACGTGCTCCGCGTAGTTCAGGCCCACGCAGAAAATTTGCTGCGGATTCGCAATGACGGGCTCGAGCGTGACTTCGGCGAGCGGATAGTCGCCCTTGCCTTCGCTCGCCGCGCGTTCCGCTTCGGCGAACGCGCCGGCTGCGATCAGCGACTTGAGGTCGGCATAGCGGCCGCCAAGGCGCTTCTTGAGGTCGAAAACCGCGCCGTCGCGCACAACGCCGAACGACGAACCTTCATGGGTGGAAAAGCTGGCGAGTTTCATGATGCTCCAATGATAAAGAGTGAGTTTTCTCTGGAATCGGTGCGCGCATTTATTGATGCGTTTATCGTATTTTGAGAATACACTACGAAAAACGCGACACACAACTTGATTTTTATCAGGGTTTATCACTACGACTGGAGACAGCATGACTCTGCCGAACACCGAACAGACCACGAAGCGAACCGGCCTCACGCTCAGCCACATGGGCTTTTTCGTGAGCGATATGGCGAAGGTCGAAGACTTCTATACGCGGGTGCTCGAATTCACGGTGACGGACCGCGGCTCGCTGCCCTCGCCGCGCGGCACGGTCAGCCTTGTCTTTCTCAGCCGCGATCCCCGTGTGCATCACCAGATCGTGCTGGCGAGCGGCAGGCCCGAGCAGTTGCCGTTCAATCCGATCAACCAGATTTCACTGGAGGCGGACAGCCTCGCCACGCTCAAGCACTTTCACCGGCGCTTCGTGCAGGAAGGGATGGAGGAGATCGTTCCGGTCACGCACGGCAATGCGATCTCGTTTTACGCGCGCGACCCGGAGGGCAACCGGCTGGAGGTTTTCATCGACACGCCGTGGTACGTGGATCAGCCCATGCGCGTGAGCGTGGACTTCACGCTGCCCGACGACGCGTTGCTGGCCGAGGTCGAGCGGCATGCGAGCACGTTGCCGGGCTTCCGGCCGCGTGCGATGTGGGAAAGGGAGATGGCGGCCCGTATGGGCGTAGCGTGACGCCGCCGCGGCGCTTTATGACTCGATCAATGCACGCACGCGCGTGGAAATGCGCGCGGCGGCTTCCTTCACGGCCGCGACCACGCGGTCGAGGTTGAAAAACGCGAGGCGCTGCTCGGGCACGACGAGCGCAAGCGAGGCCACGGCTTCGCCCGATGCGTCGGTGAAGAGCGGCGAAGCGACGGCGGACATGCCCGCTTCGAGTTCGCCCTTCGAGAGATAGAAGCCCGCGCGGCGGATCTTGAGCAGGCTCGCGCGGAATTCTTCGAGCGAGGCCCCGAGTCCGCTAGCAGCAATGTCTTCGGGGTACTGCTCGAACAGCGCGGCGAGCTTCGCCTTCGGAAACGTCGAAAGGATCGCCTTGGGCGCGGCGCCAAGAAAGAGCGGACGCGGACGGCCGCGTCCATAGCGCAGGTCGAATACGGCGTCGTGCGATTCCCGGTGCGTATCGACGAGTTCATTGCCGTACCAGCGCGACATGACCGCGTCGAAGCCCGATTGCTCCGCCAGTTCGCGCATGACCGGCTGCCCCGCTTTTAACAGCGGATCGGAAATGCGCAGATGGTAGTCGAGCGTGATGATGCGTGGGCCGAGGCCGTATTCGCCGCCCACGAAGCGCAGCAGCATGCCGGTATCGACGAGTTCACGCAGATAGCGGTAAGCGGTCGGCACCGAGCATTGCAGTTCGGCCGCCACTTGTTCGGCGGAAAGAAAAGGCCGCGCCTCGGAAAAGAGTTCGAGGATGGACAGCAGTTTCGCAATGCTCGACAAAGGCCGGTCTCCGGTCACGCGTGGGGTGGCCAATTATAGCGGCACGCTTCACCGCGTTCGTGCCCCGCAAACCCGGCGGCACCATGCAAAACCGCCGCATTGCAGGGCGCGCTTTACACGTCCCCTGCAATGCGGCGGTCGGTATGGATTACCGCTGCCACATGCACCGCGCATCCGACTTAGCGAAATTCGCCTGACATCATTCATGCGCGGTACATGTTTAGCATAGCTTTACTGCATATGCTGGCCACCGTTGATAGGAATATTTGCGCCCGTCACGAAGCCCGCTTCGTCCGAACACAGGAACAGCACGAGCGCCGCGACTTCACCCGGGTTGCCGAGGCGGCCCATCGGGATCTGCGGCAGGATCTTCGTGTCGAGAATGTCCTGAGGAATCGCGGTCACCATTTTCGTGGCGAGATAGCCCGGCGAAATGGTGTTCACGGTCACGCCCTTGCGGGCGACTTCCAACGCGAGCGACTTCGTGAAGCCGTGCATGCCGGCCTTCGCGGCGGCGTAGTTGGTCTGGCCGACCGAACCCTTCGAACCGTTCACCGACGAAATGTTGATGATGCGGCCCCAAGCGCGCTCGACCATACTGTCGCACAGCGGCTTCGAGATATTGAAGATCGAGTCGAGATTCGTGCGCAGCACGGCGTCCCAATTGACCTTGTCGAGCTTGCGGAACGTCATGTCGCGCGTGATGCCCGCATTGTTCACGAGAATATCCACGGGGCCGATCTCGCTCTGGATCTTCTTCGCGCCGCGCTGGCACGAATCGTAGTCAGCTACGTCCATGCCGCACGCGTGGAATTCGCGGTCGGTCTCCTTCATGCGCGCCAGCCAGTCCTTCGCGCCCGCGTTATCGGGCGAGTGCGTCACGACAACGCGATAACCCGCATCATGCAGCTTCACGCTGATGGCTTCGCCAAGGCCGCCCATACCACCTGTTACCAATGCAATACGATTCGTCATCCTATATATCCGCGAGAGTTGAGCGTCACTAAAACCGTGGCGTTACGCGTTACGCGTGCAGGCGCCACATACACTGTTGCCCAGCTTCATCTTTCCACCCAGGACGAAGACAAGGCGAATGCCGCGCGGCTTCTGGTCAATTTCTAGTATTGCGCGTGGTTGCTGCTACTGCCGGCTCGCCGCTGCTTCTCGCGCGACGAGCCGCTTGCTACCTGGTTACTACGTTGCTTCCCGCCTGGGATCAAGCCGGATCAAGCGCGCTCGAGTGCGAGCGCCACGCCCATGCCGCCGCCGATGCACAGCGAGGCCAGACCCCGCTTCGCGTCGCGGCGCTGCATTTCGTGCAGCAGCGTCACGAGAATCCGGCAGCCCGACGCGCCGATCGGGTGACCGATCGCAATCGCCCCGCCGTTCACGTTGATCTTCGACGTGTCCCAGCCCATCTGCTTGTTCACGGCCAGCGCCTGCGCGGCAAATGCCTCGTTGATCTCCAGGAGATCGAGGTCGTTCACCGACCAGCCCGCGCGCTCCAGTGCACGCCTGGACGCCGGCACCGGACCCATGCCCATCACCTTCGGGTCCACGCCGCCGCT
>NZ_JAMBPR010000050.1 GCF_024206475.1 Paraburkholderia sp. CNPSo 3274
CAGCAGCGTCACGAGAATCCGGCAGCCCGACGCGCCGATCGGGTGACCGATCGCAATCGCCCCGCCGTTCACGTTGATCTTCGACGTGTCCCAGCCCATCTGCTTGTTCACGGCCAGCGCCTGCGCGGCAAATGCCTCGTTGATCTCCAGGAGATCGAGGTCGTTCACCGACCAGCCCGCGCGCTCCAGTGCACGCCTGGACGCCGGCACCGGACCCATGCCCATCACCTTCGGGTCCACGCCGCCGCTTGCGTACGCCTTGATGCGTGCGAGCGGCTTCAGGCCCAGCGCTTCGGCCTTCTTCGCCGACATCACCACGACCGCTGCCGCGCCGTCGTTGATGCCCGACGCGTTCGCCGCCGTCACCGTGCCTTCCTTGTTGAACGCCGGCTTCAGACCCGCGAGCGATTCCGCCGTCACGCCGTGGCGCACGAATTCGTCGGTCGCGAACTGCAGCGGCTCGCCCTTGCGCTGGGGAATCGCCACCGGCACGATTTCCGCGTCGAAGCGGCCCGCCTTCTGCGCGGCTTCCGCCTTGTTCTGCGACAGTGCCGCAAACGCGTCCTGCTCCTCGCGCGTGATGCCGTATTCCTTCGCGACGTTTTCCGCCGTCACGCCCATGTGGTACTGGTTGTACACGTCCCACAGGCCGTCGACGATCATGCTGTCGATCAGTTTCGCGTCGCCCATGCGGAAACCGTCGCGCGAGCCCGGCAGCACGTGCGGCGCGGCGCTCATGTTCTCCTGGCCGCCGGCCACGACGATGTCCGAATCGCCCGCGATGATCGCGTTCGCGGCCAGCATCACCGCCTTCAGGCCCGAGCCGCACACCTTGTTGATCGTCATGGCGGGAACGGCCCCGGGCAGGCCCGCCTTGATCGCCGCCTGACGCGCCACGTTCTGGCCCGAACCGGCGGTCAGCACCTGACCCATGATCACGTCGCTCACCTGGTCGGGCTTCACGCCCGCGCGCTCGAGCGCGGCCTTGATGATGATCGCGCCCAGGTCGGGCGCCGCCACCTTCGCGAGCGAGCCGCCGAATTTGCCTACCGCCGTACGTGCGGCCGAAACGATCACAATGTCAGTCATTTCCAGATCCTCCGGGCGGCTTGAAGGCGCGCCATGCGCCCCGCCCGTCAAGTTGTTAATCCGAATTCCGCAGCAAGCGTTTCAATCGCTTCAATCGCGCTGCTGCACGTAACGCCCCGGCGCCGGCTCGATCTCGGGGAATTCCGCCGAGCCGGCTTGCGCACGCGGCTTCACCTTCTTGCCGCCATACTGATCGAGCCATTCGGCCCAGGTCGGCCACCAGCTGCCAGGTTTTTCCTCGGCAACCGCTAACCAGTCGTCGGCCTCTTCCGGCAGATGCTTCGCGTCGGCCTCGATGCTCCAGAAACTGCGCTTGTTCTTCGACGCGGGGTTGATCACACCCGCGATATGGCCCGACGCGCCAAGCACGAATTTCAGCGGCCCGGACAGCAACGGCACCGACGCATACGCCGTACGCCAGGGCACGATGTGATCCTCGCGCGAGCCGTAGATGAACGTCGGCACCTCGATGCGCGAAAGATCCACTTCCTCGCCGCATACCGTGAGCGCGCCCGGCTCACGCAGCTTGTTTTCCAGGTACGTATTGCGCAGGTACCACGCGTACATCGGCCCCGGCAGGCTCGTCGAGTCGCTATTCCAGAACAGCAGGTCGAACGGCGCGGGCGTACGGCCCTTCAGATAATTGTCGACGACGTAGTTCCAGACCAGATCGTTGGGCCGCAGGAACGAGAATGTGTTCGCGAACTCGACGCCGCGCATGAGCCCCGGCGTGCCGCCATTCTTGCCGCCGATGGTCTGCTCGCGCATCTGCACGTGGGCTTCATCGACGAACACATCGAGCACGCCCGTGTCGCTGAAATCGAGCATCGCGGTAAGCAGCGTCATCGACGCAGCGGGATGTTCGCCGCGCGCCGCCGCGACGGACAGCGCCGTGGCGAGGAGCGTGCCGCCCACGCAAAAACCGAGCGTGTTGATCTGCTCGCGCTCGCTGATGCTGCGCGTCGTCTCGATGGCCGTGAGCACGCCCTCTTCGATGTAGTCGTCCCAGGAGCGGTCCGCAATCGACGCGTCGCCGTTGTGCCACGAGACGAGGAACACCTGCTGCCCCTGCTCGAGCGCATAAGCGACGAGCGAGTTCTCGGGCTGCAGGTCGAGGATGTAGAACTTGTTGATGCACGGCGGCACGATCAGAAGCGGCCGCTCACGCACGGTGGCCGTGCGCGGCTTGTACTGGATCAACTGGAACAGCGCGTTCTCGAACACGACCGAACCTTCGGTGTTCGCGAGATTGTGGCCCACCACGAAGCGCGATTCGTCGGTTTGCGAGATCTTGCCGCGCGACATGTCACCGAGCAGGTTCATCACACCCTGGCGCAGGCTCTCGCCGTGGGTTTCGAGCAAGGCGCTCTGCGCGTCGGGATTGAGCGCGAGGAAGTTGCTGGGCGAGGCCGCCGCGGTCCACTGCTGCACGGCGAAGCGAATGCGCTCGCGCGTTTTCGCATCGGTATCGATCGCGTCGACGAGTTCATGCAGGTAGCGCGCGTTGAGCAGATACCACGCCGCTGTGAACGCATACGCGGGCGTTGCCTTCCAGGCGTCGGAGCTGAAGCGCCGGTCCTTGAGTTCGGGCGCCTTGGGCGTGGTGTCGGTGGCCTGGCGGAGCAAGTCGAGCGCGTCGCGCGAATAATCCGCTTGCAGATGCTGCAGCCGCGTGGGTTCGATCGATGCCGTAGGAAGCTTGAAACCTTCGAACGGGTTTGCACCACCGAACGGATTGGCTGCACCGAAAGGACTGCCGGCGCCAAACGGATTACCCGCGGCAAAGGGATTACCTGGGGCAAACGGATTGCCTGCTGCAAACGGATTGCCTGCTGCAAAGGGATTGCCCGCAGCGAACGGATTGCCAGGCGCGCCATTGCCCGCGGGCGGCCACCAGTTGGCCGCAAGTCCCGCAAAGGGCGCTTGCTGCGCCGCGCCGCCCGTTTGCTGCGCAGCATTCAGAGCGCTCTTCCAGGCGTTCGTCCACGCGTGGAGATATTGCTGCATGCCGGCTGCGTCGGGAGCGAAAGGCGGATTGCCGCGCGGTGCACCATCAGTTGAAGCGCCCGTGCCCGGGGCAGTCTTGGAACGTTGAGATGCCGTCATGCCTGCTTTTGACCGATGTGTCCCGAAGGACTGGTTGAGAGGCAGGTGGTACGCATACGGACGCCGTTGCGGCGCTCGTCACGACCTGTCCCGTGGGTGAGGGACATTCTTGCTCCCCATTGCAAAGCGTGTCAATGCTTGTGCCCGATTTTGCCGCGCTGCGATATTTTTTTAATTATCGTTTTCCCGATGTAATCAATTGTTTAACTGCCGCGACACATCGTTGTGCGGTCAGGCGCACAAAAATCCGCCGTGACGGCAAGCGCTTGCAGTGCAATGCGGGAATCGGGGATCTAATGCGCAGTGAGTGGCGCACAGCGCGTTGCGGGAATCGCTGCGGCGCAACAAAAATCGTCTGCCTCGCAACGCGCCGCCGCATTGCATCACGGCGGCGGCACGTCGCGGCAACGTCAGGGATGGAGCCAGATCAGCGCGGCCATGCGGCCGGTGACGCGATCGCGCCGGTACGAGTAGAAGCGCTCGCGCAGGGTGACCGTGCACATGTCGCCGCCGCTCACGTGGCGCACGCCGAGCGTATCGAGCCGCAGCCGCGCCAGTGCGGCGAGATTGGCGAGGTATTTGCCGCTCGCCTCGGGGCGTGCCACGAAGGCCGCCGCGGTGGCGGCGCGGTGCGCATCGCGTTGTGCCGCGTCGACATGCTCCACATGGGTCATGAACGCGTCACGCACGTCGGCACCGACCTCGAAGGCGGTGGGCCCGATCATGGGGCCGAGGTACGCATGCAGGTCGGCAGTCGCACAGCCCGCGAGCGCAGCAACGCGTTCGGCCGTGCGCTCGATGACGCCGGCGGCCAGCCCGCGCCAGCCCGCGTGCGCGGCGCCCACTGCGCGACCCTCGCCGTCGCACAGCAAGACGGGCATGCAGTCGGCCACCATGACCGTGCAGGCGATGCCGGGCTCGGCGGTCACGCTCGCATCGGCTTCGAGCGGGGCGCCCGCGCGCGCAGCGACTAGCGCCTGCGCGGCGTCGACCACGACGGGACCGTGGATCTGTTTGAGCCACGCGGCAGGCACGCCCGCATGTGTGAGCAGCCGGTCGCGGTTCGCCTCGACGTGCACGAGATCGTCGCCGGAGCCGCGACCGAGATTCAGGCCACCTGGGAGATCGACGCCCTCACCCCCCTGTGCCGACTGCCAGCGCCCGAATGGCGGCTCGCTCACGCCGCCGCCCCGCGTCGTCACCAGCGCGCGCACGCGCGGCGAAACCTGCCAGTCGGGATGCAGCAAATCGTCGGATGTGAGTTCCGGGCAGGTCGTCATGCGTGCTTGTCCTCGTCTTGCGCATCGTCGTCTTCGTCGTCTTCGTAATCTTCCTCGTCGCTGCCGATCACGTAGCCTTCGTCGGTGTAGGCACTGTCGAACATATCTTCATCGAAGCCGACTTCGTCCTCGTCTTCCTTGCCGCCGAAGCCGAGCGCCTCGATCAGCGCGTCCAGGTCGTCGGGCACTTCGGCGCGCCATTGCATCGCGCGGCCCGTGACCGGGTGAACGAGGCCGAGGCGCCACGCGTGCAGCGCCTGGCGCGCGAAGCCGTCGGGCAGCGCCGCGACCGAACGCTTGCCGCGCGCGTGTCCGTACACCGGATCGCCCAGCAACGGATGGCCGATGTGCGCGCAGTGCACACGAATCTGGTGTGTGCGCCCCGTTTCCAGGTCGCAATGAATGGCGCTTACGGGCTGGTTGTGCCAGAGCGCCTTGTCGATGCGCCGGAAGTGCGTGCGCGCGGGCTTGCCCGAAGCGCCCTTCATCACCGCCATACGCGTACGCTCGCGCGGGTCGCGGCCGATGGGCGCGTCGATGGTGCCTTCGTCGGCCATGCTGCCCCACACGAGCGCGAGATAGCGGCGCTTGACCGTGCGCGCCTGCAACTGGCGCACGAGGTCGGTCTGCGCCTGGAGCGTGCGCGCGACGACCATCAGCCCGGACGTTTCCTTGTCGAGCCGATGGACGATCCCCGCGCGCGGCAGACCCGCCGCCGCTGCGCCGTAGCGATGCAGGAGGCCGTTGAGGAGCGTGCCGCTCCAGTTGCCCGCGGCCGGATGCACGACGAGCCCGGCGGGCTTGTTGATGACGACGATCGCGTCATCCTCGTAGACGATGTCGAGCGGCACCGGCTCGGGCGTGAACGAAAGCTGCTCGGGCAGGAGGTCCGGCACGAGCTCGATGGTCGCGCCTAGCGGCACCGGCTGGCGCACCTTGGCCGGCTTGCCGTCCACGCGCACGCGCTGCTCCTCGATCCAGCCCTGCAAACGGCTGCGTGAAAATTCCGGAAATACTTTCGCGAGCACCTTGTCGAGGCGCTCGCCTGCCAGCTCATCAGGCACCTGAATCGAGCGCGGGGCGGCGCCGGCGTTCTCGCCTGCGAGTTCGTTGTCGCGCGCCTCACTGGAGGCTGCGTCATCGGGCGCATCGCCCAGGCTATAATCGCTGATGCTGTTTTGGGCGCCGGGAGCGCCGGCCCCCGGAATAACTGTACGGGTCATTGAGTCTGGGTCACCTGTGGACCTGAAGCTGGACTGGATAAATGCGAGCCTTGAACACGATTACGAAACTGGCCCAACATGCGGTGGCCCGAAACGCAATGCGCGCGGCGCGAGCACAAATGCTCGGCAAGATTGGCAACGTCGTTCGCCTTGCTGTCTGCGGCACGGCGCTCGCCGTGGTCGCGGCCTGCCACGGCCTGCCGGAAAAGACCGACGAAACGGCAGCGTGGAACAACAACAAATTATATACGGAGGCCCAGGACGCGCTCGCCGGCGGCGACTGGGGCAAGTGCGCGAAATATTTTGAAGCACTCCAGGGCCGCGACCCGTTCGGCCACTTCGCCCAGCAGGCGCAGATCAACGTGGCCTACTGCAACTGGAAGGACAACGAGAACGACGCCGCCGACCAGGCGATCAACCGCTTCATCCAGCTGCACCCGGATCACCCGGACATCGCCTACGCGTACTACCTCAAGGGCATGATCCACTTCAACGACGACCTGGGTCTGTTCGGCCGCTTCTCGGGCCAGGACATGAGCGAGCGCGACCCGAAGTCGCTGCGCGAGTCGTATGACGCGTTCAAGATGGTGGTCGACAAGTATCCGCAGAGCAAGTACGCCCCGGACGCCGCCCAGCGCATGCGCTACATCGTGAACGCGCTCGCTTCGCACGAAGTGCACGCGGCCGACTACTACTATCGTCGCGGCGCCTATGTGGCGGCCATCAACCGCGCGCAGCTCGCGATTCAGGACTACAAGAGCGCGCCGGCAATCGAAGACGCGCTGCACATCATGATCCTGTCGTACCAGAAGCTCGATCAGCCGCAGCTTGCCGAAGACACGCGCCGCGTGCTCGCTGGCACCTTCCCGGACAGCCCGTACATTACCGGTCACGCACGCCCCGGCAAAGAAAACAAGTCCTGGTGGCAGATCTGGTGATCGCCGCGCCTCTAGCTTGAGGCACGCCACAAAGCAAAACGCCACGGTTTTCCGTGGCGTTTTTTTTGGCTTCAGCAGCAACGCAGGCTTCGCGCCTGCGCTGCCGCGGGCTTCCTCAATCGCGCTCGAACAGCGCAATCGATTCCACGTGCGACGTGTGCGGGAACATGTTGACTACGCCCGCGCCCTTGAGCCGGTAGCCGGCCTCATTGACGAGCACACCCGCATCGCGCGCCAGCGTTCCGGGACTGCACGACACGTAGACGATGCGCCTGGGCAGCGGGCCATCGCCGCTGCGCGCGATTTCCGCGAGTGCCTGGGAAACGGCGAACGCGCCTTCGCGCGGCGGGTCGACCAGAAACTTGTCGAAGTGGCCGAGCGCGCGGATGTCGTCGGCGGTGACTTCGAACAGATTGCGGCACGCAAACGACGTGTGGCCCTCCACGCCATTGGCGCGCGCATTTTCCAGCGCGCGGGCCGTCAGCGAATCGCTGCCTTCGATCCCCACCACTTCGCGCGCGACACGCGCGAGCGGCAGCGTGAAGTTGCCGATGCCGCAAAACAGATCGAGCACGCGGTCGCCCGCCTCCGGCGCGAGCAGGCGCAATGCGCGGCCCACCAGCACGCGGTTGATCTGATGATTGACCTGCGTGAAGTCCGTCGGCTTGAACGGCATGCGAATGCCGTATTCGGGCAGCGTGTAGTCCAGTTCCTTGTCGAGCGGATAGAACGGGAACACCGTTTCCGGGCCCTTCGGCTGCAGCCAGAACTGGACGTTGTGCTCGTCCGCGAACGCGCGCAGCAAGTCCTCGTCGGCGGCCGTGAGCGGCTCGAGAATGCGCAGCACGAGCGCCGTCACGCTCGAACCCACGGCGAGTTCGATCTGCGGCATGCGATCGCGAATCGACAGCGCGGCCACCAGATGGCGCAGCGGCACGAGCATTGCCGAGACGTTCGGCGGCAGCACTTCGCAGCTCGTCATGTCGGCCACGTAGCTGCTCTTCTTCTCGTGGAAGCCGACCAGCACACCGCCCTTTTTCGGCACGTTGCGCACCGTGAGGCGCGCACGATAGCGGTAGCCCCACGACGGCCCGTGAATCGGCCGGAACATCGTCTCCGAACGCACCTTCGAGAGGTGCATGAGGCTGTCTTCGAGCACGCGCTGCTTGACGGCGATCTGCGCACGCACGTCGAGGTGCTGCATCGAGCAGCCGCCGCAGGTGCCGAAGAACGCGCACTGCGGCTTCGTGCGGATCGCGCTCTCGCGCAGCACGTCGACCACTTGCGCCTGTTCGAACGTGGGCTTCTTGCGGTAGCTGAGGTAGGTCACGCGCTCGCCCGGCAACGCGCCCTCGACGAAGATCACCTTGCCGGGCTCGCCCGTCTCGGTCACGGTGCGGCCAACGCCGCGGGCCTCCATGTCGAGCGACTCGATCTCGAGAATGGGGGCATGAGCGACCGAGGCTTCGATGGCGGCGCGCTTTTCGGCGCGGCGCTCGCGCTTGGTGCGCTTTTTCGAGGGCGTGGACGGCATGGGCGCGGCCTGAGCAGGCTCGGCTTGAGGGTCGGGGGCAGCTTGAGACACCAGCGGATTCCTGACTGACGATGAGTGAATTGTGGGCGAAGGCGAGATTGTAGTCGAAGTCGACGCCCGCGCTCCGTCGCTGCTGTTTTCGAACTTGTCCGATCGTGCTCTCTACGCCCCGTATCCGCCGCTGCCTTCTCATTTGTCATACAACACTTCAGAAGAAACCAGGCTAGGGTTGAACGTGCGGGAACCGCCGCCGCGCCATGCGAGGAGCGTGCCGATGAAACTGGTGAGCTGGAATGTGCAGTGGGGGCGCGACGCTGCTGGCGTCGTCGATCTCGCGCGCACGGTGCGCGAGGCCCAGCGCCTCGCCGACTTCGACGTGCTATGCCTGCAGGAAATCACGCGCGGTTTTCGGGCGCTGCCGGGGGGGCCTGGCGACGATCAGTTCGCCGAACTGCGCTCGCTCCTGCCCGGGTATACGGTCATCGAAGCAATCGGCGCCGACTTGCCTGCGCCGCGTGACGCGCAAGCCTCCAGTCAAGGCATGGCGCAGATGCCGCGCCGCCAGTTCGGCAACGCGCTCGCCACGCACTTGCCAGTCGCGCAGGTTTTTCGCCACGCCCTGCCGTGGCCCGCCGACTCCACCGCACCCTCGATGCAACGCGTGGCGCTCGAAGCCGTGCTCGACGCGCCGGGCGGCGCGCTGCGCGTGCTGGTCACGCATCTGGAGTTCTATTCGCCGCGCCAGCGGCTCGCGCAAGTGGACGAGTTGCGGCGCCTGCAGCAGGAAGCCGCCGATCACGCGGCGCACCCCGCGCCAGCCGAAAACGATGTTGGCCCGTTCGCCCGCACCGCGCGCCCCGTATCCGCGATCGTCTGCGGCGACTTCAACAGCGCGTGGGGCAGCGAGGCGTACACGCGCATGCTCGAACCGCTCGCGGGCAGCCCCGCCTTCATCGACGCGTGGAGCGCGCTTCATGCGGGCGCGACGCCACCGCCCACCGCCGGCGTCTACGACACGCAGCAATGGTCGGACGGCCCGCTCGCGTGCGACTTCGTCTTTGTCACGGAGGATTTGCGCGCACGCTTGCGAAGCTGCGAAATAGACGGCGCGACGCAGGCTTCGGATCATCAGCCAATCGTGCTCGAGCTGAGCTGAGAGATTTCGCCGTACTTAGCTCGCGAACGCCTTGAGATACTCGCCCCAATGCGGCGCGGTTTCCGCGGCAAGCGACTGCTTCACGAACTCGATCTCATCCGCATATTCGCGCTCTGTGAAACCGCCACGCATCATCTGAAACCGGCAATAGAGCAGATACGTGTTGACCACGTCGGTTTCGCAGTAGTTGCGGATTTCCTCGATGCGGCCTTCCTGAAACGCGGTCCACACCTGGCCGCCGTCCATGCCGAGCTTGCCCGGAAAGCCGCAGAGCTTCGCGAGCGCGTCGAGCGGCGCGTTCGCGCGCGGCTGGTACATCGCGAGAACATCCATCAGGTCGGTGTGTCGCGTGTGGTAGCGGCTAAGGTAGTTGTTCCACTTGAACTCGCGGTCCTCTTCGCCCGTTTCCCAGTAGCGCACCGCGCGAATGCCGTGCACGAGCGCACGATAGTGCAGCACCGGCAAGTCGAAGCCGCCGCCGTTCCACGAAACGAGCTGCGGCGAATACTTCTCGATCGTGCGGTAGAACGAATCGATCAGGCGCGCTTCGCCGTCTTCGGGGGTGCCGAGCGAGCGCACGCGAAAGCCCTGGCCGTCGCGAAACACGCACGAGATCGCGGCGACCCGCTGCAAGTGATGCGGCAGGAAATCGCTGCCGGTTTTCTCGCGGCGCGCGGCGAAGGCGTGCTCGGCCACTTCGGTGTCGGTGAGCGTGGCGGGCAAATCTTCGAGACGGCGAATGCCGTCGACATCGGGAATCGTCTCGATGTCGAATACGAGTACGGGAACTGTCATTCAGATGGACTGCGAGGGTTTAGAGAACGGCGTCCTTGCGCACGCCGTTCGAAGCGAAAAAGCGCTTGAGGCGCACCAGCGCCTCCTGCTGGATCTGCCGCACTCGCTCGCGGGTGAGGCCCATTTCGTCGGCCAGCTCTTCGAGCGTGGCGGGCTCGATATGGTTCAGCCCGAAGCGCCGTTCGATGACGTGGCGATGCTTGTCGGATAACCGACCGAGCCACGCGCGTGTAAGCGTTTCCAGTTCGCGATGCTGCACTTCGGCGTCGGGCGACTGGCTCTGGTCGTCCGAAAGCAGGTCGAGCAGGCTGCTGGCCGGGTCGAGGTCGAGCGGCGCGTCGAGCGAGGCCGTGTGTTCGTTGAGCGCGAGAATGTCGGTGACTTCCTCGGTGGTCTTGCCGGTGAGATACGCGATGTCGTCGATGCTCGCGTCGCGTCGCTCGGAGGCCGAATCGGCGTTGAGCGAATTCTTCTCCAGATGTCGCTTCGCGCGCAGCACCTGGTTGAGCTCGCGGATCACGTGCACCGGCAAACGCACGGTGCGCGCCTGGTTCATGATCGCGCGCTCGATGCTCTGGCGGATCCACCACGTCGCATAAGTCGAGAAACGGAAGCCACGCGTGGGATCGAACTTCTCGATCGCGTGCATGAGGCCGAGGTTGCCCTCCTCGATCAAGTCGAGCAGCGGCACGCCGCGATTGAGGTAACCCTTGGCAATGCTGACGACGAGGCGCAGATTGCGCTCGATCATGACCTGACGCGCTTCGAACTCGCCGGCCTTGGCGAGCCGCGAGTAGCGCTGCTCCTCCTCGACAGTGAGGAGCGGCTTCACGCTGATCCGGTTCAGATAATGCTGGATGGTGTCGGCCGTGAGTTCGGCCTGCAGCATGGCGCGGAAATCGTCGGCGTCGGGCGCGGCCTCGGCGGTTTCGGCGCCCTCGCCCGAGCCGCCTTCGTCGGCCGGGGAATCGCGCTCTTCACGCTCCTCGCGCTCTTCGTAGTCGCGGCCGCCGTCGAGGTCGGGCGACGCGTCGTCGTCGCCCGCCTGCGCGCCGTCCTCCACCGAAACCTGGGCGGCTTGGCTGTCAGACTCGGATTGCTGCAGACGGCGCTTCGATTTCGGCATGGTCGGCTCGCTTTTATTGCGGCGGCAAGTACTTCAGTGGGTCGACGGGCTTACCCTGACGGCGTACTTCGAAATGCAGCATCACCCGGTCCGAGTCGGTATTGCCCATTTCGGCGATCTTCTGACCTTTGGTGACCGCATCCCCTTCTTTTACCATCAAAGTCCGGTTGTGTGCATACGCGGTCAAAAACGTCGCGTCATGCTTGATGATAATGAGATTGCCGTAACCGCGCAGCCCATTTCCGGCATAAACCACGCGTCCATCGCCGGCTGCCTTGACAGGATCGCCCGGCGCACCGCCAATATTGATGCCTTTGTTCTTCGTATCGTCGAAGCCGTTGAGCACCGGACCACGCACCGGCCACGCAAGCGCGATGTTGCCGCCCGGCGCGGCGGCCATGTCGCCGCCGCTTGCACCCGGCTGCGGCGGCACGGCGGCTGTCGGCGCCGCAGCGTTCGCACCCGAACCGTAGATCGGCGGCTGCGCCGGCGACCCCGCTGCCGGAGCGCCCGGCGCGGCACCCACGCCCGGCACCGGCGCGGTCACGACACCCGGCGTGTACGCCGAGGGATTCGCACCCGGCGGCACGACGCGCAACAACTGGTCCACCTCGATCTGGTTCGGGTTGGTGAGATTGTTCCACGTCGCGATGTCGCGATAGTTCTGGCCGTTTTCGAGCGCAATCCTATAGACAGTGTCGCCCGGCTTCACCCGGTAATATCCCGGAGGCGGCGGCCCGAGCGGCACCGGAGGCTGCGCGGCCGCCGTGCCGAGCGGCGCGGTGCGGTCCACCACAGGCGCCTGATCGAGTCGCGTGGCGCATGCGGCCAGAAGACAGAGCGCGGCGACCGCCGCGCCGCGCTGGGCTGCAATCAGCGTGGCTTCGGACAGGTCGACATTCAGGCGGTTTCTTTTGATCGCGCGCAACATACTCATCGGATTCAGATCACTCCAGATTTTAAGGGGACAAAGAAAACGCGATCCAGCCGTGACTCCCGCCACTGCGCCGGCCCCGTACGCTCGACGAGCGTGAGGACCTGCGTCGCTTCGCCGGCGGCACTCTGCGTGCCGGACACCGCTACCGGCGCCACGAGCCGCCCGCCGATGGCGAGTTGCTCGAGCAGCGCCTGCGGCACGTCGAAGCCAGCAGCGGCGATTACGATCGCGTCGAACGGCGCCGCCGACGGCAACCCGAGCCGTCCGTCGCCGTAGTGCAAGCGGATATTCGGGATACGCAGCGGACGAAGATTCGTCTTCGCGCGCTCGTATAACGGCTTGATGCGTTCAATGGAATACACGTCGCGCGCAATCTGGCTCAACACGGCTGCCTGATAGCCGCAGCCGGTGCCGATTTCCAGCACGCGCTCCAGCACGCGGCCCGCGCCAGCGAGCTCGAGCATGCGCGCGACCACGGAAGGCTTCGAGATGGTCTGGTGATGACCGATCGGCAACGCCGCATCTTCGTAGGCCTGGGTAGCAAGACCCGGGTCGATGAACATGTGGCGCGGCACGGCCGCGAGCGCCTGAAGCACGCGTGCATCGGCAATGCCATTCGTACGCAGGCGTTCGACCATGCGTTCGCGTATGCGTTCCGAAGTCAGCGCGTGCGCGCCGTTGAGCGCAACGGTGGGCGCGCCCGTGACGGCTACCGCGGCACGCGGCGCACTCACGCCGCCGGGCATTGCGGCGCGCGGCGCGGCTGCGTTGCCAACAGGATGCGCAGACTTGATCGAACTCGCCGGCTTTGCGCTCACCGCCTTCGCATTGACCGGCTTCGCAGGCGGCGCCTTGAACGGCGAGTTTGCAGTGGACTTCGCAACGGCCGAAGTCCCTACCTTCGCGCCGGGCTTCGCGAGCGCGCCGACCCCCGGTTTCGACGAACTGCTGTTGCCCGCGCCCGCGAGCGACGTGCGTGCATCGCCCGGGCGCGTGTCGCGCCGGCGCGGCTCGCGTACGAGATCCGCGAGCCCGAGCGGAAAACGCTTCGTGCGCTCGCCCGTCATGAAGCGCTGCCGCCCTTGCGCGCCCAGTCGTGCGTCGCGGACAGCATCTGCGTATGGGTGAGATCGAGTTGCAGCGGCGTGATCGACACATGGCCGTTCGATACCGCGTGGAAGTCCGTGCCCTCGCTCGCGTCGCGTGCGCTGCCAGACGGCCCGATCCAGTAGATCGGCTCGCCGCGCGGGTTGGTCTGGCGGATCACGGGCTGCGAAGGATGACGCTTGCCGAGGCGCGTGACGCGCCAATCGCCAAGCTCGTCGTATGGCAGGTTCGGGATGTTGACGTTCAGCAGTGGATGACCCGGCAACGGGTTCGCGAGGTAATGCGCAACGATCTCGGCCGCGACGCGCGCGGCGGAATCGAGATGCACCCAGTCCTTGTCGACGAGCGAAAACGCAATGGCCGGCACGCCGAACATGATGCCTTCGGTTGCCGCGGCCACGGTGCCCGAGTACAGCGTGTCCTCGCCCATGTTCTGGCCGTTGTTGATGCCGGAGACCACGAGGTCGGGCTGCTGGTCGAGCATGCCCGTGAGCGCAATGTGCACCGAGTCGGTGGGCGTGCCGTTCACGTAATAGAAGCCGGTGCTCGCCGACCGCAACACCGACAGCGGGCGCCACAGCGTAAGCGAGTTCGATGCGGCGCTGCAGTTCTGCTCGGGCGCCATGACCGTGACTTCGCCGAGCGGCTTGAGCGCTTCATAGAGCGCCGCAAGACCGGGGGCGAGATAACCGTCGTCGTTGCTGAGTAGTATTCGCATCGAGCGATTGTAACCGAGGAAAGAAGGCACGCGAACGACAGCCCGGCCCTTGCGGAGTGCGTGTTTGGCACTGCGCCGAACGTCGATATCACACGCCGGTCCAGGACGCATTCGCCTCCGCGGTACGTCTCGAAAGACACGTGTCGTCGACGCGGAATAAATCGCACGGTCGTTCACATTGCGGCGGATTGCCGTACACTGTCCCGCTGTAGTGAATGCATGACCAACGCAACTGAAAGCAACCGAATCGGAAAAGACAGGAGACACGATGCGCGCAATCCGCTGCAACCAGTACGGGCCGCCCGACTCGCTCAGGCTCGAAGACTCGCCCGATCTCGTGCCGGGCCCGGGCCAGGTCGTGATCGACGTGAAGGCCGCGGCTGTCAACTTTCCCGATGTGCTCATCATCGAGAACAAGTATCAGATGAAGCCGCCGCTGCCCTTCACGCCCGGCGCCGAACTCGCGGGCGTCGTGCGCGCTGCGGGCGAAGGCGTGAAGCTCGCGCCCGGTACGCGCGTGGTGGCGTATGTGGGCACTGGCGCATTCGCCGAGCAGGTGCTTGCGGACGCATCGGCGTGCGTGGCGCTGCCCGAAGCCGCCGATTTCGCGACGGCCGCCGCCTTCACGCTCGCGTATGGCACGTCGCATCACGCCGTCGTCGATCGCGCCGCGCTGCGCGCAGGCGAAACGATGCTCGTGCTCGGCGCGGCGGGCGGCGTGGGCCTCGCGGCTGTCGAAATCGGCAAGGTGCTCGGCGCGCGCGTGATCGCGGCCGCCTCGAGCGAGGAGAAGCTCGAAGTCTGCCGCCGGTTCGGTGCGGACGCCACCATCAATTACAGCACCGAGGATTTGCGCGAGCGCGTCAAGGCGCTCACCGACGGCAAGGGCCCCGACGTGATCTACGACCCCGTGGGCGGCGAGTATGCGGAACCGGCGTTCCGCAGCATCGGCTGGCGCGGACGCTATCTCGTGGTGGGCTTCGCGAATGGCGAGATTCCCAGGCTGCCGCTCAATCTCGCGCTGCTCAAGGGCGCGAGCCTCGTCGGCGTGTTCTGGGGCGATTTCGCGCGTCGCGAGCCGCAGCACAATGCGGCAGCGTTTGCACAGATGGTGGGCTGGATCGGCGAAGGCAAACTCAAGCCGTACGTCTCGAAGCGCTATAAGCTCGCCGACACAGCGGAGGCGCTCAAGGACATGGCCTCGCGCAAGGTGACCGGCAAGATCGTGATCGAGCCCTGAACGTTTCCTGTCACGCAGGACGACGCAAAACGAAAACGGCTCGCCGGTGAACATCCGGCGAGCCGTTTTGCATGATGCACACCGCCTTAGACTATGTGTTGCTCGCGCAACCGTGCAATGTGGTCCGCGCCGTAGCCCAGCGTCTTCAGGACTTCATCGGTATGTTCGCCCAGCGCGGGGCCAAGCCAGCGCGTATCGCCGGGCGTCACCGAGAGCTTGGGCGTGACCGCGGGCAGCGCGATGTCCACGCCCTCGCCTTCCTTCGCATCCGGCGCTTGCCAGCGGAACTGCTGGATCATCTGGCGCGCCGCGAATTGCGGATCGGCGAACATGTCGGCCACGCTGTAGATGCGGCCCACCGGCACGTCGGCGGCGTTGAGCACGTCGAGCGCTTCGTTGATGGTGCGCGTGGAGAGCCACGCCGCGATGGCGCCGTCGATCTCCGCCGTGCGCGGCACGCGGCCGTCGTTGTGCGCGAGTTGCGGATCGTTCGCGAGGTCCGCGCGGTCGATGGCCGTCATCAGCCGCTTGAAGATCGGATCGCTGTTGCCGCCGATCACGATGCTGCCGTCCCGGCACGGATACGTATTCGACGGCACGATGCCGGGCAGCGACGCGCCGGTGCGCTCGCGCACCATGCCGTACACGCCGTACTCGGGCACCACGCTCTCCATCATGTTGAACACGGCCTCATAGAGTGCGACATCGACAATCTGGCCGCTGCCGCCGTTCATGTTGCGATGATGGAGCGCCATCATCGCGCCGATCACGCCGTGCAGCGCGGCAATCGAGTCGCCGATCGAAATGCCGATGCGCGGCGGCGGCAGATCGGGATAGCCGGTAATGTGGCGCAGGCCGCCCATCGATTCTGCGATCGCGCCGAAGCCCGGACGGTCGCGATACGGGCCGGTCTGGCCGTAGCCCGAGAGCCGCACCATCACGAGGCCGGGATTCTCCTTCGAGAGCACATCGTAGCCGAGCCCGAGTTTTTCGAGCAGACCTGGCCGAAAGTTCTCGATGACGATATCGGCTTCCTTCGCGAGCCGCCGCACGATCTCCTTGCCCTCTTCGGCTTTGAGATTCACCGTGACGGACTTCTTGTTGCGCGCCTGCACGGCCCACCAGAGCGAAGTGCCGCCCGCCTCCGGGTAGAGCTTGCGCCATTTGCGCAGCGGATCGCCGCCCTTGGGGTCTTCGATCTTGATGACCTCGGCGCCGAACTCGCCGAGAAAGCGGGCGGCGAACGGGCCCGCGATCAGCGTGCCGAGTTCGAGGACTTTGACGCCCGCAAGCGGGCCCGCGCCTTTCGCTGCGGATGCGTTCGATTGGGAATCGGGGGAAGCGGCAGCTGCGCTCATGGTGTCTCCTTTCGTTCTGTTCGGCGTGCGGCGCCATATCGACTACGCCGCGATCGAAGCATGGCGAGACGCTACATCGAGCGCCGGTCGAGCATGGCCCGCGCGATGGTACCCGCGTCGACATATTCGAGCTCGCCACCCACTGGCACCCCGCGTGCGAGGCGCGTGACGGCGAGTCCGCGCGCCTTGAGCGTCTGGCCGAGATAATGGGCCGTCGCCTCGCCCTCGTTCGTGAAATTGGTTGCGAGCACCACTTCCTTGACGACGCCGTCCGACGCGCGCTTCACGAGCCGGTCGAAATGGATCTCTTTCGGACCGATGCCGTCGAGCGGACTCAGATGCCCCATCAGCACGAAATACAACCCGCGGTACGTCATGGTCTGTTCGAGCATGATCTGGTCGGCCGGCGTTTCGACGACGCACAGCAGCGTAGGGTCACGCTCCTCGTCCAGGCAAGTTTCGCAGACCTGAGCTTCGGTGAAGGTATTGCACTTCTCGCAGTGCTTCAGATTCCCGGTCGCGAACAGGAGCGCGTTGCCGAGCTTTTCGGCGCCGTCACGGTCGTGCTGCATCAGGTGATAAGCCATGCGTTGCGCCGACTTCGGCCCGACACCGGGCAACACGCGCAGCGCCTCGACGAGAGCGGCGAGAGCGGAAGGTTGTTTCATGCGGATTCAGCGCGAGATGCGCGACGGAGTTTGAAGCGGAATCGACTTCGGGGTGCTTCCTGCTGCTACCTGCTGCTTTTGACACCATGACGCCTGCGCAGCCGTGCCGGCTGCGGCAAGGCACGCGGGACGCGCGGGCACCGGCCTGCCCGAAGCAGACGCGGCGCTCGCAACGTTCCTTAGAACGGCATCTTGAAGCCCGGCGGCAGCGGCAGGCCGGCGGTCATGCCGCCCATCTTTTCCTGCGAGGTGGCTTCGGCCTTGCGCACCGCGTCGTTGAACGCCGCAGCCACGAGGTCTTCGAGCATGTCCTTGTCGTCAGCGAGCAGGCTCGGATCGATCGACACGCGGCGCACGTCGTTGCGGCAGGTCATCGTGACCTTGACGAGACCGGCGCCAGCCTGACCCTCGACTTCGATCTGGGCAAGCTGCTCCTGCATCTTCTTCATGTTTTCCTGCATCTGCTGGGCTTGCTTCATGAGCCCTGCGAGTTGGCCTTTCAACATAGTCACTGCTCCTTCTGGATCGTAGTCGTTCGAATCAATGCGCTCAAAAGCGCGCGACGCTTCCCGCGCCGCGCGGCGCAAATCAGTGGGCGGCCTGAGTGCCGCCCGATGCGGCTTCCGGCGCGACCGGCCGGATCGAGCCCGGCACGATGCTCGCGCCGAAGTCGCGAATCAGTTGCTGCACGAAGGGGTCGGCGCCAATCTCGCGCTCGGCTTCGCGTTGACGCTGGGCGCGCTCGGCGGCGTCGAGCGCGGCCGCCGTGCGGCGCGCGGGGCCGACTTCTACGCTCACTTCAACGGTTTTGCCAAGACGCTCGGCAAGCGCCGCCTTGAGTTTCGCGACCTGCGAGGCTTCTGCGTACTGCGGCACCGGCACGCTCAATTTGAGCAGTGTGCCTTCGAGCGCCGTCAGTTCGCTGTTGAACGCGAGCTGGTAGGAGATGCCCTTGAGCGAAAGCGTGGCGGCGAGCGCGGGCCAGTCTCCCGTGAAACCGATCGGACCGAGCGGAATGCCCGACGGCAGCTTGCCCACGTCGACCACGGCCGGCGACGGCGTCGGCAACGAAGCGGCGCCGCGCGGCGCGGACGGCTCGCTGTCGTAGGCAGGCACGAAGCCGTCGTCGGGCGGCGCAAAGTACGCGTCATCGGCGCCGAGCGGCACGTAGTCGTCGGGCGGGATCTCGTCCCACGGCGGCGCGCCCGAGGCGTCTTGCTGCGCGTTTGCGTTACGCGCCGGCTGGCGCGCCTGCGCTTCCTGCGCGGTGGCGGCGCGGCGAGCCGGATCGGGCGTCGGCACCTTCACTTCCATGCGCGGCGCGGCCTTCGGCGCGGGCGCCGGGGCGGCCGCGCCGGCAGCGGGACCGCGGCCCGTGGCAACGCGCATACCCTTGCTGCGCAGCACGTCGAGCGCAGCACCTGGACCACCACGAGCGGACGCCGTAGCGGCAGGTTCCGCACGCGATTCGAATTGCGGCCCGGGTGCGGCGGCCGCGCTTTGAACGGGTTGCGTCTCTTCTGCCGGCGCGGGAGCGGCTGCAGCCGGCTCGACCGCAGCGGCAGGCGCAGCTTGCGGCGCTGTGCCCAGGTTCGGCGCGGACTCGCCCTCGTCTTCCCAGGGAGGTACGACGCGCGCTTCGGTTACGGGCCTCGCGAGTGGCGCAGGCGCGCTCGCTTGCGGCTCGACAACGGGCGTCTTCGCCGGTGCGGCTTCTATCGACTGCGGCACCGGCGCTTCCGGCTTCGGCGCGACCGGCTGCGCAACGGCAGGCGCCGCACTGCGCGCCAACGCCGCTACCGGAGCCGCCGCACGCGCGCCCGTGGCCGCCGCAGCGGGCTTCGACGCCGGCGCGCTACCCACACTGCCCGCGCTCACGGAAGGCTCGAACGCGAGCATGCGCAGGAGCGTCATCGTGAAGCCAGCGTATTCGTCGGGCGCAAGGCCGAGTTCGCTGCGGCCAAGGGTCGCGATCTGATAGAAAAGCTGGACCTGCTCGGGGCTCAGCGCTTCTGCGAAACGGCGAATGTCGTCGGCTTCCGGCCACTCGTCGAGCACCGAGGAAGGCGCGAACTGCGCCCAGCCAATGCGATGAAACAGACTCGCGAGGTCCTGCAGCGCGGTGGAGAACGACAGGCTGCGCAGCGCCATTTCGTCGGCGATGGCAAGCACGTTCGCACCGTCGCCGGCCACGAGCGCGTCGATCAGGCGGATCAGATAGCTTTGATCGAGCGCGCCGAGCATGCCGCGCACCGCTTCTTCGGTGACCTGGTTAGCCGAATAAGCGATGGCCTGGTCGGTGAGCGAAAGCGCGTCGCGCATCGAGCCGTCGGCGGCGCGCGCGAGCAGGCGCAGCGCCTGCGGCTCGAACTCGACCTTCTCCTCACCAAGAATGTGCGTGAGATGCTCCACGATGTTGCCCGCCGGCATCTGCTTCAAATTGAACTGGAGGCAGCGCGAGAGCACCGTGACCGGAATCTTCTGCGGGTCCGTCGTCGCAAGGATGAACTTCACATGCGGCGGCGGCTCTTCCAGCGTCTTCAGCATCGCGTTGAAGGCGTGGTTCGTGAGCATGTGCACTTCGTCGATCATATAGACCTTGAAGCGCGCATCGACCGGCGCGTAGACCGCACGCTCGAGCAGCGCGGCCATTTCGTCCACGCCGCGATTGCTCGCCGCATCCATCTCGACGTAATCGACGAAGCGCCCTTCGTCGATTTCCCGGCACGCGCGGCACACGCCGCAGGGCTTCGACGTCACGCCGGTCTCACAGTTGAGCGCCTTGGCGAAGATACGCGACAGCGTCGTCTTGCCCACGCCGCGCGTGCCTGTGAAGAGGTACGCATGATGCAGGCGGCCGCCGTCGAGTGCATGCGTGAGCGCGCGCACCACGTGCTCCTGTCCGACGAGCGAAGCGAAATCCTTCGGTCGCCACTTGCGTGCGAGAACTTGATAGGTCATCTGGAAATTGTATCAGCAACGCCCGCGCGTCCAGATGAATCGAAAGGCGGCCAATGCTCGGTTCGCAGCCGCCGCGCGACGGTGCCAGCAAGCGATTACGGGCGACGAAAACAGCGGCGATGCAGGCGTGACAAACAGGACGTACGAAGAACCGCGTCGCGCAGCCAATCGCGCGGCGTCAATCTCGTATCTGGGAAGAAAAGCGGAAGAAAAAAGAGGAAGGTGACGAGCCTGACCCTCGGCACTGGCGGAAAACGGCTGTGGCTGCTTCGTTCCCGACCTGACCAGGTTGACCGCCCCTCCATGCGAGGAGGCCCGTCACGGGGCATTCTAACATCGGTCGCGCGGCAATGCGACTGCTGCGGTGCGAAAAAACGCGCCGAGCCGCTCAGGACATCGTCGCGCGCCATGGAAAGACACCCTCTTGCAACGGCGCGCGTCGCCTCCAGATAGCGTGCGGGAGCACAAGGTATCGCACGAAAAGGCCCCGCGAAAATGCTGGCGCCACGGCCCGAATGTCCCGCCGAATGTGGCCTGCAAGACGGAAACCCTGCTTGCGGCATGAGTACTATCACCGTCGGCAACGCATAGGGATTTAGGCTACACTGGCGTCGGCAATTGGCTGGGCCACGTGGTTTGCGTGCGAGTGGCGTGTGATTCGGACGTATGACTCGGGTTCGGTCTGGCCGCTCAGGCGGCCCCGGATGAATTTTCAGTTTTGGTGTATCGTGGCGAGCAATTTACTCAGCCTCGAATCGAGAGAGGTATTCATACAATGAGCGAACAAATCAAGCATATCAGCGACGCATCGTTCGAACAGGACGTCGTGAAATCCGACAAGCCCGTGCTGCTGGACTTCTGGGCGGAGTGGTGTGGTCCGTGCAAGATGATCGCGCCGATTCTCGATGAAGTCGCGAAGGATTATGGCGATCGTCTTCAGGTCGCGAAGATCAACGTCGACGAGCACCAGTCGACGCCGGTGAAGTTCGGCGTGCGCGGCATCCCCACGCTGATTCTCTTCAAGAACGGCGCCGTGGCGGCGCAGAAGGTCGGTGCACTCTCGAAGTCGCAGCTCACCGCGTTCCTGGACAGCCACCTGTAACTTCCTCGCTGGCCGCCCCTCCCCGCCCGGGCGTATCGCCCGGCCAGCAAGGGGATGAGCCAGGCAATGGTGTGTGTTGTCATGCGACAACACGCACCATAAAAACACGCCGAAACTTGCTGTCGGTCTTCACCGACGGCTTCTGGCGTGTGGTATGCTAGAATTCATAAAGCGTCTACCGGCGCCCTTATAAAGCTTCAAGCAAAGTTTCAAGCAAAAGTCCTTGAGCGGTTCCGCTCGCTTCTTTCCCCCCATCCTTTTCGTCGCACTCCTCCCCGACGGGTTCTCCGTATGCATCTTTCCGAGCTCAAGTCTCTGCACGTGTCCGAATTGATCGAGATGGCCAATGGCCTCGAGATCGAAAATGCGAACCGCCTGCGCAAGCAGGAACTCATGTTCGCGATTCTCAAAAAGCGCGCCAAGACGGGCGAAACGATCTTCGGTGACGGCACGCTCGAAGTACTCCCCGACGGCTTCGGCTTCCTGCGCTCGCCGGAAACCTCGTATCTCGCCAGCACGGACGATATCTATATCAGCCCGTCGCAGATCCGCCGCTTCAACCTGCACACCGGCGACACGATCGAAGGTGAAGTGCGCACGCCGAAGGACGGCGAACGCTATTTCGCGCTTGTGAAGGTGGACAAGGTAAACGGCCAGCCGCCCGAGGCCTCGAAGCACAAGATCATGTTCGAGAACCTCACGCCGCTGCACCCGAACAAGGTGCTGCTGCTCGAGCGCGAAATGCGCGGTGAGGAGAACGTGACGGGCCGCATCATCGACATGATTGCACCCATCGGCAAGGGTCAGCGCGGCCTGCTGGTCGCTTCGCCCAAGTCCGGCAAGACCGTGATGCTCCAGCACATCGCGCACGCCATCAAGCAGAACCACCCCGACGTGGTCCTGTTTGTGCTGCTGATCGACGAGCGCCCTGAAGAAGTCACCGAAATGCAGCGCTCGGTGGCGGGCGAAGTGATCGCCTCGACCTTCGACGAACCGGCTGCGCGTCACGTGCAGGTCGCCGAAATGGTGATCGAGAAGGCCAAGCGACTCGTCGAAATGAAGCACGACGTCGTGATTCTGCTCGACTCGATCACGCGTCTCGCGCGCGCCTACAACACCGTTGTGCCCGCATCGGGCAAGGTGCTCACGGGCGGTGTGGACGCCAACGCGCTCCAGCGTCCGAAGCGCTTCTTCGGCGCGGCACGTAACATCGAAGAAGGCGGCTCGCTCACCATCATCGGCACGGCGCTGATCGAAACCGGCAGCCGCATGGACGACGTGATCTACGAAGAGTTCAAGGGCACCGGCAACATGGAAGTGCACCTCGAGCGCCGTCTCGCGGAAAAGCGCGTCTACCCGTCGATCAACCTGAACAAGTCGGGCACGCGCCGCGAAGAGCTGCTGATCAAGCCGGACATCCTTCAAAAGATCTGGGTGCTGCGCAAGTTCATCCACGACATGGACGAAGTCGAGGCCATGGAATTCCTGCTCGACAAGATTCGCCAGACGAAGAACAACTCCGAGTTCTTCGACATGATGCGCCGCGGCGGCTAAGGCCCTCGCCCGCTAGATTCACCACAAAACGCCCGCGTATTCGCGGGCGTTTTTCTTTTCCGGCAGCGGATCGTTGCGCGCGACAACCTGTACGTGAACGTTCACGTTGGACTATAATGCGCGGCATGTCTTGATCGCCCCGCGGCGAAAAAAGAGTTCCCCATGTCCAAGGATTCCCCCGCGCTGCTCACGGTGCGCGACGCCGCCGAGCGCCTGAATGTCACGCCGCGCACGCTCAAGTATTACGAAGAGCGTGGGCTCGTCAGCCCCTCGCGCAGCGAAGGTCGCTACCGGCTCTACGACGAGCACGACCTCGAGCAGTTTTCGCGCATCCTGCGGCTGCGCGCGCTCGGCTTTTCGCTGCACGGCATTACCGAAATGCTCAAGCGGCCGCTCGAACAGGTTAGCGAGGGCCGCCGGCGCTATTCGCAGGCGTCGCTCCAGCAGATCGCCGACGCGCTCGCGCAGCAGATCGAAACGCTGGACACGCGCATCGCGGCCGTGCGGCGCGAGTTGAAGGAAGCGCAGACGGTGCGCGCGGAGCTTGCCGACGACCTCGACTACCTGCAGCGGCGCCTCGCGGGAGAGCCGTCCGATCAGCTGATCGAGCAGCGGCTCGCCGCCACGCGGCGCCGCAAGGCGGCCACGGGCGCTACGGGCAGCAGACCGGCAGAGCCTTCGGGCAACGCACGCGAGCACGACGAATCGGCATGAACACGGCCCAGCCCCGCGAGCCGATCTTCAGCGCGGCGCGCCTGCGCGGCGACTTTTTCCCGTGGGTGCTCGCCCTCGCGACCGGTCTCGACTACTACGACAACGCGATCTTCTCGTTCTTCACGAGCCATATCGCGGGGGGCATCAACGCTTCCCCCGACGAGCTCGTCTGGTCGTCGAGCGCCTACGCCGTGTGCGCCGTTCTGGGCATCCTGCAGCAGCAATGGTGGGTGGAGCGCATGGGCTACCGCCGCTACGTGGGTAGCTGCCTGCTGCTCTATTCCGTCGGCGCGATCGCGGCGGCACTGTGCGAATCGTCGATCGAGCTCGCCTTCGCGCGCGGCTTTCAGGGCTACTTCATCGGCCCGATGATGGGCACCTGCCGTATCCTCATCCAGATCAGCTTCACGCCGCAGCAGCGTCCGGTCGCGACGCGCGCGTTCCTCATTCTCATCGTGCTCTCCAGCGCGCTCGCGCCGCTCGTGGGCGGCCAACTCGTCTCGCATTTCGACTGGCGCGCCCTGTTCGCGTTTTCCGCGCCCGCCGGCGTGCTCTATGCCGTGCTAGCCGTGCTCGCGCTGCCCGATACGGGCCACTTGCTGCCCGAGGAACGGGGTGAAGCGCACTTCTGGCCGTACATCATCTTCGCGTTTGCGCAGGGCGCGCTGCAAATCGCCATGCAGCAGGTGCGCTTCGAACTCTTCAGCGCGTCGCCGGAAATCATTCTGCTCACGCTCGTCGGGATCACGGCGCTCGCCTGGTTCGGCTGGCACCAATGGCATCATCCCAAGCCACTCATGCGCCTGCACGCGCTGCGCGAAAAGCCGTTCCAGGTGGGCCTGCTGCTCTACATGGCCTATTACTACCTGAGCACGGCGCTCAGCTATCTGGTCTCGCGGCTGCTCGAAGGCGGTTTCAACTACCCCGTCGAAAACGCCGGCCGCCTCACCGGCGTGACGTCGCTCATCTCGGCCGGCGCGCTCTTTTTCTATTTCCGTTACGCAAAGCTCATTACGCACAAGAAGTGGATCATCGTGCCCGGCTTCGTGCTCTCGGCGTTCATCTCGTTCTGGATGACGCGGCTCACGCCGCAAGCAAGCGAAGCCTGGCTCATCCCGCCGCTACTGCTGCGTGGCCTGCTGCTGCTCTTCATCGTGCTCCCCGTCGCCAATCTCACGTTCCGCATCTTCGCGATCGAAGAATTCACGCACGGTTACCGCTTGAAAAACATCGTCCGGCAGTTGACGATATCGTTCGCAACGGCCACGGTTATCATCGTCGAGCAGCACCGGCTCGCGCTGCACCAGACGCGGCTCGCCGAGTTCGTGAATCCGTTCAACCCGGCGTTCCAGAGCACCTACGCAGCGCTGACGCATTCGTTCGAGCTCATGGGCCGGTCCGCGGGCGAAGCGCACGGACTTGCCCTCGCCCAGGTGAGCAGCATGGTCGCGCAGCAGGCGAGCTTTCTGAGTTCGCTCGACGGTTTTTACTTCCTGATCGGCGTGGCGGTGTGCGGCGGGATCTTCGCCGCGTGGCAAAAGCAGATCGACTGAACGACATCCGACGCACGGGAAAACACACCCAGCGATGCTTTCGAAACTCTCTCACTGGTTCGACGCGCGCCGCCGCGAAAAGGCGCTGCGCACCTACGCGATCGCCGACGCGCTCTGGCACGCCACGCTCGCGGGCTTGCCTTTTCTCAAGCACCTCGATGCCGACGACCTCGTGCGCCTGCGCGAGTTGACGAGCCTTTTCATCGCGCAAAAGGAGTTCTCCACGGCGCACGATCTCGAGCTGACCGACCCGATGTCCGTGGCGATCGCCGCGCAGGCGTCGCTGCCGGTGCTCAATCTCTCACTCGACCTCTACAAGGGCTGGGTGGGCGTGGTCGTCTATCCGGGCGAATTCGTGATCCGCAAAACCGTGGAGGACGAGGACGGCGTGGTCCACGAGGTGGAACACGACGCGAGCGGCGAGGCCTGGGAAGGCGGTCCCGTGATCCTCTCGTGGGAAGACGCGCAGATGACCGATGGCAGCGACGCGTACAACGTCGTGATCCACGAATTCGCGCACAAGATCGATATGCTCAACGGCGAGGCCGACGGCCATCCGCCCCTTTTTCGGCGCTGGCATGCCCCGCTCGACGCGCAGGCGTGGGCCGACGTGTTCGACAACGCCTACGACCAGTTCTGCGACAAGGTGGACGCCGTGCCGGAGCGCCGCTGGGCGCGTTTCGAGCGCGATTCGCTGATCGATCCCTATGCCGCCGACCACCCCTCGGAGTTCTTCGCGGTGTGCAGCGAGGCCCTTTTCGTCAAGCCGAAGGCGTTCGAGGCTGAATATCCCGAGCTTTACCGGCTGCTCGCGCGCTATTACCGTCAGGACCCGGCGCGCGTGGGCGCACTGGCCGGCGAGCCGGCCTGAAATCCTGCCACGCGGGGCCTCCAAAAATTCGCCAACCGGCTGATTATCTGGCATAATCGCCGTTTTTCGACCCTTGGGTAAGTGGCTCGCGCAAGCAAAGTCGGCAACATGGTGTTGCAGGCACGCGGGTTGGCTACCGTCAGATTTAAGGAATAACCATGAAAGAAGGCATTCACCCGAATTACCGCGAAGTCCTGTTCATCGACGTTTCGAACGACTTCCGCTTCGTGACCCGCTCGACCATCCAGACGCGCGAAACCGCCGAATTCAACGGCAAGACCTACCCGCTCGCCAAGATCGAAGTGTCGTCGGAATCGCATCCGTTCTACACGGGCACGCAAAAGATCATGGACACGGCAGGCCGTGTCGAGAAGTTCAACAAGAAGTTCGGCGCACGCGCCTCGGGCAAGGCCGGCAAGTAAGCACCTCGCCGCACCGGCTTCTGGCCGGTCCCGCATTGAACGTGCATAAAAAGGGCAGCATACGCTGCCCTTTTTTGTTGCCTGCGCCACCGTTGCGCCGTCCCGGCGTCCAGGCGTCCAGGCGGGTGCGACTTACTGCCCCTTGTCAGTTGTTTCCGTGGATTAACCCGCGACTGACGCCGTGACGCGCGGTCGCCGGCCCGGCTAGAATGCCGGATTGCTCCGCGGCGCGCGGCCAGGTGTACCGTCTGCCGCGCATGCCCGCTTGCCCCCGCGTGTGAGCCACCCGCTCGAGCACGCCCGGTTTATCCGTCTCCCTTCGTACTGCATGAAGCCAGCCATTCGACTGACCGCCTCCGCCACCAGCGCCCTGCCGCGCTGGCTGTTGCTGACCATCTGTATCGTCTTCGCGGCGTTCGGCCTCTTTGGCCGCGACCCGTGGAAGAACGAGGATGCGGCGGGCTTCGGCGTGATGTGGACGATGGCGGGTGGCACCTCGCACGACTGGCTGCTGCCCAATCTCGTCGGCAAGTACGTGACCGAAAACGGTCCGCTCGGCTACTGGCTGGGCGCCGCCTGCATCCGGCTCTTCGCGCCCTGGGTGGACGCCAGCAACGCCTCGCGCATCGCCACGGGCGTGCTGTTCTGTCTCGCGTGCGCGTTCGTCTGGTACAGCGCGTATCTGCTCGGCCGCCGCCCCGAAGTGCAGCCGTTCAAGTACGCGTTCGGCGGCGAGCCCGAGCCGCGCGACTACGGCCGCACCCTCGGCGACGGCGCCCTGCTCATTCTGCTGGGCTGCTTCGGTCTCGCCGAGCGCGGCCACGAAACTACGCCGCAGCTCATGCAGTTCGTGGGCATCGCCATGCTTCTGTACGGCGTCGTGCGCGCCATCGACAAGCCGGTCCAGGGCGCCCTCTGGTGGGGCCTCGCGCTCGGCATCGTGATGCTCTCGAGCGGCCCGGTGCTCGTGGGTGCGCTCCTCATCGGCACGCTCGCCATGCTCGCCGTCGCCCCCGAAACGCGCTCGCGCTGGCTGCTCGTGGCGGGCCTGCCCGTGGCGCTCGTGGTCTCGGCCTCATGGCCGCTGCTGGCGCTGCACCTGTATCCCGACGACGCGGTCTGGTTCCTCAACCAGTGGGCGCACACGAACGCCAACGCCTTCGCCGGCCCGCCTGGCTACGTGCTGCGCTACGCCGCCAAGAACCTCCCGCTCTTCACCTGGCCCGCGTGGCCACTTGCGCTCTGGGCCTTCGTGAGCTGGGCCGGACTGCGCCGCAAGCCGCACATCGCGATTCCGCTGTCGGTGATCGTGCCGCTCCTGATCCTCGTGATCGTGCAGAGCCACGAATCGAACCGGCTCTTTATGCTCGTGCTGCCAGCGCTTGCGGTGCTCGCGACATTCGCGCTGCCCACGCTCAAGCGCGGCGCGATCAACGCGATCGACTGGTTCGCGGTGCTGAGTTTCACGATTCTCAGCACCTTCGTGTGGCTCGTGTGGCTCGCGGGCATGACCGGTTTCCCGGCGCCACTCGCGCGCAACCTCGCGCGCCTCGCGCCCGGCTTCGTGCCGCAGTTCAAGATTCTCTCGTTCGTGTGCGCGGTGGCCGTCACCATGTGCTGGATGGTGCTCGTGCGGTGGCGCGTGGCGCGCCATCCGAAGGTGCTGTGGCGCAGCGTCGTGCTCTCGAGCGGCGGCACCACGCTCATGTGGGTGCTGCTCATGACGCTGTGGTTGCCGGTCGTCAACTACAGCCGGACCTACAAGGATGTGGCCGAGCAGATCGCCGCGCACCTGCCTGCCGACTATCAGTGCATCTCGCCCGTACGCCTCGGCGACGCGCAGATCGCCACCTTCGCGTACTTCGGCGAGATGCACTTCTCGTTCAACGAAGACTGCGACGTGATCCTGCGCCAGGACACGCAAGACTACGGCGAGCCGAGTTCGATGCCGGACTACGTGTGGAAGCTCGTGTGGGAAGGCCGCCGCGCCGCCGACCGCGACGAGCGCTTCCGCCTGTACGTGCGCATCGACCGTCCGACGCCGCCGCTCAAGAAGCATGTCTGGCGCAAGCGTCCAGACTGAGGCCACGGTGACGGCGACTTTCGCCGGCGACGTCCGGCGCATCGCCGCGCTTGCGTGGCCGGTGCTGATCGGACAGCTCGCGATCATCGCGTTCGGCGTGATCGACACCGCGATGGTCGGCCGCTACTCGGCGCTCGATCTCGCAGCGCTCGGCCTGGGTTCGTCGATCTACGTCTCGGTCTATATCGCCCTCACGGGCATTCTCAGCGCGCTGCAGCCCGTTGCGGCGCAGCTCTATGGCGCGCGCAAGGACACGGAAATCGGCCTCGAAGTGCGCCAGGCGTTCTGGCTCGCGCTCGTGCTGATGGTGATCGGCTTCACGATCCTCTACTTTCCCGGCCCGCTGCTCGACCTCGCGCGCGCGCCCGAGGCGCTGCGCGAACGCACTGTCGGCTATCTGCGGCTGCTCTCGTTCGGGCTGCCCGCGGCGCTGGCCTTTCGCATCTACAGCTCGCTCGCCAATGCCGTGGGGCGGCCGCGCCTCGTGATGTTCCTGCAAGTCGGCGCACTCCTGCTCAAGGTGCCGCTCAACACGTGGCTCATCTTCGGCGGCCTCGGCGCGCCGGCACTCGGCGGCCCGGGCTGCGCACTCGCGAGCACGTCGATCAACTGGGCACTCGCCTTCTGTGCGGCCGTCGCGTTCACGCGCGCGGACGTGTTCGAGCCGTTCGAAATCTTCAAGCACTTCTGCTGGCCCGAGTGGAAACGCCAGGCCGAACTGCTCAAGCTCGGTATTCCGATGGGGCTTTCGTACCTCATCGAAGTGACGTCGTACACGTTCATGGCGATCTTCATCGCACGCATGGGCACGACCACGCTCGCCGGACATCAGATCGCCGGAAACATCGGTGCCGTGCTCTACATGACGCCGCTTTCGATCGGCGTAGCGACCTCGACGCTCGTCGCCCAGGCGCTGGGCGGCAATCGCCCGGCCGAAGCGCGCACGCTCGCGCGGCACGGCGTGGCGGCGGCCGTGGCGATTGCCTGCTGCTACGGCGCGATCGTGTACGTGCTGCGGCCGCTCATCATCGGCGGGTATACGCCGGATCCCGCCGTGGCGGTCGCGGCGATGCCGCTCGTCGCCATCGTCACGTGCTATCACGTGTTCGACGCCCTGCAGATCACCACGGCCTTTGCATTGCGCGCCTACAAGGTCGCGGTCGTACCGACCATCATCTATGCGCTCGCGCTCTGGGGCGTGGGGCTTGGCGGCGGCTACGCGCTCGGCTTCGACGTGACCGGCACGATGCCCGCCTGGGCGACGGGCGCGCGCGGGTTTTGGCTCGCCAACATGGCAAGCCTCATGATTGCCGGTGCTGGACTCCTGTTTTATCTCTCGCTTGTGAGTACGCGGTTTGCGCGACAGCACGCCTAGCCTGTTGGCGTCGGAGGCGCCGGGCGGTTAGTTGCAACCGCGGATCACCCCGCATCGGTCTGCCGCGCCGCCTCCACTGTCTGCGCCGCGTGATACGACGAACGCACCAGCGGCCCAGCCACGACCTCGCTAAATCCCATTTTCAGCCCCGCCGTGCGCAACGCGGCGAACGCGTCGGGATGCACGTAGCGCTTCACCGGTAGATGAAACCGCGAAGGCGCGAGATATTGCCCGATCGTCAGCACTTCTACGCGATGCTCGCGCAAGTCGCGCATCGTCGCGAGCAACTCCTCATCGGTTTCGCCCAGCCCCACCATCAGCCCCGACTTCGTGACGAGCGCACCGTTCGCCGCTTTCGCGCGCGCAAGCAGGTCGAGCGAGCCTAGATAGTCCGCGCCCGGCCGCGCCGCACGATACAGCGAGGGCACGGTCTCGATGTTGTGATTGAACACGTCGGGCCACGCGAGCGAAAGCGCTTCTAGCGCCCGCCCGATACGGCCGCGAAAGTCGGGCGTCAGCACCTCGACGCCGATCCCCAGCACGCGCTCGCGCACCTGCGCAATGCAACGCGCGAAGTGCGTCGCGCCGCCGTCCCGCAAATCGTCGCGATCGACCGATGTGATGACGACGTGACGCAAGCCCAGCGCCGCCACCGCTGCCGCGAGGTGCGCGGGCTCGTCCTCGTCGAGCGGCGCGGGCCGCCCGTGAGCGACATCGCAGAATGGACAGCGCCGCGTGCAAAGGCCGCCCATGATCATGAAGGTTGCGGTGCGCTGCGCAAAGCATTCGCCGATGTTCGGGCACATCGCTTCTTCGCACACCGAATGAAGCCGATGCTCGCGCAATACGGCCGCCACGCCCGCTACGGTCTCACTCATCAGCGGGCGCGCGCGCAGCCAGCCAGGCTTCGGCAAGACCGCGTCGGCGCCGGTAGGCGGCACGATCTTCACCGGAATCCGCGCAAGCTTCTCGCGGCTGCGCAGACCCTCCTGACCCAGCGCCGTACTCGACGAACGGGACGTTCGAGACGTGGCGGTCTCCATGCTCAGGCTCCTTCGTCGAAAAAGGCTTTGAGCAGGCGATTGACGTCCTGCGCCGCCTCCATCTGCACCATGTGCCCCTTGCCCGCAATGACCTCCACGCGCACCTGCGACGGCAACCCCTGCGCATGGCGCGCCGGAATGATCTGGTCGGCGTCGCCCCAGATCACGAGCGCGCGCGGTGCGAGCGATGCCACACGATCGCGGAATACGCGCCGCTGCGCGCCGCCTTCGAACGCCTGCCCTGCAATCTTGCCGAGCGCGGCCTGCACGCCTTCGAGCCGCTTGTACTTCACGAGGTCCTCGACAAGCTGACGCGTGACCAGCGCGGGATCGGCGAACAGCTTCGTCACGTGCGGCTTGAGCGCATTGCGATTGCCCGCCGCGACGAAGCCCTCGATATACGCACCATCGATCTCGCTGCCAAGCCCCGCACTCGAAATCAGCGCAAGGGACGCCACGCGCCCGGGCGCCTGCTCGGCCACCGCCATAGCCACCGCACCGCCCAGCGAGTGCCCGACGAGATGCGCGCGGTCGATCTTCTGCGCGTCGAGGAACGCGATCACGCTTTGAGCAAGCTCGTCGAGGCTCCCGCTCTCGAGCGCCTTGCCCGACTCGCCGTGACCCGGCAGATCGAGCGCCCAGACGGTGCGCTCCACCGCGAGATCGGTGTGGTTGAAGAGCCAGTTGTTGAGATCGCCGCCAAAGCCGTGGATCAGCACGACAGGCACGCCCTCGCCTTCGCCCTGCTTCAGGTAGCGCACGGTCCTGCCGCCAATCTGCGACTTTTCCGGCTGCGGTCCCGCGTCGGCGTCGCCCGCCTGCGCAGGCACGAAGTCGCGCTGAAATTCAACCACCGCGGCATCGATATCCGCGTCGGCCGCTTCGGCATCGGCGACCACGCCCAGGAGCGCGCCCACGGGCAGCGTGTCGCCCTCTTGTGCGATCTGCCGCCGCAACACGCCCTCGAACGCGCACTCGACGCCCGACGCGATCTTGTCGGACTCCACGTCGAGCAATTCATCGCCCTTGGTGACCTTGTCGCCGAGCGACTTGAGCCAGCCGTTCACCTGGCCCTGCTCCATCGACAGGCCCCATTTGGGCATCGTGATCATGTGAATCGGCATGACTTCAGCTCCTTGCTGCGCGCGCGGCTTCGGCGATCTTCTCCGCCGAAGGGATGTAGAGGTCTTCGAGGGATGCCGCGAACGGCACCGGCGTATGCGGCGCGGTGACCATGCCGACCGGGGCCTGCAGTTCCTTGAACGCCTTCTGGCCAACGAGTGCGGCAATGTCGGTCGCGATCGAGCAGCGCGGATTGGCTTCGTCCACGACTACGACCCGGCCCGTGCGGCGCGCGCTTTCGAGGATCGTTTCCTCGTCGAGCGGCGAGGTCGTGCGCAGGTCGATCACATCCGCCTCGATGCCGTCTTTCGCGAGCTTCTGCGCGGCATCGAGCGCGTAGTGCACCATGCGTCCATATGTGACGATCGTGACGTCGTCGCCATCACGCACGATGTTGGCCTCGCCGAACGGAATCGAATAGGATTCCTCCGGAACGTCACCTTCCATTGTGTAGAGCAATTTGTGCTCGCAGAAGATCACGGGGTCATTGTCGCGAATCGCCTCGATCATGAGGCCCTTGGCGTCATAGGGCGTGGCCGGGCACACGACCTTCAGCCCCGGAATATGTGTGAAGAGCGAGGTGAGCATCTGCGAGTGCTGCGCAGCGGCACGCAACCCCGCGCCATACATGGTGCGAATCACAACCGGGGTGACCGCCTTTCCGCCGAACATGTAGCGGAACTTCGCCGCCTGGTTGAAGATCTGATCGAAGCAAACGCCCATGAAGTCGATGAACATCAACTCCGCTACCGGCCGCATGCCGCACGCCGCCGCGCCCACTGCTGTACCGATGAAGCCGCCTTCCGAGAGCGGCGTGTCGAGCACGCGCCCGGGAAATTTGCCGTAAAGGCCCTTCGTCACGCCGAGCACACCGCCCCACGCATCCTGCTCGCCAGGCGCGCCCGCGCCGCCCGCGTTGTCCTCGCCCATGACGATCACGCTTTCGTCGCGGCCCATCTCCTGGGCAAGCGCTTCGTTGATGGCCTGCGAATAGGTGATTTTCCGTGCCATTTCCGTCTCCTTGATCTGGGATCCTGATGACCTGAGTGCGCAGCGCTCAGGGATACGACACGTACACGTCGGTGAGCAACGCCTCGGCAGCCGGCACCGGTGCGGCCTTGGCCTGCGCGACGGCATCGTCGATCAGTTGCTTCACTTCGGCGTCCACCTTGCGCAGATCGTCGCTGCTCGTGAGTTCGGCGCGCACCACGCGCTCCTCGAAGCGCTTGAGACAATCCTTTTCTTCGCGCAGCTTCTGCACTTCGCCAGGGGCGCGGTAGGTTTGCGCGTCGCCTTCGAAGTGGCCGAAATAGCGCGAGAGTTTCATCTCCACGAGCGTCGGGCCTCCGCCGCTGCGTGCGCGTGCAATGGCCTCGCCCAGCGCCTCATGCACGGCGAAAAAGTCGAAGCCATCGACGATCACGCCCGGCATGCCGAAGCCGTTCGCGCGGTCGGCGATGTTGTCGGCCGCGACCGACCACGTGGACGACGTCGCCTCGGCATAACCGTTGTTCTCCGCGACGAAGATCACCGGCAAGCGCCAGACGGAGGCGAGATTCATCGACTCGAAGATCACCCCCTGGTTCGACGCACCGTCACCAAAGAAGCACACGCCCACGCCGCCCGTCTTCTTCTGTTTGGCGGCGAGCGCGGCCCCGCACGTAAGCGGGCCACCCGCGCCCACGATGCCGTTAGCGCCCAGCATACCTTTCGACAGGTCGGCGATATGCATCGAGCCGCCCTTGCCACGGCACGAACCCGTGGCCCGGCCATAGATCTCGGCCATCATCTCGTGCACGTCCACGCCCTTGGCGATGCAGTGGCCGTGGCCGCGGTGCGTGGTGGCGACGTAGTCGGCATCGCTCAGATGGCTCATCGTGCCGACCGCGGAGGCCTCCTCGCCCGCGTACAGGTGCACGAAACCCGGAATCTCGCCGGTCGCGAACTCGACGTGCAGCCGTTCCTCGAACTCGCGGATCGTGCGCATCGAGCGATACGCGGTGAGCAACTGCTCCTTGTTCAACTGAACTGACATGGTTGTCTCCTGGGTGTAAGACGCGGTACCGCTCTCGATTAGCCTGCTGCGGGAAATGCCCTGCTCCTAATGAAAAGTGAAACCGCCGTCGACGTTCACCGACTGGCCCGTGACGTTGTCCATCGTCGCGAAGAACAGGGCGAGCCGCCCCATGTCTTCAGGCGTTTGCGCGCGGCCCTGCGGGATCAGCGTGAGTTGATGGCGCTGCCAGGACTCTTCGACGCTCTCGCCTTCTGTTTTCCATTCGTCGGATAGCCGGTCCCACATATAAGTGCGCACGATGCCAGGGCAAATCGCATTCACGGTGATGCCTTCGCGCGCGACTTCCTTGGCGAGCGCGTTGGTGAAGCCGACCACCGCGAATTTTGAGGCGCTGTAGTGCGCGAGATTCGGGAACCCTTCCTTGCCCGCGATCGAAGCGACGTTGATGATTCGCCCGCGCTTTTGCGTCCGGAAATGCGGCAATGCAGCCTTGCAGCCGAGGAACACGCCTTTCGCGTTGACGCCCATTACGAAGTCCCAGTCCCGCTCCGTTAATTCGGAGACCGGATTAATGGAAATCACGCCGGCGCAGTTCACGAGAATATCGAGGCCACCGAATTCCGAGAGCGCCTGCGATACCATCCCTTCGAGCTGGACGGCCTGGGTGACGTCGACCTTGGCAAAGGAGGCGCGTCTGCCTAACGCCCGTATCTCTTCCGTAGTCGCTGCAAGGGGTTCTTCGAGCAGATCCGCGAGCAGCACGTCCGCGCCCGCTTGCGCGAGGGTGAGCGCAATACCGCGGCCGATGCCGCGCGCGCCGCCGGTCACGATCGCGACCTGGCCTTTCAAGGGTGTGTCCATGCCGATGTCTCCTTCTTTCGGTTACGCGTGGAGGAAGCAAGCCAAATCGCTACGCGCGCGCGGCGGCCTCGCGCAACAACTGATGCGACGCCGCGTAACGCAGCGTACGCGCGACATCGACGGTCAGCGGACCGTGCCAGTCGAGCGTCACTTCATAACGGTCGCCCCGCGCGGGTTCGATCTCACGCTCGCCGTCGAACGCGAGCGTGCCGTGGCCCGCTTCGAGCGGCAGCGCCACGCCGACTTCGAGGCGCTGGCAGGTGCGCATCGTCAGACGCTCGACCCGGCCCGGCGCAATCGGCGCGAGCAACGGCACGCCCGCGCCGCCGTGCTCGGGCGCGCCCGCCTGAGTGAACGTCATATGCAGGCCGTGTGCCGCATCGCGCCCGACCGGCGCCCATGCCCCGCCAATCGACGAGAGACCGATACCGTCGGGCGGTGCAAAGGTCAGAAAAAGTGATTCGATATCCGAACTCTCCGAAATCGCACGCGCACCGATGAACGGCTGACGCGCCAGGCAAATGTCGACGAGCGCGATTTCTTCGCGCCCGCGCGAGGGCCCTTCCACGCAGCGCGCGACGAGCCGCTTGTTGCGCGAGAGCGCCGACTCGGCGGGCACCGCGCCGGTCGCGACGAGCGCGCCTGCGAGGCCCGCGACGGTGGCTTCGCGCAATTCGGGAAAGGCGTTATTGGTACCGGTGGAAAGCGCGAGCAGCGGCGTCGCGCCGCAATGCGCCGCAACGGCGCGATGGGTGCCGTCGCCGCCCAGCACCGCGATCAGCGCGACCTCCTCACGCACCATGTGATCGACGCCGGCATACGTATCGGCAACGCTTTCGCTCACGGGCAGATCGACGAACACGACCTCGGGCCAGGGCTCGTGCGCGGCGATGGCCGCGTGCGTCTCGATGGCGCGCAGAAGCAGCGCGGCCACGCCGGTGTTGTCGCGCAACGTGAGCACGCGCGCCACGCCCAGCGCGCCCAGGCCCGCGAGCAGGCGCACAACCATATTCGCCTTCTCGGCCGTGGGAAAGACGGATGCATGCGAAGTGAGACGGCGGATGTCGCGGCCCGATGCGGGGTTCGCGATCACGCCTACGGTCACGGGTGTCGTCACGGATCTTGTCTCCTCATGGCGTCGCACCGTGAATTGCCGTGCGCCGCTTTTGCCAGCAGACTCTGCAAGCGTCATGCCAATGACGTGGATGACGCGATCGATCAGCACGGAAGGCCGCGCGGCGGGCTTCCGCGGCAATTGCGCGGCGTGTCGCCTGCCGCGCTGGCGTCGCGCGCGGCGTCTCAGCCGCCGTCTCGCGTGGGCAACGCGCCGATCGCACCGCCAGCCGCCCGCGCGATGGAAAACGCGCAAGGCCCCGCGTGGCCTGCCTGAGCCGCCACCGAGCGCTCCTGTCCACCGCACCGGAACACGGCACACGACAGGCTGAGACGATCGTCTCAGCCGTCTCGCATGCTGCGCTGCGGTGTGATCGCGCGCAAAGGATGTGCTACAAAAGACTCCCGCCGAACGCTTTCCGGTCCGACGTAACCCGACGTTACCCCGACGCTCACCGCAAGCCACCGTCTGGAACCGCTCATGCCCTACGCCCTTGCGTCTACCCGGCACGCCGAGCGCGTGCGTGGCGCCGTAGAAGGCCGGCTGCCCGCGCCGTCCGATTCGCCGCGCCTCGTCTCGTCGTGGCAGCGCTCGTTCGAGCGCTATCAGCTGGACCCCGGCTCCGTAATCGGCCCGCGCGTGCTGAGCGCCGCCGAACTGCGCGAGATCCGCGACCGCGAGGAGTCCTTTCTGCGTGCCTCGGGCCAATGCCTCACGCGACTGCACGACATGGTGCGCGAAGCCGATTACTGCGTGATGCTGACCGACGCGCACGGCGTGACTATCGACTACCGCCTCGACCGCGAGCGCCGCAACGACTTCAAGCACGCGGGGCTCTATATCGGCTCGTGCTGGTCCGAGAGCGAGGAAGGCACCTGCGGCATCGCGAACGTGCTCACCGATCTTGCGCCCATCACGGTGCACAAGACCGACCATTTCCGCGCCGCGTTCACGACGCTCACGTGCAGCGCCGCGCCGATCTTCGCGCCGGGCGGCGAGCTGATTGGCGTACTCGATGCGTCGGCCGTGCAGTCGCCCGACAATCGCGAGAGCCAGCGCATCGTCAACCAGCTCGTGCGCCAGAGCGCCACGCTCATCGAAGACGGCTATTTCCTGCATCGCCTCGCGTCGTGCTGGATACTCTTCGGTCACCAGAATCGCAATTACGTGGAAGCGCAGCCCGAGCTGCTGATCGCCTTCGACGAGAACGGCAACGTGGTCGCCGCGAACCGGCGCGCGCGCGAATGCATGCCGTGCCTGGACGGCCCGCGTCATATCGACGAGATCTTCGATTCGTCGCACGTGCAGTTGCGTGACATCGGGCGCATCGAGACCATCGCGGCACTGCGCCTGCGCGCGAACGGCTCGATGTTGTATGCGCGCATTCGCGCGCCGCTCGGGGCCAGCGCTTACGGCGGACACAGCGCACGTAGCGGCCACAGCGGCGGCGCCAGCACGGCGCATGGCGCCATGCCGCTGCGGCGCGACGCCACCGACGCGCACGAATACGATCGCAGCGCGCTCGGCCCCTTCCTGCGCAGCGCCGACGCGCGCGTGGCCGAGAACGCGCGCATCGCGCAGCGCGTGGCGGGCAAGCGCCTGCCGATCCTGCTGCTCGGCGAAACCGGCGCCGGCAAGGAAGTGTTCGCTCGCGCCATTCACGACGCCAGCGCGCGACGCAATCGCCCATTCATCGCGGTGAATTGCGGGGCGCTGCCCGAGTCGCTGATCGAGAGCGAACTGTTCGGCTATGCGCCGGGCGCATTCACGGGCGCGCGCCGCCACGGCGCGCGCGGCAAGCTCGCAATGGCCGACGGCGGCACGCTCTTTCTCGACGAGATCGGCGACATGCCGCTCGCGCTGCAGACCCGCCTTTTGCGCGTGCTGGCCGAGGGCGAAGTCCTGCCGCTTGGGAGCGAGACGCCGGTGCGCGTCGACATCGACGTGGTCTGCGCAACGCACCGGGACCTCGCGCAAATGGCCAGCGCGGGAGCATTCCGCGACGATCTCTACTATCGCTTGAGCGGTGCGGTACTCACGTTGCCGCCGCTGCGCGAGCGGCGCGACATCGCGATGCTCATCGACATGGTATTCGCGGAAGAAGCGCAAGCCGCAGGCCGCCCGCTCGCGCTCGACGCCACGCTCGCGCAGCGGCTCGCGGCGTTTGCGTGGCCCGGCAACCTGCGGCAGCTGCGCAATGCGATGCGCTACGCATGCGCCGTATGCGACACCGTGCGGGTCGAAGCGCGGCACCTGAGCGCCGACCTCGCGGCGAGCCTGCCGCAACTCGCACCGCCTGCCGCGTCCGGCTCCCCAGCCGGCATCCCGCCAACGTCGCCACTCTGCGACGAAGATGAGCGCGCACGCATCGTCGCCGCGCTCACGGCGCACCGCTGGCGTCCGAACGCCGCCGCGCAGGCGCTAGGCGTCTCGCGCGCGACGCTCTACCGGCGCATTGCAAAGCTCGGCATCGTCGGGCCGCATGGCGCTTGAGCCGGATTGCGCCGACAGCCGCGCGTTTCGCGTCGCCAAATTGCACAGAAGTATTAAATATCGTGCGGCGCGATTTACTTGCCACACATCGACCGGTATAAATCGAGCGCTCGCGATCCACGGATACGCCATCTGGCCTATTCTTGTACCGCAGCCCCCGTTGCTGGATGCGTCGTCCGTTCCCGGCTCACTGAAATGCCCTCAATGGAGTGATTGCCATGCTCAAGAAGCTGCTGATGCTGTTCCTCGCAATCGGCCTCTCGCTGTCTGCCGTGCTCGCCGCAGCCGTGGAAGTGAACACCGCCGACGAAACCGCGCTCGAATCGGTCAAGGGCATCGGCCCCGTCCACGCCAAGGCGATCATCGACGAACGCACGAAGAACGGCCCGTTCAAGGACGCCGACGACCTCGTGAGCCGCGTCAAGGGCATTGGTCCGAAGTCGGTGCAGAACCTCGAGGCGGCGGGGCTCACGGTCAACGGCTCCTCCGCACCGCCAGCGGGCAAGACGGCTAGCGCGAAGAGCGGCAAGAGCGCCGCTGCAACGAGCGCCGCACCCGCTGCTACCACGGCCAATCCGATGACGGCGCAGACGCCGGCGGCCGCGACCACTGCGCAAGCCGCCTCGGACACGGCTGCGGGCAAGTCGAAGCACAAGAGCAAGAAGGACAAGGCAGCCGCGGCTGCAAGCGCGCCCGCGGCGGGCTCCGCTGCGGCTGCGCCGGCCACGGCATCCGATACGAAGGCGAAAAAGCCCAAGAAGTCGAAGAAGGACAAGGCCGCTTCCGCCGCGGCCGCTTCCGGCGCCTGATTGCCGCCATCGTCCGGCGCGCGCAAGCCGTGCGTCGGACCTCGAAAACGCGGCGCCGCCTCCACGTGCGCCGTCCGACTTACCGGCCGCGTCCCCCGTCGCGGCCATCACTCAGAGAGATCGTCATGAGTCTGCTAGATACCCTCGGTTCCCTGCTCGGTTCGCAGTCGCAACAGCAAGGCGGCGGCCAGGCCCAGCTCCTCGCCACGGCGATGGAATTCGTCAACAACCAGCCCGGCGGGCTGAATGGCCTCATCGAGAAGTTCCAGCAAGGCGGCCTCGGCGACGTCGTGCAGTCGTGGGTCGGCAACGGCGAGAACCAGCCTGTTTCGGCGGAGCAACTGCACAACGTGCTCGGCTCGGACGTCGTCTCGGGTCTCGCGCAGAAGGTCGGCATGCAGCCCGACCAGGTGAGCGGCCTGCTGGCCCAGGTGCTGCCGCACGTGGTCAACGCGGGCACGCCGAACGGCGAAGTGCCGCAAGGCGGCCAGATCAACACCGAGAGCGTGCTCGGCACGCTGGGCGGGCTTGCCTCGCTGTTTGGCGGCGGCAACAAGCAGGCGTAAGCGCTTCTTTGCGGGAATGAAAAAAGGGCAGCGGATCACTCCGCTGCCCTTTTCGTTTCGGCTAAGCGCGCCTCGCGGCACGCGTCTCACCCGAATCTTGCTACTCGCCTTAGTGCACCACGCGCTCGAACACGAACTTGCCGTCGTGCACGCCGACCGGAATCACATCCTTCGGTCCAAACTTGCCCGCGAGGATCAGCTTGGCGACCGGGTTCTCGATCTCCTGCTGAATCGCGCGCTTGAGCGGCCGTGCGCCGAATAGCGGGTCGTAACCGACCTTGGCGATCTGGCTCAGCGCGTCGTCCGACACTACGAGCTCCATGTCGAGCTTCTCCAGTCGCTCGCGCAGACGCTGCAACTGGATCTTCGCAATCGATTCGATGTTCGAGCGATCGAGCGCATGGAACACCACGACCTCATCGATCCGGTTCAGGAACTCGGGGCGGAACTGCTGCTTCACTTCGTTCCACACGGCGTCCTTCACGGCTTCCTGCGGCTCGCCCGCCATCGCTTGAATGAGGTGCGAACCGAGGTTCGACGTCATCACGATCACGGTGTTCTTGAAGTCGACGGTGCGGCCCTGGCCATCGGTCATGCGGCCGTCGTCGAGCACTTGCAGCAGCACGTTGAACACGTCCGGGTGCGCCTTTTCGACTTCGTCGAGCAGGATCACGCTATACGGCTTGCGACGCACGGCCTCGGTCAGATAGCCGCCCTCTTCATAGCCCACGTATCCCGGCGGCGCGCCGATCAGACGCGCCACGCTGTGCTTCTCCATGAACTCGCTCATGTCGATGCGGATGAGATGATCTTCCGAATCGAACAGGAAGCCCGCCAGCGCCTTGCACAGCTCGGTCTTGCCCACACCCGTCGGCCCGAGGAACAGGAACGAGCCATACGGCCGGTTCGGGTCCGAGAGACCGGCGCGCGAGCGGCGAATCGCGTCGGCAACAGCGGTAATGGCCTCGTCCTGGCCCACCACGCGCTCATGCAGCTTATCTTCGATCTGCAGCAGCTTTTCGCGCTCGCCCTGCATCATGCGCGAAACGGGAATGCCGGTCGAACGCGACACGACTTCCGCGATTTCTTCGGCGCCCACGAGCGTGCGCAGCAAGCGCAAACGTGTGGGGTTGTTCTGCTCGTTCGCCTCGGCTAGCGTCACCTGCTTGAGCTGCGCTTCGAGTTCCGGCAACTTGCCGTACTGGAGTTCCGCAACCTTCTCGAGCTTGCCTTCGCGCTGGAAGCGATTGATGTCCGCGCGCACGCGGTCGATCTCTTCCTTGATCTGCGCGCCGCCCTGCACCGCGGCTTTCTCGGTGGTCCAGATCTCTTCGAGGTCCTTATATTCGAGGCTCAGTCGGTCGATCTCTTCCTCGATCAGCTGCAAACGCTTTTGCGACGCTTCGTCCTTCTCCTTCTTGACGGCCTCGCGCTCGATCTTCAGCTGGATCAAGCGGCGATCGAGCTTGTCCATCGCTTCCGGCTTCGAATCGATTTCCATCTTGATCTTCGAAGCCGCTTCGTCGATCAGGTCGATGGCCTTGTCCGGCAGGAAACGGTCGGTGATGTAGCGATGCGACAGCTCCGCCGCCGCGACGATCGCCGGGTCGGTGATTTCCACGCCGTGGTGCAGCTCGTACTTCTCCTTCAGGCCGCGCAGGATCGCGATGGTCGCCTCGACCGACGGTTCATCGACGAGCACCTTCTGGAAGCGGCGTTCGAGCGCGGCGTCCTTTTCGATGTACTTGCGATATTCGTCGAGCGTGGTCGCGCCGATGCAGTGCAGCTCGCCGCGCGAAAGCGCCGGCTTGAGCATGTTGCCCGCGTCCATCGCGCCTTCGGCCTTGCCCGCGCCGACCATCGTGTGAATTTCGTCGATGAAGACGATGGTCTGCCCTTCGTCCTTGGCGATGTCGCTGAGCACGGCCTTCAGGCGCTCCTCGAACTCGCCGCGATATTTCGCGCCCGCGAGCAGTGCGGCCATGTCGAGCGAGAGCACACGCTTGCCCTTGAGCGTCTCGGGCACTTCGCCGTTGACGATGCGCTGCGCGAGGCCTTCGACGATGGCCGTCTTGCCCACGCCCGGTTCACCGATCAGCACCGGATTGTTCTTGGTGCGGCGTTGCAGGATCTGGATCGAGCGGCGGATTTCGTCGTCGCGGCCGATCACGGGGTCGAGCTTGCCCGAACGCGCGCGCTCGGTCAGATCGACGGTGTACTTCTTGAGCGCTTCACGCTGGCTCTCGGCGTCCTGGGTGTGCACCTGCGCACCGCCGCGCACCGCGACGATCGCCGCTTCGAGCGCCTTGCGCGTCAAGCCGTGCTGGCGCGCGAGACGACCCGCTTCGCCCTTGTCTTCGGAAACGGCGAGCAGGAACATCTCGCTCGCGATATACGTGTCGTTGAGCTTCTGCGCTTCCTTGTCGGCCTGATTGAGCAGACCCGTGAGCTCGCGGCCGATCTGCACGTTGCCGTCGGTGCCCCGCACCTGCGGCAAGCGATTGATGGCGTCGTTGAGCGTGTTCTGCAGCGCCTGGACCTGCACGCCCGCACGCGACATGAGCGAGCGCGCGGAGCCGTCCTGCTGCGCGACGAGCGCAGCCAGCAGGTGAACGGGTTCGATGTACTGGTTATCGTGGCCCACCGCGAGGCTTTGCGCGTCGGCGATGGCTTCCTGGAACTTGGTGGTGAGTTTGTCGATTCTCATTGGATGCGAGACCTCCAGATTTCTAGACTGTCACCAAATTTGAGGGGGGACACGCCGGTTTCAAGCGCTCTGGCGTCATTTTTTCCGATTTTTTGGATTCGAGCACGGGCAGCGGCCGTCGGCAAGCCCTGCCGAGGCGTGACAAAACGGGGAAACAATGCGACGCGACCGCAGCCGCACGAGGCAGAGCGCTACGGCTGGGCGCCGCTGCTCAGGAGAGAAGAAAAACCGAAGGGGTGACGTTGACGCGCCCTTCAATGCTCCCGCGAAGACACCGGTCGAGCCGCTTGCGCACGCGGCATGAACTGGATAGGTGCGAGGCCAAGCAGCCCGGACAGTTCGCCTGCCGGCTGCGCCAGTTCGCCGATGGTATGGCGGTCGAGTTCCGCGAGGAACGCATCGCGCGCCGCAACCAGTACGTGTTTGAGACGGCACTGCGGCTCGATGACACAGCTACGCCGGTCGCCATGTTCGTCCGGAAAGCAGCCGACGAGCGAGAAGTCGCTCTCGGTCTGACGGACGACCGCGCCGACGCTCAGATCGAGCGAAGCCGGCGCGAGCCGCAAGCCCCCATTGCGCCCGCGAACGGTGTCGACCCAGCCAAGCTCACCAAGGCGCTGCACGACTTTCATCAGATGGTTCTTCGAAACGCCATAGGCGTCCGAAATCTCCTGGATCGTGGCCAGGCTGTCGCGACGCAGCGCGAGATACAACATCACGCGCAACGAATAGTCGGTGTAGTCGGTCAGTCTCATGGCGGCGGCAGGGACGGAGGTGGTGTGGGTGACAGAAGCCCATACAATAACATGCAGGTAGCATGCAGGTTTTGCCTGGACTGGGTATGATTGCCACTTCGATGGTCACTTCGCAGTCCCTCGCGGCTTGTATGCGGCTCACGGCCGCATCGTGCCGGCGCCCCGCCGCCGACTACACGCCAGGCACTCCAGGTATCACCCAGGCCCCAAATGATTCGCCCCGACACCCGCCCCGCCGCCGCGCTGCACGCCCAGCCCACTGAAGAGAACATCCGCGAACTCGTCTACGCGTTCTACGACCGCGTGCGCGGCGACGCCATGCTCGGCCCGGTGTTCGACGGCGTGCTCGCCGGGCGCTGGGACGAACATCTGCCCAAAATGTGCCGCTTCTGGTCGAGCCTCGTGGTCGGCACCAGGAGCTACCGCGGCAATGTGCAGCAGGCGCACGATCCGGTGCCAGGCGTCGAGCCGCAGCATTTCAGCCGCTGGCTCTATCTCTTCCTCGATACGGTTCAGGGGCGCTACGAGCCCGCGGCGGCGGTGCAGTTCATGGAACCCGCGCTGCGTATTGCGCAAAGCCTGCAATTGAGCCGCTTTGGCTGGGATTACGCGATCCCGCCCGAGCAACAGGCGCTTCTCGATCGCGTAGCGCCGCGCAGGCGCCCCGCCGGGGACGGCCATGACTTACCCACGCGCCCGACAGGCGAGCCGTTTCCAGCCCGTTTCGTTGGCCGCCAGATGGATGTCGACGAGAGCACGCCGGCAGAGTGAGCACATCTGCTTGCAGCGGGGTGCCGGAATAGGCGGTTAGTTGCATTAGAGAACGCACGGGTGAGCTAAAACCGTCGCTTCACCCTGAAAGACGAACGCCTAGCTGGATTCCGGCGAAGCGTTCCCCGACGCCACACCCCAGCGCGCCAGCGCCGTATCGTCACTCTCGCGTGCATCGACCCAGCGCGCGCCCTGCTCCGTCTCTTCCTTCTTCCAGAAAGGCGCCTCGGTCTTGAGGTAGTCCATGACGAACTCGCAGGACGCGAAAGCGTCGCCACGATGCTTCGAGGTCGTCGCAACCAGCACGATCTGGTCGAGCGGCGCGAGCTTGCCCACCCTGTGCACGATCAGCACCTCGATGCCTGACCAGCGCCGCTGCGCCTCCTCGACGATCGCCTCCAGCGCCTTCTCGGTCATGCCTGGATAGTGCTCGAGTTCGAGCGAGGCGATCGTGCTGCCGTCGTTCAGATCGCGCACCGTGCCGACGAAGCACGCCACCGCGCCGATCGCCGGATTGCGCGCGCGCAACTGCGCAACCTCGGTGGTGAGGTCGAAATCTTCCGTTTGTACGCGCACGGGCATCGTGAGTCTCCCGTGGCGCTCAGCCGCCCGTCACAGGCGGGAAAAACGCCACTTCGCAGCCCTCGGTGATACGCGTGCGCGGATCCGTCATCACGTGATTGCAGGCCATGCGCAGCGCGCGGCCTTCCGCCAGCGTCTCGGCCCACACACCGCCGCGCGCACGCAGCCAGCCGCGCACGTCGCCGACCGTCACGATGGCGTCAGGCAGCGTGACCGTTTCGTCCGCGACGCCTAGCGCCTCGCGCACACTCGCAAAAAATTTCAACTGGATCTTCATCGCTTGAGGCTTTTCAGTACAGCAATTCGGTGAACGGAATAAAGCGCACGGTCTCGCCTGCGCTGATCGCGTGGTTGGGCGGATTGTCGATGAGACCGTCGCCCCAGACCGTGGAGGTGAGGACCGCCGAACTCTGGTTCGGGAACAGGTCGAGACCGCCAGCCGGGTTCACGCGCGCACGCAGAAATTCGTTGCGGCGGTCGCGCTTCGTCTGGGTGAAGTCGGCGCGCAGCGAGAGCGCGCGCGGGCTCACGTGCGTCGCGCCCGCGAGTCGCAGCAGGAACGGGCGCACGAACAACAAAAAGGTGACGAAACTCGACACCGGGTTGCCCGGCAGCCCGATGAAGAACGCCTCGCCGGTTTCCACGCCCGTTGCCCCTTGCGCTCGACGCACCGCGCCGAACGCGAGCGGCTTGCCCGGCTTCATGGCGATCTGCCACAGGTTGATACGGCCTTCGGCCTCGACGGCGGGCCGCACGTGATCCTCCTCGCCTACCGAGACACCACCCGAGGTGAGGATGAGGTCGTGGGCGGCGGCCGCCTCGCGCAGCGTCGCGCGCGTGACGTCGAGTTGGTCCGGCACGATGCCGTAGTCGGTGACGTCGCAGCCGAGGTTGCGCAGCAGGCCCGTGAGCGTGAAGCGGTTCGAGTTGTAGATCGCGCCGGGCTTGAGCGGCTCGCCTGGCATCGTCAGTTCGTCGCCCGTGAAGAACACCGCGACCTTCACGCGGCGCACGACGGTGAGCGCGGCGCACCCAACCGACGCCGCGAGCCCGAGCGCTGCCGGCGTAAGGCGCGTGCCCGCCGGCAGGATCACGGTGTTCTTGCGGATGTCCGCGCCCTGCGCCGTGATCCATTCGCCGGCCTTGGGCGTGTGCAGAAAAGTGACGGCGCCTTCCGCGGCCTCGGTCTGCTCCTGCATCACCACGGCGTCCGCGCCCGGCGGCACCGTCGCGCCCGTGAAGATGCGCGCGGCCGTCCCCGCCGCGAGCGGTTGTGGCGCGTGGCCCGCGGGAATGCGCTGCGAAACCGGCAGATGGCGGCTGCCTTGCGCGAGATCGGCCACGCGCACCGCGTAGCCGTCCATCGCGCTCGTATTCATCGGCGGCACGTCGAGCGGCGAGACGACGTCTGCGGCGAGCACGCGGTTCAGCGCGTCGAACGTCGATATCGTTTCGGTGCCGGCGAGCGGCTTCGCCGCGGCAAGCAGCGCGGCAAGGGCGTCGGCGGTGGAGAGCATCGGCGCGCGCGGCGCGGGTGCCGGCGCAGCGGAAGACGGGGACGTAGGCGTGGACATCGAGGTCGTCTCGGACTTGGCGGGCGAGCCGCCAGCAGCGGTTGGTCTGCCGTTATTGTAGCGGCGTGATCGGCGCGCTGTGCCGTATGCCGTGGATATCCCTGGCGCGCAATGCGTGCGAGTGCGCGGGATCGGCTGGCGCGTTGCCGCGGCCGGATTCGAGCAACCCGCCGCCGCGTAAAAGCTGATGAGATGTCGACGCGCCAGGACCGCAAGCAGATCCGGCCCCGGCTGCGTAGATCAGTCCGCCGTGTGAGCGGCGATATAGTCCTTCACGCGCTGGGCGTCGGCAGGCACGACTTCGAAGCGCTGCGGCAGCGCCTCAAGGCCTTCGAACGCCGCCGGACGCTCCGGCTCACGGTCCAGCGCTTCGCGAATCGTCTCGCCGAACTTCACTGGCTGCGCGGTTTCGAGCACGATCATCGGCACACCCGGCTGCAGGTGTTCGCGGGCGACCTTCACGCCGTCGGCCGTATGAGTGTCGATCATCGTCTTGTAGCGCGAGTAGATGTCACGAATCGTGGCGATGCGGTCGTCGTGGCTGCTGCTGCCCGACACGAAGCCGAACTGCTCGACGCGCACGAAGTCGCCGCTCGCCACGAGATCGAAACCGCCCTTCTCCTCGACGTCGCGGAACAACTGCGTCACGCGCGCCGGATCGCGGCCAAGCAAGTCGTACACGAAGCGCTCGAAGTTCGACGCCTTCGAGATGTCCATGCTCGGGCTCGTCGTGTGATACGTCTCGGCCGAGCCGCGCACGCGATAAATGCCGGTGCGGAAGAACTCGTCGAGCACGTCGTTCTCGTTGGTCGCGACCACGAGCTTTTCGATCGGCAGGCCCATCATGCGCGCGATATGGCCCGCGCACACGTTGCCGAAGTTGCCCGAGGGCACCGTGAACGAGACGCGCTCGTCGTTCGACTGCGTCGCCGCGAAGTAACCGGCGAAGTAGTACACGACCTGGGCCACGACGCGCGCCCAGTTGATCGAGTTGACCGTGCCGATCTTCTGCTGCGCCTTGAACGCGTGATCGTTCGAAACCGCCTTGACGATGTCCTGGCAGTCGTCGAACACGCCTTCCACGGCCAGGTTGAAGATGTTCGGGTCCTGCAGGCTGAACATCTGCGCCGTCTGGAACGCGCTCATCTTCTTGTGCGGCGAGAGCATGAACACGCGCACGCCCTTCTTGCCGCGCATGGCGTATTCAGCCGCGCTGCCGGTGTCGCCCGACGTCGCGCCGAGAATGTTCAGTTCCTGGCCGGCCTTCGCGAGCGTATACTCGAACAGGTTGCCGAGCAGCTGCATCGCCATGTCCTTGAACGCGAGCGTCGGGCCGTTCGAGAGTTCGAGCAGCGAGAGCTGCGCGCCGTTTTCCTCGCCGAGCGTGGTGAGCGGCGTGATCTTGCTCGCGTCTTCGCCGTGGCGCACGTTGCGGTACGTCTCGCCCGTGTAGGTGCGGCGCGTGATGTCGCGCAAGTCGTCGGCCGGAATGTCGCCGGCGAACTTCGAGAGGATCCCGAACGCGAGATCCGCGTACGAGAGGCCGCGCCAGCGCGCGAGCTCTTCCTTGCTGATCCGCGGATACTCGGCCGGCAGATACAGGCCGCCGTCGCGCGCGAGGCCGCCCAGCAGGATGTCGGAAAACGAATGATGCTCGCCGGCGCCCGCGCCGCGCGTAGATACGTAATTCATAGCCCTTGCCTTAGTTCAGTCCTTCCATGCGCAGCTTCGTGACCTGCGACTTCACCGTCGCGAGCTTTTCGATCTGCGCGATCGCCGCGTTGACGTTCTTCTCGACCGTCTCGTGCGTGATCAGGATGATGTCGGTTTCCGCCTTGCCTTGCGCGTCGACCTGCTCCGCTTCCTTTTGCAGCAGCGCGTCGATCGAGATGCCGCTGTCCGCCAGGATGCGCGTGATGGCCGCCATCACGCCGGTCTGGTCCGCCACGCGCAGGCGCAGGTAGTAGCCGCTCGTGACTTCGTCGATCGGCAGGATCGGCGTGTTCGAGAGGCTGTCCGGCTGGAACGCCAGATGCGGCACGCGGTGCTCGGGGTCGGCCGTGTGCAGACGCGTCACATCCACGAGATCGGCCACCACGGCGGATGCCGTCGGCTCGGCGCCTGCGCCCTTGCCGTAGTACAGCGTCGTGCCCACGGCGTCGCCATGCACGACCACGGCGTTCATCGCACCCTCCACGTTGGCGAGCAGGCGCTTGGCCGGAATCAGCGTGGGATGCGTGCGCAGCTCGATGCCGCGATCGGTGCGGCGCGCGATGCCGAGCAGCTTGATGCGATAACCCAGTTCTTCCGCGTACTTGATGTCGATGGCGTCGAGCTTGCTGATGCCTTCCACGTAGGCCTTGTCGAACTGCACGGGTACGCCGAACGCGATCGCGCTCATGATTGTGGCCTTGTGCGCGGCGTCCACGCCTTCGATGTCGAAGGTCGGATCGGCTTCGGCGTAGCCCAGTTCCTGCGCGGCTTTCAATGCGGTCGCGAAGTCGAGCCCGCGCTCACGCATTTCCGAGAGGATGTAGTTCGTCGTGCCGTTGATGATGCCGGCGATGTACTGGATGCGGTTGGCCGTGAGGCCTTCGCGCAGCGCCTTGATGATGGGGATGCCGCCCGCCACCGCCGCCTCGAACGCGACCATCACGCCCTTGGCGCGCGCCGCTTCGAAGATCTCGGTGCCATGCACCGCCAGCAGCGCCTTGTTCGCCGTGACGACATGCTTGCCGTTGGCAATGGCGCGCAGCACGAGATCCTTGGCCAGCGTCGTGCCGCCAATCATTTCGGCGACGATCGAAATCGAGGGGTCGTCGACCACCGCGTTGAAGTCGGTCGTCAGCTCGACGGCGCCGGCTTCACCGCCGAGCGCCGCCGTGGCCTTGGCCGGGTTGCGCACGGCAATGCGCGCCACCTCGATGCCGCGGCCCGCGCGGCGTTTGATTTCTTCCTGGTTGCGGCGCAGTACCGTGAAGGTGCCGCTGCCCACCGTGCCGAAGCCCAAGAGACCTACTTTGATCGGATCCATGCAGCGTGTGTTCGTCCAAGTGTTTGAAAAGGGAGTGCGTGTGACTTGCTCAGGTGCCGTACCGCTGACGATAACCGTCGAGGAAGCGCGCGATGCGGTTGATCGAATCGGACAGGTCGTCGACGTTCGGCAGGAACACCACGCGGAAGTGGTCAGGCTGCTTCCAGTTGAAGCCCGTGCCCTGCACGAGCAGCACGCGTTCTTGCAGGAGCAGATCGAGGATGAACTGCTGGTCGTTCTCGATCGGATAGAGCTTCGGGTCGAGGCGCGGGAACATGTAGAGCGCCGCCTCCGGCTTCACGCAGGTCACGCCCGGAATAGCCGTGAGCATGTTGTATGCAAGCTCGCGCTGGCGATAGAGGCGCCCGCCCGGCTGGATCAGCTCGTTGATGCTCTGGTAGCCGCCCAGCGCCGTCTGGATCGCGTACTGGCCCGGCACGTTCGCACACAGGCGCATCGAGGCGAGAATGCCAAGACCTTCCGTGTAGTCCTTCGAGCGGCGGCGGTTTTCCCCCGTCATGCCCGAGAGGAACATCCAGCCCGCGCGGTAGCCGCACGCGCGATAGCTCTTCGAAAGACTGTTGAGCGTGACGGTGATCACGTCTTCGGAGAGCGAGCCGAGCGCCGTGTGCGTCTTGCCGTCGTAGATGATCTTGTCGTAGACCTCGTCGGCGAACAGGATCAGGCCGTGCTCGCGCGCGATCGCCACGAGGCCGCGCAGCAGGTCGTCCGAATAGAGCGCGCCGGTGGGGTTGTTCGGGTTGATGACGACGATCGCGCGCGTGTTCGGCGTGATCTTCGAGCGAATGTCGTCGAGGTCGGGCATCCACGCGTTCGACTCGTCGCAGATGTAGTGCACGGGCGTGCCGCCGGAGAGGCTCACCGCGGCCGTCCACAGCGGATAGTCGGGCGCGGGCAGCAGCACTTCGTCGCCGTCGTTGAGCAGCGCCTGCATGGCCATGACGATCAGTTCGGACGCACCGTTGCCGATGTAGATGTCGTCGAGCTCGACGCCCCTGACGCCCTTTTGCTGCGCGTAATGCATGATCGCCTTGCGCGCCGCGAACACGCCCTTCGAATCCGAATACCCCGAGGAACCCGGCAGGTTCAGGATCATGTCCTGAATGACCTCGTCGGGCGCGTCGAAACCGAACGGCGCGAGATTGCCGATGTTCAGCTTGATGATGCGATGGCCTTCTTCTTCGAGGCGCTTCGCGTGCTCGAGCACCGGCCCGCGGATGTCGTAGCAAACGTTCTGCAGCTTGTTGGATTTGAGAATCGGTTTCACGGCGGGCTATCGGTCAGAGAAGCGGTCAGAGAATCAGTCAGAGCGTCAGAGGCGAGTCAGACGCGGTAAAAGGGCTGGAACAGGCTGAAATGCCCTTGACCGGCCGGCGGATGGCGCCTTGGCGGACAAGACAGGCAAGGGAGCCGGAGGGGCGCCCCCCGGCGGGACAAAAGCCGTGCACGATTGCGTGGAAGCGCCGGGCGCACGCACAACGCCACGGAAAGCGTCCGCTGGCCAACCCGACCACCCCGGCAGCTTGTGGCTGCCCTCGCCCGATGCGCGGATGGCGCGCGTAGCGGCCTGCCGGCGCGGTCTACCCGCGGGCGCCGCCGCAGCGGCGGCTAAAAAGCTATAATTTAGCGGATTTTGACCAACTTCCGCAATGCGCAATCGGCCAGGAGGCGGGTCGCGAAGCGGGTGACAAGGCGGGCTACAAAGCGGCTCGCGCCGCGGCCGGCGTCGGCACAGGATATGCGCCCCCATCGCTTGCGCACCCGACCTGCCCTTACCCCGGAACCCCGTTTTGAAACTACACCAGGACTCCAGCGCCGCGCTGAACACCGTGACCGCTTACGGCGCCGACTACGTCGAAGTGAACCTCGAACGCCATACGGGCAGCATCATCGTGATGCCCGAATCGCCGGTCACCCACTGGCCGGTGCAGTCGTTCGACGCCCTCACGCCCGAACTCTTCGAGATGCTTCTCCCGCTGAACCCGGAAGTGGTCGTATTCGGCAGCGGAGAGCGGCTGCGCTTTCCGCATCCGCGCCTGACCGCGGCGCTGACCGCGAAGCGCATCGGCGTCGAGGCGATGGACTTCAAGGCCGCCTGCCGCACCTACAACATCCTCATGGCCGAAGGCCGCCGCGTGGCGGCCGCGCTTCTGATCGAAAGCTGACGCGCCTTAAGCTTGCCATCAGGTCGCCGCGCGGCGGCGTAGTACACTTGCGCGCCGCGTGCGAAGCGCGCGCGCCGGACCTGGCCCGCATGCCGCACGCGGCCAACGCGCGCGCCCCGCACCTCGACCGCAACGACTGCAACAAGAACAGGCTGAAAACCATGAACGATACGCCATCGAGGCTACCGCTCAACCGCAGCGCGATCCTGCTCCTGATCCTCGCCCTCGCCGTGATCTGGTTCCTGCCGCTCGGCTGGCGCCATCTGCTGCCGAGCGACGAAGGCCGGTACGCCGAAATGGCCCGCGAAATGCTCGCGAGCGGCGACTGGATCACGCCGCGCTACAACGGCTACAAGTACTTTGAAAAGCCCCCACTGCAAACCTGGATGAACGCGCTCACGTTCGCGTGGTTCGGCATCGGCGAGTGGCAGGCGCGCCTCTACACGGCGCTCACCGGCTTCGCGGGCGTGCTGTTGATCGGCTTCACCGGCGCGCGCGTGTTCAACGCCGCCACGGGCTTCTTCGCCGCGGTCGTGCTCGCCTGCGCGCCGTACTGGAACCTGATGAGCCACTTCAACACGCTCGACATGGGCCTGTCGTTCTGGATGCAGCTCACGTTGTGCGCGCTGCTGCTCGCGCAGCGCCCGAACCTGCCCAAAGCGCACGCGCGCCTGTGGATGTGGGTGTCCTGGGCGGCCATGGCGATGGCGGTACTGTCCAAGGGCCTTGTCGGCCTGATCCTGCCAGGCGCCGTGCTCGTGCTCTATACGGCGATTTCGCGCGACTGGGCGCTCTGGAAGCGCCTCTATCTCGTGAGCGGCCTGATCGTGTTCTTCGCGATCGTTTCGCCGTGGTTCATCCTCGTGCAGCAGCGCAATCCCGAGTTCTTCAACTTCTTCTTCGTCGTCCAGCAGTTCCAGCGCTACCTCACGCCCGCGCAGAACCGCCCCGGCCCGTTCTACTACTTCTTGCCGGTCATGCTGGTGGGCTTCCTGCCGTGGCTTTCGGTGAGCGTGCAGAGTGTGCGCCATGCGCTGCGCGCGCCGCGCCAGCCCAACGGTTTCTCGCCCGTCATGCTAATGCTTGTGTGGACGGTGTTCATTTTCCTGTTCTTCAGCGCCTCGCACTCCAAGCTCGTCTCCTACGTCCTGCCGATCGCGCCGCCCGTTGCGCTCATCATCGGCATGTATCTGCCTGTCATGACGCGCGTCCAGTGGAACAAGCACCTCGCGGGCTACGCACTGTTCGCCGTCGTGTTGATGGCGGCCTCGTTCGTGCTCACGCGGCTCGGCGACGCGCGCAATCCGAACGCGCTCTACCGGGAGTTCCAGGTATGGGTGTTCGCCGCGGCCGCGGTGGCCTTCGTCGTCACCATGGCCGGCCTGCGCCTGAACCGGGCGAAGCGCACGCCCGACACCGGCGCGCGCGCACCGGCGCTCGCGCTCGGCACCGCGTGGCTGCTGCTCGCGACCATTGCGGGCACGGGCCACGACGTGTTCGGCACCCTGAGTTCCGGCGCGCCGCTTGCGCCCGCGGTGCGCGCCGCCATTGCGAAGTTGCCGCCCGACACGCCGTTTTACTCGGTGGGCGTACTCGACCACACCCTGCCTTTCTACGTGCGCCATACGATGACGATGGTCGAGGTCACCGACGAGCTTGCCTTCGGCATCTCCGAGGAGCCGCAAAAATGGGTGCCGACCATTGCCGACTGGGAGGCGCGCTGGAAGTCCGACCGCTATGCGCTCGCGCTGATTCCCGTGAAGCGCTACGAAGAACTGGCCGCGCAAGGCCTGCCGATGCAGGTGATCGCCCGCGACGCGCGGCGCGTGATCGTTGAAAAGCCGCAATCCTGAGCGCTTCCTGGCCCCGATTGACGCATGGGCGATAATTGGGCGGACCGCGCAGGCGCGCCCGGCGCGGCCCGGCCTGCGCGGCCCGGCCGCCCCAGCTCCCGCCACAATCCGATAACCCGTTGAACCACCCTTTCCGATGAATCCGATTTCCCTGATCTGCATCCTCGCCGGCGTCGGCCTCAACGCGTGTGCGCAACTGTTGCTGAAAGCGGGTGTCAATGCCGTTGGACACTTCGAATTCAGCCGTGCGAACATCTTGCCCATTGGCTTGAAGCTCGCGTCCCAAGTGCCGATTCTCGGCGGGCTCACCTGCTACGTGTTCAGCGTGGTCGTGTGGATCGTCGGGCTCTCGCGCGTGGACGTCTCGATCGCCTACCCGATGCTCTCGCTCGGCTACGTGGTCAATGCGTTCGCGGCGTGGTATCTGTTCGGCGAGGTGCTGAGCGTGCAGCGGCTCGTGGGTATCGGCATCATCCTGATCGGCGTGTTCGTGCTGGCGCGCAGCTAATGCGCCACGGCGCGCGCGATTCTGGCGCGCGTGGCGAGACCGCTTGCAGCGCAGCGTATTGCGCCCATATAGGCATTTCGTAAGATGCGCCGCGGCAGCCTCGCTGCCTGGCCCCACTTTCTGACGAGCAAAGAGCAAAGCACTCATGACCCAGTCATCCCCGCAGTCGCCCCTTCCGTTCCTGCCGTTTGTGCGCCCCGAAATCGACGAGGAAACCATCCAGGGCGTCGTCGATGTGCTGCGCTCGGGCTGGATCACGACCGGCCCGCAGAACCAGGCGTTCGAGGCGGCGCTCTCCGAATACTGCGGCGGCCGTCCCGTGCGCACCTTCAACTCGGGCACGGCGACGCTCGAAATCGGTCTGCGCATTGCCGGCGTGGGTCCCGGCGACGAAGTCATCACCACGCCCGCCTCGTGGGTCGCGACCAGCAATGTGGTCTATGAAGTCGGTGCGACGCCGGTGTTCGCCGACATCGATCCCGTCACGCGCAACATCGACCTCGACAAACTCGAAGCCGCCATCACGCCGAAGACGAAAGCCATCATTCCGGTCTTTCTCTCGGGCCTGCCCGTCGACATGGACCGGCTCTACGCGATCGCCCGCCAGCACAAGCTGCGCGTGATCGAGGACGCTGCGCAAGCCTTCGGTTCGACGTGGAACGGCAAGCGCATCGGCGCGATCGGCGACATCGTCTCGTTCAGCTTCCACGCCAACAAGAACCTCACGTCGATCGAAGGCGGCGCGCTCGTCCTCAACGACGAAGCCGAGGCCGTGCTCGCGCAGAAATACCGCCTCCAGGGGATTACGCGCACGGGCTTCGACGGCATGGACTGCGACGTGCTCGGCGGCAAGTACAATCTCACGGATGTGGCGGCGCGCGTCGGGCTCGGCCAACTCAGGCACATCGAGCGCTTCACCCGTCAGCGCCACGCGCTCGCGCGGGCCTACTTCGCGGGTTTCGAGGGCGGCGCGGCAGCGAAACTCGGCATTGGCCTGCCGCTCGCCGACTTCGCCAACAGCAACTGGCACATGTTCCAGATCACGCTGCCGCTCGACAAGCTCGCGATCGACCGCGCTGGTTTCATGGGCGAACTCAAGGAGCGCGGCATCGGCTCGGGCGTGCATTACCCGGCCATCCACCTCTTCACGCTCTACCGCGAGCGCGGTTTCAGGGCGGGCATGTTCCCGCACGCGGAGCGCTTCGGCGCGAGCACGGTCACGCTGCCGCTCTTCACGCAGATGACCGAAGCCGATGTGGCGCGCGTGTGCAGCGCGGTGAACGAGATTTGCGCGAAGTTTGCGAAGTAGTTCGCAAGGCAGGCAGTAACAGAAGTCGAGGACTGGATGGAGCCGCCCTGACGGGCGTGGGAGCAGAGTAAGCGCTCAAGCGCTAACTCCGGTCGACACAGGGGAAACGCAGGCGGACGGCGCAGCGCATACGCCGCCGATTTGCGCACGCAGCAAACCGAAGCATCAAATAACGGAATCGACGCACACATGAGTCAAACGGAACAAGGCACCTTGACCCCGGACACGCCGGAAGTCTCGGTCATCATTCCGGTCTACAACGAGGAAGCTGGCCTCCCCGCGCTGTTCGCGCGCCTGTATCCGGCGCTCGACAAGCTCGGCACCTCGTACGAAGTGATCTTCATCAACGACGGCAGCCGCGACCGCTCGGCCGCGATGCTCGCGGAGCAGTTCCGCGCGCGTCCCGATAGCACACGCGCGATTCTGCTCAACGGCAACTACGGCCAGCACATGGCGATTCTCGCGGGCTTCGAGCAGGCCCGCGGCGAGATCGTCATCACGCTCGACGCCGACCTGCAAAATCCGCCCGAGGAAATCGGCAAGCTCGTCGAGAAGATGCGCGAGGGCTACGACTACGTCGGCACCATCCGCAAGCAGCGCCAGGACAGCCTCTGGCGGCGCAAGGCCTCGCAGGCGATGAACCGTCTGCGCGAGCGCATCACGCGCATCAAGATGACCGACCAGGGCTGCATGCTGCGCGCGTACAACCGCCGCATCATCGACACGATCAACCGCTGCGGCGAAATCAACACCTTCATTCCGGCGCTCGCCTACACGTTCTCGCAGAACCCGGTCGAGGTGGAGGTCGCGCACGAGGAGCGCTTCGCGGGCGAATCGAAGTACTCGCTCTACAGCCTCATTCGCCTGAATTTCGACCTCGTGACGGGCTTCTCCGTCGTGCCGCTGCAGTGGCTCTCGTTCATCGGCGTGATCCTCTCGCTCGGCTCGGCAGGCCTCTTCCTGCTGCTGCTGATTCGCCGCTTCATCCTCGGCGCGGAAGTGCAAGGCGTGTTCACGCTCTTCGCCATCACGTTCTTCCTGCTCGGCGTGATCATCTTCGCGCTCGGTCTGCTTGGCGAGTACATCGGCCGCATCTACCAGCAGGTGCGCGCGCGTCCGCGTTACCTGATCCAGACGATCCTCGAGGAGCGCAATGGCCGCGCCGTCGTCGATACGCCGCGTCAGGATTTCATGCAGGCCGCCGCATTTGCCCAACCGGCCGAACTCGTGCACCCGGCAAGTGCCGCTGCAAGCCCGGCCGCCACGAACCCGGCCAACGAAGGAGCGGGCCAATGAAGCCGCGCGCCGTTGTCTTCGCGTATCACAACGTGGGTGTGCGCTGTCTGCAAGTGTTGCTCGCGGGCGGCGTCGACGTCGCGCTCGTCGTCACGCATGAAGACAGCCCGACTGAAAACATCTGGTTCGGCAGCGTGAAGTCGGTGGCCGAGGAGCATGGCATCGAGGTCGTCACACCCGCCGACCCGAAGAGCGCCGAGCTGCGCGCGGCCGTTTCCGCGGCGCGCCCGGACTTCATCTTCTCGTTCTACTACCGGCACATGCTGCCCGTGGACCTGCTCGCCCTCGCCGGTCGCGGCGCTTACAACGTGCACGGCTCGCTCCTGCCGAAATACCGCGGCCGCGTGCCCACGAACTGGGCCGTGCTCAACGGCGAAACCGAAACGGGCGCCACGCTGCACGAAATGGCCTCGAAGCCCGACGCGGGCGCGATCGTCGCGCAAACCCCGGTGCCGATCCTCCCCGACGACACCGCCGCGCAGGTATTCGAAAAGGTGACGGTCGCCGCCGAACAAACGCTCTGGCGCGTGCTGCCCGCGCTAATCGCGGGCGAGGCGCCGCATCTGCCGAACGATCTCACCCGCGGCAGCTACTACGGCGGGCGCAAGCCGGAGGACGGCCGCATCGATTTCGGCCAGAGCGCGCAGCAGGTGTACAACCTGATCCGCGCCGTTGCGCCGCCCTATCCGGGCGCGTTCGTCGACATCGGCGACGAGCGTTTCGTGATTGCCCGCGCGCGTCTCGTGCGCCCCGGCTCGCAAGATGCCGAAAGGGTCCGCCCCCTCGCCGGATTGCCCGCCGGCATCCACGTAAGCGATAATGCGCTTTTCGCCGTCTGCGGCGACGCACGCGCCATCGCGATCCACGAACTGCGGCATGCGCATGACGGTCAAGAGACCGTGATCAGCCCCGCCGCGTTCTCCGAACTCATTTCATCTGTCCCCCGTCCATGACCAAAAAAGTTCTGATCCTGGGTGTGAACGGCTTTATCGGCCACCACCTCTCCAAGCGCATCCTCGAAACCACGAATTGGGAAGTGTTCGGCATGGACATGCAGACGGATCGCCTCGGCGACCTCGTCAAGCATGAGCGGATGCACTTCTTCGAAGGCGACATCACGATCAACAAGGAGTGGGTCGAGTACCACGTCAAGAAGTGCGACGTGATCCTGCCGCTGGTCGCCATCGCGACGCCCGCCACCTATGTGCAGCAGCCGCTGCGCGTGTTCGAGCTCGACTTCGAAGCGAACCTGCCGATCGTGCGTTCGGCCGTGAAGTACCGCAAGCACCTCGTCTTCCCGTCGACCTCCGAGGTCTACGGCATGTGCTCCGACGAGCAGTTCGATCCGGACGCCTCGGCGCTGACCTACGGCCCGATCAACAAGCCGCGCTGGATCTACGCGTGCTCGAAGCAGCTCATGGACCGCGTGATCTGGGGCTACGGCATGGAAGGCCTGAACTTCACGCTGTTCCGTCCGTTCAACTGGATCGGCCCGGGCCTCGACTCGATCTACACGCCGAAGGAAGGTTCGTCGCGCGTCGTGACGCAGTTCCTCGGCCATATCGTGCGCGGCGAGAACATCAGCCTCGTGGATGGCGGCGCGCAAAAACGCGCGTTCACCGACATCGACGACGGCATCGAAGCGCTCATGAAGATCATCGAGAACAAGGACGGCGTCGCCACGGGCAAGATCTACAACATCGGCAACCCGACCAACAACTTCTCGGTGCGCGAACTCGCGCACAAGATGCTCGCGCTCGCCGCCGAGTTCCCGGAATACGCGGACATGGCGAAGAAAGTGCAGCTCGTCGAAACGTCGTCGGGTGCGTACTACGGCGCGGGCTATCAGGACGTGCAGAACCGCGTGCCGAAGATCGACAACACGAAGCAGGAACTCGGCTGGGCGCCGAAGTCGACCTTCGACGAAGCGCTGCGCAAGATCTTCGAAGCGTACCGCGGCCACGTGGCCGAAGCGCGTGCGCTCGTCGAGCAACATTAAGCGTTAGAGAAAGGACCTCGCCACTTGGCCCGCATCGTCCTGAAAATCGACGTCGACACGCTGCGCGGTACGCGCGAAGGCGTGCCGAATCTCGCGCGCATCTTCGACCGCTACAAGGCACGCGCCACGTTCCTGTTCAGCCTCGGCCCCGATCACACGGGCTGGGCGCTGCGCCGCGTGTTGCGGCCGGGCTTTCTCAAGAAGGTCTCGCGCACGTCGGTGGTTGAGCACTACGGCGTGAAGCAGCTGATGTACGGCGTGCTGCTGCCGGGCCCCGACATCGGCGTGGAAGCCGCGGCTGAAATGCGCGCGATTCACGAAGCCGGCTTCGAGTGCGGCATCCATACGTGGGATCACGTGTACTGGCAGGACAACGTGCGCAAGCGTGACGCGCAATGGACCGCGCGCCAGATGCAGAAGAGCCACGACCGCTTCACGCGGATCTTCGGCACGCCGCCCGTCACGCACGGCGCGGCGGGCTGGCAGATGAACGAGGCCGCCTTCGAGCAGATCGACACGTGGGGCATGCGCTACGCCTCCGACGGGCGCGGCCATTCGCCCTACCGTCCGGTGGTGGCGGGCCGCACGCTAAACCACGTGCAAATGCCCACCACGCTGCCCACACTCGACGAGGTGCTCGGTGTCGATGGCGTCGATACCGATACGGTCGCCGCGTGGATGCTCAAGCGTACCGAAAACAACCCGCACGACCAGGTCTTCACGCTGCACGCGGAACTCGAAGGGCAGAAGCTCGCGCCGGTGTTCGAGCAGCTGCTCGCCGGCTGGCGCGCGCAAGGCCATACGTTTGCCACGATGGGCGACTACCATGCGACGCTGGACCCGGATTCGCTGCCATCGTACCCTGTCACCTGGGGCGAGATCGCCGGCCGCTCCGGCCAGCTCATCGTTCAGCCCGACTGAATCCGCCGCCCGCGCGCCGCGGGGCGCCTGCCAGGAACCGCGCCCGCGCAAAGCCCCCTGCCGCGGGCGTCCCGGCGAAACGGCGCCGTGCGCTGCGGCAACGCCAGCCAATAACAAAGGGAGAGCCACGTGCCTGACGTGACCATCGCAGTCGACCACCCCGTTCCGGACTTCACCGCCCCCGCGACCGGCGGCGACTTTACGCTTTCGAGCCTGAAGGGCAGCAAGGTGGTGCTGTACTTCTATCCGAAAGACAACACGCCGGGCTGCACGACCGAAGGCCTGCAATTCCGCGACCTCTATCCGAAGTTCAAAAAGGCCGGCGCGCAGATCGTGGGCGTGTCGCGCGATAGCGTGCGCTCGCACGATAACTTCAAGGCCAAGCTCGAACTGCCGTTTACCTTGGTATCGGATGCCGACGAAGCGCTGTGTACGCTCTTCGACGTCATCAAATTGAAGAAAATGTATGGCAAACAGGTACGAGGTATCGAACGCTCGACCTTCCTGATCGACGCTACCGGCGTGCTGCGCCAGGAGTGGCGCGGCATCAAGGTCCCGGGCCATGTCGATGAAGTTCTGGAGGCTGTACAAGCGCTTTGAGGAGCGTTATATTGGGCTGCAATGAGTGCCTGTCCAACCCTTTTTACGTCGCGTCGCGACGGTATCGCAGCCGGTCAAGGAATGACCGGAAGTGCGTATCCGAGGCAACGGGACGACACCGAAGTGAAGCCGCTTGCCTCGTCATCCGGGGCGGCGGCTTTTTTGTTTGTTCCATGCTGTTCCCTCCCGCTTTTCTCCCCGTTCGTGCCGGCTTTGCGACCCGGCGCGCGCAAACGTCAAGGAGCTGATCGAAAACCAGGCGAACCGGCATTTTCTGACATGAGCGCGCACCTTGCGCAGTAACGGCGGAGGCCTACCCGGCACCCGCACGCACCGCCCGAAAGCGCGCCTTACTGGGTAACCCCGCGACCACTCGACCCGATTATTTCGAGGGACACCATGCCTTTGCCTACTCCCCCCAGCAAGCTCGGCAACCTGCTGCCGCCCGAAGAATACAAGGCGCGTGCCCGCACGACGCGCAGCACACGCAAGGCAGCGAGCGAGAACGACGCCGCCGATGTTGCCGAATACGGCCCCGCGAGCGTCGCCGAACCGATGACGCAGGCCGCCAACGCCGCGACCACGTTGCGCACGGTGCCGCTTTCGAGCGCCAGCGCCGAACTGGCTGCGCTCGAGCCGGTCGCACCGGCGCCCGCGCGCAACAAGCGCAACAACAGCAAGCAAGTCACGGCCGCGTTGCTGCAGCCTCTCGAGGCACGCACCGGAGCCGACGAGACGCCCGTTGCGCGCGGCGGCAAACCGGACTCGGCAAAAGCCTCTGGCGGCGCCGCTGCGCCCGCCACGCGCGCCGGGGCGAAAAAACGCGTGCATCCCGAAGAGAGCACCGAAGTCCAGAAGCTCTTCGTGCTCGACACGAACGTGCTGATGCACGACCCGACCTGCCTGTTCCGTTTCGAGGAACACGACGTCTATCTGCCGATGATGACGTTGGAAGAACTCGACAACCACAAGAAGGGCATGTCGGAGGTCGCGCGCAACGCGCGCCAGGTGAGCCGCACGCTCGACCAGCTGGTCGCCAATGCGGGCCCGATCTCGGAAGGCATTTCGCTTGGCCGCCTCGGCAGCCGCGAGGCGCTTGGGCGCCTGTACTTCCAGACCACGCTCACGCATATCGATCCGGTCGATGGCCTGCCCCAGGGCAAAGCCGATAACCAGATCCTCGGCGTGGTACGCGCGCTGCAGCGTGACCGGCCGGACCGCCTCGTCGTGCTGGTGTCGAAAGACATCAACATGCGTATCAAGGCCCATGCGCTCGGCCTGCCCGCTGAAGACTACTTCAACGACCAGGTTCTCGAAGACAAGGACCTGCTGTACTCGGGCGTGCGCGCGCTCCAGCAGGACTTCTGGTCGAAGCACGCAAAGGGCATGGAGTCCTGGCAGGACACCAAGACCGGCACGACGTACTACCGCGTGACGGGCCCCGAGTGCCTCTCGATGCTCGTGAACGAGTTCGTCTATCTCGAGCCGCAGAACGGCGAACCGGCGTTCCACGCGATCGTGCGCGAGCTCAACGGCAAGACGGCGCTCCTGCAGACGCTGCGCGACTATGGCCACCACAAGAACAACGTGTGGGGCATCACGGCGCGCAACCGCGAGCAGAACTTCGCGCTGAACCTGCTGATGAATCCGGAGATCGACTTCGTCACGCTGCTCGGCCAGGCCGGCACGGGCAAGACGCTCGTCGCGCTCGCGGCAGGCCTCGCGCAAGTGCTCGACGAGAAGCGCTACAACGAGATCATCGTCACGCGCGCGACCGTGCCGGTTGGCGAGGACATCGGTTTCCTGCCGGGCACTGAGGAGGAAAAGATGCAGCCGTGGATGGGCGCCTTCGACGACAACCTCGAAGTCCTCCAGAAAACCGACGACGCCGCCGGCGAATGGGGGCGTGCCGCGACCCAGGAGCTGATTCGCTCACGCCTGAAGGTCAAGAGCATGAACTTCATGCGCGGCCGCACGTTCGTGGACAAGTATCTGATCATCGACGAGGCGCAGAACCTCACGCCGAAGCAGATGAAGACGCTCGTCACACGCGCGGGTCCGGGCACGAAGATCGTGTGTCTCGGCAACATCGCGCAGATCGACACGCCGTATCTGACCGAAGGCAGCTCCGGCCTCACCTACGTGGTGGATCGCTTCAAGGGCTGGGCGCACAGCGGCCACGTGACGCTCGCGCGCGGCGAACGCTCGCGGCTTGCCGATTACGCGTCCGATATCCTGTAATCCATTCGCTCGGCGCCGCCTTTCGAGGGCGCCCATGCACATGGCGAGGACCGTATCCGGGGAACCGGATGCGGTCCTTTTTTATTGCCCGCGCGTCCCACAAGCACAACAGTTGGCGCACGAACTTCAAGTAAGTTGTGAAGAATTCTTGCGAAAGCGCTGACGGGCGGGCTACCATCCGCCCATGATCCGTTTTCCCAATGGCGCACGCGTCGCGCGCGCCACATCCGCTTCATGCGTCGACTCTGGCTTCCGCTTCTGATCGCAGTCCTGCTTGCCGCGTGCTCCAGCGCGCCGCAAAAGGTATCGCGCAGCGGTTCGTCTTCCAGCGAAAACGCGTGGCGCACCAAGCCGCCGGGCTTTCCCAATTTCGTCGATCACAGCGTGGGCCGCGAGGAAATCTCGATCCAGGCGATGGGGCTCGTGGGCATTCCGTATCGGTGGGGCGGCAATACGCCCGATAGCGGCTTCGATTGCAGCGGTCTCGTCAAATACGTGCTTGCGCGCTCGGCCTCCGTGGACTTGCCCCGCACCACGGCCGAAATGAGCATGCGCGGCGAAACGATCGAGCCCGACGAGATTGCCGCCGGCGATCTCATCTTCTTCAATACGACAGGGCGGCCGCATTCGCACGTCGGGATATACGTCGGCAACCTGCGCTTCGTCAACGCGCCTTCGACTGGCGGTACGGTGCGTCTCGACTATCTGACCAACTCCTATTGGGCGAAGCGCTTCGACGGGATCCGCCGCATGGCGCCGCCCAAGCGCACGCCTTTCGAGACACCGACCTGGGAAGCGTCTGCGCCGGCTGAACGTGCGCCCGGCGTGACCGCCGCGCCACCGGCTGCCGCAATGGCGAGCGTCGCGCCGGTTGCGGCGGCGCAGCCCGCGCCGCGAGCCGCGGCTGCGAGCCAGAACCGCATCGTCGCTGCACCGCAGCCGGCCTATGCGGCAACGCCAGCCAACGTGCCGACGGCTTCCTCAGCCGCCGACGCATTCGAGCCGCCGCCCGCCTCGCTCGGCACGGCGCAGACGCAGGCGCGCGACGCGGGCGCGCTCGCACCCACGGTTGCGCCTGGCAACAGCGCGCCTGCCTACACTGCCAGCCCCGCCGCCAGCGCCCCGCGCGACGCCATCGATCCCGCCGCGGACGCCTTCCAGCCCCCGCCGCCCACGGCAAGCGCAGCAGCGCGCCAGGCCGGCCAGGT